>JBMFGX010000026.1:0-48397 GCA_049977105.1 Acidobacteriaceae bacterium | reverse complement strand
GGCGAGCGCCTGAAAACCGTCAACACCCATCGTCGCCGCAAGTTGATGGCGCAGCCTCTCATAGACCCGCACCGTAGCAGGCTCCGCAAGCAGAGATCTCGTGGCCACGTCGACTTCGTGAGCAACCAGACTGCGGGCCAATTCACGCGTTGTATGTGGAGGCATCGATCCCTCTTTCCATTGAGTCTACGCCATCATTTTGAGCCTGACGCTTTTACGATTCCGACACGATCGCTGCAAATCTGCTGCTCGAAGACTCCCGCCGTCATGTGCTGACGCCAATTTGGCGACTCGCAACTCAAGCCTACTCAAAATACTCCCGCCAGAATGTGCAAATCGGAACAGACCGCCTCGCCGCTCCATCCAGCTTCCAGCGAACCTGCCAGGCAAAAGCTTCTCCTCTGGTCCCGCTTCAGGGGTAGGATGAGGATAGTGTCGGCGAACGTCAGTATCTCTCCACTAGCCATCCGGCTCGGCTGCGATCGGGAGGAAGCACTGCAATGGCTGAACGTCAACAGCAGGAATTTGATATCGCCGCTTTGTTAATGAGCCCTGGTCTGGGGAGAAACACCCTCCAATTTGCTCCAAAGGAGCCGTTTTTCTCCCAGGGTGATAGCGCAGACTCGATCTTCTATCTTCACCAGGGGCGCGCCAAGGTCACTGTCGTCTCTGCAACCGGCAAGGAAGCTACCATCGCGCTCCTTTCCGCAGGCGACTTTGTTGGGGAAGAGGCGCTTGCCGCGATACCCGGACTGCGTCTGTCTGCGGCTACCGCTATCACCGCCTGCACTGCTCTCAGAATCAACCGCGAAGAGATGATCCGCGTGATGCATGTGGATCACGGCTTCTCAGATCTCTTTGTCAGGGCCCTGCTGGAGCGCAGTATGCGCACCCAGGCTGCGCTCGTCGATCAGCTCTTCAACTCCAGTGAGAAGCGCCTTGCGCGGATCCTGCTGCTATTGGCGGAATTGGGTCCACCGGGCGAACCGGATCCAGGCATTCCAAAAATATCCCAGGAGATGCTTGCGGAGATGATCGGAGCCACCCGCTCCAGAGTCAGCTTCTTCATGAACCGCTTTCGGCAACTCGGGTTTATCGAATATAACGGACGCATCAAAGTACATCGGTCGCTGCTGAATGCAGTCCTGCTCGATCAATTCCCAAGTTCTTCTCCCGCGGGGAAGAAACATTCATCTCGCGCCTGAAAAACTCAAAGCTCCCTCGCCCGTTCCTCTTGGCTCGGTACATGGCGGCATCGGCGTTCTTGATCAGCGTCTCCGCATCCAGGCCGTCCTCGGGATAAAGGCTCACCCCGATGCTTGCCGTCACCCGAACATCGCGATCGTCCCCAACATGGACATCCTCTGCCGCCTCCAACACCCTTTTGGCGGTCGAGCATGCATCTTCCGGCCGATCCAGATCCTGTAGCAGGATCAGGAACTCATCGCCGCCCTGCCTGCTTACCGTGTCTGGCGCGCGCACGCACTCCAGCAAACGCTTTGCCACGGAGCGCAGAACTTCGTCACCGGCTGCATGTCCCCGCGTGTCATTGATCTGCTTGAACCCATCCAGATCGAGGAACATGACGGCGGCTCGCCGCTGGCGGCGACGTGAAAGTGCTATCGCCTGACCGATCCGGTCGCAAAAGAGCAATCGATTCGGCAGCCCCGTCAAGGGATCATGTTCAGCCAAATGAATCAGATGTTCCGCCTGCGCTCTCGCCGCGCTTACGTCGCGAAAGACAATCACCGCTCCCGTAACCCTCCCTTCAGGGTCGTGGATGGGAGCAACAGAATCCTCGATGTAGAACTCACGGCCGTCACGGCGGATCAGTACACAATTCAAGGGCAAACTTCCTGCCAGATCCTCAACCGTCGCCTTCGCCATCGGATTCCGTATGGACTCTCGTGTCGCGGCGTCCACAATGCGAAAGACATCGGTCAAGGGCCGACCCACCGCCTCGCTCAACGTCCAGCCCACTATCTTGCCCGCCACCGGGTTCAGAAACGTGATCTTTCCCGCTACGTCGGTGCTGATCACGGCATCTGCGATGCAGTTGAGTGTGGACTGGGCCAGGTCCCTTTCCCTGCTCACGGCCTCTTCCCGCATCTTGCGCTCCATCGCATGCTCCAGAAAGCTCATCAGTCGAAGTGGTTCCATCTGCTCCTTGAGGAGATAGTCTTGCGCTCCCTCGCGGAGGGCCTGGATTGCCTTCGACTCATCGTCTTGGCTGGCCAGCAGCACAAAGGAGGCTTCAGGAGCCCTTCTTCGCGCCCACCCCACCGCCTCCGGCCCATAAAGCTCGAACAGTCCCAGATCCAGCAGAACAATGTCGACGAAATGCTCTGCGAAATAGGCTTCCGCGTCCGTCAGACTCGCCACCGCGGTTAATGCGAAAGCAGCTTCTCTTCTATCGTTAAGCATCGCGCGAATCGTGCGCGCCTCTTCGGGATCATCCTCGATCAACAGAACTGTCCTTGACGGCTTTTTTCTCATCGAATGTACCTGCTGTGAGCAAACCGACATCACTTGCTTGAAACCGATAGCTTCACAAAACCTTCCCTGACGAACTCCCTGACGAACGAATGGAAGCATTCCAAACCCCTCGCAACTTAAGCCGTTCTCTTCTGTGCTTATCGGGTTACGCTCCGCAAGGAATGTCGAGTCTTGCAAACTCCTGCAACGTTGCGGAGCTCTTGGTCATGGCGCCCGTCAGATGGCGTGGCGGCAGTGTGGAGGGCGTTGTGCCTCCGGCGAATACCGCCGGATAATCCGGCATCACTGCCGCCGCCGTTGCGGTGTGTTTCATCACTAACCATATTTTTGCTGCGGAAGAAAAACTGTGCAATTGTGATCAAGCACTCTTCAACGCAGACTTCGCCCCTTTTTCATTTTCCTGAACATCCACCTCATCCATAGGCATCAACGGGCAAAGCCTGCTTTGGTCGCCCGTCGGGAATCCCTGTCAGCTCATCACTACGGTCAAGATCCATGCTTCGAGCTACAGCGCCCAGACCGGTGTTCTGAGGAAGAATCCCTTCCATGCCGCTCCGCAAGACCATCTGGGGTACGTCGCCATCCGGGGGCACGTCACCCGCGTAGGTGCTGCCGGCTTCTACCTGGACGGCAGAACCGGCGCGCCGACTGCATCCACCAACTTGCCGGCATCTGCTTCCATCTCCAGCAGCCGCTTCTTCCGCTCCACGCCCCAGCGATAGCCGCTCAGCCTTCCCTTCGCCCCAACCACTCGATGGCAGGGAATCACTACCGCCAGCGGATTCGCTCCGCAGGCAGCGCCCACCGCGCGGACGGATCGTGGCGATCCAATCGCCGCGGCAATCTCGGCGTAGGTCCTGGTCTCTCCCCGCGGAATCCGCATCAACGCCTGCCAGACACGCTGCTGAAACGCCGTAGCGCGGATATGGAAGGGAAGCGCACTGGCCGAGGGATGCTCGCCCAAATGCGAGAGCACCCCCTGCACCGCCTCACCAGGCAGCCCCTCGCCCCCGGCCGTAGACGCGCGCAGCGTAGCCTGCGGAAAGCGCTGCCGCAGCTCGAAGATCAGCTCAGCGTCAGGCGATCCCACCCCACCCGCGCCGCACTCCGCGGCCTCGGCAAACAGCACCGCGCAAAGCCCGCGCGCCGTAGTCGCCACCAGCAACCGCCCCAGCGGACTCTCCGTGCAGGTGTAATGAATCGTCTCGCCCGCGCCGCCCGCCTTCATCGCGCTCGGCGACATGCCCAGCGAAACTCCCACTCCCTCATAGAGCCCGCTCGGCGAGCCAAAGCCGGCCTCGCCTCTCGTCTTCTCGTCTCGCATCGCTACCATGGGCGCAAGCCTGTCTTGCTTTCTACCAGTATCCGTCATCTCCCCATCGTCCATCCGTCGGCGGCTGCTAGCACTCCGCCAATTGCACTGGAACTGGGACTATCGCGGAAAACAGGGCTGCGGCTGCGTCCTCCCCATGCCCGCACGCCCAGGCGCTTGCCGGAGGAGCCGCCATCCCACCGGGCTCTCCCACAGACCATGAACCACCCATCGAACTCTTTTCACTCCCCAGGGGTGAGCCGCAAGCCCGCAGCAACGCAAAAGCACACAGCAACGCAAAAGCCTGCAGCAACGCAAAAGCACACAGCAACGCAAAAGCACACAGCCCGGCAGTCGTCGGCTTGCTACTCAGGCTGCGCGCCGCCGGCCGGACTCTCCTGCGCGGCTGCCGCCTTGCCGTCAAACATGCCGTAACGCCACAGCATCACAACCCAAAGCACAACGCCGCAGACAAACAGGCCTAGAAACAGAGCCAGCACAGAGGTCTGCGTCTGCACAGGAATCTTGCTGGGGTCGTAGTAGGGCTTCAGGTAGGCGTCGCGGAGGATGTCGCGCATGATGCTCATGGCCACAATCACGCAAGCTGTGATAGCCGGAACCCCAATGCCGGCCAGACGAATGTTCTCCTGCTGCACCGCATGCGACATCAGGAAGATGGAGGCAAGCCCGCCCACGACGCCCACCAGAAACAGACCTGTAGCCACCGGGTCAGAGCCCAGAAACAACATGCGCTTATCCAGCGGCAGGGTGAACAGAAACACGATGCCCACCACAAACTGGGTCATCGTAGCGTACAGAAATGTCTTTCCCCCAAAGGAAAGAAGTCGGCTGGCGTAGGCTCGATCGCGCTTCCAGTTTGCCCACGCCATAAACACCAGCAACAGCCCGCCCACGGCCACCGCGGCAACAAAGAAGTGCAGATAGCGCGGGATCAGCGTCGGCTCAGACAGATTCAGATGCCATCCCCCGGCGTTCGCAAAGTACTTTGCGCCCCAGCGAGCCGGCGTCTGGCTCAGCGTGATGTTGTTCGTAAACAAAAATCCAACCAGAAACACCAGCAGCACGCTCAGGTACATCACCCCACCCGCGCGGCGCGTGTCCTGGCCGCTCTGGTAGGAAACGTAGTAGAACCCGTAGTACGCAACCGTCAGCAGCACCAGAACCAGGAACCACGGCCACGCCATCAGGATAGAGGAGGTGTAGAAGAACTGCCCGTACAGCACCTGCACAAACAGCAGCGGCGCAATCCCCAGACTCACCGTGGCCGGCAGCAGAATCGGAATCTTCTTCGCAATGTCAAGGAACATCCGCCTGCTGAGCTCGCGATCTTTCCCTCGCCAGCGGGTCAGCAGCGCCACCACCCCACCGCCAAGCATCAGATTCATCGCCACGATGTGGAGCGTAAACGTCGCGATCAACAGTACCTTCAGCAGCCAGTACGGCGCGGGCAACGGATTGGGATCCAGACTGGGAACCAGATTGGTCTGCAACATCTTAGTTGCCTCCTTGCGCGGGAGCGGAAAAGTTCATCCCGCGCCGCTGGGTGTTGATCCACGCAACCAGGTTGGTGCGCTGCTCCGCGGTGAGCTTCAGGTCGGGCATAAGTGGAAAGATCGTGGTAAGATCTTTCAGCGAATCGGCCGCATTCCTCGGATCTTTGTCCAGGTTGACAAAAAGCGGGTCGGTAGCGCTCACCTCGTGGCACATCATACAGTTATGCTGAAACACCGCCTTGCCATCGGTGATCGATTCCGTAGCCCGAGTTGACACCGGAGCCAGCGAGTGCAGGTAAGCGGCCAGCGCGGCCCTCTCCTCGCTGCTCCCGGCGAAGGGCGGCATCACGCCGTTGTGCATAAAGTTCAGCCCGCCAAGCAACGCCGTGATCTTCGCAAGATCCCACTGGTGCTGCACAATGGCGGGGGCAAGTCCGCGGTAGGAGTTCTCCGTATGGCAGCTCTCGCAGGAGACGCGGAAGATCTGTTGCCCGGCCGCAAGCTGGTTCGTCGGCGTGATGCTGTGGATGCTCACCCACTTCGCGCTGGGCAGAATCCCCGCCGCCTGCACCTCAGCCACGCTGAAGCCGCCATCCCCCGGTATCGTCGCGGCGTAGAGCGAGTTGGCGTACAGATAGTTGGAGATCACATAGGGCAGCCGGATGGACTCTCGCACAAACTCAAAGGAGGCCATCGCGCCAAAGGCGACCACGGCCACCAGCAGGCTAAACGCCAGGTGGATCTTCGCCGGCCGCACCAGCGTGAGCAGCGCCAGCACAAACACCACAATCAGCAGCACCCAGGCGAACCCGGCGAACCGGCTCGCCGTGGGCATCATCCCCCGGGCGTTCTGCCATACGTAAGGAGGAATGGAACGGATGTACCACCAGCCGCACGCCGGCAGCACGGCAAGCGAGGGGATGGTCCACAGCGCGCTCCAGCGCACAATGCGGGTTCGCAGCGCCTTGTCTTTCTGCACGCTGGCTGTGATCAGCGCATACACCCCGGCCAGCGCCAGGCAGATCGCCGTGCGGAACACCAGCGAAGGGAGATAGGTGGGATTGAAAAAGCCGCTCCAGAAGCTGTGGTTCTCCGGCCACGCGCCAGAGGTCAGCATAAAGGTGATAATGCCATTGATGATCACCAGGCTCAGATAGGAGCTGATGAAATAAATCCAGCCGAACTCCATATGGCGGGCGGGGCTCAGCTTATCCCAGCCGTAGTAATAGAGCAGTGCAGAGGCAATCTCCAGACAGAAGAAGATCCACTCAATCGCCCAGCCCCACACGAAGATGTGGATCAGATCGCTGGTCGCCGTCGGGCTGATCAGCCCAATCGTGAACCAGATGCCCACCCCGCTGATCGCGCCAAACACCACCGTCACCAGCACAAAAAACCGCGTGTGGCGCTTCAGCCAGGCAAGCAGCTCGGTGTCGCCCCTGCGCCTCGCGCGGTGCTCCGTCAATACCAGAAACAATCCACCACCCACCGCAAAGTGAGAGACAAACACATGCAGCGTAGCCACCATGGCGATCAGCAGACCGGCGCCAAAGCTGACGTCCCAAACGGGATAATTCATGCGATTCCTCCTCTTCCAGCTCCAACCCGCGTGCGGGCCCATCAGGTACCCGGGTAAACGCCCGCACGCAACCGTCTATCTTCTCCTTCGCTCCGGGCGCAGTCGCAGCGCACTCTGCCCCAAAGATCTCACTCGTACCCGCTCCAGAACGCTGCCGCAGCCAACGGGACTGGCTCGACGGAGCCGATCAGGCCCAACAGATCCGTCACAATCCGCCCGACCAACGCGGCGCGCCTTGCAGCTCCAACCAGCGTAGAACAGATCGCAGGCAAATCCTGGGCTGCTCTCATGCGGTCACCCACCTCTCTAAAACTCTAAAACGCGCCACTGCCACCTCCGCGTCGCCACTGCGCCCCGGTGCCGTAGGCACTGCGCACAGAGGGTTGCAGCCACACAGCGCAGAATCACAGAAGAGACAAACCGAGCGAACAAAAGAAACGGGACCACCAAGGTCCGCTGCTTGCCAGGCAAAGACAGACCGGTCTCGCCAGGCAGTCGTTCAGCATCTCTCTTCCACACCCTTGGTCCTGCCGTACAGCCTTTCCTGTCACCAGCATCTCGAACCGATCTTCCCGCGTCCAATCCCAATTTTTTATTGCAGATAAGCAGATCTACAATCCGCCCTCTGCGGACGTCCGTGCAACTCGGCGCCCAGGTCAAGGCGCGGGCCAATCTCATGCCCACTCCCCGGAGCACTCAGGCCAACCAGCCGGACCCAGCGACTGAGACCCAGCGACGAAAACCCAGTCACCGGAAAATCTGCCATCCTCGAAACCAAAGCTGTTCGAGCTGGAACAACCTCCTCTTTAAGTCCGGATTCGAGCTAATTGTACTGCCGCTGACGCACAGCGTCATGCCGAATATCGTCGTCGCCGGGAACATCGTCCAGCCCTCGCATGCTCACCGCTTCGCCGCCACACAGTCATCTCCAGCATCCAGCCGCAGCAGCAAAAGAGCTGTAGCACGTGGAAGCGCCATACGTGCTGCCCTCGCAGCGATACACTGAACCTCAAGCCGCACCCAGGCGGAGAATCCAACTTCTATCGGCCCATTACCCAACCATCGCAGGAGGCTCAAATGAAAGTTGCATGGATCAAAATCGCGCTCGTCTTGGCGGGGCTTTCCGTTTGCAGCTACGCCGCACGCGCTCAGACCACCGTAGCCGCCAGCCTTTACGGCGCGTTCCAGGGGTCCACCTCGGGCAACAACACCCAACAGAGTCCGGCCAACGCTGCCGGCGTCCTGTTTGAGCTTCGCCACATCACCAATCCCGTCGTCGGCTTTGAAGCCACCTACGCATACAATCGCGCCAACCAGGGGCTCTCCAATCTCTCCTCTTATACTCCCGGCTGCCCGGTTTTTGACTGCTCCAGTTACACCTCCACTGCCGCAATCTCGGCCAACGCCCATGAGATTACAGGCGATTGGCTGGCCTCGCTCAAGGTAGCGAATCTCCGGCCCTTCGTTCTGGCTGGCGGCGGCTTGCTGATCACCGTGCCCAGCGCCGGCACCATCACCACCATCACCACCCCCGTTTGCACAACCGCCTGTCCTGCTCTCTCTGCTGCCACCACAACAACCGCATCTACCCGGACATCCACCCAGGGCGTCTTTGTCTACGGAGCCGGCGTCGATTGGACCGTCCTCCCGCATCTTGGCCTGCGCCTGCAATACCGCGGCAATCTTTACAAAGCTCCCGCCCTTGCCACCGCCTTCCACTCGACGAACGCCTTTACTCACAGCGCCGAACCCATGCTCGGCATCTTCTTCCAGTTCTGATCCGCCTCGGAGACGCGCTGCTGAAAGAGCAGAGCAACATGCGTGTTCACAATTAGCGATCCGGAAAGATCTGGGCGAGCCCAGCGTTCTGGCTGTGGCGCAGCACCTGGGCGCAGGCCATGCCACGCTGTAGCGCGTCCTGAATCGCAAAGCCGCCGTATCGCCAGAGATGGACCTATGGCTCGTCCGCACTCTTGCGCCTCCCCGCTCAAAATCTGGCTCGGAATGCTGGCCCAGCACGCACTTTGGCAGATCAAGCAGGGCAAGCAAATCCAAGTTGGCCTGCTCGCGCATTTGCAGCACGCCTGAAGCGGGCCGCGCCCACCAAACGGGCGTAACTATGGGGGTAACTTTACAAATCCAGCTAAATCAAATCAATCGCATTTAGAAAGTAGCAAAGGGTTCAATTCCTGCTCGCGCAGCTTTTGTCTTGACGCTATCTCCTCGTTGCTCAGGCGTGCGTCGTAAATCGAGCGAGGCTCAACGGAACGCGCAATCAGTGCCGAGAGGGTAGCAATCAGAAGCAGCGGAAGAATAAAGGATCTGTCCCTGCCGGTAAGCTCTACAACCAGCACCACAGCCGAGATAGGCCCCTGCGTAGTAGCTGACAGAACGGCCCCGGCGCCCAGAAGTGCGAACAACCCCACAGGCGCGCCCGGCCACAACCCAAGCCACGCGTGCCCCAGCGCGGCGCCCAGCAGCGCCCCAAAGGTTAGGGATGGCGTGAACAACCCACCCGGCACGCCGCTGCGCATGCACATCACCGTGGCCAGCGGCTTCAGCACCAGCAGCGCCATCACCAGCCCCAGTCCCACCGGGCTGGCAAAGAGCAGTTGCGAAAGGTCCTTGCCGTTGCCCAGTAACTCCGGATATTGGATGGAGACCACCCCCAGCAACCCGAGGACAACCGCAGGGGCGATCAATCGCTGCCATCCGCTCGGCTTGCCCTTATCTGCCCAGCGAACCAGCCGGATATAAACGATGGAAGTGAATGCAAGGATTGGCGCTGCCACAACCGCCCACACCAGCACCGAGGCCGAAAGCGGAAACGAGGGGATGATGTAGGTCGGCGCATTCGGCAAAGCCAGCCATGAAACTCCGGTCGCAATCAGCGAAGCAAGCAGCGCCGGCAAAACATAGCGCAAGGCGAGCTTCCCACGCATCACTTCCAGCGCAAAAACAGCGCCGCCCAACGGAACGCCATAAGCCGCTCCCATCCCTGCGCCGGCGCCGCAGGCCACCAGAAGCTGCCGCTGCTCATCGGAGAGCCTCCCCGTATCCGAGAAAAGATTCGCAAAAACCGCTCCTGCCTGCTTGGGCGCGCCCTCCCGACCCATCGATGCGCCCATCGCTACCGCAAAGATGGAAAGCACCGCACTGCCAAGCGTCCGCCAGGCCGGCATCCGGCCGGCGTGGAACCAGATCGCCGCGGTTGTATCGATGCCGTTACCGCTGGAGAGTCGTCTCAAGACAAGTTGACCAACCCCGATCAGAACCGCAGCGGCAAGCAGAACTACGATGTGTCGCGGCGCAGCGGCCGCACGCGCCGCCGCCAGTATGTTTGTCCCGGAACCATGCCATACCAGGCGCTGCACCACCTCCAGCAGTCGCGTCAGGGCAGCGGCGCCCAAACCTGTGGTAACCCCAACCAAACACACCGCCAGCCAGAATCGCATCGCCCCGGGGCTCGCCAGTGTAGTGGGGATTGCCTCGCTGTTCCCGGCGACGGATCTCTGCATAGAAGAACAATTCTAGATGAGCCCTCGTGCCCCGGCCCGGAGCCATCCAGAGCAACCGTCAAGTAGCCCCACGCCATCCGGCGAGCCCGCCCTCGGACACCGCTGCGCGGCGTGCCGCCATCCAGGCCGCGGCGCGTCGCAACCCACATCGGGACGCCTCCCAATCCCTTTCGAAACCATGCAGCATAGAGCCAACGCGTCGCAGCCGTCCGCTTCCGCCCGTGGCCGGGGATTCCAAATCTCTTCGCAGTCTTCACGGTTACCTGCACCAATGGTGTTAACCTGATGGAACCTGCCGTCTCGTCAGCGCCAATCCATCATCCGGAGCAACCGATATGCGTCTCGCCGCCGTGCTCTTCTTTGCGCTCTCCCCGCTCGCCGCCACAGCAGCCACGCCCACCACGCCTTCTCCTGCGCCGGACGCTCGCCTGCAAGGAGCCTACAAGTTTCATCAAGACGGCTGGACCCACGTCCACTTGCAGGGAACGCCCGAGCAGATCGGCTTTCAGTACGGATACCTGCTCGCGCGGCAGATTGAAGATAACGTCCACGTCTACGCCGTCGAGGCCGTCCACCTCGATAAGCGGCCCTGGTAGTTCTTCCGCCAGGCTGCCAGGAATGTCCTCTGGCCAAACCGTGATCCGGAGTACCAGCAGGAACTCAAAGGGATCGCGGCAGGGCTCAAAGCCCAAGGTTCAAACCTCGATCTGTGGGATGTGGTGGCGCTCAACGGCGATCAGGAACTCACCGGATACTACCTGCCCATGGTCGACGCCAAAGAGGGCAAGCCCGCTCCCCGCGCCGCAGTCGCGCCCGGCAAGTGCAGCGCCTTCATCGCCACCGGCTCCGCCACCCGGGACGGAAAGATCGTCATCGCCCACAGCAACTGGTCGCCCTACGCAGAGGGCGAGCGCTGGACCGTTGCGTTTGATATCGTGCCACAGCACGGCTATCGCATCTTCACGGATGGTAGCCCCGGAATGATCACCAGCGAAGACGACTTCGGCGTCAACTCCTCCGGGCTCATGATTACAGAGACCACCCTGCCCATGGCCAAAGGCTTTGACGTGCATGGAATCGCCGAGTTCGATCGTTCGCGCAAGGCCATGCAGTACGCCAGTTCCATCGTGCAGTACGCCGCCATCATGCGCAAGGGCAATAAGGCAATACCCCATCTCTAGCTAAGGCAGTGTGCATAAATAAACGATTCATTGTGGCGATATGGTGTAATTCCAGTCGCCGTGAAAAGTATGACGTGCCATGTTGATGGTGGCGAGCCTGTCGTCGGAGATTTTCACTCTTTTGGGATACTTGTTTTCATTCAGTTCGGCGCGTACCTTCAGTCCGGCCGTGGTGGTTGTGGCTGCGATCAGTTGGACGATCGTCCGGAAGCTGCGCAAGGGCTTGCCACGCCAATTGATGGTGATGAAGTGAGATGTTCAAAGTGATGACAGGTGGGTGGCCTGGCCATGTCAACCTTCCTCTCTGAGTATAGCCAGCGGAGGTCGGGCCAGAGATGGGGCAGACGAATCTGTGGATGAAGGCAAGAGATTCCTGCGCCTTGGGGCGGTTCCGTGGCTACGGGTGATTGTGTGGGTGGAGTTCTGGGAGCGCTGGGGTCAAGCGACGTCCTGGGCAAGGAAGTTACTGCTGCGTTTGACTGAGGGAGACCGATCCCCCGCGGCTGGATCTAGTTGGTGCGCTGAGCGGAGGCCAGGACGGTGCTTTGCAGGGCGAGGAGTTCGCGAATGCCTGCCTCTGCCACATCCAGCATCTGGTTGAGCTGGGGGCGGGAGTAGGTTCCTTTTTCTGCTGTGGCTTGGGTTTCGACGAGGCCGCCGCTGGAGGTCATGACAACGTTCATGTCGACCTCAGCACGCGAGTCTTCCTCGTAGGCCAGATCGAGCAGGACGTTGCCATCGACGATACCGACGCTGGTTGCGGCGACCATCTCTCGCAGTGGCAACTGTTTGAGGGTACCGGCCAGGACGAGTTTGCCGAGCGCCAGGGCCAGCGCGGTGCAGGCTCCGGTGATGGCGGCGGTGCGGGTGCCTCCGTCGGCCTGGAGCACATCGCAGTCGAGGATGATGGTGCGCTCGCCGAGCAGTTTCATATCGACGACGCTGCGCAGGCTGCGCCCGATGAGGCGCTGGATCTCATGGGTGCGACCTCCGATCTTGCCCTTCTCAGCCTCTCGTGGGGAGCGAGTGAGGGTAGCGCGGGGAAGCATACCGTACTCGGCGGTGACCCAACCCCGGCCGGAGTTGCGCATCCAGCCGGGCACGCCAGCCTCCACGGTGGCGTTGCAGAGGACTCTGGTATAGCCCACTTCAATCAAGACCGAACCCTCGGCGGTGGCGACGAAACCCGGCGTGAGCTTGACCGGGCGTGCCTGGTGTGCGCCTCGTCCCCCACTGCGATAGAGATCAACCTGATCGATCTTGCTCATAGGATTCATTATAGGGATGGGCGATGAGGCGAGGGATGCGTGGGCGGAAGGAGGGTAGGTCTGTGGAGGGGAGGAGGATTTCGAGGGGTGGAGATCATAAGGCTTCGGTTGCAAATGGGGTTTGAGACGGAGAGGCTGCTGTGTCATGGACGACACAGCGCTGATGGCTTGGACTGTGTTACTGTGCTTTGCAGAGCGATATGTTCCAAGTTGGGAATTTGTGGAAAATCTCCTCATCTTCCACGCCAAATTGCCGATAAAAAGACAAGCAGAGGCATCGTTCGGCGACCCGGAGAACCATTTTGGAACGGGTTGGGCCGGGGAAAAGGGTTAGCGAAGCAGAGCAGGGCAGACATTTCGGAGATCACTATGCAGGCTCGTTCACAGAGTTTTCCAGCCGCAGGGATTCCATTTGAGGCATCGGCGCAGGATACGTTGCAGGCTTTCTCGTGCATGGGGTATGAGCGGGGATCCAGTCTTGTGGAGACGGTGGGACTGGCTCACGATGCGGGCAATCTTCTAGCCTCTTTGGGGCTATACACGGAGCTGCTGGCCGCGCCCGGCGTGCTGGCTCCGAGGCATCAGCATTATGCGACGGAGCTAAGACTGATTGCAGAGCGCAGTTCGACGTTGATCCAGCGGCTGCTGGCCAGGTTCTCTGCCCAAGCGAGAGAGGGTGTGGAGGCGGGGGAGCGGTTACAGCCGCCATCGTCGGCTGTGGACAGCGGGGCTCGGCTGCCGGAGGCCAACGCGGCGAGATCCAGCCATGCTTTGACCCTGCGGAATCTGGCTCCAATACTGGAGCAGATTGCGGCGGGCGTAGCGAAGGTGAGCGTGACGTGCTCCGCGTTGCTTCCGCCGTTGGATCTTTCGACGGAGGTTCTGGAGCGGATCACGGTGAACCTGGTGCGGAATGCTACGGAGGCGATCCGCAGCGGAAGGCAAGCGGTGTTGGCGGGCGAAACTGGTTTGCGGGGCCAGATCCTGGTTCATTTGGAGGAGGAGGCCGGCAAGGCGCGATTGACGGTGGAAGACTCGGGCCCGGGGATGCAAGAGGAGATGATTGCCGCGTATCTGCGGCCCGGTTCGCTGCCGCATGGGGCGACGCATGGTCTTGGCCATCGCATTGTTCATGAACTGGTGGCCGAAAGCGGAGGCAGACTGGCGATTCGAGTCCGCCCGGGATACGGGACGTTATTCTGCATCCGGTGGACGATACCATCCATTGCAGCGAAGAGACAGCCTGGCAGGAACGAGTTGGATGGGTGGAATACGACCTCCATTTCGTCCGCGATGATTGCCTAGACAAGGCGAAGAAAGGGATTCTGTATTTTGTACCCATCCAAAGAACGAGCGGACGATGCCCGACCGAGCCGGACCTTGGTTCGGTCGCAGCCGGTTAGGGAAGAGATGGCGAAGGCGGCGTCGCCGACTGCCTTGCGGGCCGCGATGTTACCTGCTGCGGAGTTGGGCAGTCGGCCAGGGGTTAGCCATACCCATGACGGCATTCCACTGCCTCCGCTGCGGGTGCTGGTGGTGGATGACGATGGGCCGGTGCGCAATGCCTGCGCAGAGATTGCGGCAGGCCTGGGGTTTAGCACGCAAGCGGCGGACTCCGTGTCCAGCGCGCGTATGGCCCTGGCTCACTCGTCGATCGACATTCTGCTGCTGGATTTGAAGCTGCCGGGAGGCGGGGGTCTGGCTCTTCTGGAGGATATTCGAGCGGAGCATCCGCAGACGATTGTGGTGATTATGACGGCGTTCGCCACGGTCAGTTCGGTGGTGGAGTCTATGCGCAGCGGGGCAGGAGACTATCTGACGAAGCCCTTCACGCTGGAGGAGCTATCGAACACGTTGCAGCGGGCGGCACGGCGGCGCACGATTGATGTGGAGTCCCGGTTATTGCGTGACCGGCTGCGGTCGGGAGCGGCGATGGGGAATCTGGTGGGCAACTCTCCGGCGATGGAGAAGATCTATCGCATTCTCTCCAAGGTAGCGAATACGACCCATCCGGTTTTGATTGTGGGAGAGCCCGGAACGGGTAAGGAACTGGTAGCGCGCTCGATCCACACGAACGGCCCGAATGCGGAGCAGCCGTTTGTGCCTGTGGACTGTGAATCGCTGCTCCCGAGCATGATTGAAGGTGAGCTGTTTGGGTATGTGAAGGGGGCTATTCCGGGCGCGAACCGATCCAAGGTGGGGCTGCTGGCCGGTGTGGAAGGGAGCACGATCTTTCTGGACGAGGTAGGAAGTCTCCCACTGGATCTGCAGGGGCGTCTGTTGCGCGCGCTGCAGGAGAAGGAGGTTCGTCCGATAGGGGTGGATGCTTCAGCAACTGGGGCTGGGGCTGCTGCTGGTTTGGGCAACGGGCTGAGTGGCGCGCCGTCCGGGGTGGCTCCTTTGGTGGCGCGCATCCTGGCTGCCAGCAGCCGCGATCTCCTGGAGATGGTGGAGACCGGGCGTTTTCGGAAAGACCTGTACTTCCGCCTGAATGTTGTGAACATACGCCTGCCGGCGCTGCGGGAGAGGCGTGGAGACATTCCGTTGCTCGCGGCGCACATCCTGGAGCGGATGAAGGCGGAGCACAGAGTTGGGTACCATTTTGCGGATGAGGCGCTTCGTCTGCTTATGGAGTATGACTGGCCAGGCAACGTGCGGGAGCTGGAGCAGGCGATTGAGCGAGCCTGTTCGCTCTCCAGCGGTCCTGTGCTGCATATTGCGGACTTCCCAACGCAGATGGGAAACTTTCACTTCCACTCCCAGCAGCAGATTGCCGAAAGCTCCAACCGGGGGCTGGTGAACGGGATTGTGTCCGCAGAGTTGCCGATTGTGCAACCGATCGCGGAACTGGAGAAGCAGGCGATTCTGAACACGATCAGCCAGCTCAACGGCGACAAGTTGATGGCCGCGCGGCTGCTCGGCATTGGAAAGACGACCCTCTATCGCAAGCTGAAGGAGTATGGCCTGGGGGATGAACCGGCTTGATGCGGATGGACTGCAGGTGGCCGGGTTCGAGGGCCGGTTCTAGCGCAGGCTCCAGCTTTGGAGGGTCTGAGTGGCGGATTGAAGCGGGTAGCGCGCCCAGAGCATGCAGAGGCCGGTTGCGGAAGGCGATGGATATGCGCAGTCCTGTTTTGCTTAGCGACTGCGGGAGATGGGGGAGATTTGTTTCCCGATGATGATCGGAAGAACCTGCGGATCTGAAACAGCTTATGGAAGATTCCGGCTTTCTGGAAGATGAAGTTTTCGAAGAGAGTCTCCCAAGCGTAAAGAAGATGCCGACAAAAGGAGTGAGGCCGCCCTTGATGCAACCGAAAGTACTGTTGATTGCGCATGAGACCTTCGCCGCGCCGATTGCGGAGGCTCTTGGTTCCGGTTTGGGGGCCGAGGTTCAGGTTCTCTCCAATCGCCGTTCTGCGGTGACTATAATCCGGCGGACGGAGTTCGACCTGATTCTGATCGACGAAGGGATTGCCGCCTCTGACGCGGCAACGACGGAACAGATCTATCAGAACTCCGGCAGCGCTTCTCTGCTGGAATTGAATCTGGCTCTGTGCAGTGCGGAGCGGATCGTTCGCCAGGCGCGGGCAGCACTGGTGCGGAGGTCGCAGGAGCTTTCCAAGGTGAAGACAGCGGCTGCCGCTGAGCTGCGGAATGAGCTGAATGCGAGCCTGGCCGGGCTGTTGCTGGAGGCGCAACTCACTCTGCGTGAGGCAGCGCCTGCCCAGAGCCAGCGTCTGCGCAACCTGGTGAAGCTGGCCAGTGACCTGCGCGATCGGTTGCGCGGTGAAGACTGAATGGGAGCGCCGGGCTGAGAGCCGCGGTATGCCCGGTGAGGTTGCGCGGGGATTGAGGGGAAGAAGAATCAACCGGAGCGTGCATACTGACGCCAAGGGGCGCCACTTTGGCTGCGTTGGCGGGTCGTGGTCGGCGTGGGGCGCTGGTTCCAGAGCGAACACCGCACAGGGAGGCCAATGGTGGCCGGCAGTATGTACAATCTTGTTTAGGGGCGCTTTGGAGTTGCGTTTGCGCCACAATTTCTTTTTGTGTCGATGTGTGGATTTGCGCACATCGAACTATTTCGGTGCAATCCGCTGCACACCGCAGCATTAGGAGAATCATGAACATCACACCCGGAAAGCTGGCCGGCCTGAAGGCCGTCTCCAACGCTCGCAACGTCATTGCGGCCGCCGCTATGGATCAGCGGGGGTCACTGCAGAAGTCTCTGGCCAAGGAGCGCGGCGCGGAAGCGACCTCCAAAGATCTAGAGATCTTCAAGACGCTGGTTACCGATGTACTGACCCACCACGCTTCCGCCATTTTGCTTGATCCCGAGTATGGTCTTCCGGCTGCTCAGCACCGCAATGGCAAGGGTCTGCTGCTGGCGTATGAGAAGACTGGCTATGACGCCAATACGCCGGGGCGGCTTCCTGATCTGCTGGATGTGTGGAGTGTGCGTCGTCTGGTGGAGGCCGGGGCCGATTGCATCAAGATTCTGCTGTACTACACCCCGTTTGACAAGCCCGCCATTAACGAGCTGAAGCATGCCTGGATTGAGCGGATTGGTGATGAGTGCCGGACGCATGATGTGCCGTTCTTCCTGGAGTTTGTTGGTTATGATGCGGACGGGGGCGATGAGAAGTCTGTGCAGTATGCGCGGAAGAAGCCATCAATTGTTGCCGGCGCCATGAAGGAGTTCTCCAAACCACGCTATGGGGTGGATGTACTGAAGGTGGAGGTTCCTATTGTGATGGAGTTTGTTGCGGGGACCAAGGCCTGCAAGGGCGAGGCGGCCTACACGCGCGCTGAGGCGTTGGAGCACTTCCGCGCGGCCGCTGCGACGACCACGCTGCCGTTTATCTACCTTTCAGCCGGCGTATCCAATCCGGTCTTCATTGAGACACTGGAACTGGCGGCGGAGTCTGGAGTAGCCTTCAATGGCGTGCTCTGTGGCCGGGCTACATGGAAGGACGGAATTCCTATCTACGCGAAGCAGGGGGCGGATGCCTTCCGCAAATGGCTGGAGACCACCGGGGTGGAGAATATCGAGAACGTGAACCGTGCTCTGGAGGCCGCCAGTCCATGGACTGCCAAGATAGGCGCATAGATCGGCTGAACTGAAGAGAGAAGAGATGGGGCGAGTAGACTAAGCGCAGGATGCGCGGTCCACTCGCCCTAGTTTTTTGCCTGTTTCTGTTTGTCCCCAGCGGGTCGGTGCGGGCAACTGCCGCAGACCCATCCGATTCCAGCCTTCTTGATGCCGATGTTGCTCAGTTGCGTTACGACGATCTGGCAAAGGATCTGCTGCAAACTCCTCCGGGGCGGATCCACGATCTGTTTGCCGGGGTTCTGGCGGAGCGTAGCAGCCGTTTTGACGAGGCGGTGGCGTTGCTGAGTCCGCTGCTGAGCGACACGAGCCTTTCGGCCTCGCGCCGGGCTCTGGTGCTGGGTTCGCTGGCGGATGTAAACATAAAGCGCTTTCATTACGCCGAGGCCAGTGAACTGTATGTTCGCCTGCTGAGCACGGCTGCTGACGGGCTGTCTCCCGAGATGCTGAAAGACGACCAGGACGATAGTGCCACGCTGAAGCTTCTGGTGAATGCTCCTGCGCAGACCATTCAGTTTGGTGGAGGTTCTTCCGTGGTGCCAGAGGTTGATCTCCGCACCCACTCGGACCCGCTGCACGACATCACCGTGGATCTGACGGTAGATGGCGTGAAGGCTCTGTGGATTCTGGACACCGGGGCGAACTTTTCTACTGTCTCTGCATCCTTTGCCCGGAAGCTGGGCCTGACCCCGAGCCGGGGCGTGGCCCAGACGGAGGGAGCGACGGGGGCTGAAAACCCGCTGCATACAGCGATCCTCGATACCCTGTCGATCGGCGAGGCGACGCTGCACAACGTGGTTGTGCTGATCCTTCCGGACGCCAACCTTACAATTGCGTCCGGAGGGAAGAAGCGCTATCTGATCCCGGCTATCCTTGGCTACCCGGTTTTCCAGTCTCTGGGCTCCATTCGCTTCCGTCATCATCGCTTCCAGGCCGGAAATCTGTTGCCGGCGCGGGGTGAGGTTTCTGGGCGTAACCGCTCCTCACCCATCTACATGGAGAAACTCAACGTGCTATTTTCGTGCCGCAGCCAAGGGCTTGCGCGCAGCTTCCTGTTTGACTCCGGCGCGAATACCACCACCTTCTTTTTCCCTTACTATCGGGACTTTCGCGCGGAGTTTCTGCACCCGACGCAGGCCACGCGGCGCAGTTTCGGCGCGGGGGGCGCTGCCTCTGACCCGGTATACCTGCTGGACGAGGCGGAGCTGGAAGTTGCCGGACGCAGGGTGGATCTGCAACATATTCCGGTCATGAAAGCCGCGCAGCACACCCTGTCCGATGAGTTTGAAGGAAGCCTGGGTCGGGATCTGATCTCCGCTGCGGGTGGTCTGACGCTGGACCTGACTCACGACCGGGTCTATGCTGGACGGGTGCGAAGGTAGTTCGGCGCGCGAGCGTGTAGCACATGGGATGGGCCATGGAGGCTCTCCACCGGGCTGCCGGAGCCTTGCCAGTCCTGTTTGAGCGTCCCCTATTGTGTCTCCATCCATGAGAGAACGGCTCCATGCCTGCCGCAGACGGTGGCTTCCGGCGTTCCTCCCGGTTTGCGCGGCATGTTTGGTCTGGGGGGTTGTGTGGCCCGCGCCTGCGAACGCGCAGAGCTATGTGCCCAGAACGATCCTGATCGATGCTCCGCCCGGCGTGGACAGGGCCCAGGCTCTGCGCATCCTGGGCCTGACCGCCGGGGCGGAGTTGAGCGAACAGCAGATTGAGGCTGCGCTTGGCCGTCTGGCTAATACGGGCTTGTTCAGCGAGATCTCCTATACGGTGAGCCCGTCAGCTCTGATCGTGAAGCTGACGCCGTCGGCCAGCAGCGTGTTGCGGCGTGTGCGGCTGGCAAACTTCGCCTGGTGGGAGCCTACGCAGCTTGAGGCATTGCTGGAAGCGGCTGTGCCTGGGTACCACGGCAGACTCCCCCTGGCGGGCACGCTGACCGATCAGGTGAAGGCGGCACTGGTCGCGCTGCTGAAGGGGAAGGGCATCCAAGCCGAGGTGGAAGCGCGCCAGTCCGCCAGGGACGATGGTGTGGTGACATTGAGGATCATCAGGCCATCCATTCTGGTGGATCAGGTGATTCTGCCGGGCTCATTGCCGGAGCTTCGCGAGCGTATCAAGAAGTTTACCGACACTCTGTATAACGCTGACTTTGACAGCGACAGAGATGTTCGAGCTGTGCACGACAACGTGATGAAGATCTACCGGGACGCCGGCTATCTGGATGTGGCCGTAACCACACCTGAGGTTTCCACGCCCAAGGGAGACCTGTTCAACTATGCCGTCGATCTGACCGCGACTGTGCAGCCCGGCGCACTCTTTCACCTGGCCTCGCTTGACGTGAGCGCACTGCCCGCAGAGGAGCAGACCGCGCTTGCCCGTGATGTTCCCACGACGCCCGACACGGTGGACAACGAACAGCTCTGGTCAGCAATTGGGCATGCTTTAAGTCAGTTCGGTAACGCTCACTTTCATCTGGTTGCGAAGAAGGACCAAGGGAATCACACGGTGACGCTGCAGATTCTGCCCTCTGCCGCTGGGAGTTCTACGTCGCCTGCGACGATGTAGCTACTAATGCTGCATGAGGGTGCGTGAGTTGTTTTTGCCGGCTGCGCTTGCGACTCCCCTGCGGGCTGCCCGGAAGCAAAGAAGAGGCCGGGATGGCTCCCGGCCTCTTTCTGGAGAATTGCTTCCTGGAACGTTTGCCGCGCAACTACGCTTCTGCCGGGGCCACTTCACTGTTGATCTCCTTGGCCTCCTTGAGGGCCGCAAGATCGCGCTCCTTCTTGACCTCGGCAGAACTCCGACCGAGCTCGCCGGCCATCTTCTCCGTGGTGAAGGCTTCAATGACGTCTCCGACCTTGATCTCCTTGAAGCCCGCCAGATCGATACCACACTCCACGCCCTGGCGCACTTCGGAGACATCGTCTTTGAACCGCTTGAGGGAGCTGATCTTGCCCTTCCAAATCTCCTCGCCTTCGCGGAGCACGCGCACCTGATGATCCCGGCGGATTAGACCGTCGGTGACCTGGCAGCCGGCGATCTGACCGACCTTGGTGATCTTGAAGACGTTGAGCACGCTGGCGCGGCCGACGTAGTTTTCTTTGAACACTGGCTCCAGCAGGCCATACATGGCCTTGGTGATCTCATCCTGCAGTTCGTAGATGATTGAGTGCAGGCGGATCTCGACGTTCTCGCGTTCGGCGACTTCGGCGGCCTTGCGGTCTGGCCGGACATTGAAGCCAATGACGACGGCGTTGGAGGCGGAGGCGAGCAGGATGTCAGACTCGGTGATGGCTCCGACGCCGGAGTGGAGCACCTTTACCCGGACCTTCTCGGTGGACATGCGCTGGAGCGAGTCGGCGAGCACTTCGACAGAGCCCTGGACATCGCCCTTGAGGATGAGGTTGAGGTCTTTTACGCCGGCCTGCTTGATCTGCTCAGCCAGGCCTTCGAGAGAGACGCGGGAACTCTTGGCGAGTTGGGCTTCGCGCTCCTTCATCTTGCGGTACTGGGCGATGCCCTTGGCCTTGTCGCGGTCTGCCATGACGAGGAAGGTATCGCCGGCATCGGGGATATTCTCCAGACCGAGGATCTCAACGGGCGTGGATGGCCCCGCTTCCTTGATCTCCTGGCCGCGGTCGTTGAACATGGCGCGAACCTTGCCGAAGGTATTGCCGACGATGTAGCTGTCGCCGGTACGGAGCGTACCATTCTGGACGAGGATGGATGCCACGGCGCCGCGTCCACGGTCGAGCTTGGCTTCGATGACTGTTCCGACGGCGGGGCGCTCCGGGGTAGCCTTTTTTTCGTTGGTATCGGCCACCAGGCAGATCATCTCTTCCAATCCGTCGAGGTTGATCTTCTTTTTTGCGGAGACCTGGACGAACTCGATGTCGCCGCCCATGGAGGTGGCCTGGATGCCGCGCGCGGCCAACTGATTCATGACGCGGCTGGGATCGGCCTCTGGTTTGTCAATCTTATTGACGGCCACGATCATGGGCACTTTGGCGGCCTGAGCGTGGTCGATAGCCTCCAGGGTCTGGGGCATGACACCGTCATCGGCGGCCACGACGACGACGACGATGTCGGTAACCTTGGCTCCGCGGGCCCGCATGCGGGTAAATGCCTCGTGCCCGGGCGTATCGAGGAAGACGATCTCGCGCCCGAAGGCCGGGGAGTCGGGGTTGTTGATACGGACCTTGTAAGCTCCGATGTGCTGGGTGATTCCGCCAGCCTCACCGGCGGCCACATCGGTGGAGCGGATGGCGTCGAGGAGGGATGTCTTGCCGTGGTCGACGTGGCCCATGATGGTGACGACCGGAGCTCGCACGACCTCCACCATGTTGGTGGTGTCTTCCAGAAGGCCCTCGATGGCCTCGTTTTCGAGTTGTTCTTCGACGGAGATGACGGTAGCCTCGGCTCCGAACTGACGCGAGACCTCCTTGACCAGTTCGCCGTCGAGCGACTGGTTTACGGTGACCATAACGCCCTTCATGAGCAGGGTAGCGATGAGGTCTTTGCCGCGGACCTCCAGCTTCTCCGCGAGGTCTTTGACGGAGATGCCTTCAGTGACCGTAATGGACTTGGTGATGGGGATCTCGCCCTGGGGGATCTGGGGCGCGCCGAAGCGGGGGACGTTGTAACCCTTGAGGGCGATTTCCTTGTTCTTTTCGTAGCGTGGCGCTCCGCGTCCACGCTGCCCGGCGCGCACGGGGCGGCTGGGTCCGGGCGCCTCACCGGGGGCGGGCATCAAGCCGCCTGGAGCAACTCCCTGGCGGGGGCCAAACCCGGGGCGGCCGGCACCGAATCCGGGACGCGGAGAGAATCCGGGTGCGCCTGGGCCACCGCCGGGACCGCCGGGGAAGGTCCGGGTTGGATGCATGGGCCGACGAGCACCCGGAGCTGTGGAGGGGCGGCCTCCCGGGGCGCCTGGCGTTGCCGGGCCGGGGACGGGGTAGCCACCAGGGCGCGGACGTTGGAAGATGGGTGTCCGCAGGCCGCCTGGAGGGGGTGTGGGAGCGCTATAAGAAGGGCGCGGACCCGTCTGCGGCATTACCACGCGCCGCTGCACGGGGGCAGGAGCTTCTGCGGTGGCAACCGGCGCTGCGGCCGGGGGGATGTCGGCGAGGGCAGGAGCGGAGGGGGTGGAAGGCGTTGCGGCAGGGGGCTCGTCTGCTTGCGTGGCGGGCGTGGGCGTCGGCGCAAGCGGCAGCGGAGCGGGTTTGACCACCACGACGGGCTCAACCGGCGGTGTGGAGGCTATGGCTGGAGGTGGCGCCGGGGCAGCCGGAGGTTTGGAGACGACAGGTCCAGCGATGGGTCGGCCGGTAATGGCGGGCGGAACGACGAAGTTGGGTGTAGCGGGCCGGGGAATGGGGACGATGCGCCGCGGAGCGGGCACCGGGGGAGGAGCGACCGAAGCGGGGGTGGGAGGCGCCGGTGCGGAAGGGGCTGCCGACCTGGAGACTACGGTGACAGGCTTGGCGTCCGCTGGAGAAGCAGCCGCAGTGCTGCCGGTTGCGGCAGTGGTCGTTGAGGCTGGCCGGGCCACGACAGGAGGGCGAGAAGCCGGATTGGCGACGGTTACGGCAGGCCGGACGGCCTGCGCCATTTTGGCTGCCTGTTCGGCCTGCTTGCGCTCCAGGATGGCCTTGAGCGCATCGCCGGGCTTGGAGACATGCGACAGATCAAACTTTGGCCGCGTCTCCGCCTGAGCGGCGCGAGCCGAGCGTGGGACACGGCTGCTGAAGTACTCACGCACCTTAGCGGCTTCATCCTCTTCGATGGAGCTCGAGTGCGTCTTCTTTTCGGTAACGCCAACCGCGGTAAGGGCATCCAGAATGGATTTGCTCTTGACCTCTAACTCACGTGCAAGATCGTTGATGCGAACTTTGCTCATCCGTTCCTTTTCAGTTCCACTGCGTACTTAGCTGTTCATATCAGCCTCAATCGAAGTAGGAGTTCGTCCAAGGTTATTATCCCTTGAAATGGTTAACTTTTCAGCCGTAGGGCTGGGATTTCCCGATTCCTTGCAGAACCAGGCGCTGAACAGGCAAGCGACCGCACTGCGCGGGTTTGCTGTTCTCCGCCAATGGGGGTCTGGGCTCATTCGCCGGGCCCTTCATCTGAGACCTCCTGGGCTTGATCGACGAGTTGATCCACGGTATCGTTCTCGAGTTCGATGCGGGCTTCGCGGGCATCGTTGGCGTCGTTGGCGTCTATCTCAGACATTTTGTCTTCGGTGACCGCCAGGTCCTCGGTGGAGAACTCGCTGACCTCCTGGGCTGAGCCGGCGTCGGCAGCCTGCTCGGCAAGAATCTGTTCTGGGGTGCGATTGCTGGAGTGGACGGGATCCGAATCCGTGCCGAAGGTGGGGGGGGCAGCAGCTTCGCCGGAGAGGAGCGCGGACTCAGCGCCTGTAGTCTCGGTGGACGGTGTGGGGGCGGGCCGGTCCTCACCCTCCTCGTATTGACCGAAGTAGTGGCGGACGGCGACGGCGATTTTCTCCACGGTCTTGTCACCGATGCCGGGGATCTCGCCGAGTTCTTCTGCGGTCATATCCGCGAGCGACTCCACGGTGGTGATGCCGGCAGTGATGAGTTTCTCCATGACGGCTTCACCCAACTCGGTCACCTGTTCGATGGGCGTGGCTGGCCCACCGCCCATGGCCTGCATCTGCTGCTCGACCTCCTGACGTTTTTCCTCTTCACTCTTGATATCGATCTTCCAGCCGAGCAGTTTGGCGGCGAGGCGAACATTCTGGCCTTTTTTGCCGATGGCGAGGGAGAGCTGGGTGTCATCGACGATGACCTCAAGCTGTTTTTCCGCGACGTCGGTGATGGAGACACGGGAGACCTTGGCTGGTTGGAGCGCCTTTTCGGCAAAGGTAGTGATCTCGTCGGAGAACTCGATGATATCGATTTTTTCGCCACGCAGTTCACGGATGATGGACTGCACGCGCATGCCTTTCATGCCGACGCAGGCACCGACGGGGTCGACATCTTTGTCGCGGCTCATTACGGCGATCTTGGTTCGCTCGCCAGCCTCGCGGGCGATGGCGCGGATGGTGACGGTACCGTCATAAATCTCCGGCACCTCGGATTGGAAGAGCGACTGCACGAGAGCGGGGGCGGCGCGGGAGACGATGACCTGCGGACCTTTGGCGGCGCGATCGACGCGCAGCAGCACAACGCGCAAGCGCTCCCCGACAGAGAACTGCTCCAGGCGCGACTGTTCGCGCTTGGGCATGCGGGCCTCAGTCTTACCGAGATCAAAGATCACGTCCATGGGTTCGAGGCGCTTGACGGTGGCGGTAAGGATCTCGCCTGCGCGGTGGGCATATTCATTGAACACGGTATCGCGCTCGGCCTCACGGACCTTCTGGAAGATGACCTGCTTGGCCATCTGAGCGGCGATTCGACCCAGCGGAGAGGTGTCCTTATAGAAGCGGAGCTCGGCTCCCACTTCGACTTCCGGTGCGAGTTCGCGGGCCTGCTCCAAGGTGAGCTGGTTTTCGGGATCTTCGACCTGGTCTGGGGTCTCGACAACAGTCTTAAAAACGTAGGCGCGAATGTCTCCTGATTCGCGGTCCAACTCTCCGCGCATGTTCTCGGCTGTTTTGTAATATTTGCGGGTTGCCAGCGCGATGGCATCTTCCACAGCGCTTACGACGATCTCCGGGTCAATCCCCTTCTCCCGGCTCAAAACCTCAATGGACTGATACAGAGCGCTTGCCATGTGTCTCTCTCTTTTTCGGCGATGCTGATCGCCGAGCGATTCAAATTTTTGCTGCCAGTGCCGATTATCTGAGGAAGTGGATCTCGATTCCTCAATACGTTCTCAACATCCAAGTGCGCGGCCTAAAACTCTGGAGGTGCGAGCTTCGGTTTGCTGTCTTTCGGTTTGCTGTCTTTTGAGGTTCTAAATTTCAGCGATGAGGTTGGCCTTCTCCACGTTTGTCAGGGGAATCTCGATGGTGGCGGTGGTGGGTGGCTTGTTTGGTTTACTGCGCTGCTTTACGGCAGAGAGGTCAAGCGTGATGACGGCTCCATCAAAGGCGACAAGCCGACCGGTGAAGTGACGGTTGCTCTGAATGGGGGTGAAGGTCTGGATTTTGGCGAGGCTACCTTGAAAGCGCTGGTAATCGGCGGGCTTGAGTAGTTTGCGCTCCAATCCGGGCGAACTGACCTCAAGGGTGTACTCGGCTCCCGGGACCAGATCCTCGACATCGAGGAGGGTTCCGAAGTCGCGGGCAAAGTTGGCGCAGTCGTCGTGGGAGACGCCGGAGAGGGTTTCAACGGGAACCCGCAGAGCGGGCTGAGCTGCTCGTTTGGATGGGGATGGATGGACTGCGGGGCTGGAGGCCAGCTCGGTTTCCCTTTGAGCTTGGATCTGGGCTGCCATTTGGGCGCGTGACGCTGCATCCTTTTCCAGGAAGACGCGCAGGCAGCGGTGCTTGGCTCCGCCGGTAAACTCGAGATCGACGATCTCAAGCTGGTGCGAAGCCGCAACGCGGTCAGCGGCGGCACGAATTGTTTCCATCTGCAGGGCCATAGCGCCTCCGGCAAATGCTCGTACTGTCGGTCGGGTTGATGTTCAGCCACGATCCGCCAAGGCGAGTTTCCAAGCCAGAATTTTGAGCAAACAAAAAGTGGGCTCTCGCCCACTCCTTTCTTCCGCCACTCCTCCGGTGCGTTCACGGATACCGGCCGTTTGCCGGACGGCAGCTTTCAGCGGCAGAACAAATTCGTCTGCTAACGATGATTCTAGGCTAAGAGGGCCGGAAAGTTCAACTAGCGAGTAGGGCGGGGCGAGCAGGGAAGGGAATTTGGGCGGAGGGGGGTTGTTTCCGGGTGCGTCTGGCTGCGCTACACTGGAGCGGTTTTGGAGAGGATGGGCGCTTGGGATCTGGTGCGCGCTTTAGATGGCGCAGGAGGAGGTGCCCATCGAAGCGAAGGCGTCGCGTATCGTCAGACAGAAGGTTGCTGCTCGGCTCGGCTGGTGAAAGCCAAAGAGCGGGCGGGTCAGGATGAAGGATTTTGTTCGAGGGTCTGCGTCCATTCCGCTGGAAGGACACGCTGCGCGACGCGCGCGCCGGTCTGGCCCTGGCCGCGATGAACATCCCGCAGGTGCTGGGGTATACGGGGATTGCAGGTATGCCGGTGGTTACGGGGCTTTATACGCTGCTGGCTCCGCTGGCGGCATTTGCGGCTCTCGGTTCGTCGCGATACCTGGTGGTGGCTGCGGATTCGGCGACAGCCGCAATCCTGGCTAGCGGACTGGCCAGGATGGCACCTGTGGCGAGCCCGGAGTGGGTGACGCTGGCAGGGTATGTTGCGCTGCTCAGCGGAGTGTTTCTTCTGCTGAGTCGGTTACTTCGCCTGGGCTTTATCGCTGATTTTCTCTCTCAAACGGTGCTGATGGGGTTTTTGACCGGGGTCGGCATCCAGGTTGGCATCGCTGTACTGGGTGAGACGCTGGGTGTGCAGGTTTCTTCGCGGAGCACCTTGGGACAGTTGTATGAGGTTGTGCGTCAACTGCCGGATCTGCACCTGCCGGTGTTGCTGGTCTCTTCTGCGGTGCTGCTGCTGGTGCTGGGGCTGCGGGCTCTGTGGCCGGCGCTGCCGGGGGCATTGATTGCTGTGGCGGGCGCAACGGCAGCCAGCGCAGTGTGGAAGTTCTCTGAGCATGGTGTTCCGACGGTGGGAGTGGTAGCCAGTGGCCTGCCGCACCCCCACTTGCAGTGGCTTGGCTGGGGGCAGATTGCGCGGCTGCTTCCGGTTGCCGGCTCCTGCGCGATCATGATTGTGACGCAGAGCGCAGCGACTGCCCGGGCCTATGCTCTGCGCCATGAGCAGGAGCTTGATGAAAATTGCGATCTGGTGGGTCTGGCGGTGGCGAACCTGGCCTCTGCGCTGAGTGGCAGCTTTGTGGTGAATGGCAGTCCAACGCAGACGGCGATGGTGGAGACGGCTGGAGGCACGAGCCAGAAGTCGCAACTGGCTACGTCCGTGCTGGTGGGCGGGGTGCTGCTGTTTCTTACTCCCACGCTGCAATACCTGCCGCAGAGCGTATTGGGAGTGCTGGTACTGCTGGTCGCGCTCCATCTGATCGACTTGCGGGGTCTGCTGCAGTTACACCGGGAGAGCCCAGCGGAGTGCGCTGTAGCGGTGATTACAGCGGGCTGCGTGGTTGGAATCGGAGTGGAGGCCGGCATCCTGCTGGCGATGGCGCTCTCACTGCTACGCACTGTGCGCCACAGCTATCGTCCGCACACTGGAGTGATTCGCATGGAGAACAGCGGCGCCTGGAGCATAGGATCCGTGGCGGCGGGCGCCGTGAGCGAGCCGGGATTGGTGCTCTACCGCTTTGGCTCGGCTTTGTTTTACGCCAATGCGAATCACTTTGCGGAAGAGTTGCTGTTGCTCTCTGGCGGCCGTTGCGGGCAGAAGCCCGAGGTGAGATGGATGATTGTGGATGCGGAGGCGATCAGCCAGATCGATTACTCGGCATCGCGGGTGATCGCGCAACTCAACCAGGAGCTGAGCAAGATGGAAATTGTGCTTGGATTCGCCAGGATGTCACCGGATGCGACGGCGGATTTTCAGCGCCATCACCTGGCGGAGTGCGATCCTTCGCTGCGTCTTTTTTCGCGTCTGCACGACGCGGTCAGCGCCTTTCGGGCGGTGCATGAGCCCACAGCATAGAGGCTCTGCCCGATCGATGAACGAGATGCCTGCCGGTTCCGCGTCTGCGTCTTTCCAGGGAGAGACGGCTCCGGATGCCTCTGCGCGGGATGCCGCGCGCAGAGGGATTGCGCTATGCGTTCTCCGCCTTGGGAAAGATGGTGAGGCGTAGATGGGTGGAACCATAGGGTACCAGCGTGAGCGACTCGAGTTCGCCGAATGCCAGCTTGCCCTGGGCTCCCAGCGTCTCCTTGGTTCCCTCGGGCAGCGGCGGGGTGAAGAGCTGTTGCGGATCGTCGGGATTGGCTTGCAACTGCCAGTCGGCGACGCTTCTTGCGGGCACGCGTAACGTCACGGGCGGATCGATCCAGGGGTCCTGAGTCATTGGTTTGCGACAGACCTGCACCTGTTGCTGCAGCCGCGCCTCATCGATGGCGAGGGCGTAGTTCCAGGCGCTTGCGGGAAGCGCATTCCAACCGGGGAAGGACGCGGTGGTGTAGCGTTCCACGGCTACCGGCGACCAGGTTGCCTTGATGGGGAGGGAGTAGACGAGCGGTCCATGCTCCAGGGCGAGGCCGTTTTGTGGCCAGTGGGAGAGGGCTGTGGTCATGGGAAGGGTAAGCGTGACGGTGTCGCCGGCAGAGAAGCGCCGCCGCAGCGTCGCGAAACCGTTTTTGATCTGCGGTAAGCTGACCGGCTTGCCGTTGATCGCCAGACGCGGCGCGTGGCACCAGGCTGGAATGCGCAGGGAGAGCGGGAACTCGACCGGCGCGGTTGGATTCAGGGTGAGGTGGATCTCTTCTCCGAAGGGATAATCGGTCTGCTGCAGGATCTCGATCTCACGCGCCTCTGATCCGACATTGGTTTTGACCCGCGAGGGACCATAGAGGACAGCGGCAAGGCCGTGGTCGCTGTCTTTCATCCACATACGGATAACGAAGTTCGGGAAGACGCGGTGAACGTTGCCGCCGCAACAGGCGGTGTGTCTGCCGGGATTGGGCTGATAGGCCATCATGAACCCGCCGTGCTCCATGACGTTGTGGTCAGAGTTGATGGTGGCGAGAAACTGGTTGGGACAGGAGAAGTACTGAAGCGCCTTCCAGTCTTTCTTGATGGCTCCGAAGCCGGCGTTCAAGCAGCCACGTTCCACGGCATCGGCCCAGCGGGCGTCCCCGGTGGCCATGAGCATGTAACCCCAGGACCAGGTGTGGTCTGCGATGTCGCAGGTCTCATGCGAGTCAAGCGAGGTGCGGGTGCGGAACCACTCACTGGTGGAGGGGATTCCATCGATGAGCATGTGATGGTCGAAGATTCGCCGCTGCGCGGCCAGGGCGAAGCGCAGATACTCCGGGTTACCCGTGTAGAGATAGAGAATTGCAGGCTGCTTGGCTATCTCAGCGTAGGTTACGCCGTGGGCATTGATGGGTGTGGCGGCGTAGACGCGCATGGGGGCGAGATCTCCCAGGTCCGCTGGACCTGGACCGGTGACGGTCAGATACTCGCCCCAAGCTCTTTCAGCCATCTCCAGCAGCCGGGTGTCGCCGGTATGTTGATAGCACCAGAGAATATCTTCCACATTGGTTACGTTGCGGATAGGCTTGCCGTAGTCCGCTTTGTCATGGAGGTAGTGGTTGCGCAGCGCCTGAATGGCGTCTTGATTCGAGATTGCAGCCTGATGGGCGGCGGCGGGGTTGGTTAGACCCGCATCGGTGTTTGCCGCCAGGCCGCGGAAGAAGACGTTTTGCGGCCAGCGATGGTAGTCTCCCACAGGGTTTTCAAAGAACGTGGGACCGAGGTAGCCGTCGGGGCCGGCATGATGCAGCGTGTAGCGCAGATAGGACTGCGTGTTGTCCAGCAGGTTCTGATCGCCCAGCACCAGCGCCAGCCGCGTGGCTCCATCGATCCAGTAGGCCTTTTGCTCCCAGGGCCACCACGACTCGGCTTGCTCCTCGCCGGCCCAATAGAGTTCGGTAAATGGCCAGGAGACCCGGGGAAGCTGGGAGCCAAGTTGCTCGGCCTGACGTTGCAGGTAGGTGCGCAACCATCCCTCTGGCCGGATTGCGCCCGGGGGCAGAGGTGTAAGCGCGGCATAGGGTGCACTGTGCAGAGCCGCGGTTGTCTGTGCTGCCGCAGTCTGGTTCCGATCCGCAACGGCCAGCATGGCTGCGCTCATCAGCGCCGTCCGCAAAAACTCTCTGCGATTCATCTCCAGGCTTGGACCACTGCCATCTGCCATCTCCATCTCCTCCGTTGTATTCTCTCAGTCTCTGGCTGCGGGTGACATCTATCGATGCCGCGGTCCGGACTGCGAACCGGGAACGTCAGCTCAGAGCGCACGCCGGAAGGCGACCCATAGCAGACTACCAATTATTGATAGGATTGCCAGCGCCGGATCCTATAATAATAGGCAGATGCCATCCGCCGCACCTGAATTCCACCGCGATTCTACAGCTCCGCGTGTCAAGCAGGAACTGCTGCGCCAGATTCTCAGCGGAGAACTTGCCCCCGGCGCCCGTCTGGTGGAGCTCAAGCTGGCGAAGGAGTTCAAAACCAGCCAAGGGCCGGTGCGGGAGGCGCTGTGCGAGTTGGAAGGGATGGAGTTGGTGACCACGGCTCCTTACCGGGGTACGCGGGTGCGCCAAGTAACGGTGAAGGACGTGCGGGAAGCCTACCAGGTGCGGGCCTTCCTGGAGGAGTTGGCGGGCAGGCAGGCGGCGACTTTGCTGACAGGTAAGCTGCAACCTTTTGAGAAGGCGGCCAAGGCTGTGCTGGGGGCTGCGAAGCGCAATGATATTGGGGCCTACACTCGCCACGACATCGGCTTCCATCGGCTGATCGTAGCCGCCAGTGAAAATCGGATTCTGTTGAGGACCTGGGACTCGCTGGCGCTTGAGGTCCATGTGCAAATCCGCCTGCTCCGCGACAAGATCGACCTGGTGGCCGCGCAACAGGATCACTGGCGAATTCTGGAGGCGCTGGAGAAGGGCAATGGAGCGACGGCAGGAAGGCTGCTGCGGACTCATATTCTGAACGCTCAGCCAGCGCCCACGACTTGCTAAAAGGGTAACCGTCACGGAGCAGCAGGGCTATCTGTGATGGGTGAGCGGCGCGTTGCTGGATTCGAGACCGGCTTGCACGTGATTGTGATGCACGTGGTCAATTGGACGGAAGCTGACTTACGTTCCAGCCGCCCCCCAGAGAGATGATGAGCCTGGCGCTAGCCAGCATGCGGCGGGTGAGGAGGTTCGCCTCGACTTGTTCATCCTGGAGTTCGATGGTCTGGTTGGTGAGCACCATGAGGTAGTTGTCCAGCCCCTGGTGGAAGCGGTCTTCTGAGAGTTGGGTGCTGATGGTGGCTGCGCGGACCACTTGCCGTTGCTGCTCCTCCTCTTGGGCAAGCACGCGCAGGGCGGAGAGTTGGTCTTCCACCTCGCGAAACGCAGAGAGAACCTGCTCCCTGTAGAGAGCCGCGGCCTGCTGGCGCTGTGCGAGGATGGCGGCCACCTGGGCTTTGCGCCGGCCGGCGTCAAAAATGACCTCGTTGGCGGAGAGAGAGCCGACCCATGTGGTGCTTCCTTTATGCATGAGCTCCGAGATTTGATCGCTTTCGACGCCGCCGCCGGCCCCTAGCATGATGCTGGGATAATACGCGGCTTGGGCGATGCCGATGAGAGCGTTTTCCGCAGCGACTCTACGCTCCATGGAGGCGATATCCGGGCGGCGCTGGAGCAGTTCAGAGGGAATGCCGGTCGGGATCGACGGGGGATCTCCAGTGAGCGGGTCCGCGGCGAGATGAAATCCGGTAGCGGGTGCGCCCACAAGAACGGCGATGGCGTGCTCCTGCTGGGCCCGCTGCACTCCAAGGTCGACGACCTCGGCCTGGGCCTGCTGGAGTTGCGCCACCGCCTGCTCGACATCACTACGGTTGTCCAGACCGACCTTGAATCTCTGCCGGGTGAGGCGGAGCGTGTTCTGATCGGCGAGGATGGTGTGGCGCAACAACTGGGCCTGCAGATCCACGCCACGCAGTTGCAGGTAGGTGGTTGCGAGCAGCCCCTGAAGGCTGAGGCGAAGGTTGGCCAGGTCAGCGGCGGAGGCTTGGGCGTTGGCTTGGTTGGATTGGATCTGGCGATGGATAGTGCCCCAGAAGTCAGGCTCCCAGGAGATGGAGATGGGGATCAGGAAGTCCCAGAATGTCTGAGGCACGTTTGGGGGTAGAAGGGGATTGGTTCGGGAGAAGCGGCTTCTGCTGAGGCTGGGTCCGATGCCGACCGATGGATAGAGAGAGGATTTGGCGATCAGAACCATCTGATGGGCTTGCTGATAGGCATCGGCGGCAGCCACGAGGCTGAGGTTGGAGGAGGCGCAGCGCAGCTCCAGCCGATTGAGTTGTTGGTCGCCATAGATGCTCCACCAACTGCCGCGATTGAACGCATCGGAAGGCTTGGCGTGCTTCCAGTCACCGTTGCGGCCGTTCTGGCTGTAGGCCGGCGGCGCAGGCGCGGAGGGACGCTGATACTTTGGCCCCACCGAGCACCCGGCGGCGCACAAAAGCAGCGCCAGCGCAGCCCAGGCGAAGCTCTGTTTCGCTCTCATCGGGCCTCACCCATGCTGTTGCTTCCACCTGGGACGACGCGGACCTGCTCTCCATTGGTGAGGGAGTCAGAGGGGTTGTTGATGATTGGCTCTCCCTGGGTGAGGCCGGTGAGCACCTCTGCAGTGGCTCCCAACTCTCGACCTATGGTGACACGGACGAGCCGGACGCGTCCGTCAGAGTCGACGGTTCCGACGTACTCGCCGTCGGGGAGCAGGATCAAGGCGCTCTCTGGCACGATGCGAGCGGGAACCGGGTTGGTAACGTGGAGGTGAACCTCGGTATAGCTGCCGGGTTGAAGCTCTCCCTTCGGATTCGGCACATCCACCTCTACCAGCAGGGTGCGCATGACCGGATTGATGGCGTCAGAGGAGCGGACCAGCGTGCCGTGGAAGACACGTCCGGGATATTGGGGCAGAGTGAGCACGGCGGGGACGCCTTTGCGCGCGAGTGGAGCGTATTGCTGGGGCAGATTGACGAAGACGCGCAGAACATCCACGCGGGAGATGTCAAAGACCTCGCGGTTGCCGACGACGGTTCCGGCTCCGGCGGTGATGGTGCTTCCGGTGGTGGTAATCAACTGGCCGGTGTCGATATTGCGTGTGGTAATCACGCCATCAAAGGGGGCAATCACGCGCTCAAACCCCTGCAAGGCTTCCAGGCGGCGTACGTTGGCCTCTGCAGAGAGCACCTGTGAGTTATAGGCTCGCAGGTGATCCACGGCGTTATCGGTATTCTGTTGCGAGACGGCGTTGCTGCCAATGAGAGCCTGGTAGCGGTGCGCGGTGATGCCGGCCAGGCTGGCGTTGGTCCGGGCTGCAGCCAGCTCTGCCCTTGCCTGGTCTAGTTGCTGATCCAGCTCCGGGGTTTCAATGACAGCCAGGAGATCTCCGCGGCGCACATGCGAGCCGATGTCGTAGTACCAGGCTTTGACGTATCCCGTGGTGCGGGCATAGATGGGCGCCATGGTATAGGCTTGCATATTGCCGGGAAGAACAATCTCCTGCGCGCTTTTTTCGACTGGAGGAACAGAGAGCGAGACGGTGGGAGCGGCATTTTCGTCCGTGTACTGGGCGAGTGTGCGCGCTGCCTGGCGACGATGGGCGATGCCGAAGGCCACGACAACGACAAGCAGCAGAAGGAGGAGCAGTAGCCAGGGCATGAGATTGCGCCGTGGCTGCTTGGCCGGTTCTGCCGGCTTGGCCCCTTCGTCCCGGTTGGCGGTGCGCCCTGTACAAGGGTCGATGCTCTGGGGATCAGCGCCAACTGCGGTTCGCTTTGTTGTCTGGTTCTCTGCGCTCATCGTCTGCTACTCCTGCTCCGCGTGAGTGGGCCCGAGGAAAGGTGATCCGTCCGACTCGGTCTGGCTGCCTGGCTTGGCGTCATGACGGTGCATGAAGGCGAAGAATGCAGGCACAAAGGTGAGGGTGCCGATGGTCGCGAGGATGAGGCCTCCAATAACAGCCCTACCGAGGGGTGCATTTTCTTCGCCTCCTTCGCCCAAGCCCAGGGACATGGGGACCATGCCGATGATCATGGCGAGAGCCGTCATGAGGACTGGCCGGAAGCGGGTGAAGCCGGCGCTCAGGGCGGCCTCGGTGGCATTCATCCCGGCCTCCATCTGGTCTTTGGCGAAGCTGACGACGAGGATGGAGTTTGCGGTGGCGATGCCGACGCACATAATGGCTCCGGTGAGCGCAGGCACGCTGAGATAGGTTCCGGTAAGGAAGAGCATCCAGACGATGCCGGCCAGAGCTCCGGGGAGAGCGGCGATGATGATGAATGGATCCAGCCAGCTTTGAAAGTTGACGACGATCAAGGCATAGACGAGGACGATGGAGAAGGCCAGACCTTCGAAGAGGTCGGTGTAGGAGTTGCGCATGGTTTGGACCTGACCGCGCAGGAAGACCTGGGTCCCGCGAGGTAGTTCCTTCCGGCTCTGCGCGACGATGCGGTCGAGTTGGCGAGCAACGGAGCCCAGGTCGGCGCCTTCTACGGCGCCGTAGATGTCGATAACGGGCCGGGCATCGTAGTGGCTTACCGTGGCTTGCTCAGCGGTGCGCTGGATGCTGGCCAGGTTGCCGAGGATCTGGGGTGGAGCGCCGGAGCCACTGGCCGCGACAGGGAAGTTCTCCAGTTCCTGAAGGTTCTTGACGTCATATTGGGGCGTCTGAACAGCGATGTCGTATGCGATGTGGCTGCGTGGGTCAAGGTAGAAGTTGGGGGTGGTCTGAAAGCTGCCGCTCAAGCCGATGAGGAGGTCAGAGGCCACCTGGGCGTCGGTGTAGCCCGCCTGCTGGGCGCGAGTGCGGTCGACATCGACCCTCCAAGTGGGCAGGTTGAAGGGTTGTTGAATCCGAAGATCTATGACTCCAGGAACGCGCGCGAATCTTTGCATGAGGTGCTCAGCAACCAAATGGTTCGCCTCCACCTGTTGGCCGACAAGTTGCAGATCCATCTGTGCGGGCAGACCAAAGTTGAGGATCTGGCTGACCATATCCGTGGGGAGAAAATAAAATTCTACTCCGGGAAACTGGCGATTCAGGATTTTGCGCAGGGAGTGGACGTACTCTGCGGTTGGCCGGTGGTTTTTGGCCAAGGAGACGGTGACATTGGCGTCCTCCGTGCCGACGGTGGCGGAGTTCGAGTAGGAGAGATTCATTCCGGAGTAGGGCACGCCGATGTTATCGATGATGCTGTCTACCTGCCTGGCGGGAATCTGCTTGCGGATGACACTCTCGACGGCGTCACAGATGCGCGCGGTGTTCTCGATGCGGGTGCCGCTATGAGCCCGCACGTGCAGCTCGAATTGTCCTCCATCGACTGAAGGGAAGAAGTCCTGGCCCAGCCACGGCGTGAGCACGGCCAGAGAGACGATCCAGAACAGCACGATGCTTAGTAGAAAGATGCCGCGCTGGGCCAGGCAGAGAACGAGGATCTCTCGATACCAGCGCCGCAGGCCTTCAAAGCCGCGCTCAAAGCCTTGTTGGAAGCGAGCAAACGGATTCTTTGAGGCCGCATGGCCCTGGGGATGGAGGATCTCATGTCCCTTGAGGAGATACTTGGCCATGGTGGGAACGATGGTGCGCGAAAAGAAGTACGAAGCCAGCATGGCAAAGACGACGGCCTCCGCCATGGGAACGAAGAGATAACGCGCGACTCCGTTGAGGAAGAACATGGGAACGAAGACGATACAGATGGAGAGTGTGGAGACAAAGGCCGGTACAGCGATCTGCGCGGAGCCATCGAGGATGGCCTGCTCCAACTTCTTGCCCTCTTCCAGATTGCGATCGATGTTTTCAATGGCGACGGTGGCGTCATCTACGAGGATGCCGACGGCAAGCGCGAGACCTCCGAGGGTCATGATGTTGATGGTCTGACCCATTGCGGGAAGCAGGATGAGGGAGGTGATGACGGAGAGGGGGATGGAGACAGCGATGATGATGCTGGAGCGCCAGCTTCCCAGAAAGACGAGGATCATGAGTGCGGTGAGAGCGGCGGCAATGACCGCCTCACGAACTACACCGGAGATGGCGGCGCGGACAAAGATCGACTGGTCAGAGATCAGGTGAACGCGTAGTGCACGAGGAAGTTCGGCCAGGATGGAGGGCAGCTCGGCGCGGATCGAAGAGATGATGTCGAGGGTAGAGGATTTTCCAGTTTTGTACACGGTGAGCAGCGTGGCTCGCTGACCGTTGACGCGAACGAGGTTGGTCTGGGGTGGAAATCCGTCCCAGACATTGCCCACATCGCGGAGATAGATGGTGGCTCCATTCATCGTTCGAATGGGAAGGTTATTGAGAGCAGTGACGGTTCGGGGAGCGCTGTTGGACTCGATCTGCCAGTCAAAGTCGCCCATCTTGGCGTCGCCTGAGGGGAGAATGACGTTCTGCGCATTGACCGCATTGACCACATCGGAGGCAGAGAGGCCATAGGCCTGCAACTTGGTGGTATCAATATCCACCTGAATCTGGCGTATCTTTCCGCCGTAAGGCCAGGGGATGGATGCTCCCTGGACCGTAGATAACTGGGTGCGCATGAAGTTCATGGCAATGTCATTCAACTGCTGCTCGTTCATGCCTTTGCCGGAGAGGCTGAGTTGAATGATGGGCACGCTGGATGCGCTGTACTGGATGACCAGCGGAGGCGTAGCTCCCTGCGGGAGCTGGCGCATGACGGTCTGCGCGGCCGCTGTGACCTGGGCAACGGCCTGGGCGATCTTCACCGAGGGGCGAAAAAACATCTTGGTGACCGCGACCCCGTTGAGCACCTGCGATTCCGAATGATCGACGTCGTTGACCAAGGTTGGCACCGCTCGTTCAAACGGAGAGACGATGCGGTCCGTCATCTCCTGCGGAGAGAGACCGGTATAGGTCCATACGACGGAGACTACGGGTATATCAATGTTGGGAAAGATGTCGACTGAGGTGTTCAGGACAACGATTGGACCGATGATGAGAAGTAGCAGGGACAGGACGACGAACGTGTAGGGACGGTTCAGGGCCAGTCGAACGATCCACATTCATCATCTCCTCTCCGTATCGCTGCTCCGGGCGGGGAGCCATTCGTTTGCGGTCAAATTGGGGCTCTCTCAAGAGATGCCTGAGAGACGACGAAAGTTCCACAGGAGTCCGCTCATAGCGAATCAGGATCTCCGCCGAAGATCGCTGTGCGATGCATTCCAGCCGTTCTCTTCGGGAACAACCACATTGGGCACAAACTAAATTATTTATAAGTTATCAGAATCAACCCGGCAAGCTCGTGCGCTGGTCCGCCTGTTCGCCTGCTGCTGCGGGAGCGGCAAAACGTTGTTTCCTGATGACAGCGGCTCGGCTGTGGGAGCGGCCATGGCGCAATTTGCGGAATGGGTGGAGGCGGTAGACTGTGCCCATGGCGCAACTGTAACTGTACGAGCGAGGCCGCCCGTTCCTGGGCTGTTGCGTGCCGAGCCAGTTCCTTCCTTGCGATTCCATGCGACTGCCCACTGCTGCCCCGAGGGGCGAGGGACATGGTGCGCCAAGCTGTTTTCTCCCATGCCTGGCCTATCTCTTGTTTCGACAGAGTTCGCAACCCATCGAGTGCGATAGTTCCAAGACGCTCTTGGGGAATGGCTTGGCTGCGGGCAGCCGGGAGGTTGCGCGCAGGACGTCTTGCGAAGAGATCACGAAGAGATTGCGAAACGAGGCGAATGTGGAAATGAGATTTCCCTCGGTGAAGATTTCCGTGACCAAGGCCCTTCAGAAGAGCCTGTAAGCGGAAGAAGCGCTTACGCAACGTTGCAGCAGACGGGCGCAGAGGGGGAAAGCGCTGAGCTTCCCGAGGCAGGAATCAGCATCTGCCGGGTCGCATGAGACTGTTACTCGTCGTAGTGCATTAAGCTTAGAACGTCGATGCCGGGGAAGCGCTCCCTACCTTTTAAGAAGTCCAGTTCGATAGCCACGGCCACTCCGACAATTTCACCGCCCATGCGCTTGACCAGTTCCATGGTGGCTTGCATGGTTCCTCCAGTGGCCAGGAGGTCGTCGACAATGATGACCCGCTGTCCGGGCTGGATGGCGTCGGTATGGATCTCCAACGAATCGCTGCCGTACTCCAGGTCATACTTCACCTTTTCGACGGCGGCGGGAAGCTTGCCTGGTTTGCGGACCGGCACAAACCCCGCGTTGAGACGATAGGCCAGCGCGGGCCCAAAGATAAAGCCGCGCGCCTCGATGCCCAGCACCAGATCGACCTTCTTATCGATGTAGTACTGCGAAAATGCGTCGATCAACTGCGCAAAGCCGGACTTGTCTTTGAGCAGCGTCGTAATGTCATAAAACAGAATTCCAGGTTTTGGAAAGTCCGGTACGGCGCGGATTTTCTGTTTCAGCAACTCGCAATCTTTTAGGTTTGTAGCGCTCACAGGCTCTCCCATAGTTTCCCCCGGCTCCTTTAGCCTGCATTTGCAAGGCCTGAATGTCCAGTTGCCAGATTCCTCTGCTTGTTCCCCCGGCGTTGTTGGCGTTGTTCGCCAGAGTTTTCGATCTCTACCAGGCTCCTTCAATCCGGAAGGCTCCGAGCGACTCGCCCTCGGCCTCTACCAGCTCGTGCTCGATGACCCCGTCGACGCGGCTCCCACGCGGGCCTTTGCGCAGCTCCGCGCGCAGATCGGCGATGGTTTCGGGATCTCCGGATGCGACCACCTCCACCTCGCCGGTGTCGGTGTTGCGCACCCAGCCATGCAACCCGAGGTCGGCAGCCTCACGCTGCACGAACCAGCGAAACCCGACGCCCTGCACGCGGCCGCGAATCAGGAAGTGGATCACCATGGGGCCCTCCAAATCTACGCGCGGCTCATGTAGGCGCCTTCCGCCGTATCGACGCGGATTCGCTCGCCCTCATTGATAAACGGCGGTACCTGCACGATGAGTCCGGTCTCTGTCTTAGCCGGTTTGGTGACGGAGCTGGCGGTGGCTGACTTGATTCCGGGCTCAGTCTCTACCACGGTCATCTCGACTGTGGTGGGCAACTCGATGCCCACCGGTTTGCCATCGTGAAAGCTGACCTCAATGAGCAGATTTGGGGTGAGGTACTCGACTGAGTCGCCGAGTGTATCCCGCTTGAGCGCAATCTGTTCAAAGGTGTTCTGATCCATGAAGTAATAGTCGTCGCCGTCGCTATACAGGTACTCCATTTTGACCGAATCCACATGCACCCGCTCAATCGGGTCAGGCGAACGGAATCTCTCGGTAAACATTGCGCCAGTGCGCACATTCTTCAACTTGGCCTGGATGAACGCGCGCAGGTTGCCCGGGGTCCGGTGCTCGACGCTGAACACCAGGTGAAGGTCGTCCTTGAACTTGATAATCATGCCGGGGCGCATCTGTGTGGCCGGAATCGCCATGGGAAAACTCCTGATTCTGAGGGGGAGATATAGGGGCTGGTAAAAACAGCCCAACCTTCCCATTGTAGCCTAGGTCCACGAACGGATTTGGGTAAGCTGCCCTTGAGCAAAAGAACGGCTAGGAGGAGGTCTGCCCGCTGGACCAGGGATGAAAGAGGCGATAAAAAAATCGCTTCATCCTATAGCCAAACGAGTGCTTGGCGTTCGGCATTCCTTGCGGCGCCAGAGGGGATTGTCCGTCGGCGATGATCTCTGCCGGGGTCTGGATGGCATTTGGCGGAGGCGGTTGGCCCGGGGTATAAGAGAGGGTGGTGGCGATCTGAGTCTCTGTTTGTCCTGGCGGCGAGTTGGGCGCGGGCGTGACGGGGGCCAATCCCTCGCTCTGCGCCACAGGGAAGGGATGCTCGGCGGAGGCTTTCTGCGCGGGGCTGGCTGTAGAGCCTACGTGTTTTGACTTTTGTTTGTCGGGACATCCACAGGGCGAGTCCTCGCTGTCAACGACCGCGCGGAGGTTACCATCCTCGAACAATACATGCTGTCCTGGCAACATCCGGTAGTTGGCCGAGGAGAATGCATCACTGAGCATGAGCACGGGCGCCTTATTGCCGGCATTCTGGACGCAGGTGTCTCCATTGCTGGTGACGCGCAGGCGGAGGTCGTAAACGCCCTTACCCTTGACCTGGAAGCGTATGTCTGGGGTGAGGATGACATCCTGAGGCTCGGTGCGCGTATGCAACTCGATTGCTCCACGGTCCAAGCCGAACAACAAGGAGGAGCTTTTGCCGACCTGCATGAGGTGAAACTGGCTTGTGGAGCAGACCAGGACATCGCCTCCGCGTTTGAGCTTGACCTTGGCTGTGCGGTCATAGGCGGTGATGCTGGCATTAGAGATCAGGTTCGCCAGCTTACCCTTGATCGCAACGCCTCCATGCACCTGCGCCGCCTGGGTTGGAACGGTTCCGATGACCTGCGACTGCTGTTGCGCCGACAGGGACGAAGAGCCGACAGCGAACAGGCAGCCTACGGCGAGCGATCCTATCGAGATGCTCCAACCAACTTGCAGATACCCTCCTTATTGCGGTCTGCCAACTGCGGCTCTTGTTGGAATGCTGTATGGACTCTGGATGGTGCTTTGCATGCGCGGTGCTCCTGATGATCGGGAAGGTATTGCTATTGTTTCAGAAAGTTTGCAATCAACTGCTTGCCATGATCGGTGAGGACGCTTTCAGGATGAAACTGGACGCCCTCAATGGGGAGTGTTTTGTGTCGCAGTCCCATGATGAGGCCGTTTCCGAGACCCTTGGTTGAGGTCTGGCTCTTCACCCGCGCCGACACCTCCAAATCGCGTGGCAGCGAATTCTCCTCCACGATCAGGGAGTGGTAGCGGGTACAGATCATCGGTCGGGGAAGGCCCTTGAAGATAGTGCGCCCATCGTGGTCGACGGGGCTGGTTTTACCGTGCATGAGTTGGGGGGCCCGAACCACGTTCCCTCCAAAGGCCTCTCCAATGGCCTGATGGCCGAGGCAGACACCGAGCACGGGGATGCGATTCTTGCGAGGTAGGTCTGCCATGCGGTCGGCCAGGCGCCGGATGAGAGGCACGAGTATGCCCGCATCGCGGGGCGTGCACGGTCCTGGGGAGAGCAGGATGCGGTCAGGCCGCAGGTCAAGGACCTCTTCTGGAGAGATCTGATCGTTTCTGCGCACCACAATCTCCGCGCTGCCCGAGCTCTCTCCCAGTTCGCCGATGTACTGCACCAGGTTGTAGGTGAAAGAGTCGTAGTTATCGAGAACAAAGACCATGGCAGCTTCGATTCTACTCGTGCGAGGCATAAAGGAATGGGGTGGAGCGATAAGGGCGACGTGGGGCCAAGCGAAAGGCAGTTAGAGGACTCGAGCGCGTTCGATGGCCCGGACCACAGCCTTCGCCTTGTTTACACATTCTTCGTGCTCTTTACGCGGGTTGGAGTCAGCCACAATCCCGGCTCCTGCCTGGATAGAACCCTTCTCCCCATCGAGGAACAGAGTCCGGATGGCGATGCAGGAGTCGAGATTTCCGCTGAAGTCGGCGTAGAAGATGGCTCCGCCATAGACGCCACGCCTGGCCGGCTCCAACTCTTCTATAATCTCCATGGCGCGGATCTTTGGGGCTCCACTGAGGGTTCCTGCAGGAAAGCAGGCCCGGAAGGCGTCGATGGGAACCAAGCCCTTCTGCAGCCTACCCTCCAGCGCACTTACCAGGTGCATGATGTGGGAGTACCTTTCAACAAACATGAGGTCGCGGACCTGAACGCTACCGAATTGGCTTACGCGGCCGACATCGTTGCGTCCCAAGTCGACGAGCATGACATGCTCGGCGACCTCTTTGGCGTCGGCGCGCAGGTCTGCCTCGAGCGCGCGGTCTTCCACTTCATCCCTGCCTCGGGGGCGCGATCCGGCAATGGGACGGTACTCCACCTTGCCTTCATGCACCCGGACGAGCAGCTCCGGGGACGATCCGACAATATGCGCGGCGCGCGGAGGGCGCGGGCGCGTAGGATGCGTGTTTCCGGAACGGTTTCCCGGTGTATCCGGGCGGGGATGGTCCTCTAACCCAAAGCGCAGAAAGTACATGTAGGGGGAGGGGTTCACGATGCGCAACGAACGGTAGATCTCAAAGGCGTCGACTCTGGGGATGCAATCGAATCTTTGGCTGAGAACGCACTGAAAGACGTCGCCTGCGGTGATGTAGTCCTTGACGCGTTCCACGCCACGCATATAGCTGGCCATGGGGGTGCGGGCCTTGAGCTTCAAGGCGGTCCGGGAGGTCTTGCGCGGCTTTGGGCGGGGGAGGGGAATGGCGCTACTCAGCAGCTTTTCGAGGCGGTTCAGCCGCCGCTCCGCGCTGCGATAGCCTGCTGCGTCCAGCTTACTGCGGGCCCCGACGGTCACCATCAGGTGAATGGCCTTGGTGACGTGGTCGAAGGCCAGGACCTCATCGAAGAACATCAGGTAGGCGTCGGGAACGTGCAGTTCATCGGCGGCTATCTCCGGCAGGCGCTCAATTCTGCGCACCACATCGTAGGCGAAGAAGCCGACTGCGCCGGATGTAAACGGGGGAAGAGACTCCAGCTTGGCTGGACGTTCGCCTTGGAGAGCGGCCTTCAGCTCGGCGAAGATATCTCCCGCATAGGTGCGGCGTGTGCGTCCCTCCAGGACGGTGATCTCTGCGCCCCAGGCAATCATTTTTTTGTAGGGGCGAATTCCGATGAAGGTATAGCGACCGACATGCTCGCCACCCTCGACTGACTCAAGGAGAAAGGCCTCTGGTTCGTGGGCGGCGACGCGAAGGAAGGCGGAGACGGGGGTCTCCAGGTCAGCGGCCACGGTTCTGGTCACCGGCACCAGAGAGTGTCCGCGGGAGAGTTGCAGGAACACCTTAAGCGAAGGGGTGGTCAGGGAGCGGGAAGAGGGCATCCCCCTCATCATACCGAGCGCAGTGCGTGGCAGGTTCACGGACGACAGCATTTTGATTGGTAGCGTCAGGACGAAATCCGGGGCGGACTGGGCAGCAAGTCCATCCGACGGGGCATCGGTTCAAGCGTGAGGCGAAGGATTGGGATGGTGGCTGAGGCGGAGGGAGGGTTGTGGCAGGGAATGGGCAGCGGCAGCGAGCGTTGTTCTGAAGATCGAACTTGAAATCCGGAGGTGTGATCCAGACTGGCTTTTTAGGCGTACAGTTCTTGGTGACGGAAGTGACCGGTAGCGTTTTGGGCGCAAGATGGATTTCTCCGGAGATTTTGGTTGAGATCGCCCTGCTGCGAAGCGCCAAGGCGGCTTCCGTGGACGTAGTTTGGGTTAGACGGATCTTGAGCAGCCTGCGGGCATCTTGCATTTGTCCGAGTGGCTTGCGAGTTGCTGCAAGAGGGATCTATACTCGGCGGGTTTGGTCACAGACCGGTCTGACCGAGACAAGATGATGCTGAGGTTCCTGCCCGCGGGGGAGTATGTGCTCTTCGCCGGGCCGGAGCTGGAAGCGAAGGAGAGATGACGATGGCCGGAGAGCAATTAACACCGAAGGGGGCCGCACTTGTCGGCCACCCGACGCTGGGCAGAAATGCGTCCAGTTCCCATGAGGAATCCAAGATGTCGACAACGATTTCAAGCGAACCACTTACTTTGGAGCAAGAGACCAATCCATGGCTTGCTCAGGCCGCGCGCTTTGATGAGGCGGCCAGACGCCTTCACCTTGATGCGGGACTGTGGAAGGTTCTGCGTTATCCAACCCGCGAGATTATCGTTCACATTCCGGTGGCGATGGATGATGGAAGCATGGAGATCTTCACCGGCTACCGGGTCCAGCACTCGTTTTCCCGCGGACCCTGCAAGGGCGGTATTCGGTATGGCATGGACGTCTCGCTCGACGAGGTTCGGGCGCTTGCCTCCTGGATGACCTGGAAGTGCGCGGTGGTGAATATTCCCTTTGGCGGGGCCAAGGGTGGAGTGATTTGTGACCCGAAGAAGATGTCGATGGGTGAGCTGGAGCGGATGACCCGTCGCTACACGGCAGCGCTGATTGAGTTCATTGGACCGGAAAAGGATGTTCCCGCGCCCGACATGAACACCAATGAGCAGACCATGGCGTGGATTATGGATACTTACTCCATGCACATGGGGCAGACGATGACGTCGGTAGTGACCGGGAAACCGATCTCGCTGGGCGGTTCGCGGGGCCGTCGGGAAGCGACGGGCCGGGGTATTTCGGTGGTGATTGATCAGGCTCTGAAGCACCTGAATATGTACCCGGCAGAGACCTCGGTGATTATCCAGGGCTTTGGCAATGTGGGCTCGCATACCGCCAAGTTTCTGTGGGACAAGGGCTACCGCGTGATTGGGATTGGTGAATACGATGGCGCGCTGTATAACCCTGACGGAATCGATATTCCTGCGCTGCTTGAGCATTTGGCCGGCACTGGCTCGATCCATGGTTTCAGTAAGGCGCAGCCTTTTGACAAGGACGTCATCTTGACCCAGTCCTGCGACGTGCTGATTCCAGCCGCAACCGAAAATGTGGTGACCAGCCGCAATGCCCGTGATGTGAAGTGCCGCATCCTTTGTGAGGGGGCAAACGGCCCCACCACGACGGTGGCTGATGAGATCCTGGGTGAAAAGGGAGTCTTTATTATCCCCGACATCCTGGCCAACGCGGGTGGAGTGACGACCAGCTACTTTGAGTGGGTGCAGGACAGGATGGGCTACTTCTGGACAGAGGACGAGGTGAACCAGCGTCTGGATCGCATCATGATCGATAGCTTCAACGACATCCTCCAATACTCCATTACCCACAAGGTGAACAACCGGATTGCAGCCTATATGCTGGCGATCGACCGCGTAGCCCATACGACGCAGCAACGCGGAATTTACGCATAAACGTAACGCTGGGGAGTTAAAGATCAGGTTTTGCAGCCTGCGAGGCCTGATCTTTGACTCGTTCTGTTCTATTTAGAGGGATTTGAGAGAGTGGCAGAGCCTGGGTGGGGGACTGGGGAGGCGGTTGCAAGGAGCGTGACTCTATCTCATTCGGAACTGAGTCTGGGGGCTTGGATGGGGTGGGCTTTCCCGGAATGAAGTCTCCGGGAGGTTATGCGCAACCACGGCGGTGTATCCATCCGCCAGAAAGATGCTCTAGAATGGCAGTATTCGCGGCAACACCGTCCTATTTGATCTGCACAAACCCAGTAGCCAGTGAATCTACCCAATTCCATCACGCTTACTCGCATTGCCAGCGTGCCGCTGCTTATCTGGGCGCTGTCTCCGCGCTTCCCGTGGCATGGAAGTCATGGTGAGCAGGAGATTGTCGCCTCTGCGATCTTCATTGTCGCATCCGTAACGGACGGTCTGGATGGCTACCTGGCCCGGCATCGCGGCCAGATTACTACGTTGGGGATGCTGCTGGACCCATTGGCAGACAAGCTGATGGTCACGGCCGCCTTTATTCTTCTGGTGGCCTATAACCCTGAGATTATGAAGCCTTGGATCGCCGTTCTGGTGATCGGCCGCGAGTTTCTGGTGAGTGGCCTTCGCTCGATCGCCTCTGGGGAGGGTTTTACGATTCAGGCCAGCGAGCTCGGCAAGCTGAAGACTGTTGTTCAGATCGTAGCCATTGTGGCGGTGATTCTGAACCACCGCTGGGATACGTGGTTTATCGGGTGGTTTCCGATCAGCGTGAAGCTAATCGCAATCACGGCGACGTACTGGATGGCGATTCTTTCCATCATCTCGGCAACGGATTACTTTGTCGGCTTCTGGAAGGAGGTGGACCATATGTCCGGCCGCCGTCGGCGCGCCTCCGTGCTGAGCCGCCACCGGAAGGCCGTAGCCGCAGGTCACAGCGAAGGTCGGGCTTCCGCCTCGCATGCTGGAGCCTCGCATGCCGGAGTGTCCCGCCCTTGAGTTGTTGGCGAGAGAGTTGTGATCGTGGCGGGCAGATGCGCAGGAGATGTTGGATTCTGGAGGACGGTGAATTGCAGTTGGGGTGGGTATGCGGTGGGCAGGGAGATCCCCGTAGCTGCGCGGGGAGAGCCTGGCCACGGCCTGGTAGGCGGAGAGCGCAAACCGAGGCCTGATTGGCGGCCGGTTTCCTGAAGATGGGCCTAGATCGAGAAGGAAGGCAGTTTAAGCGTGCGCAGAGTGGCCACGCTGTTCGCGGTGGACGAAGTGATAGGGGGGCCAGGGACCAGAGAGTTGCATGGCGCAGTCCTTCAGCTCCAAGGTGACGGAGCTGTACTTGTTCTGGTAACGCTCAACCGTTTTCTTCTCTACGAGATGCGCGATGTCCAGCAGCATTTTACCGGACTCCGTTCGCTTGCAGGAGACCTCTTCAGCCACAGGGAGGAACATGCGGTGCATCTGCAAGGAGAGAGCCCTTGCCCGTGACTGGCGCTCCCTTTGCCGACAGGCGGATTCCCGCAGGTGAGCCAGATACGCCTGCCCGGTGGCGTGGGACGTGGGGGCTGACGGTTTAGTCTCTGAGCAGATATCGTCCACCATGACCTTCAGGTGCATCTCTGCCATGCCGCGGAGGCGTTCCACATTGGCCATGAAGTGGCGCTGATTGGAGCGTACCGATCGCCGCAGCGCCTCATCATCCTCAAAGGTGGTTCCGTAGCGAAAGGGCAGGACGGTAGATTGGGCAAAGCAGAGGGAGATGACCCGGGCGTGTTCGCGAGCTGCTGCTTGTCCCTCCGCTGTGATGAGTCTGTCGGCGTCTTCCGGAAGATGTTCAGAGACCACGACCGCCAAATCTGCGGCTGGGAAGAGGAAGGTCTGATTTCCGAAGAGCCCGGTTACTCCGGTAAGTGGCATCGGCTTTCTGTGCCGACCTAATTCTGAAAATGCGTTGCGTTCGGTGATGCAGTATGCGTACCAAGCCATAACGAATCTGTCGCTCCTAAATTTCCGTTCATTACCGTTTGGCGGCCATCTGGTTCATACCATCTGTAGCCAGCCAAACGAGCTGCTTTTCTCTGCTTCTTTGCGAACAGTAAGAATTGAGCCCGAGTGAGACCAATCCAGCCGAGTTGCGTGAGGGCAGACTCAAGTAGATTGATCCGAACGAGATACTATGCTCATAGAAATACGGTTGGCAAGAGGGAGTCTGGCGTGGCAGCAGTTCTAACTGAGGGAACCCGCTAGGTAACCCTGGGGCGGGATCAGGTTGGGGGAGCGTGTCCTTGCACCATGGCCCAACAAAGAGAGCGCCAGTCGGCAAAGAGCAGGTAGGCGGTGATGGTGTGCAGGTCGGCGAAGAATCCCTTGCGGGTTCCCAGAATGGAGCGGGCTTGTCGCCAAAGTGCTTCCACGCTATCCAAAACCGTGTGGAAGGCGAAGGCCAACAGATTCAGGGTCACAAAGACCTGCGCCAGATACTGCTTGCCGTGGCCGAAGTTGTGCTCCAGGTGATAGCCGTGATTTTTCAGCACGTTGAAGCTCTCGTTTTCGATCTTCCAGCGGGCGCGGGCGCAGGCCGCGATCTCGGCCACGTTGTCCTCGCGGATGTCCAGGCTGGTCACAAAGGCGCCGCGATAGGTCACCTTTCCACCGGTATCCACCACTTCGACGCCCAGCCATTGCACCGCCAGCGCGTCCTTACCGTCGCGTAGCGGCACATCCGCAACCCAGCGGTAGCGGTAGGTTCTCCTACGTCCGCCCCTCTTGCGTTCGGTCACCGTGTGGCGCTGCGGTTCGATACCTTGCAGATATTCGTAGAGCGTCTTGTGGCTGT
>JBMFGX010000025.1:269-50404 GCA_049977105.1 Acidobacteriaceae bacterium | reverse complement strand
ATCCGACAGCCGTGGCAAACGGAGATCGCTATGAGTTTTCCAAGGCATAGGCAATCTATCGTCCGGTGGAAGTTCACCGCGGGAGCGGAACAGCTGAATGCTCCGCTCCCACCCTCTCTCCGTCTCGATGAGTTGCAGCCGGCTATTCCTCAGCGGGTTGCACTCCTGCAGTGCCCGCCTCCGCTTCACCAGCCGGTCTCATCTTTACGCCAACCGGCTGCAACTGTAAACCTTCACCCGCACTGGGTGGGGGATTTTTCAACCGGCGAAATGAGGAATTTTCAACCGGCGTTGACACCCATGACTCCGCTGGATCAGCCCGGAGCCGTGGGCTCGCCGACTACCGTCATCTACGCCCGAGATCTCTCCACTCCCGCTATCCTCGACGGCATTCGCTCCGGGCGGGTCTTTATCGATCTCACCGGCTCGCACGACCGCATGCTTGATCTGCGCGCGCAGGCTCAGGGATTGGAAGCCGTGATGGGCGACGTACTCGCAGCTCCATCTGGAACGGAAATAGCCATCGACGCATCCGTTGACGCATGCGTGGATGCAACGGTGAGCCTGGTGCTGGACGGCGCAGCATCGCCAGCGCTTCCTGCGCAAGCCGTCACAAAAACGGACCAGCTATTCCGTTGGAAATGGCGTACTGACGGCAAGCGCCACTGGCTGCTCGCTGAGGTGCGCGACGCCTCCGGCCAACTTTTGCTGCTTGGTAATCCCGTCTATATCAACTGGCCGGCGAATCTGCCCGGCTAAATCCCCAGTATCCCCAACACTGCAAGCACTCAGCCGAAGCCGCGATGCTCAGGGAAAACGCGAAGCTCAGAAATGGTCCGAATTCCCTGGGGCGACTTGCTCACAGATCCCAACGTTCCAACGATCGTTACCGCTCCAACAAACCTTCAAAAGCCGCAACAACTTCATACACGGCGATCGACCGCCCCGGCCTACTTGGATGGGACCGTATCCCTCTCAGAGCTATAACGGCAGCCCCGGGGCCACGGGCGGCGCAGCGTACCAAGCTCTCCTCCATCCCTTCCTGCCGGCAATCGTCCGGGCACGCCAAGCGTTCCGGCAGCACGACCTCACTACTTGATGTCTCTCCAGTTCTTGCCCAATCCCACCTCTGCCACCAACGGTACGGTAAACTTCGCGGCAGACTCCATCTCCTGTTTCGCCAGCGCCTGCATCTGCTCAGCTTCATCGGGCACCACGTCAAAGAGCAGCTCATCATGCACCTGCAGGGTCATCACGGACTTCAGTCTCCTCTCCCGTATCGCGGCATCAATTCGCAGCATCGCCATCTTGATCAAGTCCGCAGATGTTCCCTGCAGCGGCGTATTGATCGCCGTCCGCTCCGCAAACCCACGCTGATTGGGATTGCGCGACTGAATATCCGGAATCGGCCGCACCCTTCCAAACGCCGATCTCACAAACTGTTCTCGCCGCACCGTCTCCAGCGTCCGTTCAATAAAGCCCGCCACTCCCTTATACCGGTCAAAATAGCGTTCAATATACTCCTTCGCCACACGCTGCTCCACACCCAACTGCGCGGCCAATCCAAAGGGACTGATCCCGTAGACAATCCCGAAGTTCACCGCCTTGGCCCGTGCGCGCGTCTCCTTGTCCATTGTTTCCGCGTCTACCCCAAAGACCTCCGCAGCCGTCAGCGTGTGAATATCCTTGCCCGTGCGGTACGCATCCAGCAGCAGCGGATCCTGGGAGAAGTGAGCCAGCAACCTCAGTTCAATCTGCGAGTAATCAGCAGACATCAACATGTTTCCCGGCGCGGCTACAAACGCAGCTCGAATCTCCCGCCCCAGCGCTGTCCGCACCGGAATATTCTGCAGATTCGGATTGGTCGAACTTAGCCTTCCCGTGGCCGTCCCTACCTGGTGGAAGGTGGTATGGATGCGTCCCTCCGCGTCTACCAGTGCAGGCAGAGCATCTAGATACGTCCCCTTCAGTTTTTGTAGCTGCCGATACTCCAGCACCAGCGCCGGAACCTCATGCCCCGCCAGATCCTCCCTCTGCGCAAGCTCCTCCAACACATCCTGCGCCGTTGAGATCACCTTACCCTTACCATGCCGTGCCGGCTTTGGTAGCCTCATCTGGTTGAACAGCACCTCTCCAAGCTGTTTGGGAGAGTTGATATTGAACCGCAAGGGAGGATCTCCCTGCGCAGAGGCCTTGGCGTATACCTGCTCGGCGAGATCGTCGATCGTCACCGCCAACCGCGAGCTCATCTCTCGCAGCAGATCCACGTCCACCCGCACACCCGCCTGTTCCATGCGCAGCAACACCGAAACCAAGGGCAGATCCAGCCTCCAATAGAGATCCTCCAGGGTCGAGTGTTCATGCAACCCAAAACTCGTAGACACCCCCAGCTCCGACTCCCGCGCCGACCCAGCGACCGGACTCGTCTGCGCCTCGGCAGAGACTAACCCACCCGCCCCAGCGCCAGCCATATCCGCAAACAGCATCCGGGTCGTAATCGCCCCAGCCAATCCGGGCTCATCTCGCAGCCGCTCTCTGGGTTGTACCCCGGTCCGGGCAATTGCAACCTCACGCATAGACTCGCCTAACACCTTGGCCAGTCTCGCCACCGCCGCGGCAGCCTCGGCCAGCCGTTTAGGATCATTCAAATTCCCCTTGGTCGGCTGATGACTCAGCACCGCGCTGCTCGTCCGCGCCGCAATGTCCACCAGTGTGTGCGAGCCATGTGTCGGATTCAGCAGATAGCTCTCCAGCATCACATCCCGAATCGCACCCGCTAGCCTTACTCCACGCAGCTCCAGCACCCGCAGAACCGCCTTCAGGTCATGCACCTGTTTGGGCAGCGCTGCATCTTCCAAAGCTGCGCGCAACCCCGGCGCATCCAGCGCTGCCTCCAACGCCAGCCCCGGACTCACCGCCAAACCCACCCGAATCGTCGCCGCCTCTTCCGATGGCTGCAGACTCTCCACCACTGCCCCCGCGCCGCCTCCTCCAAACAACGACATCGTCTCCGCCGGCCCCGGTTCCGTCTCAGTCTCCGCATCGGCCGTCCCTTCCACCTCCTCAACGGCAACCTGCGCATCCGCCGCCACGGCAAAAGCAAGGCCTCCTTGCTCACGCGCCTCAGCCAGCAACCGCTCCAGATCCTCTGCACTCGGCTTCAAGTTGTAGCGAATCTCCGCCGCGTTCCCGTCAGGAGCCAGATCCTTCAGCAGCGTTGAAAACTCCAGCTCGGCAAACAACGCCCGGCAGGCGTCGCTGTCCACGGAGCGGGTCCGCATCGCATCCAGCGAAAACTCAATCGGCACCACCGTGTGGATCGTCACCAGCTCCTTGGAGAGCAGAATATTCTCCCGATTCTCCTGCAGCGACTCCCGATACGACTTCCGCTTCACCTCCTCGGCCCGTTCCAGCAACGCGTCCAACGTCCCGAACTGCTGAATCAGCTCCACCGATCCCTTATCGCCGATCCCAGGAGCTCCAGGGATGTTATCGATCGCATCCCCCCGCAGCGCCATCACGTCCACCACCCGCTCCGGCGGAACTCCCAGCACCCGCTCCACCCCTGCCGGATCCAGAATCAGGTTATCCTTGGTTGGATTCAGAATCGATACCTTATCGTTCACCAACTGCATCATGTCCTTGTCCGGCGACACAATGAACACAGGATGGCCCTGCTCTGCGAGCCGTCGGCTGAGCGTGCCAATCACGTCATCGGCCTCAAAGCCCTCGTAATACAAGATTGGAATTCGAAACGCCTCCAGCGCCCTCCGAATATAAGGCTGCTGCTGAATCAAATCCGGAGGCGTCTCCGCCCTGTTCGCCTTGTAGCCCGCATACTCTACCATCTCAAACTGTTGCGTCTTCGCGTTGAACTTGCGCACGCTCTTCATCTGCATTGCCAGCTCATCGCGCAGCAGCGGAGCTCCCACGTCGTAGACCGCCGCCAGATACTCCGGCTTGAAGTCCGCACGCAGCTTGTTGAGCATGTTCACAAATACATAGGTCGCCGCGGTTGGAACCCCGGTGCGAGTCGTCATCGGCCTTGAACGCTGCATCGCATGATAGGCCCGGAAGATAAACGCCATCGAATCCAGCAAATAGACGGGAGGCTTGTTGGTGATATCGCTCTTCGGCCCGCTCGCCGCGCCGGGCGTGGTCATCGTATCTCTCATACAGCTCCGATAGTAGAGCAATTATCCTCGAGGCGCAGCGCCGCACCCACATCCCTCCAAGCCGGTCTCCTCAACAAACCTGGGCAAACTTTCGCAGACTCACATCTCCAGGGAGCCCCATGCCCATGATCCGCATCTATCCGGACCATCCCCGTGCATCCCCACCCGCCGTAAGCTCATCCGCCCGTCCGCCCCTCTAGGTAATCAGCATGCAATCCCCATAGCTGAAAAACCTGTACCGCTCCTGAACTGCGTGGGCGTACGCGGCCAGCACCGGCTCCCGCCCCGCAAACGCTGACACAAGCATCAGCAAAGTTGACTCCGGCAGATGGAAGTTCGTCAGTAATCCGTCCACCACCTTGAACTCCGCGCCCGGAGACAAAAACAGGCTCGTGCTCCCGGAGTGCGCCCAGAACTCCTGCCCAACCTCCGCGCCGCGCCGGGCCGCCTCACGGGCCACATGCTCCAGTGTCCGTGTGCTCGTCGTCCCCACGGCCACTATCCTTCGCTTCTCTGCGCGCGCACGGTTCACCGCCGCTGCCGTCTCTGCGGAAAGCGTGTAACACTCCGCATGCAGCCGAATCTCCTCTGTACGGCTCACCCGCACCGGCTGAAAGGTTCCCAGTCCCACATGCAGCGTCAGGGTTGCAATCTCCACGCCACGCGCACGCAACTCAGAGAGAATCTCCGGCGTAAAGTGCAGGCCAGCCGTGGGCGCGGCGGCAGAACCAGACTCATCTCCACGGCTAAGCGGCTGCGAATAAACCGTCTGGTACCGTTGGCGATCCTCTTCCCTGTCCGCTACCTCCTTCTCCCGGTGGATATAAGGTGGCAGCGGCAAATGCCCAATCCGCTCCAGTACGGCATAAAACTCCTCCACCGGCTCAAACCTCAGCCTCCGCTCACCAAACTCCCCTGCGCCGGTAACCGTAGCGCGCAGCAGTACCTGCACAGAATCCGGAGCAAAAAACAGTAGTGTCTCTCCCACCGGCACCCTCTTCGCCGGCCTTACCAGAGCGCTCCACTCCTGGCCGCCGGCCCCAGGCTCAACGCTTCCCTCCTCTTGCCCATCAACAGAGCCCCCCGTCAGCCTCTCGGTCAACAGCACCTCCACCACCCCCTGGGGCGCCAGCCTCTCCTCCGTCATCCCTCCCAACCGGCGGCCATAAAGCCTTGCCGGGATAACACGTGAATCATTCAGCACCAGCAGATCCCCTGGCCTCAACAACGCCGGCAACTCCCAGAATCCGCGGTCCGCAAACGCACCGGTCCTCCGATCAAGGGTTAGCATCCGGCTCATTCCGCGCACCGTGGTCGGCCGCTGCGCAATCAACTCCTCAGGAAGTTCGTAGTGAAACTCTGCAACCCGCATTCGTCCTCAACATCCTTCCATCGCAGCGCCTCAAGGCCCGCTTCGGCAGCCGGATACTATAACTACCCACCACTCCCACATCCCTTGCCGCTGTCCATAGCAGCCGGGCAAACAAACGCCGAGCCCGTGTTAGCCCAATCCACCGCCCGGGCCACCGTCAATCACTACCTTGGTCAGGCGCAGCCTTCCGCGACGAAGACAATGCCTCAGCCTCCGCCATAGCCCGCTGCAGCAGTTCTAAATCTGCGCCCACATGCGCGGCCCATCCTAGAGTTACCGTCGCAAAAGGTTTGGGTATGGCGAACCGATCCCAACTCTTCAGATACCATGCCCGCGAAGCCTCAGCATGGTAAGCCCCAATCCAGGGGGCGGCCGTCAACTCAGCCAGATGAACCGGCCCAGGCTTGGCCACGCGTGCCGGCCCTCTTGGTCCATCGACCGTAAAGGCGCACTTACGCCCATCGGTGTAGGCCTGCTGCATGGCTCGCAGCGCTGTGGCCCCACCGCGTGAGCTTGACCCTCGCACGGCCACAAAGCCCAGACGTTCCACCGTCCGGGCAATCAACTCCCCGTCGAACGATCTCGAGATCAGAATCGCAACCCCCATATCCCGAAATCGATGCGCGCAGATCAAGGTGGCGCAGTGCCAGAAGCAGAAGATCCCCGGCCCTGGAATCAACTGCCCGGCGACCGTCTGCGGCGCACACACATCGCGATACCGCAATGTCGCCCCCAGTGCTCGCACCAGCCAGGCCACAACCGGCGGCGCCAACGCCATCACCCATCTCTGCTTCCAAGTTAAATCCTGCACGCTCACGAGTGTAACCCGACCAGTGTCTTTCTACTCCCTGCCTGCCTTTTTGCCCCACGCGTCTGGATCCGTCGCCCGCAAAAGTAATCCGGATTCCGCACTCGCCACCCCGCCTGCTGCTTCCGCCGACGCAACGACTGGCACTCCGGCTTACTGCCTGCAAGCTCGTTGTTGTCGCGATCCAACTCGGTTGTCGGGACGGAGCCAGCGGTGGCAGATGCAACAAGGACGCTTCCGGGCAAAAGGCATGATGATCCATCATCCCCATCCCCTGCGCCGACCCTCAGTTGCAATAGTGGTTACAATTCTGGTGGATCACTTCTGGAAAGCACACCCGGGTCACTTCTCGATAGCGCCGAAGGCGCGGGAGCATGGATTCATAGACAGCCGTGATCTGATGAGGTAGGGGCTCCACATTGGATGTGTGAACAGCCATCATGGGGTCGAACAGAAAGGCAAAATCGATTCTCTTCGCCTCGCAAGCGAGTTGAAAGTCGGCTCCTTTCCCTTCAAACGAGAACGGCCGTTCAGCCGACGCGATGCTGATTGAAGACTCGTCCGCAGTCAGAAGGAGACGTTCCTTCATGACACCATCGGGGGTTCTAGATATCAGTTGCAACACGCCGTCGCCCTGTGGAATCTTGGCGACTACGCTAACAATCTGTGTGGGTTCTATCCCCTGCTTCCGGCAGCGGCAATCGCCCGTGATGTCCACTCCGCCACCGCTCCAGTTTTTGATGAACCTGCCGCAACCTGGCTGGAATCTCGCCTTCCACATCCTTGGCCATGTCGGTTCTCCTCGCCCTTGTCGGGCTCTCCTCCGACACTACCAATCTCCACCTTCCACGTCACGCAGCCTTGCCGAAAAGACACGCAGGTGCAAGAGGGGCGACCTGCGGAGGAAAAGTTTGGCTGTGGCTGGTTGGCCAGGGCTGGCGAACTGGGTTGAGGGCGCCGCTGTCGCGGAGAGGCGAGGCGGGAGTGACGGAGAAGTCACGTGGCTCCCGGACAAGCTTTGGGGTAGGGGTTAGCCTTCGGGCGGGGCTTCGGGCCGGAGTTCGCCACTGGCCTCGGGGCGGACTGCGCGAGTGGGATCGCTTCCGGGGGCCTGTGGCGAAGGACTTTGGCCGAACAACCTCGCTACGTTCTATCTATTAGGAGATCTGGAAATTTTGGGGGCTAGAGGTCAGGGGTGTGCCGGATGGAGGATGCCAGCGTTCATCCGGCTACGGGTTGAGAGGCAATAACCGCTTGACCGGCGGCGACGCGCGTCAGTTTTGCGGTTACACGCATGACGCCGGGCCAGACGCGGAGGCAGAAAGGCAACACTGCACGCGCGAGGCTGTTGTTGATGCCGTCGGCTGCGAACTCGGCGAGCCGCATCTGGGGCAGCAGTGCGGAGCGCAGGCGGGCCTGGAAGAGCGGGGCAGGTTCGTCTGCGAGGAAGGCCGCTACAGCGCGGCGAGCGGTGTACAGAGCGATGGATATGCCATCGCCGGTGAAGGATGGGATGACCGCGGCCTGGTCGCCGACGCAGTAGACACCTTGTTCCGTTGTGCGGCGAATGTATCCGTAGGGGATGCGGGCGATGGAGATTGGTTTGTCCAGCAAAGGCTCGGCTCCTGCCAGCCGCATGGCAAGATGGGGGCACGCCTGTTGCATCTGGAGCAGGAGTTTCTCCCAGCGATAGCCGGCGCGTGCGAGGTGCGGCTGCTGCACAACCCAGCAGAGGTTGGCAACGCCACCTTCCACCGGCTGGATGCCACCGTAGCCGCCGGGATAGAGCATCAGCTCTGACGCGTTGGCGAGTTCGGCTGCCTGCGTGGGTTGAAGCCTGTAATACATCTTGAACGCGACCCAACGCTGGGGGTCATCGGGACGCGGAAAGCTGCGCAGATCGTGCTTTCCTGTGGCAAGAAAGGCGGTGGGCGCGGAATAAACAGAGCCGTTGTCGAGTTTGGCCTGCCAGGCTCCGGTGGGTGTGCAGGTGAGGGACTCCACGCTGCGGCCGACCTCGACGCGAACTCCGGCGGCTTTGGCCTCGGCGATGAGCGTGGTGTCCAGCGCCTTGCGGGTAAGAGATTTGGCAGGGAAGGGAAGGGGCGCCTCCGCGGCGCGTCTTGCGGCGGCGAGGCGAACGTTGGCAATGTGCGCCGCGCCCAGAGAGACAACGTCAATTCCAAGAGCGTCCAGGTCCTCAAGCGCTTCCCCACTCAAAAACTCTCCGCATACTTTATGACGTGGCGCAGTTTCGCGCTCGATCAACCTTACGGCTCTTCCCTTGCGTGCCAGCGCTATGGCAGCAGCACAGCCTGCTACCCCACCCCCCAGAACCAACACTTCGTCCTGCAAATCACTGCTCCTCATGCTCAGGATCTTCCAGCAACCCATAGCGGGATTCTCTAACTAGAGTAGACGGCGCAGTGAGGGCTTCGCTGCAGATCATGAACGAATCGTCATATGGCTGATGGGAGTACGCCGGACTGAATGAGGCGTCCAAAGGAAGAGAACATGCATGGAAAAAAGCTGACCTCTCCCAGAGTGTGCGCCCTGATTGTATTGATGTGGATTCGGACGGCGGCAGCGGAACAGATTCCGGTGCGACACGTCCAGCTCCCGATGCAGCGGTGGATGGTGACGCGCTCGCAGACGGGAGAGATGATTGCGCGGGACGAGTTCTCACAGTCGGTTCAGGGAGACGAGGTGACGATGCACTTCACCTTGCACTTTCTGGATGGATCTGTGGACGAGGAGACGACGAGCTATCGGCAGGAGGGGATGTTTCGGCTGTTAGTGGATCGTCATATCGAACGAGGGCCTTTTTTTGCGAGGCCGGTGGACTTTACCGTCGATGCGGCTACGGGCGTGCTGACCAGCCGCAGCCCAGAGGCCAGAGGCGGGAGCAGAGTGGAGAGTCGGCGTATGGATCTGCCTGCTGACGTTGCGAATGGGATTGTTGGGACGCTGCTGTTGAATGTTCCGCGGAATACAAAACCATTTTCCGTGGATATGGTGGCTCCTGTGGAGGGCGGGCGGCTGGTTCAGCTCCTGATCTCGCCAGAGGGAGAGCGGTCGTTCAAGATGGATGGCCAGAACCTGACAGCCACGGTGTTCCGGGTTCATCCGGTGCTGGGCGGCATTGTGGGCTTGATTGCGCGTCTGTTGGGACTGCAGCCAAAGGATGTGATGGTGTGGATTTGGGAGGGTTCGGACCCGGCGGTGGTGAGGATCGTTGGGCAGCTTGGGGGCTCAGGTCCGGTGGTGACCTCTGATCTGGTGGGCGCCAGCTTTGGCAGGCCGTAGGTTTTGAAGCAGCGGGATGGCGGCGAGGTACGGTTAGATATCGCCGGCTGGGGATGCGTTCCGGTGGGTGGTGAGTTCATGCCAGTTCAGGCCGAGGTCCACGATGAGCAGGGAGGCGAGGGTGAAGGCGATGACGCCGACGGCGGCGAGGACGTCGCCCAGGTGGCTCCAATACACCGGCCAGAGATTGAGGATGCGGCTGGAGACGAAGGTGAATGTGACGGCGTAGGAGCGGGCCATCCACTGGCGATGGACTTTGATCTGGCGGTTGCGCGCCGTGATGAAGGCGGCGGTGGTGCAGACCATCCAGGCAGCCGCTTGCATGGAGGTCCCGGGCAAGCCGGGGCGGCCGGCTGCGAGTGCGATGCCGGTGAAGGAGCCGACAAAGACTGAGAGGACGTAGAGGAGTCCGAGTCGGCGATGGAGCGCCAGGTGGCGCTGGCGGAATCGCGAGGAGAACTGGAAGGGGCCGGCGAGGAGAGCGGTGAGGCCTGCCAAGGTGTGCGGAATGAGGAGATGGCGGTCTGCGATGACCTGCAGACGGTAGGCGTGATACATCGGATAGTCGGTGACCAGGAGCAACTCTGAGGTGATGAAGACGAAGAGCGTAATCAGGCCGAGCGAGATCCAGAGGGCGATTTTGAATCGGGAGGCGGAAGATTTGGGGGCAATCAGAGTGGATGTGGACATGATTTGCTTCTTCTATGGTTGGACGCGGGGAAGCGGCGTGCGGGGGTGACGCCGGGGTGAAGATGCAGGCCGAGCCTGAGCCCACGGGTTGTTTGCAGAGAGTAGAGACGGGGAACTGGCTGCGGCAGCGTCATTTCCACCGTCCTACGCACAGACGGCCCGGCCTCCAGCGCTCTACGGTGACAGCATCCAGCGGAACTCCGGCGGCGGTGAGCAGGCGGAGCCAGTCCTCTTTGCGAAAGGCGCGGCGAAAGGAGACGGGGCCATCATGACGCACCAGAGGATGCCAGGGCACCAAGCCGAACAAGCGGCTGGTCCGTTCGGAGCGCTCGAGGTCGTTGATGAACCAGCCACAGGTGGCGGTGGTCTCCATCCATTGGAGCAGGGAGACGATCTGTTCGTCTTCCAGGTGATGGACCATGAGCGAGCTGACGATGATGTGTACCGACTGATCAGATTGATAGGCCAAGGCATCGCCGGTGATCCAGGTGATGCCCAGTTTGGCAGGGGTAAACTCTTGTGCGGCGCGCGCGGCAAGAGGGTTGAGATCGATTCCGGTGAGATGGACGGGGATGGAGCGTCTGGAGGCCCAGCGCGCGATGCGGCGAAGGAGGTCGCCGCCTCCGCTACCGACATCGAGGATGTGCACGGTACCGGGGAGCCCGAGGGGCAGAGGCTTGAGCCAGGCAAGGGTTGGGCGGTAGCCGAGGAACCAGCGATTGATTCTTTCGAGGGTGCGCAGGCAATCGCGGAAGTCCTCATAGGAGCAGTCGCCGTCCATCCACTCCGGCAAGTCGCGCGGAGAGGCGCGGCGGCTGAAGTCGGCAGAGGAACTAGACGGCATGAAAGCGCATGGTCTCCGCAGTCAGTCCGGGGCCGAAGGACATGGCGCAACCCTGCTGTCCTGGCTGCGCCTGCTGTAGCATCTGCTCCAAGACAAACATGACTGTGGCCGAGGACATATTGCCGAAGTTTGAAAGGACGTTGCGCGAGGCTGCGAGGGCGTTGGGCTGCAGTTCCAGACCTCGCTGGACCGCGTCAAGAACGGAGCGGCCGCCGGGATGAACGGCCCAGAGGTCGATGTTGGGGGCTGCGGCCATCAGGCCGCCCTGATGAAGGGCACGCCCGAGTTCGACTGGAACCTGCCCGGAGAGGAGCATGTCAAAACCGAGGCCGCGAATCTTCCAGGTGATGAGGTTGCGGGTCTCCGGGACCATGACGGCGTGGAAGCTGTCCATAGCGAAGCCCTGCTGCTGCGCGGTGATGAGGCTGGCTGCCGCGCCATCGGCAAAGACGAGGAAGGAGAGCACTTGTTCGAGGTCCTGGGTTTCCTGGAGGTGCAGGGAGCACAACTCAAGGTTGAGCATGAGGACGCCGGCGCTGGGGTTTGAGCGCACGATATGCCGGGCGAGTTTGAGCGCATTGATAGCGGCATAACATCCCATGAAGCCGACCATGGTGCGCTCCACGCTGGTGGAGAGCCCGAGGTGGTCGACAATCTCGAAGTCCAGCCCGGGGGCGTAGAGTCCGGTACAGCAGGTGACCAGGACATGAGTGATGCCGGCGCGCTCCTGCTCATTGAGCGCGAGTCCATCGACGGCCTTCTTCATGAGAACTGGGGCGCATTGCTCAAACACGTGCATTCTTTGCGCGGTGTCAGGGAAGCTGCCGCGGCGATAGAACTTGTGGGCGTCATGCGAGGAGAAGTGGATGGGGGTGTGGTGGGGATTGAGGAAGGAGTAGCGATGGGAGATTTCAGCTCGGCTTGCCATCCGGCGGAAGAGCGCACGCAGCCGAGGATCATCCAGCATCTGTTCTGCAAAGGCGACGAATGCGTCGTGCACGTCGTACTCTGGAACAGCCGTGGCGATGCGGTTGATGTAAGCCGTTGTCATGTGTAGAAGTCCTTCAAGTAAGGATACCGGGAATCAACTGTTCTGCGCGCGCTGAAGAGGCGAAATCGGGAAGAAATGGCATCCGGCGACGGACATAACGGCTATGTTCTTGGGACGAGATTGCTCATGGTTGGATAGCCGTTTGCAGGCTGCGCGGCGTATGACGATTTGTTCATCCAGTCCTGAAAGAGGGGTTCTGGGGCTGAACCGGGCGGGCAAACAATGAGATGGCGTAGAACTGTCGTGGAGCGGTTGAGCGGGAGCCGGAGGGCGCTGGTGGCGGCGAGGGCCACCGGCCAGCGTACTACCTATGGCTGGGTGAAGGACCGTATGCAGGTTCCGTCTCGGGAATCCATGCGCAATTCCGCTCTTCCGGGGACGAGCGTTGAGAGAGACGGCGCTGCAGAGCGAGTGTCTGGGAAGCTGGTTTGCCGGGCGAGGAGGGAACGCTATGGGCGAGTGGATTCACGCGCCCATAGCATGCGGTTTGAAGGTCGAGGCGGGGTGTTAGGTGATGGAGTGCAGGGCCTGATCCGCACTCTTGCCAACCTCCGTGTTGGGGGCCAGCGTGGAGGCTTTTTTGAGGTGGGCTATGGCATCGGACTTGTTGCCGAGTTTGCTATCTACCATGCCGAGATGGTATTGGATGGAGGCATCCTCGGGGTCGGTTTTGACGGCGGTTTCGAGGAGATCGCGAGCTGACCCGTAGGTTCCTTTGAGATAGTAGGCCCAGGCGAGGGTATCGGCGGTGGCGGGAGAGTTGGGCAGGCCGCGATGGGCGACCTCCGCCAAGGAGAGCGCCACATCGATGTCCTGATGATGCTCCATCATGAGATAGGCGAGGTTGTTGGCGGCGTTGGGGTCATTGGGCTGAAGGGCGAGAGCCTTTTTATAGTCGGCCTCGGCGGTGGTGGGGTCAGCTACGGCCTCTTCCAATGCGCCCAGAACGGTGTAGCCGTGGGCCTGGTCGGGATGGGCGGCTGTCCAGTTCTTCCAGGAGGCAAGGGCAGCCTGGGGATTTCCTTGGGCTACCTCGGCGCGGGTGTAGTTTGCGATGGCGTCGTTATCGGAGGGGTTGAGTTGCATGGCCTTCTGTGCGGAGGCGATGGCTGCGGCATTGTCCTTGGAGCGCATCTGGATCTCGGAGAGGAGGTCATACAACTGGCTATTGGAGGGTGCCTTGGTGATCTGTTGCTGTACCCGGGCGAGGGCCTGAGGAAGCTGGTTCTGGTGCAGATCGTAGCCGACCAGAATGCCCAGAGCGGCAACATCGTTGGGATTGACGGTGAGGGCCTGTTCCAGGTACTTCTGGGCGTCGGGAACGTTGTTCTGGCTGAGTCGCAGAGCTCCAAGCTCCTGGAGGGCGTCGAAGTTGTTGGGATTCCTGGCGATGGCCGTCTGGAGATCGGCTGTGGCATCTTCGGTCTGGTTTTGATGGATCTCAGCGACTGCCTTCCAGAGGTAAGCCTGGGAGGAGTTGGGGTAATTGGCCAGGGTGTTGGTGGCGGTCTGCATGAGGAGGGTGAAGTCACCCAATTGATTGGCAACCGTGGCCAGACCGGATTGCGCGGCGAAATTATTGGGCTGGAGACGGGCGGCAGCCTGGAAGCTCTGCTCGGCATCGGGGAGATCCCCTTTGGCCAGAGCGGCCTGGCCGAGCCAGATTTTGATGGGGACGTTGTCTGGCCAGTTGGTCTCCTCTTTCTGGAGGGCGAGGAAGGCGTTATCCGCGTGGCCGGCCTGCAGGAGTAGCATCGCGTTAAGAACGGCGACATCCGGAGCGTTGGCGTTGGACTTCATGAGCTGATCCGCGATGGTTCTGGCCTGCGCAAAGTTCTGCTGCTGGATGAGAATGTGCGCGTAAGTTATCTTGAGCGGAACGCTGCCTGGATGCTTGGCCACCAAGGCGGCGTAGACCGAAGATGCCTTATCCACCTGATGCGTGCTAGCGTAGTAGTTCCATAACAGGTCGGCGCCCTGCTGGGTGTCGGAGAGGAGTTCCGTACCCTGTTGCAGGGTAGCCTCGGCGGCTGCGGTGTTGCCGGTGTGGATGTCAAGGGCAGCTAAGTCCAGACGGAATCGGATGTTTTTGGGATCGAGGTCGACAGCGGTCTGGGCCTGCTGCTGGGCTCCCTGCATGTCGCCATTCTGGGCGAGGAGGCCGGAGAGGGCGCTATGCGCCAAGGCATTCTTGGGATCCAGCGCGATGGCTTTTTGCAGTTCGGCCTGGGCAGCCTGCTTCTGGGCTGGGTCGCGGAGTTCAATGAGACCGAGAGCGGCGTGAAAGTTGGAGTTATTGGGTTGGAGCGCGAGGGCGTGCTGAATCTGCTGGAGGGCCTCCGTGACGTTTCCCTGGGCGAGGGCGATGTTGGAGAGCAGCACCATGGCGTTGGCGTTGTTGGGCTGAAGGGCGAGGATGGCGGTGGCTTGATCCTTAGCGCGGGGATACTGACGGCCGGCCAGCAGCAGATCTCCTATATCCAGCCGAGCTTGGACGTTGTGGGGATCCAGGGCGACGGTGCGCTGGAGTTCGCTGAAGGCTCCGGCCAAGGCACCCAACTGCAAGTAAGCCTTGGCGAGATCGTAGTGCGCCGCGGCGTAGTTGGGATCAATTTTGATGGCGTTGGAGAATTGAATGATCGCCTCCTGCTGTTTGCCTTCGGCGGCATAGTGCTCCCCACTTTTGAGGTACTTCGCCTTGCGGACGTTGGGATCGCGCGTGCAACCCTGCAGTACGGTTGCTGCGATGAGAACAGCGCATAGCGTGGTGAGCTGAAACATTCCCTGTCTTTTGAGCATTATCATCATCATCCTTCTTTCTTTCGGCCCTTCAGGTATTGAATCCTTGGCGAGGGGTAAGCGCCGGTTTTCGGCGGGAGGCAATGGGTGGCCTGGTGAAGCAGGTTGTCAGTATCGAACCGTGACGCGCCGGGGGGTGCGAACCGGCGTGAGTCAGTTGGGGATAAACCGCGGCAAGATGGGGACGAGGCGATGGGCAAAGCGAACGTCCCGCTGCTCGGCTGTGGTGAGAGACTCGTTGGGTTCCAGCGGGGTGACCACCCGGACGAGGGCTCCGTCCGTGCGGTTGTAGCGAATCGCGTTCAGCATCATGTAAGCCTTGGCGAGATAATCATTGGCGATGCTTCGACCTTGAGCGAGATACCAATAGAGGACGACCTCCTTGTCGGTTCCATCGGTGATGAGATATTCGCCCACCGGGTAGGGCCGGGTTCCTGGCTGATCCAGATTGATGGTTTTGGAGGAGAGGAAGGTCCAGCCGGCGCCGGGGAGGCAGTTCTGCGGGGAGTGGATGGATTGCCCCGTACGCTGGGTGGGAAAGTAACCGATAAAAAGAGAGATTGGCGGTTGCGGAGAATGGAGGGGGATAGCCGGATCGGTGTAGTTGCGATTCAGGAAATGGCCGTCGCCTAGAACGGAGAGGATGTCCGGTGGGATGGGGATGTCCTGACTGCTCCAGCTTCCAATGGTCGTGGGAAGCAGGTTGAGATCCTCGACGGGCGGTACCCGGTCAACGGCTGCGCGAAGGGTGAGGGTGGCCCATGCTGCGGTGAGCATAAGGAAGAGGACCCAATAACGAGGAGATCTCATTGGCCCTCTCTTTTGGTGGGTTGTGTGGCGAAGGTGAAGAGGTGCATAAGGCTATGCACCAGATAGAGACAGGTGAGGGAGACGAGGAACATGAGCCAGCCAGAGAACTCATGGAAGAAGCCGACGGCCTTATCTGGGTTCCAATACTGGACGCAGAGGCCGGTGCCGACGATACGGGCCGCATTGGCGACGACGGCGATGGGGATACTGCACAGGGCGAGAATTGTCCGGCGCCAGGTGCTGTTTTCAAGAAAGTAACCATAGAAGACGGCTATGGCGAAAAGACTCATGAGGGAGCGTATCCCGCTGCAGGCTTCAGCGACCTCGAGTTGCAAGGCTGGAAGCTGAATCACGTTACCGTCGCGCAGCACGGGTACGCCGAAGAGAGGCAGGACCGCGCTGGCAAATCTGGATGCTAGGAGCTGCAGCGGAAAGGTGAGCTGATTGAAGATGACGGCAGGAATCGGTATGGCGAGGAGAAGCACCAGCAGAGCGAAGCGAACCTGGCGCAACATGGTTGATCCGAACAGAGTCCATACGACGCCCCCGAGGAGCATGATGAGGGAGATGCGAGAGAGGAAGATCTCTGCGCCATAGACACCGAGCAAGAGGACGAGGATGGCCGCGGCCACTAGCCAGAGACCCGACCATGATTGGCGGATGGGTATGTTCCGAAGGGTCTCCCGCTTCTGCCAAAGAAGAAAAGCGGCGAAGGGAACGACCAGAAAGCCGTGGGAGAAGTCCGGGTCGGTGTACCAATTGATTACCAGCTCTGCCACGACCTTGTAATAGATGGCCGTGATAGGGAGGCTCAAGAGGAGATAAGGTAGCCAACTCCCTGTAGCTGTTACCTTGGGTTCGGCAAGCGGGGGTGGGTAGCTCGGTGACGAGCTGGCGGGAGCGGTGGATGGAAGCATCGGATATCCTATGTTCCTGTTTTGAGAGCAATTTCAATGCCACAACAGGTGAGATCGAATAAAAGCTTTGGGAGCAGGCTGAAATTCTGATTTGGTTCGCGATGAATCCGTGGTGGAACGGATGTCATGTTCCGAGGCGTGCAGGTGGAGACGGTAGGGCCTCCAGCCCAGATTGGGGGCAGTTTGGAGAACGGCACGAGAGGAGAAAAGCTAGTGGAGGCAAGGAAGCATTGCGATTCAAGTGATAGATAAAAAAGATATTACGGATTGTGGAAGAGAGAGAATCTGGAGAGAGACGAGGGCAGAGTCGCTGCAGATTTGCCCGGAGTGGCGGGACGAGGTTTCCCTCTGGATGGCAGGGTAGCAGAGAGGTGTGGGCGGTGGAGTGGTGCGCCGGGGGGCTGAATGGTAGGGGGCAGGGCGAGGCAGCGAGGGCCGAACGGCAGAGGATTTTTCCAGGTTGGAGCCCAGAGCCGGTGATATGGAGAGAAGGGGCGTTGTCCTGAGAGAGGAACTCTCTCACCCAATGTGGAAGGAATTTTCCACTTTTCCCGTCATCGTGCATCACTTTCTCATGAATATTCACAGATGGCGGAACGTCTGCTTCGATTGCCGAACAGACTTATTGGAGCGATATATAAGAAAAAAAGAGACTTTTCTTGTCAGTGGTGTTGTTGCGGAAAACGGTACATGCAAAGTTTTGCGTTTGGCCATCGCAGTGCAAGGGATATTGGCATAGGGCTACAAGGAGTTTTCATGAAAGTTCTGCAACAAAAAAGGAGCCTGGGGCTTTTGGGGCCTCTCCCGGTTTGGGGGATGGTGCTGGTTCCGGTGATGATGGCCCAGTCCTTGGCGCGACCGGTGATTACCCCGGCGAAGACGGCGAGCCAGGCTGCAGTGAGCAGTGCGCAAGGGGGAGTGCCGGCGGATGTGTCTACCTATAAGATAGGGCCGCAGGATCATCTGCAGATCACAGTGTGGCAGGAGCCGAACCTGTCTGGAACGTTTCCGGTGCGGCCGGATGGGATGATCTCGCTGGTGCTGCTGGGAGATGTGCCGGCCGCAGGGCTGACGCCGATGCAGTTGGCGCATGACCTTACGGTGAAACTGAAGAAGTACATTCAGGATCCGGTGGTCTCGGTGGTGGTGACGTCGGTGGATAGCCAGAGGATCTACGTGGTGGGAGAGGTGATGCACACGGGACCGATTATGATGACGCCGGGGATGACGCTGCTGCAGGCCATTGCATCCGCCGGCGGTCTGACGCCATACACCAACGGGAAGCATTGTTATATTCTGCGAGGTTCAGAGGGACACGAGCAGAAGATCCCGTTCAACTACAAGGCAGCCCTGAAGGGCGATAACAAACAGGACGTACCCCTGCTGTCTGGGGATACGATTGTGGTCCCATGAGGAGATCCATGAAGAGTTGCCTTATGGTTCCGATGCTGATGCTGATGGTGGGAGCGACGGCTCGCGGGCAAAATCAGCCGATCGTGAACCAGCCGAGCTTTGGGTTCACGCTGCCCAAGGTGGAAGGAACGATGACCTACGCCTTGACCGGAACGGAGGCGTTGATGACCGGTTTTGGTCAGCCGGCTGCCTTTATGACGTCGCTGAGTGGGGATCTGGGGTATCTGTCTTCCAGCGTGAGCGATCCGTTCAGTCTGGTGTACTCGGGCGGGTATATCTATACAAATGAGCCGGGATATCCCCCGAACACGACCTTTCAGAATCTAGCCGCGTCGCAGGTGGTGACGACCAAGAGCTGGACGTTCATGCTTGAAGATGCATTCAGCTATTTGCCGGACTCGCCGACGATGGGGCTGTCGGGAATTCCCGGACTGGGAGATATCGGCGTCCTCCCGGTGCAGAATGGGATTGAACCGGGGCGAAGCATCTTTTCCGACTTTGCGACCCAGTGGGGGAACGGTCTGACTGGGGGAGCTACGTGGAAGATGAGCGGGAACCTTTCGATGGTTGGGTCCGGATCGTGGCAGGTGCTGCGCTTTACGAGCGCTGGCAACATCAACTCGACGGAAGATTTGGGGACACTGGGACCGACGTACCGCATCAACGCCAACAGTTCGGTGAGTGCGGATGTGATCTACACGTACTCGACGGATAGCGGGGATGGACTGGTGCTTCCTTTCACGACAGAGGCCATCTCCATTCAGTATCAGCGGCAGTTGACGCCCCTGCTTAGCTTCACGGTTGCTGCCGGTCCACAAAGGACATACGGCACCGGGGTGGCTGAGGCGCTGCTTCCCGCCGAGATTTCGATGGTCGGCAGTGCGGCAGTAGCCTATCAGCGCAAGATGAGCAGCGCCAGCCTCTCCTTCTCGCGCGGTACCGAAACTGGTTCGGGCATGGTATTCGGAGTCATGGTGGATACGGTGGCAGGAACGCTCAGCCGACAGCTGAATCGCGCGTGGGAGGGCTCGTTGACTGGCTCCTGGTCGAAGAGCACGGCGCTAGGGCAGGTGCCAGGGTTCGATCTGAACTACGACTCGACGGCCTTCGGTGCGCAGATTACGCGGAGTCTGGGCAAGGATTGGTCAACCTACTTCAGCTATTCGTACGTGGACCAGACGGCAAGCGGCTCGGGAAACTCATCGTCGGCGTTCAACGGCACGGAACAGACATATGCGGTTGGGGTAACGTTCTCTCCGGCCGCCCATCATTTTGCGCAGTAAGAAGGAAACTCATATGTTAGGTCATCGTCCCCTGAACGTAGAAGACTACGTAGGCATTTTGAAGCGCAGAGGCTGGGTTGTTGTGATTCCGGCACTGTTGGTTCCGATCATCGCGGTAGCGATTAGCTACCGGCTGACCCCGGTGTACACGTCGCAGACCCTGGTGCTGATCCAGCCGCAGACGGTGCCGGATACATACGTGAAGCCGGTCCTTGCGGAAAATCTGGACAGTCAGCTTGCCTCCATGAAGGAGCAGATTCTGAGCCGGTCCAGGCTGGAGCCGATCATTGAGCGGTTCAACCTGGGTGCTCCAGGCATGGACATGGACGACAAGGTGGCGATGACCCGCAAGGATATCGGTATTAAGACGATTCAACCGGAGGCTGGATCGTCGGGTGGCCTGCCCGGCTTCTTCATATCGTTCGAGGCCCCGGACCCGCACACGGCGCAGTTGGTCTGCCGGGAGATTACGTCCATGTTTGTGAGCCAGAACTTGCAGGCTCGGGAGCAATCTGCTGAAGGGACGACGCAGTTTCTGCAGGGGCAACTGGAGCAGGCAAAGGCGGATCTGGATTCGCAGGATGCCAAGCTGGCGGAGTTTCAGCGGGAGCATATGGGAGACCTGCCGGATCAGCAGGCCTCGAATATGGACATGCTGAACAGCTTGAACACGGAACTGGATGCAACGACCCAGGCGCTGGCGAGGATGGAGCAGGACCGGTCATTGGAAGAGGCGATGATGACGCAGGTGGCGCGCCAGGCGGTGGTAGCTCCGGGGCAGAAATCGAGTCCGGAGGAGCAGGCCACTCAATTGCAGGCGCTGGAGACGAAACTGACAGATCTGCGCACTCGCTATACTGCCGATTATCCTGATGTGCTGGCGGTGGAACGTCAGATCAGCGATTTACGGAAACAACTGGCGCAGGCTCCGCCGCCGCCGGCGACCGTGAGCCCGGCGCCGACGCAGGCGGAGGTGGCGGACTCGCCCGGCCTGTTGCGGATGCGGATGCAGATGAAGGCTCTGGACGATACGATCCAGCAGAAGAAGAAGCAGCAGGCTATGATTCAGAGCCAGATTCGGCAGTATCAGGACCGGATCCAGCAAACGCCTCTGATCGCAGCGCAGATGAAGGATCTGACGCGCAACCATCAGACGGCGCAGGATTTTTATGACAGCCTGCTGGCGAAATTGAACCAGTCGCAGATGGCGACTGATCTGGAGCGCCGCCAGGAAGGAGAACAGTTCCGAGTGATGGACGACGCCAATCTACCCGATGCACCGAGTTTTCCAAAGCGGCCCTTGTTTGCGATTGGAGGATTTGTGGCCGGACTAGGGCTTGGGCTGCTGGTGATTGCCTTCCTTGAGTACAACGACAAGTCCTTGCGGTCCGAGCGGGATGTGTGGGCCTTCACGAAATTGCCGACTTTGGCGACGATCGGCAAGCTGCCGGAGGTGAAGGGTAGGCGTAAGGCAAAGCCGAGTTCAAACGAAGCGTTGCCGAGCGGCCGATTGAAGAGTGATATTGCGGCAACCAACAAATCTCTTGCGAATGCTGGTGGGTAGACCATGTACACAAAGTTTTTCAATCTTCAAATGTGCCCGTTCGGGACCAGTCCAGATCCTCGATTTCTCTACATGATGCCGCACACGAGGGAGGCGCTGGCTGGATTGGAGTATGGGATTGCGGAGCGTAAGGGCTTTACGGTGCTGACCGGAGAAGTGGGGACGGGAAAGACGACGCTGCTGCGATCTGCCCTGGGCTCGCTTGGGCAGCAGCGTGTTTCGACGTCATTTGTCTTCAATCCTTTGCTGGATCCTCTTGATTTTCTGGAGTTCGTGCTGACGGACTTTGGTCTGACGCCGGATTCGCGGACGAAGTCCGGAATGCTGTTGCAGCTCAATCGGTGGCTGATTGAACGCTATCGTCGGCAGGAGACCTGTGTGGTGGTAGTGGACGAGGCACAGAATCTTTCCTGGGAACTGTTGGAGGAGATCCGCTTGCTGACCAATCTAGAGTCTTCTTCTGGAAAGTTGCTGCAGATTGTGCTGTCTGGGCAGCCTGAGCTGGAGGAGAAGTTACGCCATCCCAGCGTACGGCAGCTAAGGCAAAGGATCTTTCTGTGGTGCCGCACGCAGCCACTGACCTTGGAACAGACGGGCGAGTACATTGTGGAGCGGTTGCGCATTGCCGGCGCCGATCATACGATTTTTTCTGCGGAGGCGGCACAACTTATCCATCGTTACAGCCGCGGGATCCCACGCACGATCAACCTGATCTGTGAACACTCGTTGATTCTTGGCTATGTGGAGCAGATCCGTTTGATTCCGGGGTCGCTGATTGAACACGTGGCGGAGGATCTTGAGCTGACGTCGCCGTCCTTTGTGATGGCTCCCGCGGAAGCGGGTGCCGGAGGTTACCAGTCGCCGCTTCATCCGATGGAGACGAGCGCGAGCAGAGTGATGAACTCGTTTCATCGAGAGTTGGGGAGAAGCCGTCCATGAGCCATATCTATGAGGCATTACAACGAGCAGAGGCTGAGCGGAAGGCCGGGCTGGGGGGAGTTGCGACGGATCCCATGCTGGAACGTGCGCCGGAGCATCCCAGCCTGATTTCGTCGTTGGCAGCGCAGAGATCGCAGCCAGATGACGCCATCACGGTGGAGGTTGCGGAGGGGTTGACGGCTGCGCCGCCAGAGGATTTTTTTGAACGGATTCCGCGCAGGCCATGGAATCCTTCCATGGAGCGGCTGCCGGCGTTGGAGAGAGGTGGAATCCCTGTGGAGCAATTCCGCAGCCTGCGCTCGAGGGTGCAGGAGTTGCGCGACCTGAAGCCGTTGAAGTCCTTACTGGTGAGCAGCGGATTGCCCAAGGAGGGCAAGAGCTTTGTCTCTGTGAACCTGGCCATCAACCTGGCAAGGCACAAGAGCAGTAAGGTGCTGTTGATTGATGCTGACATGCGCTGCTCGGCCCTGCACCAGTATCTGGGTACCGAGGTGCATCCCGGGCTGCCCGAGTATCTGTCTGGCAAGGCAAGCATGCTGGAGGTGATGCAGACTCCGCAGGAGGCTGTGGGCCGTGATCCTATGGTCTCTTCCGTGCTGGAGAACATTACCTTGATACCAGGCGGAGAGGGGAATGAGACAGCTGCCGACCTGACGGCCAGCAAGCGGTTTGAGGAGTTACTGATGGTGGCTGGACCGTTCTACGACTGGATTGTGATTGACTCGCCGCCGGTGTTGTTGGTCTCTGACGCGGTGAATCTGGCCCGGCACAGCGATGCGGTTCTTCTGGTTGCCCGCAGTGGGGTAACCACGTTCCCAGAGGCTCAGCGTGCGCAGCATGAGTTGAAGGCCGCCAATGTGATTGGGTTTGTGTTGAATGCGGCGGACAAGCTGCCGATGAGTGGAAATTACTACTACCGGTATCAGAAGACTGCGGTATGAGCCAGGTTATGGTGCTCTGATGATTAAGCTGCTGAATGTTTACTATCCAACGCGAACGATCGTTTTGTTGATCTGCGAGGTCCTGCTGGTGGGGGGATCGTTCCTGCTGGCGTCGGCGCTGGTGCTGGGCCCCAGAACGCTGCTGGTTCTGGGTCAAGACCATGGAGGATTGAAGATTGCTCTGTTGACGGTGAGTACGATTCTTGGCGCGCATTACTTTGATCTGTATGAGCCGCAACAGGTTTCCGAGCGCTGGGAGATTTACCTGCGACTGATGGTGATCATCGGTTGCCTGGCGATTCTGCTGGCCTTGATTGTTTACATCTTTCCGCAGGCTGCGATTGCGAATTTTGTCTTTTTGCTGGGCTTGATCTTTGTGGTGGCATCCCTGATCGCCTGGCGCAAGGCCTTTGAGTGGATCAGCGGGCGTCCGGTGTTCCAGGAGCGGGTCTATGTTCTGGGTACTGGGGAACGCGCCCATGAGATCATACGGACGATTGAAGCGCACCGGGAATCCGGCATGGTGGTTGTGGGCAACGATGGTCCGGTTGCGGACAAGGCCGAGCGGAGGAAGGCGTTTCAGGAGGCTGTGCAGCAGTTAGCGTTACGACGAGAGAGGATTCACCGGATTGTGATTGCGCTGGATGATCGGCGTGGAGAGCTTCCGGTGGACGAGCTTCTTGCGATGCGGCTTCGAGGCGTGACCATCCAGGACGCCAGCGACCTTATGGAGAGGCTGAAGGGGAAGATGCAACTGGAGGGATTGCGTCCCAGTGATCTTTTGTTCTGCGAGGGGTTCCGGATGCGGCCGTCGCAACAGATTGTGCGGCGAGCAGCCTCAATGTTGGTGTCCGCGCTTGTGCTGCTATTGTTTCTGCCCATCTTTCCGATCGTGGTGCTGCTGGTAAGGATCTCCTCACCGGGGCCTATCTTCTTCCGTCAGGAGCGGGTAGGCCTGAATGGGAAGGTATTCAAAGTGAGCAAGTTCCGCACGATGGTGGTGAACGCTGAAGCGGGCGGAGCCCAGTGGGCGCAGAAGAACGATCCTCGTGTGACACGGATCGGACAGTTTCTGCGCAAGACCAGGTTGGATGAGGTGCCACAGTTGTGGAACGTTCTGCGCGGAGAGATGACCTTTGTGGGACCGCGCCCGGAACGGCCGGAGTTTGTGAGTTGGCTGGCGAAGGAGTTGCCATTTTATGATCTTCGCCACATGATTCATCCTGGCCTGACAGGGTGGGCTCAGATCCGCTATGGATATGGCGCCACGCTGGAGGAGAGCCGGGAGAAGCTTGCCTATGATCTTTACTACGTGAAACATCAGACCCTGGGTCTGGATCTTCTGATCATGTTCGACACGATCAAGACGGTGATCCGTCGACGCGGAGCGCAGTAGCAACGCTGGATGGCGCTGAGGTTTGCGGAGACGACTGGAGGGATGTGACTGAAGAAGATGGATGGAGCGGGGAGTCCGATGGATTCCACCGCGACGGACTGAGAGGATTGGTATTGGAGGGGTTGGACTTTTCTTGAGGGGTTACTTTGCAAACCCTATAACTTTGGGACGGATTATCGAGTAGACAGATGATCCATTCGATGGATGATGATGGTTGGGGACGATGGCGACATATCTTATTACTGGAGTTGCAGGATTTATTGGATCTTCACTGGCGCGCGCTTTGCTGGAGCAGGGGCATGAGGTACGCGGTTTTGACAATCTCTCGACGGGCAAGATGGAGAATCTGACGGAGATTCTTTCCTCGATTGAGTTTCAAGAGATGGATCTTCAGGATCAGAGGGGGGTGCGAGCTGCCTGCCAGGGAGTGGACTTTATTCTGCACCAGGGAGCGCTGGCCTCGGTGCCACGGTCAGTGATGGATCCACTGCCATCGCATGAGTCGAATATCAATGGAACGTTGAACCTGCTGCTGGCAGCCAAAGAGGCAGGTGTTCGCCGCATTGTGTACGCGGCATCCTCGTCTGCCTACGGCGATCAACCGACCCAGCCGAAGCACGAAGAGATGCTTCCGATGCCATTATCGCCGTATGCTGTGCAGAAGCTCACCTGCGAGTATTACATCCAGGCATTCTTCCGCTGCTATGGATTGCAGGGTATCTGTCTGCGCTACTTCAATATCTTCGGACCGCGCCAGGCTGCCGATTCGCCTTATTCTGGTGTGATTGCAAAGTTTATTTACATGATGATGGACGGGCAGACGCCGACCATCAACGGAGATGGAAGCACCAGCAGAGACTTCACCTACATTGAGAACGCGGTGAACGCGAACCTGTTGGCCTGTGTGGCTTCGGATGAGGTTGCTACTGGCCGGGTGTTCAATGTGGGGACTGGCAAGAGCCACACCCTGAATGAGGTGTATGCGGGCATTGCGAAGATCCTTGGCTTCTCTGGAAGTCCGATCTATGGTCCTCCGCGGGCGGGAGATATTCAACACTCATTGGCCAGTATTGAACGGGCACGGACGGAACTTGGTTACCAACCGAAGGCCGATTTTTATGAGGGTTTGGAGAAGACCGTAGCCTGGTATACCGCGGGTTAGGATGATTGCGCCGATGGGCCGCGAGCAGAGGAGCGAGCCATTGTAGACGACGGGTTCTGTGCTTCTGGGGAGTGGCGCTGATGGTCCACGGGTGAAGGGAAGGGCGATGAGCGGATGAAGAAGGCGAGATGTTTGCATGAAGCGGGGATTGGAGGACCGCCTGGTGGGATGCTCCATGTGGGCTTTCAGGGTGCTGACGCCATCTTGCCGCGGGGAAGTGTGGCGCGGTTACAGAATGGGGGTTGATGCCCCGACCGAGGGCGGTCTTTCCAGGTGTGATGGTTGTAGTGGGAGGACAGCGTTGCTGCGAACGACGTTGATGGGCTGAGAAAGAGGAAGGGTTGTATCAGGCTCCCGTGGTTCTGGCAGGAGTTTGGATGCGACGCAGAGTACTGACCTGGGGGCGCAATCCCAGGATCTCAAAGCCAGTCAGTCGGCTCTTGGAGACATAGATCAGCCAGTTGTTCCCAATTGGATCGGCTGGAGCCATGAAGAAGCCCGGGCCAACGATGTGATCCAGGGAATTGTGGATCATCCCCTCCATGGTCTCACCGTCATCGAAACGGATGCGAATCCAGAGACATTCCATGAGTGGCTGCTGGTTATGGAAGTGCAGGTCCACATGGCTGGTCTGGCCGGAGAAGTCTTTGACGAAAAACACCGCTTTGATGTTGGTTAGAGCAACATCTTCGACCACATTCGAATGCAGATGACGCAGCCGAATGGATTTGAGACCCTGGGCATGAAGTCCATCCATTTCGGGGGGCCATTGCGAGCGGTCCGCGAACCCTTTGAGGGTGTAATCTTCGCCACGGATCACAACCAGGTAGGGATCGTCGGAGGTTTCGCGGGGAGGGAAGTGATTCAAGCTCTCCGTCTTGGCGCCAGGTCGTACTGCTTGATCTTGTAGAGTAAGGCCTTGTAACTGATCTGCAGTTCGTTTGCCGCTGCCTTCCGGTTCCATCCGTTCGCCTCCAGAATTCTTTCGATTGCCGCTGCTTCTGCGTCTCCCTTGAGACTGCGGACGAGTTGCTTAAGACCTGCGCCCTTCATCTGATCCGAAGAGGCTCCTGGCTCAGAGGCCTGATGGGAGAACGGAGAGAGGTCAGCGAGGATCGCCATCTCATCTCCAAGGATGAGAAATCGATTAATGACGTGTTCAAGTTCCCGGCTGTTGCCGGGCCAGGAGTATCGGGTCAACGCGTCCAGCAGGTTTTTGGAGGGGATGACGGGTTTGCTTCCATACTTTCTTGCCCCTTTTTGTATGAAGTGTTGGGCGAGCACTGGAATCTCGTCACGGCGGTCGCGGAGGGGTGGAATCAAGAGGGAGAAACCATTGAGCCTATAGTAGAGATCCTCGCGAAAGGTCTTTTGAGCGATGGCCGCTTTCATATTGATGTTGGTGGCCGCGATGACGCGGACATCTACCTTCATGGGAGCGCGGCTACCGAGGCGGGAGAAGGTTCCGTCCTGCAAAACCTGGAGTAACTTGGCCTGGAGGATGGCGGGCATTTCGCCGATCTCGTCGAGAAAGATGGTTCCACCGGTGCAGATCTCAAACTTGCCTGGTTTTGCTTTGACGGCTCCGGTGAAGGCGCCCTGTTCGTAGCCGAAGAGTTCGCTTTCCAAGAGGTCGGCGGGCATGGCGGCACAGTTCACCTTGAGGAACATACGTTCGCTGCGCGAGGACATCTTATGGGTGTACATGGCGAGGATCTCTTTGCCAGTCCCACTTTCACCCATGATGAGGACAGGAATATCGGATTTGGCTACGAGCGCGGCCTGGGCCTGCAGTTCGCGCATGCGTTTGTTGGACCAGACGAAGGAGTGGCTGTCGTCGAGTCGAATCTCCTGAGGTTCAGCGGAGGCAGCCTGGTCGACACGGGCGAGGTGCTCCTCGATGGAGGCTTCGAGATTGCCATCGACAAAGGGTTTGAGGACGATACCTCGTGGTGCGATACGGGTGACGATCTCTAGTTCTTTGACCTCGGCGGAGCAGGATAGGAGGATTACGGGAACCTCTGGGAGGGAGGCTCGCAGATGGGAGAGGATGGGGAGTGACTGCTCGATGTTCTCCCAAGCGAGCAGGACAAGATGGGGTTCTGGGGCGCTGGCGCAGTGATGGAGGAGGGAGTTTTCGTCGGAGAAGAGGCTGAGGCTGTATTGGCTGCCGAGGACCTCACGGAGGTATTCAAGCACAGCGAGATTCGAGTCCAGGGCGAACAGCCGCGGCTTTAGTGCCTGCGCGAGCTTTGGGACGCCAAATGGCATTGTATTCGACATCGCGGGACTCCTCTATTTATCTCCGTGCTCGAGTTTGGCGAGAGAGGTTGGCCGCCATGGGAAGGCCCAATTCGGCACGCGGAAAGATGAAGAACAAGTTCCGGAAGGAACGGGCTCCCATCGCCTTCAAGGTGAAATCAGTCTAGACGAAGGCAAACAGAAAAGGAAGAACTTTGCAGTCAAAAAGAGAAAAAAAATTCACACTCGTTATATTAACAACTTAGTAAATAAAGGGGTTTCCATCGCATACGTGGTGCTAACTGTTGGATAAGCGGGATCGGGGAAGGCAATTAGCTCTGAGATTCCAACAGGCAAGGTATGGCCTCCAACGTGCTAGCTGTATCAGCAGGTTTGCAAATCAATTCTTGACGGCAGGACATCGCTTTGAACCACTTCTTGAACTCGGCCGCGTTTCTGGACCTCCCGCCATTGGACATTGTGTTTGGGCGCACCGCACCGATGCAGGCTGTCCGGCAGAAGATTGAGCGAGTTGCAACCACGGATGTGCCCGTGCTGCTGCAGGGGGAGACTGGGACAGGAAAAGAGATCTGTGCCCGGCTGGTGCATGCGTTTTCCCGGCGTTCGAAGGATTCACTGGTGAAGGTGAACTGTCCTTCGATTCCGCAGACGCTGCTGGAGACGGAGCTATTTGGCTATGAAAAGGGAGCGTTTACGGGCGCTCATACGACCAAGCGAGGGCGTATCGAGCAATCCCACATGGGAACACTTTTTCTGGACGAGGTAGGCAGTCTGGATCTGATGGTGCAGTCGAAGCTGCTGCAGGTGTTGCAGGACGGAACCTTTGTGCGGGTGGGTGGCCACAATACCCAAGCGATTGAGACGCGACTGGTTTCGGCAGCGAACCGGGACCTTCGCAGTCAGGTGGAGGACGGATCTTTCCGCCTGGACTTTCTGTACCGGATCAATGCGGTGACCATCAATCTGCCGCCTTTACGCGCGCGGAAGGAAGATGTTCCACAACTGGTGGACTACTTTCTGGAGCAGCATGGGCGCACGTTCAGTCTTTCGCCTCGGCCGCTCTCTCGCAATGCGCTGGAGTTGATGCAGCGGTACGACTGGCCGGGGAATATTCGCCAACTGGAGAATCTTGTTCGGAGCTACGTGTTGATTGGCAATGAAGATATTCTGGCTGAAGAACTTCTGCCGCCACAAGATGTCGGCGAGAGGCTGATGGCGGACATTGATCTGAGTGAACCTGTTTCGCTACGCCACATCACCAAGAAGGCGACGCTTGATTTGGAACGCCACATCATTATGAAGGCGCTGCAGGCGAATAGCTGGAACCGACAGAAGACAGCGAAGTGGCTTCATATCAGCTATCGGTCTTTGCTGTACAAGCTGAGCGAGGAGAATGGCACTGTTCTTCTGATGCCTTCGTCGCAGAAACATGGTCCGGCGAAGGCGTCGGCGGGTGATTCGTTACGGCGCAAGGTGAGTCTTCCCTCGCATCGCTGAGAGTGGGGGAGGGCGCAGGACGCAATGGAAGAAGAGTTCAGAATGGGCAAAAGGGTTTTGCACGAGGACCCGCGATGAAACTGAAATTTCGAATACCGCTGTTCATTTTGCTGATGGTCGCCAGTGTGGGTATTGGTACGATGGGAGTTCATGCGTCCACGGATTGCCAGAATCTGTTTCTTGCGTATAAGCATCAGCTTGCGAAACGTTTGCATCATCGGGTGAGCGCGGCAACGCTGGCGCGTTGGGCGGCATGGAACAAAGCCCATCCAAACTATCGTCCTACGAAGAAAGAGGCGTTGGACAAGATCGACTTTGTGTGTGGAATTCCCAGCGATGCCTCTGGAATCGACGCAGATCTTCCGCCGGTCTCTCTGCCTCCTCTACTGACATCCATGACCAACACGTTCACGGCTCCGAGCATGCCGGGCATTACGGTAGCGAGCCTGGTGCCGCCGGATAGTCCGATGGTGATGACTCCGGGAGACCCGATCTATCCGCCGGTGTCCTCTTCTACGCCACTGGGCAGCTATAGTCCGCCGATGTCAGCGACGCCGGAGCCGTCCAGTCTGGTATTCCTGACCACGGGAGGGGGAGCGATGTTTGGGCTGGTGCTCTGTAGGCGGCGGCCGAGAATGGCTTTGCGGTCAGGTGCAGAGCGCTCCTGAGGGCCGCGATGAGAGGTTATTCGGAAACCTGCCGCTGATGGAAGCGGACGTTGTTGGTCTACAGGGTTGTCAAAGACGAGATCCCGCTTGCAAGCCAATGCGGGGCAGGGTCTGTTTTTGCAGATGCGTGATTCTGACGACCGACTGCCACGAGATCAATAGCGGCAGGGGTCTTGCCGTTGAACAGGCGGAGATTGAACGAAGCCATAAGAGCGGAAGACGCAGCCATCACCGGGCCCGGTGGGTGCAGAGTGTGACGGTGCATGCGCTTCTGGAAGAAGCAGCAGGAGTTCGCGGTTATGTCCGTCGTTGTGGTGCGGAAGCCCTCCCGGACGGTTGGAGGGTTGATGCGAAGATGACTGGGACTAGTGGATACTTTTGTCCAATGTGGGATGGCAGCGTGTTTGCTGTAGCAGCCAAGCGGCCGACTTGCTGAAGTATTCGCCTCCGTTCGAGGCCAATGGAGTTGACGCACAAGGTGTAATGGGAGCTGAGGAGTGGTTAGAAGTCTGCCTCGCTGCGCAAAGTACCGCGCAGGCGAGGCAGCGACCGAACTGCGAACTTGCAGAGGGAAGTGTGAACGCTGAAGGTACGAGGGGCCATTGCGAGAAGCGAGCTTGGCGGATCCTTCTGCGGCGTTGACGAAGGGACCCTAGCACCGCACGATGTTGTCTGAGACGATTCCTTTGGTAGCGTTCCGAGAGTCCACGACGAGCTGGGCGGATGCAACGATCTTGGGGAAGTCATACTCCGAGTGGTCGGTAACGATCAGAACGCAGTCGTACTGCTCCAACTTCTCCAGTGGGGTAGAGGTCATGTTCAGGTTGTAATGTCGGCCCCTGCCGACGGTGGGAAAGAAGGGATCGTTGTAGAGAACTTCAGCGCCTTCCCTGCGAAGGAGTTCGATGATGGTAAGAGATGGAGACTCCCGCAGGTCGTCGATATCCTTTTTATAGGCCATGCCCAACATCAGGATTCTGGATCCGTTCAATGCCTTTTTGTGGCGGTTGAGGGCCTGGCCGACGGTTTGCACGACGAACTCCGGCATGGCTCCGTTGACCTCTCCGGCCAACTCAATGAACCGGGTGTGGAAGTCGTACTCTTTGGCTTTCCAGCTCAGATAGAAGGGATCAATGGGGATGCAATGGCCGCCCAGGCCCGGTCCGGGATAAAAGGGCTGAAAGCCAAAGGGCTTGGTGGCTGCTGCGTCGATGACCTCCCAAATATCCAGACCCATACGCAGGGAGAGGACCTTGAGCTCATTGACGAGAGCAATATTGACGCAGCGATAGATGTTTTCCAGCAGCTTGGTCATCTCTGCCACGCGGGTGGAAGAGACGCGAATGGACTTAATGAAGATCGCCTCATAAAGGGTGGCCGCAAGTTCGGTGGCAATGGGATCATGCCCACCGACGACCTTCGGGATATCCTTGCGTGCGACGGTCATATTGCCGGGATCTTCGCGCTCTGGCGAAAACGCTACATAAAAGACGCCCTGATCGAAGACCGGGCCCTTTCCCTGGACCTCCAAGCCGGCGGCATTTTCGTTCTCCAGGATGGGGATGAGCAGATCCTCGGTGGTGCCGGGATAGGTGCTGCTTTCGAGCACTACCAACTGTCCCTCGCGCAGCCATGGCGCGGCGGACTTGGCGGTATTCTCAATGAAGCTTACGTCCGGCTCGCGATGCTCGGTGAGGGGGGTGGGAACGCAGAGGATGATCGCGTCCTGTTCCGAGAGATGGGAGAAATCGGTTGTGGCTTGGAAGCCGTGGTCGCGGGCCTGCTTGATCTCGTCACTTCCGATGCGGAAGATGTAAGACCGGCCCGCTTGCAGATCCGCTATCTTTTTCTCGTCGATATCGAAGCCGGTGACCTTGAAACCTGCCCCACAGAGTAAGAGTGTGAGCGGCAGGCCTACATAACCAAGGCCAATCACCCCAATCTTGGCGGTATGAGCGTGTAAGCGTTCCAGTCGTTCCCGAGCGATGTCTGGCAGAGTGAGGTCTTTGCTTGTCTTCATAAGAAGAATTATTGCATCTCCGAGCAAGAAGGCGCGGCGCGAATTGTTTCAGTCTCGGTGACCTGCCAGGACGCCCCACTTCTAGCTCTGTGGGGCGGCGCTTGAGATGCCAGGCGCAGATTCCATGGGAGAATCCAGCCGCGTAATCTGGAGGGACATCCCGGTAGCAGCAGGGTACCTAGCTGGACCCGATTCCCGGAAGGGAAGATCAATGTGCAAACAGCGCCAATGGAACGGCTTCACCCATGGCGCGGTAACCGAGCGGGGAGGGATGAAGATGGTCGCCACTATCATAGGCTCCCAGAAGCCGATCGGGGTGGGACGGATCTCGCATGGATTTGTCGAAGTCCAGGACAGCGTCGAAATGCCCGGGCGCACGGATCCACCGATTGATTTGCTCGCGGTCCGCTTCACTCCGAGGTCCCGGATGATAGTAGTCCGACCGCATATAGGGTGTGATGGTTGCGCCAATGACGCTGATTCCGTTGGTATGGGCACGTTCGATGATCTGCTGATACGCTCCCAGAATGCGGTGCACCAGAAGCTCATGTTCCTTGGCTGATACCTGACCGTCCCGCGTCAGGGTTCCAAGGTCGTTGATTCCTTCAAAGACAATCAGCCAATGCACGCCTGCCTGAGCCAGGACATCGCGGTCAATCCGCGCCAGTGCGTTGGGGCCGATACCGTCTGCGAGGAGGCGGTTGCCTCCGATTCCCTGGTTCAACACTCCGATATCTTGCGTCGACCGGTTCGATTGAAGCCTTTCCGCAAGAACATCAGTCCAGCGGTCGTTGCCATTGGTTGTTGATGCGTGTCCGTCGGTGATGGAATCTCCCAGGACCACGACGGAAGCAGCGCCTTGTGCATCAAGCACATCAATGTCCGATATCTGATACCAATGGTCCACAGATTTTGCCCCGACGAGGTCCGCCGCGGAGACGTGGTCGCCATGAACGTAATAGGAGGTTTCGCGCGAACCGGTATGACCCGTTTGTACTGCCGGCGGCGCATTGAGATGAAAGGTGACGACGAGATTGGAAAGAGCGGCCACGGGGTAATGAGTCGGATCGGAGATATATTCTGCGCCTGCCGGCACGATGACGTCGCTCTTGTCCGAAAAAGTCAAAGCATGGTCCGATGCGGGATCGATCGATGCCGAAGAGGGTGTAAGGGGGCGCGCGATATGTACCGAGGTGAATTGCAAAGGCGCGGTTCCGAATACGTTGGAAAGATGCACGCGAAGAGTGCTTCCTCCAATAGATATATGGAAGATTTGACGGATGGTAATGTCTTGCGACGCGTCCGCAGGCAATGCGTTCTGAGGGCCAGGGATTTGTTGCGAGCATGCCCAGGTCCCGATCCATTTGCCGCCATTTGTTTTTGACTGCGCATATTGCGGCGAGGTAAATAAGATCGCCAGAAAAAAGGGAACAGCCAGACGACACTGGCCATGTACATTGTTGCAGTCCATAAGTTAGTATCTTGTCCGAACGAGGTTGGGCTTGATAAATACCAGACAAGGATAGCAGTTCAGGAGAGCGCAAGCATGGATCCCCGTAACGCAGTTCGAAAACTTTTGCTCTACGCCATGCTTGCCGGGCTGATTGGCGCAGTGGAAATGGCGGGCACAGCCCAAAACGCGAAGTCCAACGGCTCGATGCCTCCTCCTGTAACCTTCACGGCCGAGCAAGACCAGCAGAACATGATGCAGCAGTTGGGCATTGTTGCATTGCGTCCTGGCCCGAGCGGCAATGAGAATGCGCCAAACCACGCAAATTACGATGAGGCAAAGGCGAACCCCTATCCGCATATTCCCGATGCGTTGACGATGGACGATGGCAGGAAGGTGACCACTGCCAAGGAGTGGTGGGATGTGCGCCGGCCGCAAATCGTTCATGATTTCGACGAATATGTCTATGGTCGTGTACCGGAGAACGTGCCAACGGTGGAATGGAAGGCGGTGGCTACAGACAAGGAAATGATTGGCGGCCATCCTGTGATCGCCAAAGAACTGATTGGGCATGTGAACAATGCGTCCTATCCAATAATTTCCGTGAATCTTCGCATGATGCTGGTGACACCGGTGGAGGCGAAAGGGCCTGTGCCGGTGCTGATGATGTTTGGGCGCAGCAGGTTCCCTGCGCCCAATGAACCCTCGGTGGAGGAACTGGCGCGCATCAATGCAGCCGAAAAAGCGCTGCTGGTGCGGCAGGACCCCTCGCTGGCAGAGGTGTTTGCTCGGCATCCGGCCTGGGAGCCGAACCTTCCCGCGCCTTTCAAGTTTCCCCAGTTCAATGTGGATGGAGATCCTCCCAGTGCCTGGGAGTTGATCGGCGCTGGATGGGGCTTTGCGTATTTTGATCCGGCTAGGGTCCAGGCGGACAACGCAGCAGGGCTTACGCGGGGCATTATCGGACTGACCAACAAGGGGCAACCACGGAGACCTGACCAATGGGGAGCTTTACGGGCTTGGGCATGGGGTGCGGGGCGCGGACTGGACTATTTGGAAACCGATCCAGCGGTGGACTCGAAGCATGTCGGCATTGAAGGCGTCTCACGTTACGGCAAGGCCGCACTGGTCACGATGGCCTTCGATCAGCGATTCGCGATGGTGCTTGTAGGGTCTTCGGGTAAAGGCGGGGCTACGCTACTGCGCCGAAACTTTGGCGAGGCGGTCGAGAGCCTGACGGGCGGTGAATATTACTGGATGGCTGGGAACTTTATGAAATACGGCGCTGCGAAAGCTACTTTCGGGAGCAAAAACCCTGCCGACATTCCGGTGGACGCCAATGAGTTGATTGCGCTCTGCGCGCCCCGGCTGACCTTCCTCAGTTACGGAATCCCCGAGAAGGGCGACGCCAGATGGCTCGACCAACGTGGGAGCTTTATGGCAGCGGTAGCAGCAAGTCCTGTGTTTACCCTCCTCGGCGTCAAGGGTCTGGATGTTCCTGGGAGCTATCTTACGGCAACGATGCCGCCGGTGAATCATGGCCTGCTGGACGGCCATCTCGCCTGGCGACAGGACGACGGCGGACATACGGATGCGCCGAACATGAAGTACTTTATCCATTGGGTCGACCAATTCATTGGGTATTCCTCCCCAGTAGCAGCGAAGTAATCTCCGCATTCAGACGCTCTGCCGCGCCTAATTTGCCCTTTGGTCCGCAACGAACTGCTCAGGCTGGAGGGAGCCGGCTTCGCCGAGTAGACGATCTGCTACTCGTCGAGCTCAGATCTTGGAGGCGGGACTCGGAGAGCCTATGGTGAATGGCGGGAATCGATTCCAATCGGGAGAACTGTCGGCTCCGCCGAGGGATGGTTCCTGAGGCATGGCGGAACCGTATTGGTACAACGTTTGCGAGGATGGAGGTGGATTGTGCAAAGGGCGATGCTTGCCGGGAGTATGAGGCCAGTCGAGAAGGATGGGTGGGGTGCGCGGATGAGCTAGGGATGTGTCGGGTGGTCTCCATAGAACTTCCAGGTAGTATGGAAGTCCGGCGTCAGTTGGAGATTTTCCATGTCGGCGCGTAGAAGTTCGATGGGCATGGAGCCTTCGTGCAGGATGGTGTCATGAAATTCACGATTGGTCATCTTGTGCGAGTCCACAAGTTCATGATGCAGTTCTCGGAACTGAAGCGCTCCCAAGAGATACGCGCTCTGATAGAGCGGTTCCACGGATCCATCGAATGAGCGCCGCACCTCAGCCAGATCATTCTCCGAATCGAAGCCGACGTTATCGATGAGGTACTGAACGCACTGCTGCGGGGTCCACTTACCGAGGTGGAAGTTCATGGTGAAGATGACGCGGGCTGAGCGGTGCATCCTCCAGACGAGGGCTCCGATACGTTCAGCCGGCGTCTGGTCATAGCCCATGCTGTAGTAGAGCATCTCCCACCAGAAGGCGTTGCCTTCTATCCAGAAGGGTGTTTGAAATGCCTGGCGGTAGGGACGATAGCGCGCCATCATATAGAACTGAAAGAAATGACCGGGAATCATCTCATGAAATGCCGTGGCCCGGGAGAATGGAATATTGTTGCCGCGCATACTCATCTCGCGCTGTTTGTAGGTCATGGTGTTGGTTGGAAAGGAGACGCTGAGCTCGTCGCCGCCGGTGAAGAAGGGGTTCACCAGCTGACGTTTCGGAGTCATCATGATCATGGTCCAGGTCTCATCGGCGAGCGGAGGGACTGTGACGAGATTGTTGTTCACGGCAAAATCCCGTCCTTCGAGCACCAGCTTACGGATCAGCTCTGGCTGCTCACCCGGTTGCACGTGCATCTGTTTGACCTTCTCAACAGCGGCGCGCCAGTTATCTCCATAGCCCATCTCACGAGATGCCTGGATCATCTGCTTGAGGCACCAGTCGTACTCGGTCTGGGCGATGGCGATGAGTTCCTCCGGAGTATAGGGGATCATATTGTCGTAGAGTTCTTGCAGCAGCGCTTGCCGTCCCAGGGGGTCGCCGATGATGGTGGTTGAATCGTCCGCCTTTATGCCGACAAGCTTCTCTTTAAGAAAGTCGCGATACTCTGTGAGTGCTTGATTCGCGCTGTTGTACGGCAGGACGTTCCACCAGGTGAAGCGCGGGTCGTAGCCGTTGTACTGGCTGAACCAGAAGCTGAGCGCGTGCTGATATTCGAGCGTTGCCTGGGCCGCGCGGTTGGCGACCACGGGATCGATCTTCAGCCTTGGTGCGGCTGCCGCTTCGGTTGCTCCTGGTGCGGGATGGGAAAAGGGGTCGAATTGCTTCTCGGCCGCTTTCAACTGCTTCACCATTGAGCTGAGCAGTTGGGCATCCTGCTCGGCGTCCGGCCGCTGCATCAAACGCTCTTTCTCCAGCAGTTGGTCGATGGTTGCGGAAAAGGGAAGCAGAGGTTGCATTTGCTCGCGCTGCTGGTTTTCTAGCGCGATCTGATGTTGATCAGAGATGATCAGGTGCTTCAACAGGAGGTAATCGATCTGGTCTTCATGTGAAAGGGAGTTAAAGTCCACGGTTTTCAGCAGGCTGAGTTCGGCGCTGTAAAAATGAGCGAACCGAGCGTTGCGTAGGGGTGAGATCTGCAGAGGATACTCTCGGTCGAGCGAGTTTTCGTCCTGGGTGAAGTTGGTGATCAACGAGGGCATGCGGGGCTGGATGTTTGTGCCTGTACTGGGAGCGTTGGTCTGCGACCAGGCCGGCGTGCCGGCCATACCGGCTCCCACAACCCAGATAGAAAGCAGATGGCCCGTTTGCTTGAACCATTTCATATGGTTGATCCCTCCCAGACTTTGGTGTGCGTACGATTATGTATACCGCGTCCCTCAGTTGTAAATCGCATTGTGCTTGAGATTTATAGAGTGGGCATCTCAAGGACATTGGTGGGGGCTCAAGGGCTTTTAGGGTGCTCCTGTTCCATCCGCAGTTTTCAGGTAGTTGCGATGAGCGACGGTGGTTGCCGGGATAACGATATGGATAGGACGGGGCGGAATGAGCAGTAGATGAGGCAGCCGGTTGGTTACCGATAGGCTGGCGAACGCGCAGAGAATGGCTATAAGGGGATAAAGATCTGCCGATGATCGGCGCGCTCGCGCTCCGGAGTTGTTGAACCGGGCGCAAGTTAGCGGTGGACAATTCACTCGGGAGTCGAACGAAATGCTGTTCCATACTTGCAGCGTCTCTGGCTGCTCCAATGACATCGAAATGCTTTTGACCGCTGGTTTGGGTTCTGGGTTCTGGGGCGTTTGGCCGCAAGCGATCTTCGAGTTCCAACTGAGTCCGTATCGTTTGTTGTTGCTAAATGGTCTGGGGGCTCCCCGAAATGAATGTATCCTAAATAGTAGACAATGAGGTATAATGAGCTATGCTTTTCCGGTCGCCAATCCATGTGGTGGACTCTCATACGCAGGGAGAGCCGACTCGAGTGGTAGTTTCTGGTGGCCCGGATCTAGGAACGGGTTCGATTGGAGAGCGGCTGGAGCGATTTCGCTCTGAATTTGACCGCATTCGTTCCGCGATTGTCTGCGAACCCCGCGGCTCCGAGGTGGTGGTGGGGGCTCTGTTGCTGGAACCTGCCCAGCCGGACTCCACTGCGGCGGTTATCTTCTTCAATGACGTGGGCTATCTGGGCATGTGCGGTCATGGAACCATTGGCGTTCTGACGACATTGGCTTATCTGGGCAGGGTGAAGGTTGGTCCGCACAAGATAGAGACGCCGGTCGGTATTGTGCGAGCGACCCTTCACGAAGATAAGAGCGTGACGGTGGAGAACGTTCCGAGCTATCGTTTTCGTTCCGGCGTGAGCGTGACCGTGCCAGATTACGGCAATTTTACGGGAGACGTTGCATGGGGCGGGAACTGGTTTTTTCTGGTCTCTCAATCCCCTTGCGCGCTGACGATCGGTAATCGCACGGAGTTGCTGTCTGCTTCGATTGCTATCCGCGACGCTCTTGAGAGGCAAGGCATCACCGGCGCCGACGGAGCGTACATTGACCACATCGAGTTCTTCTCCGCGCCTGTGGATGAGAGGAACTCGGCGCGCAACTTTGTTCTGTGCCCAGGCACATCGTTTGATCGTTCGCCATGCGGCACGGGAACCAGTGCGAAGATGGCGTGTCTTTACGATGAGGGAAAGCTACTGCCGGGAGCTTCCTGGCGGCAGGAGGGCATTCTGGGTACAGTTTTTGACGGTTCCGTCCGAATTGGACGGGGCGGAGTGCTGGAGCCCATCATCCGTGGTCGCGCCTGGATCACAGCGGATAGCAAATTGATGTTTGACGAGGATGACCCGTTTCCGGGGGGCATAAAGTTCTAAGATGAAGCCGTTTGACGTCCTAACCGCGGGTGTATCGATGGTCAGCCATTGTGCAGTCCATGAACATGGCCTGCTTGGCCGCGGAGAGGATGGGGAGAGCGGAGGAGCGCTTGTCAGCAGGGTAGGCGTTGTGGGCAGGAGGTTTTTCCGGAGACGAGGATTCGGTTCAGCAATGAAGTGTCTTGCTGCGCTTCCACCAGCGTGCAGCAGGAGACTTTTGAATTCCTCCAGGCCGGGAGTGTTTGCTTACAAGGCTGAATGTGATGGTGAACTGAGAGCAATTGAATCTGCAGAGGAGAGCGTATGAAATGGTCTGGCGTGATGCCCGCACTAACGACACCCTTCAGCCCGGAAGACCGAGTTGATCACAATTTTCTTGCACAACATGCAGCCTGGCAGCTTGGCAACGGCTGCGTCGGTCTGATCATGCTTGGCTCGCTGGGTGAGGGTGCTACCCTTGAGCACGCTGAAAAGCTCGAGATCCTAAAGACGGCTGTGCGCGTGGCCGGCAATCTTCCCGTGGTAGCGTCCATCTCGGCGCTCTCTACGGGGGTGGCAGTGAGGCTTGCGAAAGAAGCGGCAGACCTTGGTTGTTCTGGCCTGATGGTATTGCCTCCCTATGTGTACACGTCAGACTGGCATGAGATGAAGAAGCATGTTGCGGCGATTCTGAGCGCCACGCGGCTGGAGTGCATGCTGTATAACAATCCGATTGCGTACAAGACCGATTTCCTGCCGGAGCAGATTGCCGAATTGGCTGGTGAGTATGACAACCTGAAGGCGGTGAAAGAGTCCAGCGCGGATGTACGCCGTGTGGCCGCCATCCGTGCGCTGCTGGGCGACAGACTCAGCATTTTTGTAGGCGTAGACGACGTAATTGTTGAGGCCTTTGGGATTGGCGCTGTTGGTTGGGTAGCGGGCCTGGTGAATGCCTACCCTGCGGAATCAGTGAAGCTGGTTGAGTTGGTTCAGGCAGGAAAGCAGGAGGAGGCCTTTGCGTTGTACCGCTGGTTTCTCCCTCTGCTGCGCCTGGACACGGTGCCTAAGTTTGTGCAATTGATCAAGTGGGTGCAAGAGCAGGTCGGAGTGGGCTCAGCGCGAGTTCGCGCCCCACGTTTTGAGCTACAAGGGGCAGATCTTGCCGAGGTGAAAGCTGTGTTTGAGCGCGCCAGGGCAACGCATCCTGCTATCAAGACGCGCCCGATTGGAGAGTTTGCCGGAGCTTAGCTTTTCACGAGCGGGGAGGTTCGCTCAGAAAACTTAAGCGAACCCTTGCTTGCAGTGAGATTCGATTCATCGTGGCGGTTCTGTGGGTTCTATTCGCTGCATTTTACTTCTGCGTCGTGGCATGTGTGCCTGCGCCCCTTCCGGCGCGAGTTCAGTGGACGCTTGACGACCTCTTCGAGATTCACTCACTCGTCTTCCAACGACTAGTACCATGGCTGCATGGATATGTAATGAATGTAGGGCTCTTCCGCAGAATCTGTGGGTGAATCTGAGTGCAGATCTGGATGTCGTGCTGCCATCTCGCAATGCTTCCGGGCGGAAGCGATAAGGCCTGCAAGTCCGCTGATCTCCCACGGCGTCTGGACAGGGATGACTCTATGGCAAACTCACGTTTTATGTGATCTCTTGCTATGTTCTGGTGAAGGTTGCGGATTAGACATGAACTGCCGCTGTGCTTTTGTGGATCACTCTGTTATCGACATAGTTGCCGGCGCGGGGGGCTGGTCCACTTGACTGCCGGATGATTAGTTCAGGCTGGATCACAATGTTGTGTGGCTGGGATTGGGCGTCTTCGATTCTAGTCAGAATCTCTGTAGCAGCTAACATACCCATCCGTGCCAGTGGTTGGCGAATCGTGGTGAGGGCAGGTTGAATAATGGAGGCCGCTTGCACATCGTCAAAACCTATCACGGAAACATCTTCGGGAACGCGTTTGCCGGCGTCACGGAGAGCGTGTATTGCACCGATTGCGGACAGGTCATTGAAGGCTAGCAGTGCTGTAAACGGGCGCTCAGTGCGGAGGAGTCGCTGGGCAGCAAGATAGCCTTCGCGGATGGGGTTCAGGCCGTGGTCGATACGCTTGAGTTGAACCACATGGTCCTTGCCCACATTAAGATCGAGTGATTTGACGACCTGCTTGATGGCCGCCCATCGTGGCTCTGTATCGCTTGACGTGGTATGGCCCTTGAAAAATGCAATCTGCCGGTGCCCGGACTCATAGAGATGCTCGACGGCCAGGCGGATGCCACGGGCGTTATCGAGGGTGATATGCGTATGTGGAAGATCGGACGTAGCAGCCCCAACTAAGACCATGGGGAGCCGGGATCCGGTTTCGGCAGGAGTATTGATGAGGATGATTCCTTCGGCGCCACGCTCGGCAAAGACCTCCAATCGTTGCCGAATGAGCGCAGTGTCCCATCGATGGCTGGAGACGAAATACAGATACTGGCGTTCCATGAGAAAACGTTCGATGCCAGTGAGAATTTCAGAGTCATACCCGCCGCCGAGATCGGGTGCAATCACGCCTACCATTCGGCTCTGCTTCTTATTCAGCACACGGGCAAAGTAGTTTGCTTTGTAATTGAGTTTCGTGGCGGCTTTACGAACGCGCTCGCAGGTCTCCTCCGAGATTCCGTGGGCTGCGTGTGAATTATTAAGAACGAGGGAAACAGTGGTGCGTGAGAGTTGCAGATACTCTGCGAGATCCCGGAGGCTGGTTGGCCTGGACCCGGAAGCGATTGCGGCGCCTTGGCGAGATGGAGCTTTTCGAGAACTTCCCACGCCCTGATTGTAGAGCATGATTCAAAAAGTGAGCAGCAAGGGAAGTAGGAATGCTGGAAGAGGCAAGCAGTTTGAGGATCGGATCGCGCAGGCAGGGAGCGATTCCAGTTGCAGCGGGACGGAAAGTGCAAGCTGAATGAATCTCTGTTTTGAGAACCGCAACGTGACCAAGAACAGCGAGACGGAACACTAACTTTGAATCGCTAGGCTTTGCAGAGCATTCCTTGGATGCTGCAGAAACCTGCCGCGTGGCACTGTTGGCAGCCGAAGTAGGCTGCGCCAGAGATCTTATGGCGACGATTGAAGCAGCGCAGCAGGATTGCCGCTGCATAAGAGCCGAGTCCTTCCAGGTGCGGTGGATCTATCAGGTGAAGGTGAGAGCTACCGCAAGACTCACCATATGGCGGAGGGGTTCGACGGGCTAACTGTGGGAGTGTTCCTTGAATCTCAGGCGGCAGTTCCGGAAGCGGATCACTATGCATCTGAGTGCGACCGATGATCTGTTTTCCGTACATCAGCACAATTCACTCGGCGATGCGATTTTCTGTGAATGCTCCTTTGCCGTGCGTGTTGCTTCAGGGCTAAAAGTCAGGCGCGCATGGCGGCGTGCTGACAGGATCAAGCACAGCATAGTCAGACTGCGCGCCGATAAGTGACGTGCGTTCTCTATTCGGTGTGGCGAGTAAGCCGCCGCGTGCCGTTGAGATGGGTGAATGCCCGCATTATTCTGCCCGCCTGGGGAGGAATCCGGGATTGCAATGCGGCGCCACATGTATCGGTGCATGGTGGTGACGCTATGAAGGCCAAGGCGGACCAGTGCGGCGTAAAAGTCGTGGGGCGAAGTGTTGCGCTTCATGCAATATCTGGACATCGGCTAACGGGTTCGAGACAGGTGCAGATTACCAATGCCGGGACGGCATCGACAGAATTCCGCAGCTAGAAGCCATTTGAGCTTAGCCTCCCCCTTAAGTAGCATCTTTGAATCCATCCAGATGGCAGTGTTCGGAGGGCAAAAGGACTGTATCTTGACGCCCGCTTGACAACTGTCTGGCTGAGATGTTTCAATTCAAATCGCTCCACGTTTTGCAATCTAAACGCGTTTAGACAGTGTCACGACGCTCCCACGACGGCCATTTGCGCCGGCAGGATGTGCGCCGGATCCGACTCGGCCATGCGCGTAGAGCGGATTTAGGGAGGTTTTTCATGATGTTCAGGAAGTTTCTCGCCGTATTCGCATTGCTTGCGCTGTGTGTTGCCCATCCCCTGTTCGGCCAGTCCGACAAGGCCACGATCACCGGCACGGTGCGAGATACAACATCGGCCATGTTGTCTGGTGTGGCTGTAAAGGTAAGGAATGTCGGGACCAACGAAGTGACGCGGGTAAAGACTGATGGGAGCGGCCTTTATCGGGCAGACAATCTCTCGATCGGCAATTACGAGGTCACTTTCACGAAGCAGGGATTCAAGACCCTCAAGCGCGAAGGAATTGTTCTCTTAATCAGCCAGGTCGCCGTGGTAAATGCGGTGCTTCCAATAGGTGAGGTCAACGAGACGGTAAATGTAAGTGGCGCCGAAGCGATCATTCAGACTCAGGACTCTGTGGTTTCGACAAACCTTGATGCGCAGGCCGTGGTGGAGCTTCCGTTGAACGTGCAGGGGAGCCGCAACCTTTCCAACTTCATGTTTGCGTACATTCCCGGTGTGGAAGGAACAGACTACGATTCCCACATTGATGGAAGCATGGCGATGACAAAAGAGGTGCTGATCGATGGAACCTCGGCGGTTTCGCAGTTGGGCGGCTACATCAGCGAATCGCAGCCTCCGATGGAATCGGTTGAAGAGTTTGAGGGGGACACGTCGGGCATCAGCGCGGATGCAGGCCGGACTGGCGGCGGCGTTTTTCGCTACGAGATGAAGTCCGGTACGAACCAGATCCACGGATCATTGTTTGGCTTCCTCCACTCGACGAGTCTGGACGCTCTGAGTGCGGCGGATCGTTTGGGAGCTATCACCGACCCGACGAATGCGACGGCCTATCTGACCAAGAGCGACTCGTTGTCAGACTGGGGGGGCGGCGTTGGCGGACCGCTCAAGAAGAACAAACTGTTCTTCTATCTCGGGCTTGAACGTTATATGCAGGGGCAGTGGAACTTGGGGCCGTTGTCCAACACGGTTCCGACAGATGCGATGATGGGTCTAAATCCCGATGGATCGGTTGCACCTTATGCCAATCTCAGTCCGATGCTGACCACCAGCGTGGTGATTGGAACGGATCCTTGTGGCCAGACCGTCTACCAAGGCGCGGTAGTGAACCCGGCTACGAACTGCGTCTTTCCTGGAAACATGATTCCAACCAGCATGATCAGCAAGACGACGGCGCAGATTCTGCAACTCTATCACCAGTTTTACCAGCCGCAATCGTCGTTCACGATCAACGAGGCCTCCCATGCCTACGGTCCTGACCCATGGTTCCACAACACCCAGTCCAGTATAAAGATTGACTGGAATGCCAGCAGCAAGCAGCACATCGCGGGTTCGTTCTACTTTGATGATTATCCGCGCATCAATGCAGACCAGGGTGGCGTATGGTCGTCAAACTCGGTGAACGGCGGTCCGATGGCGAACTCTTACTACCACGACACAACGGCTCCCGGAGCGCGTATCAACGATGCATACACCTTTTCTCCGAATCTACTCAATACGGCGTATATCACCTTCAACCGATTCCGCGTACCGAGCAGGGCGACCTCTCAGTCTGGTGATTGGGACAGGAAGCTGAACCTGTTGCAGGGCGCAGGAAACTTCCCGCTGATCTACTTTGATACCGGCATGTATACCAATGGCGGCAACTATCAGAATGGCTGGAACTTCTCTCCTCTGGGAAGCCAGTTCAATGATGTTTACGTCGGGCAAACCTTCATCTACAGTGATCAGTTGGTATGGAGCCACGGCAACCAGAACTGGAAGTTCGGTGCGGAGTTCCGCGCGATGCAGATGAATGTGCAGCCAGATGAGGGAACGTTCACGGGCGGATACCCTATCATCTTCGATCCGACCTCGACCGCCGGTGCATGGTACGACTATCCCAATGGTTACAACGAAATCGGCAACGCTTTTGCCAGTTTTCTACTTGGCGATGTCTACAACGCCATGAACAACACCCCCGACAATCAGTATGGACGGCGCAAGACCTTCTCGTATTACGCGATAGACAATATCAACGTGACACGGAAGTTGACGATGAATATCAGCCTGCGCTGGGATTACAACAATCCTTACAAGGAGAAGTACGGTCACTGGTCAAGCTTCGAACTGAATGACATGAATCCTGTGACTGGCGAGATGGGTGAATATGAATATCTGACCAATGGTAGCCAATCTTTTGAGCGTGACCAGGACTGGTATAACTACTCGCCGCATATTGGTGTTTCTTACGCGATCACGCCGAAGCTTGTGGCACGCGGTAACTTCAATATTTACTACACTCCGCTGAATCTAAATACCTGGGGCGGCATTCCTTACTCCGTCGCCGGAAATCCTGGTTTTCATACCACAAGCCAGGAAGCCAACTTCAATTGGGATAATGGCTATCAGCCGGTGATTACGACCGCAAAGGGTCCCGCCTATACCCAGGCTGATGTTGTAAGCATCGATCCTCATTCGCTGACGCCGGGCAATGTACAGCAGTACAACATTGGAATCCAGCGCGAGCTGGATAGGGCGACCAGGATTGATGTGGAATGGATCCAGAGCCATAGCTACCACTTGCAGAGCGGAATCTTCCAGCATAACCAACCGACAGTTGCCAACATGCAAAACTTCTATGCTACTGGGAAGTTACCGTCCACTTATAACGGCTATTGGGGAAACACGGGCCCTGGATGGGAAGGCTTAACGCCTTATCCGCAGGCGGAAGCGGGGTACGGGCCGTTGTTCTCAGTAGGAACTCCGAAGGGCAATGGGAACTACAAGAGCGTCCAGGTGAGCATAACGCGCATGGTGGGCCACGGCTTCTCAGTCCAGGCGAGCTATAACTGGTCGCGCACTCATGGTGATGTGGATTCAGATTTTCAGGAACTGTGGGGAATTGGCTCACTACAGAACACCTATGATCTGAAGGATGAAGCGAAAGACATCTCTGACTTTGATGTGACTCATATTGTCAAGGGCTATCTGATCTACTTCCTCCCATTCGGTCAAGGCAAAAAGCTGTTCAGCTCTGTAGGTCCGTTTGTGAATGGGCTTATCAATAACTGGAGCATCTACGGGGACTTCCACTACGCGACTGGAACGCCGATGCAGATTCACTCCACCAACTACTATGATGGTTTCGCTTCGGTGTATATTGATCTGGTTCCTGGCTGCAAATTGACAAACGGCTCGCCGAGGATCTTTGGGCAGTACTTGAATAAAGCCTGCTTCCAAAATCCGGTATTTGGCCAGCTTGGCACGGCTGGGAACTACCAGCAACAGTTGCGGAATCCTGGGATTGCTACGGAGGATCTAGGCATACATAAGGTTATTCCGATGGGTCCGCAGAGTCGTTATAACCTGGAATTGAGGATGGAGTTTTTCAATTTATTCAACCGCAATGACCTGGCCGGACCTGACCAGAATTTTGCCGATTCCACCTTTGGAGAGATTCTGGATTATGGTGGTCTGGGTGGAAGGGTTGGCCAGGCAGGGGCCCGATTCACTTTCTAAGAAGGTAGGGTCGTCTGAGTCCGGGCAGCCTTGACGGGCTGCCCGGAATGCTTGTTGAGATTTTGTCGGAAGCTGTGCGTGGTCGAGTTTCGATGAGGCAGGAGTAGGGAGTCAGGGATGACAATGGAGCAGATTAAGACAGGGGTCAGCCGTAAATGGTTGGGGTGGATGGACGGAATAATTGGGAAGGTCCCTGGGCGGCGGTTCGTTTTGTTATTTACGCTGAGCGTGCTGGGAGTTGTGGGATGCGGAGGCGGTGGTGGGTCTAGTTCCGGAGGAACGACACAGGTATCGGCTCCTGTGATTAAGAGTGCGGCGGCGATGAATGGCGCCTCGCTTGTTTCGATGACGGACAGCACGCCGGGTGCAACCATTTTCTACACGGTGGATGGAAGTGCGCCGAGCAGCGCGTCTCCGCAGTATCTTGCACCATTTCTGGTTACGACGAATGAGACGGTGCAGGCGGTCGCTGTCTTATCTGGAGGAACGAATAGTACGGTTACGAGTGAGCCGTTCACGACAGCGGTTCCTTCCGGGACGTTGGTGTGGGAAGATGACTTTGGGAATTCGACGACATCCAACGTTCAGCCTAACCCCAATATATGGACCTATGACACTGGCGCAGGTGGGTGGGGTAATGATGAATTGGAAGATTATTGTGGTTGGGGATCGACTGCCAGTCCATGTTCGACCTCCAGTCCAAATGTCTATATAGGGACAGATGGCTATCTTCACATCACAGCGGAGCAGCCTTCAACAGGAGTCTATACCTCCGCCCGGCTCAAAACCGAAGGATTGTTCAGCTTTCAATATGGTCGGCTCGAGTTTAAGGCAGAGGTTCCGGAGGGTCAGGGTCTTTGGCCGGCAGCGTGGCTGATGGGCAATAACGAATCAACTACAGGATGGCCAGCCTGCGGTGAGCAGGATGTATTGGAGAGAGAGGGGCCGGCGGAGACTCCGGACTTCAATGTAGGTTCAATCCATGGTCCTGGCTTTACCGGGACGAATCTTGGGACAACTTACTTTTTCCCCACGGGAGAGACTGCATCGACATGGCATACCTACGGGATGATCTGGAAACCCGGCAGCATCTCCTATTACGTCGACAGTCCGAGTAATGTTTATGCGACATATACGCCGTCAAGCCTCAGTGGCCTGGCAGGTGCGAGCTGGCCGTTTGACGGTGGACAGAGTAACTTTCTTATCCTTAATCTAGCTGTTGGAGGCAACTATCCTGGATCGCCGAATGCTACGACGGTGTTTCCGGCGGAGATGGTGGTGCAATACGTGCGACTTTATACCAACTAGATAGGGTGCGGCGGTTTGGTCACTGGCCTGGCTATCCCCCGTGTTCCTGAGGAAGATGGTTGGGTTGAGGTTGTTTTGCTACTGGTCTCCATGGGGCCAGCAGCAGGGCGATTAGGCGAAGACCAACCCTTAAGTTGCTGAGGCCGGCCTGCCATGCCGAGAGAGTGTTCCGCCGGCGTTGCATGAGCCGTCAGTGCTCTCCGTGAGCCTATTGCTTCATCGTGATCGGCGGTGAGCTGGGGTAAGATACTCAACATGCCAGCCTATCGGTCACGAACCTCAACGCATGGACGGAATATGGCCGGAGCGCGCAGCCTTTGGCGCGCGACCGGTATGAAAGACGGCGATTTTGGCAAGCCCATCATCGCTGTTGCCAACTCTTTTACCCAGTTTGTCCCAGGGCACGTTCACCTGAAGGATTTGGGACAACTGGTGGCCGAGGAGATTGCGAAGGCCGGCGGAGTGGCCAAGGAGTTCAATACCATTGCGATCGATGACGGCATTGCGATGGGCCACGACGGTATGCTCTATAGCCTCCCGTCTCGTGAACTCATCGCCGATTCTGTGGAGTATATGGTTAACGCGCACTGCGCGGATGCATTGGTCTGCATCTCCAACTGCGACAAGATCACGCCCGGCATGCTGATGGCTGCAATGCGGTTGAATATTCCCGCGGTGTTTGTATCAGGTGGTCCGATGGAGGCGGGTAAGGTAGAGCTCGGCAATCTTATAAAGGCTGTTGACCTGGTGGACGCCATGGTGGTTGCGGCCGATCCGAGGGTGAGCGACGCCGATGTGGACGAGTATGAGCGTTCGGCATGCCCAACCTGCGGCTCCTGTTCGGGGATGTTTACCGCAAACTCGATGAACTGTCTTACCGAAGCTCTAGGGCTGGCGCTGCCGGGCAATGGCACCCTGGTGGCGACCCATGCTGATCGAAGGGAGTTGTTTCTCCAGGCCGGAAGAACGATTGTGGATCTGGCCCGGCGCTATTACGAACAGGACGATATGGCTGTCCTGCCCCGCAGCATCGCGACTTTCGATGCCTTTGAGAATGCAATGACGCTTGACATTGCCATGGGCGGCTCTACGAACACGGTGCTGCATCTGCTAGCGGCGGCGGAGGAGGGTGGCGTGCCGTTCACGATGGAGGACATCGACCGCCTCTCTCGGCGCGTTCCGAATCTTTGCAAGGTGGCACCCTCTTTGTCTTCGGTTCATCTGGAGGATGTGCATCGCGCTGGCGGCGTCCTGAGCATTCTGGGCGAGTTGGATCGCGGCGGCCTGATCCATTGCGGCGCGCACACCGTGCATGCACGCACGCTGGGCGAAGCCATCGAGCAGTTCGATGTGAAGCGAACGCCCAGTGACGCTGCCAAGTTGCTCTATCGTGCGGCTCCGGGCGGAATACGCACGACCGTGGCCTTCAGCCAGAGCGCACGCTATGCCGAACTCGACCTGAACCGCGCCAGCGGAGTCATTCGAGATATTGAGCACGCCTTCAGCGTCGATGGCGGATTGGCTGTGCTCTTCGGCAACATTGCCGAGGACGGTTGTATTGTGAAGACCGCGGGGGTCGATCCTGAACTGCTGATCTTTTCCGGACGCGCACGGATCTTCGAGAGTCAGGACACGGCGGTTACGGCTATTCTGGGCGACGAGATCGTCCCTGGCGATGTGGTCGTGATTCGGTATGAAGGGCCCAAGGGGGGTCCGGGTATGCAGGAGATGCTCTATCCGACCAGTTATCTGAAGTCAAAAGGGCTGGGCAAAACCTGTGCGCTGATTACGGATGGACGTTTTTCTGGAGGCACTGCGGGTCTGGCGATTGGTCACATCTCTCCGGAGGCGGCGGAGGGTGGGTTCCTGGCGCTGGTGGAAGAAGGGGACACCATTGAGATCAACATTCCGGAGCGTGTGCTGCGGGTGAGCGTCTCCGAGGGGCAACTGGCGAGACGGTGGGAACGCATGGAGGAAAGAGGCCCGGAAGCGTGGAAGCCAAGGGCGCGCGATCGCAAGGTCTCCAAGGCGCTGCAGGCTTATGCTGCCATGGCAACGAGCGCAGCGCGTGGCGCGGTTCGGGATGTTGCTCAGATCCAGAGACATGCCGTGCGGGAAGGGGCAGGCAGTTCCGGCAGATAGCAGGCGCCGGTAAGGGACTTTACGATTCCGGCAAGTCTTTGCAGATGTGGGCGTTTGGATGGGCGGCTGCCCCGGCGCGGAGGTGATGAGCTGTGCGCAGGCATGGAGAATGGCTCTGATTGCTGCTCGTGGAGGATCTGGCGAAGTTTCAGGTTGGCCGACGTTCGGATGGAGGCGTTCGGGCTGGGTTGGCAGCATCCGGCATGGGATGGAAGCTGCACGGGAGCGTTCCGCCAATCGTCATTTGAATCGGGAGTGGCACGACGGAACGGAGAAGGGGTGGTTTGAGGGCGAGAAGCGGAGTGCGAGGGTGTCCCAGCCGTAGTTGAAAGTTGAGCGGCGGTCCAGCCTGGATTCTGAAAGAATCGGGTTGGAAAACCTTGAAGGGAGAACCGCCGTGAAGAAAACGTCCCATACGATACGCAAGCAAGGGAAATTCAACGAACAGTAACTGGCCAGCTTCCTGGTCAAGAACGGGCAGGGGCT
>JBMFGX010000025.1:0-259 GCA_049977105.1 Acidobacteriaceae bacterium | reverse complement strand
ATCGAGCAGTGCCAGTTGGCCTGCGACGAGTTGATCGACGTCACTGGCCGAACCGCCATCCAGGCCGTTTTGCAGTTGTCGGCGATGGAGGCTGCGGGAGGCCCACCGCAGCAAGGCAAACGGCGCAGCTCAGAGGTGGTTTTCTACGGCCATCAGCGAGGGCAGGTGTTTCTGAGCGACCGTAAGCTGGAAGTAGCCCGGCCGCGCTTGCGCAAGAAGGGAGCGGTGAGCCAGGAGGTCGAGGTTCCCGCCTATGCCG
>JBMFGX010000024.1:0-52842 GCA_049977105.1 Acidobacteriaceae bacterium | reverse complement strand
GAAGCCGGTCTGGGGCGCTGGGGATAGCAACCCAGGACGCGCTCAAGAGAGAAACCCGAGCAGGGATGAGAATCACGCGTCCACGCGCAGGTACGATTCCCGCAACGCTAAGCCCCGTGCAGATCGCGCCTCCAAGGGCGTTGCTGGTGAAGCCGGTCCGCGGCCTGCCCGCATCTTCTCGGGCAAGCCTGCCCGTAAATTTGGGGGTAAGCCTGCTGGTGCGTCTACCAGCAAGCCCGGAGGCACGTTCAGCGGCAAGTTCAGTGGCAAGTCTGGCGGTACGTTTGCAGCAAAACCCGGCGGCAACTTCGAAGGCAAGCCCAGCGGCAAATTCAGCGGCAAGCCCGGCGGCAAGTTCACCGGCAAGTCAGGCGGCAAGTTTGCAAGCAAGTCCGGCGGCAAATTCAGCGGCAAGCCCGGCGGTACGTTTGCAGCGAAGGCCGGCGGCAAGGCCAGGTTCGGTAAGCTTACCAAGCCCCCTGGTTCAGCAACCAGGAAGAGTAGTCACCCTCCTGCACCCCGGCGAAAAGCGCCTGAAGCTGGAGCTTGAGTTCGGCCCAACCCTCAGCTCAACGCCATCACGTTCTGGAGAAGGTCCTATGCAACGAGTCATCAGACACAAGCGGCCCGTCATCGCCATCGACGGACCGGCTGGAGCCGGCAAAAGCACGCTGGCAGCCCATCTGGCCCGACAGTTCGGCTTTGTCAACCTGGAGACAGGGGCCATGTACCGCGCCCTGGCTTTGAAGGCGATTCAGCAGGCCGTGGCCCTCAACGACGAATCAGCCCTCCTGGAACTCGCGGTTCAGACCCGGATCGTTCCAGAACCTAGACCAGAGGGCAATCGAGTGTTGCTGGATGGCGTGGATGTCTCGCGCAGAGTTCGAGATACGGATGTTACCGAGGCAGCATCGCAGGTCTCCGTGCATCCCAGGCTCCGTCAGTGGATGGTCGTGCAGCAGCAAAAGATGGGAGCCAACGGCGGCGTCGTGATGGAGGGTCGCGATATCGGAACCGTCGTCTTTCCCGATGCGGAGGTGAAGATCTTTCTCGACGCTGACCCCGAGGTCAGGGGCAACCGGCGTTATCTTCAGTCTGGCCCCGGGCATCGGCCTCAGGAGGCCATCGTCCGTGAACTCAAGGAGCGGGATGCAAGAGATCGGAACCGGGCAGAGTCTCCGCTCCGGCCGGCTGAGGATGCCATCATCCTGGACTCCACGTCCATGACCCTCGATCAGGTCCTGGCCGCAGCCGAGCAGATCGTCCGCCGTTACCTGGACGGGGATCTCCCGGCGGAAGCGGGGGAAACTTCCCTCGAATCCGGTGCCTCGGGCTGAAAATTGCACAAAAATCAGTGCAATTTTGTCGGATCACAAATTTTTCGGTGGAAAATTCAACCTTCGTGCTAACATTTGTCCATCGTTTGAAACAGATTGGTTTTCTGCACTCATAAGGCCGAAGCCCCGATTTGGATTCAGCGTCAAAGTCAATCACAAGGATTTGGGACAAAATGGAACAGGGAACAGTAAAGTGGTTCAACGACGCCAAGGGATTTGGCTTCATCAGCCGTCAGAATGGCGAGGACGTGTTTGTTCACTACTCGGCGATCAACTCCAATGGCTTCAAGAGCCTTCAGGAAGGCCAGGCGGTTCAGTTCAACGTGGTGAAGGGACCGAAGGGCTGGCAGGCCTCTGACGTTCAGCCTCTCTAATCAACCGGCTACACCGCTCAACACAAATTTGATTCAGCGGGCAAAGTGGGAGAAGTGCACTGTCTTCTCCCGCTCTGCTCTATTGAAACCGTACATTGAGCTGGGTGGTTCCGCAGCCGGATAATAGACCACGACAGTGAAGATTGATGTGTTGGAAGCGGCACAAGGCAACTTGGAATGGGTTGCAAATATTCCCGGTTCGGACTGGAGCTCGGGAGCAGGTTGCGGCGACCGATCAATTCAATCGCAGCGTCCAGACCTTCTGGGGACGTTGGATGCTTTTGGAAAGCGCCCATGCAGACTGAAGCGCAGCGTCAGGTCACGCACAGAAACAGCTTAGAAATCCAAGCGCACTGCTAGCCGCCCGGCACAGTTGTCGTCGCTCTCGGCGATTTTCTCTACCGCCGGCGCTCCAAAAGAAGATAAGAAGATAAGAAGATAAGAAGATGATTTATTGATGTCGGTTTCTGACCGCGCTCAGAGCGAGTGTATCTTCGCGTTCTGGTGAACCCACTTCGAAACAAAACCGAGCGTGACCCTTCCAATCCAACTTGCATCCTCACCGGCAGATCCATAGGCCACCGCCTTCGCCATGCGCAGCACGTCCACTTGTTTGTCACTGAATCGGCTCCGCAGCGTTGCAGAGCAGTGAACAACCGCGCCGTTGCCTGGAATCTTGCGAAAAAATAGATGAGTGAGCCGCGAGATAGACGTTGTTTGCCATGCAACGTTCGTGAGGATTGCCTGACACCGTTGCGTGCAGATTTCGTGTTCCAGTAGAGTGGTGGTTGTCTCGCGGATTTCGAGAGGCCTCTTTTGCACAGGATGAGAAGTTTGTTTGAGCCTGTCTCCGTTCCTGACCGTCGGCCATCTGCCTGGCGTCTTCGCTGGATTTGCTCTCCAAAGGACGCGGGAGACCCATGTCCATTCCGCTTGGCGGTTGCGCGAGGGTATAGAACGGTTCTCTTCGTTTCCGCAACGATTGCGCTGTCTGCGGCTATTTCTCTTAAAGCCCAGCCGGTTCGCCAGGGAGCGCACAGGACGCCACTCTATCGAGATGCCCAGGCGCCCATGGAAGAGCGCGTCAATGACCTGCTGAGTCGCATGACGCTAGAGGAAAAGGTGCGGCAACTGGATATGTACGCTGGCGCAACATCCATCGTGAGCAGCTTCACGGACAAGACCCATGCCGCGGCCGACGCGACGTTTGTCCCGCGGAAAGCACAGGAGCTATGGGGCAATTTGGGCGTGGGCTCCATCCATGACCTCAATCCAACTCCGGCACAGTCGAATGCGATTCAAAGATGGGTGATCTCCCACAATCGTCTTGGGATTCCGGCTCTCTTCATCGAGGAGGGGCTGCACGGATTCAACACGGGCACAGTCTTCCCTGCGCCGCTCGGCCTGGGTGACACCTGGGACCGGGAACTTCTCCGCCAAGTGGGCTCGAGTATCGGATCAGAAGCCCGCGCCACGGGCGTCGCAATGATTCTTGCCCCGGTGCTCAACCTGGCTCGTGATCCGCGTTGGGGCCGCGTGGAGGAGACCTACGGCGAGGATCCCTACCTTGCCGCACAACTGGGACTGGGCTTCATGGATGGCGCGCAGGGAGATGACCTGGCCACAGACCATACCGTCGTGGCAGAGCCTAAGCATTTTGCCGCCTACGGCGCGCCAGAGGCCGGCACCAATACCTCTCCCGTGGATATGGGAGAGCGTGAACTGCGCATGGTGATGTTGCCGCCGTTCCAAACGGCAGTTCGTCAGGGCCATGTGATGAGTGTGATGGCCGCGTATAACGAGATCGATGGCGTTCCGATGACAGCCAATCCATTTCTGTTGAAGACGGTGCTGCGCCAGGAGTGGGGCTTCAACGGTTTCGTGCTCTCCGATCTGGGAGCGATTGACAACCTCTATCGGGTGCATAAGATAGCGGCGACCCCTCAGGATGCCGCTTGCATGGCCATACGAGCCGGCGTAGACATGCAGTTCTACGATCTTCCGCATTCCGTATTTGAGAAGGATTTGATTGGCTGTGTTCACGATGGCTCGCTGCCTCAGGCTGACCTTGATCGTGCCGTTCGGTCCGTGCTTCGCGTGAAGTTTGCCCTGGGGCTCTTTGATCACCCCTTTGTCGATCCGAATCTGAATGCGCGGACCTATCGGTCTCCGGCGCATCTTGCTGCCTCTTTGCAGGCGGCGCTTGAGTCCATGACGCTGCTCAGGAATCAAGATCACCTGCTCCCGCTTTCTAAATCTACGCAGCGGATTGCCGTGATTGGCCCCAATGGCGACAAAGCGCAATACGGCGACTACGAAAACCCAGCCAACGGCAGCAAGATCACCCTGCTTCAGGGCGTGCGCGATCTTCTGCCCCACGCGACGGTGACCTTCGACGACGGAAAAGACATCGATTCCGCGATTGCGAAGGCGAACAAGGCGCAAGTGGTGATCATGGGACTCGGCGAGTGGCAGGGAATCTCCGGTGAGGGCTTTGACCGCTCCAACCTTGGTCTGCCCGGCGATCAGGAGAAGCTGCTTGAGGCGGTTGCGGCTACGGGAAAGCCGTTGGTGCTGGTCCTCGAGAATGGCCGGCCGCTGACGATCGGCTGGGCGGCGAAGCATCTGCCCGCCATTCTTGAGGCCTGGTATCCAGGCGAGTTCGGAGGAAAGGCTATCGCCGAGACGCTGTTTGGAGAGTATGATCCCGGTGGTCACCTGGCCGTTACCTTTCCCCAGACAGTGGGACAACTGCCGGATGACTATGATGCCGATCCTTCGCGGGTCTACCGGTATGTGGATAACGATGGCAAGCCCCTGTTTCCCTTTGGATTTGGTCTTAGCTACACGAAGTTCCGTTTTGACCATCTGGCCGTGGACGCTCCTGCTGCGAGAAGCCAAGGCGATGTCGATGTTGCCGTCGATGTGACCAATACCGGCAAGACCGCTGGCGACGAGGTGGCTCAACTCTATATTCGCGAGGACGTGAGCAGCGTAGAAACACCACTCCGCTCGCTGGCCGGATTTTCCCGCATCCATCTTGAACCGGGGCAGAAGAAGACAGTGATGTTTCGAGTGCCACAGCGGCAGCTTGCCGTTTGGAACGCAGAGAGCCGATGGGCTGTAGAGCCCGGAGGCTACACCGTTTGGGCTGGAGATTCCTCGCTGGCTAGTTTGTCTGCCCATTTCGCTCTAAAACCGTAATACAACCCCTTCGAACGGCCTGGCCGATCGGTACATCCCTCGCGGAATCGAGACGGACAAGAGCCAAGGGATCATACAAGGTGAAATACATGAAGAAGTTCGCTGCGATATGGATGGTTTCGGCTTGGCTTGCAGCCAGTTGTGCTCGTTCTCAGAGTGTTCCAGACCAGCGGAAGCAGCCAGTAGACTATGTGAACCCAAACATCGGTGGCATCGGCATTCTGCTCACCTCCACCGAACCTATCGTGCAATATCCCTTCGGCATGGCGCGTATCGCGCCGGTTACCACTCCGGGCATTGTTGACCGCTATCTGGCCGATAAGATCTACGGCTTCTCCGCCGGTCCCGCGCTGCTGATGGCCTCAACCGGCGCAGTCGATACCCAGGCCGGCGCTTATGCTTCGGACTTTGACCACGATTTTGAGACGGCAACACCGTACTACTATCAGGCTGACTTGCAGACTTGGGGCATCAAGGCGGAGTACACCGTAACTCAGGATGCGGCGTTCTACCGCTTTACCTTCCCCGCCAGCCAACAGGCTCACCTGGCCTTCACCATCCAGCCGGCTGCCACGCTCACCGTGCTCGGCAATAACGTGGTGCAGGGTAGCAGACCCGTCTATGGAGCCTATGGCCACAATGGTGTGCCTTCTCACTCAAAACAAAAGACCAGGGAGTATGTCTACGCGGTGTTCTCGCGGCCTGTCGATAGCTGGCAAACCTGGCAGGGCACAACGCTTTCGCATGCAGCACAGCAGACCGGTGCGTCGGTTGGCTATGTCGGCAATCTGCATACAACCGCGGCTGAGACCGTGGAGGTTCGCGTCGGATTCTCTTACATCAGCCTTGCGCAGGCCAAACGCAATCTGGAACAGCAGATTCCAGATTGGGCCTTTGACCAGGTGAAACTGAAGGCGCAGCAGGCTTGGAACCATGCCCTGGGACAAATCGCCCTTACCGGAGGCACAGAGAAGCAGAAGACCATCTTTTATACCTCACTCTACCGCTCCCTCCAGCGGATGACCGACATCACCGAAGACGGCCGCTATTTCAGCGGATATGACCACACCGTGCATAATGCCGACGGCCATCCCTTCTATGTAAATGATGGAGCCTGGGACACCTTCCGCTCCATGCATCCGCTCCAGCTCCTGCTCAATGGCAAGCAGCAGGAGGATATGATTCGCTCCTATCTGCGCATGTATGAACAGAGCGGCTGGATGCCTTCTTTCCCGTCTGTCTCAGGAGCAAAGGCCGTGATGATCGGCCACCACTCAGACGAGATCATTCTCGACGCGTACGAGAAGGGCTTCCGAGACTTCAACGTGGAAGAAGCCTACGCCGCTATGAAGAAGAACGCTACCCAGGCCAGCATGTTGCCCTGGACCAGCGGGCCGATGACCCGTCTCGGCCGGGAGTATCTGCAAAAAGGATTCTTTCCTGCGTTGGCCTATGGAGAGAAGGAGACCGTTCCACAAGTGACGCAGGAACTCCGCCAGGCGGTCTCTGTGACGTTGGAGAGTGCCTATGACGACTGGTGCGTCGCAACCCTGGCCAAGGCATTGGGAAAGAAAGCCGATGCTGCCTACTTTATGCAGCTCGCGCAAAACTATAAGAATGTCTACAATCCAGCGATTGGATTCATGGCTCCAAAGAGCGCCGATGGGAGTTGGGTTGCGCACTACGATCCAAAGCTGGGCGGAGGACAGGGGGCGCGCGACTACTTTACCGAGATGGATGGGTGGGTGTACAGCTTCAGCGTGCCATACGATGTCGCCGGGCTGATCGATTTGATGGGCGGCCGGGATAAGTTCAATTCCAGGCTCGATCAGTTGTTTGTGGAGCAGTATGGCGAGCCCAAATATGTCTTTCTCCGTCAGTTCCCTGACTCCACAGGATTGATTGGCCTCTATGCCCAGGGCAATGAGCCCAGCTTCCATATCCCCTATCTCTATGACTTCTCCGGCCAGCCGTGGAAGACCCAGTTCCGCGTGCGGCAGATTATGAGCGTCTGGTACGGCGATGGTCCTCGCGGCGTCCCCGGAGACGACGATGGCGGCGAAACCTCATCCTGGTATGTCTTCAGCGCCCTCGGTTTTTATCCCGTCTGCCCAGGAAGCCCGGTGTATGAGATCGGCAGTCCCATCTTTGCCAGGAGCGTCCTTCAAATGGGAGACGGAAAGATCTTCACCATCCTTGCCAAGGATGTCTCTGCGCAGAACAAGTACATCCAATCGGCCACCTTGAACGGCCATCCGTTGGATAAGCCATGGTTCACCCAGGCACAGATCGCCAACGGGGCCACTCTGGTCCTGCAAATGGGCGCTAAACCCAATCTGCAATGGGGAAGCGCTCCCACCGATGCACCACCTTCCATGTCCACCGCCTCAGCAGACGAGAACTGAAACCAAAGATCCAGAGAAGTGCGCGGCCCGACCGCGATCTTTCCCCTCCCGGCTCTGCGCCTCTGGCAGAGTCGCAGAAGGCTCCGTGACCTTGGCTCCATGGACTTGCCGGACTTGCCCAGTTGCCCTTCACTCCGGCGCTCCTCCAGCCCCTGTACTCGGCTCCGCCTGCTGCGGCAGGGCCTGCGGTGGCAGTGGCTGGCCCGGCGCAGCGCCCGTGGCCGCTGCTGGCCCGCTCGGGTTGACCAGGCGGTTGGAGTCCATGATGGTAACGCTCGTGGTAAACCGCTGGTAATTTGAGGTGACCAGCCGAAACTTCCCGTCGATGTGGTCAAACAGCAAGACCCGCGCGTTGCCCTCCCCGTCGATCGTCGCAGGGAGCCACACATTGCCGGAGATGTGCGTGGCTCGAAAATCAAAACTCAGCCCCTTGTGAATATTCAGAATCAGCCCGGCCCCGATCTTGAAGTCCTGCAAAAAGTGGCCCTGGCCGCGCACCAGCACGCGGTTTTGCTCGTCGATCCAGATCGTTCCCACCAGATTGCGAATGATGCCCTCAGACGGGTTGCGGATCTTCGCGTGAGGATCGCCGGCGTAGTCCAGCGCGATGCTGGGCCGGTTATCCAGAAGAACTCGACGCGGGTTGGAGAAAGAGCCTAACTCGAGGATCCGCGAGACCGGTATCAAGGGATTGCCGTTCTCGTCCGTAGACTCGCCGCGCGCGGAGAGTCGCTCCCGCCGGGCCTTGGCGCGGGCCACCTCTTTATCGATCCGGTCACTCTCCTTCTGCGCCTGTTCCGGCGTCAAAGGCTTCCCGTTGCGCGCTACCACCTTCTCAATGCGGATGCCGTCGATGGTGATGCTCTCAGAGTCTTCCGTGATGATCTTTTTTACCCGGCCGCTGTGGTCCAACTGTTGCAGTTCCAGATGGACGTGGTACGTGTAGTCGCGTTGCGCGGCCTCCGCCTCCTTTTGATGCTCCTCAACGTCGTGGAGCAGTTCAGGAATGGGCGGAATCGGCTTGTCCGCGGCTGCGGGCTTCTCCGCGCTGGCTGCATGCGTCGGCGCGGAGGCTTCGCCTTGCTGCGCGGCTGCTGGTGGTGGCGGCAGCAACAGGATGCAGACCAGAGGATACAACAGCAGCATCGAACCGCGGCAGAGCATGATTGCACTATAAATCGGCATGCCATTGCGAAAGCCAGAATCCAGCGCAACAGGCTTGCCCTTCCACGCCAAACGTCACCCCTTCTCTCAGCGTTCATTCCTCTTATCGTGCAATCGGGTCGGCTATCTCGATAGCCCCTTCAACTCGCCGCCGCTGGCTGCACCCTCTTCCATTGCCTTCGCTCGGCATCGACACCCCTCAATCGAGGATCTGGCTGGCCTTGGCTCTGGATCCTCCGTCTGTATTCCGGAAGAAGAGCAAGAACGGAATACAGAAGAAGCTGATGTAACCCAGCAGCCGGAAGTCGTCCGTATAGGAGAGCAGCGTCGCCTGCTGCTGAAGCTGCTGATAGATCAAACCCAGCGTTTCTCGTCCCGCGGCTGGTCCACGTTGCACCGCCAGGTAATGCAAAAGCTGCTGTGTTCGCATCCAGTACACCGGGTTCGGCGCCGTCAAATGCGCTCCTTGATACGTCTGGTGTCTCTGTTCATCGCGCGTCAAAAGCGTCGTCACCATGGAAATGCCAAAGCTGCCGCCCAAATTCCTCAACAAGTTATAGAGCCCCGTCCCCGCGCCCAGCAACTCCCTCGGCAGCGTCTTCATAGTCAGCGTCGTCAGCGGCACCGTCAAAAATCCATTCGCAAATCCGTTGATGATGTTCGGCCAGATCACGCTGGTCATCCCCATCTCAAGGTTTAAGTGCCCTAGCATCAGCAGAGAGATCCCCCGAATCACCAGCCCCAAGATAATCAGCAGTCGTTCGTCATATCGCCCAATCAAATTGCCGGCCAGCACAATCGAAACAATCGCTCCTATCCCGCGTGGGGCCACCGCCAGCCCGCTGTTGAACGCCGTATAGCCAATCAGATCCTGCAGAAACAAAGGCAGCATCGTCGTGGTTCCGTAAATAATCACTCCAAGCACACCAATCAGAAACGTTCCTGTCGCCAGATTATGGTTTGCAAGGATCTTCAGGTTGACGATCGGTGCGCCTGTCCGCAACTCACGCATGATAAACCCAATCATCGCCACCACTGCAATCACCACAAAGTATCGAACCCATAACGCGCCGAACCAGTCCGCCTCCTGCCCCTTATCCAGAACCACCTGGAAACATGTCAGCATGATGGCCAGCAACCCTAACCCCCAGTAGTCCACCCCAGACTTCACTCGCCGCGCAATGTACGGCGGATCTTCCACAAACGTGGAGATCATCCACAGAGCCAGAATGCCGATCGGCACATTGATGTAGAAGATCCATCGCCACGTGTAGCTATCCGTAATCCAGCCTCCTACCAGCGGACCGATCAAAGGCGATACGATGATCGCCATCGTGTAAACCGCCATCGCTTGTCCACGCTTGTGGACCGGAAAACTCTCCAAAAGCACAGCCTGCGATACCGGCTGCAGCCCACCACCCGCCGCTCCCTGCACCACTCGCGCGACAATCAGCATCCCCAGACTGCTCGCTGCTCCGCACCACATGGATGCAAGAGTGAAGATACCCACAGAAAGCAGTTGGTACCTCTGTCGCCCCATTACACTGCTCAACCACCCTGACAACGGCAGCACAATGGCGTTCGAGATCAGATAACTCGTAAGAACCCACGTTGACTCGTCTGTGGTCGCAGACAGGCTTCCCGCAATATGTGGCAAAGATACAGTCGCCACAGAAGTGTCCAGCACCTCCATGGACGTTGCCAGCATAACGGAGATCGCGATCAGCCAGACGTTGTGCCTTGGCTTCCATTCGCTGTTCCTGCCCGGTGCTGTTGCCGTTGCGCCCACGCCTTACACCATGTACAACATCTGGTTCCATGCTCGGCTTCGCCGGCCATTCGCATCTCGCCCGCCCGTCGAACAATCAAACATCCCCACAACTCAGTAAGAGAAGGGGTCACAGAAAATAGCAGATACCCGCGAACAGTAAGCTGCATGCACCTTGCCGTCACCCTGCGTCACACCCTCTTCCGTCCCTCCTGCCGCACACTCCTCAGCGCCATGCAGCCAGATCGTCGCCTGCCGCGCATCGGTCTCCTCGGCGCTTATCCTCTCTCTGCTTCACCTCCGGCCCCTCTGCAAAAGTTACGGCGAATCGCTCTCCGGCGGAAGTGATTGCACTCTTTCGCGCAAAACCCGCAAGGCTTGCTGGATTGCTTTGCACTGGCTTGCAGGCAGCGGAGCAATCATCTCCGCAAGCCGCCTTTCCGCTGCCCGTCGCGTGCTGCGAACTTTGTTCCTGCCCTCTGTGCTCAGGCCCAGCGCCACGACGCGGCGATTCCCCTCAGGGATCCTGCGCAGAACCAGATTCTTTGCCACCAGCCCATCCACCAGCCTGGATGCCGCAGGCAGCGATAAGCCTAAAAAATCCGCAAGCATGGACAGAGAGGCCTCCGGGGTGCGATGCAAAAAGACGAGTGCACGAAACTGCGGTACAGAAAGATCGGGTCGACGGCTGCGCCGCATCTGCGTGCGGATGTACTGCAGCACAACTGGAACACACTCCAGAACCTCACCCGCACAGGCCGCAACAGCATCCATCTTTGTAGTTGCATTATGCAACTCTTGCATAAGACAATAGATTACGAACGGCGGCAGGAACCTGTCAATCTGCAAACTGTCTCAGAATCGCCTTCAGCGCAACCCTTGGCTAACAGAAGATGGCGCGAGCGCTTCCTCACCGGCCGCAAGGGAGGGCGCTGAACCTTCGCCTTGCTGCGCGGATGCTGGTGGACGCAGAAAGAGCTTGCAGGCCAGGCGATGGATCAGGAGCATCGAACCGCGGTAGAACATGATTGCGCTATAAAGTTGCGGGCCGCCACAAAAGGAAGATTGCTGCGCAACATCCGGTGCTGGATCGCCGCAAGATCAAATGCCAGGGCTGGTTTCCGATCCGCGGTGGCATCATAGATCTGTGGGCGAAACTGGACGCATCGACTCAACCGATCTCGGAACAGTAACCCAGCCGGCCCCGGATGGACCGAATGCGTTCGAGCCTTTGCGGATTGCACTCTTCCGCGACCGGTGGGTCGCTTCGACGGTATCCAGCATAGGTACCTGGATGCAGGACACAGCGGGCACCTGGCTGATGACGGTGCTGACCACCTCTCCGCTGCTCATTGCGCTGATGCAGACTGCGGCGAGCCTGCCGGTGCTTTTTCTGGGACTGCTGGCCGGCGCTACAGCGGATATCTATGAGCGACGCCGACTGCTCATCTTCTGGCAGTGCTGGATGCTCGGTAGCGTTGCAGTATTGGCGGTACTGACGTTTTTGGGTGTTGTCTCGCCGCTGACGTTGCTGCTGTTTACCTTTCTCCTGAACATCGGATCGGCGATGAACAATCCCGCCTGGCAGGCGATTGTGCCGGAGTTGGTACCGCATCAGCAGATTCCCAATGCGGTGGCTCTGAACGCGGCCAGCAACAACCTTGCACGATCCGTGGGGCCGGCGCTGGGTGGGTTGCTGGTGGCGGCGTTTCTGCTTCCGGCTCGCGGCGCTGCTTGGGTATTCGCCCTGAACTCAGCTTCGTTTGCCGGTGTGATATGGATCTTGTGGAGGTGGCGACGGCAGCCGCTGTTTCAAAGCGCTTTGCCGGCGGAGCGAATCGCCGGATCGGTGCGATCAGGGTTGCGCTATCTGCGCCATGCTCCCGATCTGCAGGGGCCGCTGATCCGAGTGTTTGGATTTACCTTCTTCGCCAGCGCCGTCTGGAGCCTGCTGGCGCTGGTGGCGAAGCGGGATCTTCACCAGGGTGCGATGGGTTACGGCATTCTGAACGGGTGCCTGGGCTTGGGCGCTGTGGTGGGGGCGACGCTGCTGGCTCGTCTCCGACAGCGCGTGGATGCCGATACCATGTTAGCCGCGGCTGCAGCTTATTTTGTGGCGACACTGCTGGTGCTGGCGCTTGTGCCAATACCATGGGCGGCAATCCTGATGCTGCTGGGTGCAGGATTCGCCTGGACCACCACCATGTCTACCCTGAATGTAAGCGTCCAACTGAGCGTTCCAGCCTGGGTGTATGCCCGGGCTCTGGGTGCCTATCTGATGGCGTTGCAGGGCGGATTGGCGCTGGGCAGCGTGCTTTGGGGTGCGATTGCTCAGCGCAGCTCGACGCGGGTTTCCTTGATCTGCGCCGCCATCGGCCTGGCAGCCACCATGCCGGCCATGCGGCGCATCCATATCCTGAAGGGCCTGTCGCCGGATCTAACTCCTTACCGCTGGAAACGCCCGTTGCCAGGGTTCGCACAGACAGCAGATCCGGATGCAGGACCGGTGCGAATCTCAGTGGACTACAACATACCGCTAGAGAATTACGCGCAGTTCACCCGGATCGTGCAGAATTTGAAGGGCGTTCGCCTGCGCGGAGGAGCCGTGCGCTGGGGCGTCTACAGGGATGCGGCCCATCCGGAGCATCTGAACGAGACCTTCATCATGGAGAGCTGGATGGACTTTTTGCGTTCACGCGAGCGTATGACTCAGGCTGACCATCAGATCCGAGAGCAGGTCTACCGCCTGCACAAGGATCCGAATGGCGGCTCGCAGTCGCCCAAGATCAGCTTCCAGGTCTGGGCTTCCTTTGTGCCTACGGACGGGCCCCCACGCGAACACCGCGCGCCCGAGTGAGCGGCTGCTCCGCGCTCATCCGGTAACAGGACTCAGACTACTCAGTCTCAACCGGCGATTCTCAAATCAACCGATAGTGGAGCGAAGTCTGCGCGACCGGCGGTAGCGCAAGCAAAGCTGTCTCTGGCAGCGAATCAAGAGGTGCCGGGCTAAAGTATCTTTTCGCAGATGTAGCCCGAAGCTTTGACTTCGATGGGTGCTTTCCCCGTCCAGCGCAATATCCAGCAGAGAAGTGATTCACTATACGAAACCCACCAGCGCAGCGTATGATAACTTTCGCGTCGGCCTTGCAACTGCGCAGATCACGCTGAAGCCAGGAGCCTCAGGCAAGATCTTCTGACTCACAATAGATCATCGCACCAGAGCCGCACCGGTCTTCAGCAGGTGTCCTCAGAGCGAAAGGAAAGAGTATGTCTTCTGTTCTTGCGGGAATGGGATGGGACATGGTGGGTGCGGCCGCAGCCGCCTCCTTCTACGCGCCTATCCAAAAAGTGAAGAAGTGGTCCTGGGAGACTACCTGGGTGGTCGCAGGCATCTTCTCCTGGGTTCTACTCCCGCTTCTGGTCAGCCGAACCCTGCTCCCGGCTTTCTTCAGCTTTTATTCAAATATCCCCTTGCATGTGCTGACGCTCACATTCCTCTTTGGCTGTATGTGGGGAATCGGAAATGTGAACTACGGCCTCACCATGCGCTATCTTGGCATGTCCCTTGGCATCGGTGTCGCCATCGGCGTCACGCTGGTGGTGGGCACGCTCATTCCGCCCATCGTGCATGGTCGCTTGCAGTACCTGTTGACCAGTCGCGCCGGGCACTTCACCGTCGCCGGAATTCTGGTTGCCTTGCTCGGCATTGCGGTCATCTCCTGGGCAGGCCACCAGAAAGAACAGCAGATGGGGATTCGAGCCCAGGAGTTCAGCCTTCGCAAGGGTCTCGTGCTGGCTGTCTTTTGCGGTATCTTTTCTTCCGGAATGTCGTTTGCCATCGACGCCGCGCAGCCCATGGCCGTGGCCGCGCAGCACGCAGGCGTCAAGCCGCTCTACGCCGCCCTGCCAAGCTACGTGATCATTATGGCCGGCGGAGCGCTGATCAACTTCGGTTACTGCTTCTTCCGCCTCGCCTTCAACCGTCAGCTCTCGCTTCGCCGCGATCTGGCCGAGCCAAAGCCTGTCTTGCTGCGCAATGGAGCCCTGGCAGCCTGTGGCGGCATCATCTGGTATCTCCAGTTCTTCTTCTTTGCCTGGGCAGGGGCCAGTACCCCTGCGCATCTCGCCTTCATCAACTGGATGCTGCTCATGAGCCTCTATGTGCTCTTCGGAGGCATGGTCGGGCTCGCGCTCGGCGAGTGGAGAGAGGCGCAAGGCCGCCCCGTGCGCCTGCTCTGGGTCGGTATGCTCATCATCATCCTCGCCGCCAACCTGGTTGGATTAGGCGCAGCATCCTGATCGTCCTTCACAGCCCAGGACCACGCCCAGCCTTGGCCAATGCGGCGCTGCCCATCCGCAACTCCGGCTTCGCCTGCCCGCGGATCGCTGATCTGCGCTTACCCCCTCCCATCCAATCCTTTACTATGCTGGATGTACGTTGAAACGGCTGGGAGGGATCGCCTTATGCGGATCGGTGTTCGGTGCGTGCAAATCAACCAGGCTGCCATCGCATTGGCCGTGGCGGCAACCGTGGCGCTGAGCTCTGCTCCCATGGCGTGGGCGGCAGCGGAGCAGGCAGTAGCGATGCCCACAGTCGCGACCCATGGTATGCCGCATCTGGAACAGCAACATGGCGCAACTCAGTTGGTCGTCAATGGCAGGCCGTTCCTCGCAATCGGCGGCGAACTGCAGAACTCCTCGGCGTCCAGTTTAAAGTTCATGGATGAGCAAGTATGGCCCAAGGCCGTGGCCATGCACTTCAACACCGTCATTGCCCCCGTGTACTGGGATCTGATCGAGCCCCAGCAAGACCGTTTTGATTTCACCACAGTCGATGGGCTCATCGCCGGAGCCAGAGCACGACACATCAAGCTCGTGCTGCTCTGGTTTGGAACCTGGAAGAACAGCATGTCCTGCTACGTCCCGGATTGGGTCAAAGAGAATCAGACGCGCTTTCCCAGGGCGGAGTCTGCCGACGGGCGCAAATTGGAGATCTTGTCGGCAGTCAGCAAAAGCAATCTGGACCAGGATAAGGCCGCCTTCGTGGCGCTCATGCGGCACCTCAAGCAGATCGATGGAGCCCAACATACGGTGATCCTCGTGCAGGTGGAAAATGAAGTCGGGATGATTGAAGTAGGACTGGTCTTTGCACCCGGCGGCGTCCAGCCACGCGATCAAAGCCCGGCGGCAAATCAGGCCTTTCAGCAGCCCGTTCCCTCAGCCCTCACCGATTATCTCAAGCAGCATCAGGCCACCCTGCAGCCCTGGCTCAAGCAGATCTGGGAGTCCCATGGCGCAACGACCGGCGCCAGTTGGACGGCAACCTTCGGTCCCGGGCCAGTCACCGACGATCTGTTCACCACCTGGACAGAGGCGCAGTACACCAGCCAAGTCGCCGCTGCAGGAGAAAAAGTCTATCCACTGCCGATGTACGTGAATGCCGCGCTGGTAGGCCCCGGCAATCCTGTCGGCACGGTTCCCAACGGAGCTCCGCTGCCCCAGTTGTTTGATCTGTGGCGAGCCGCAGTACAGGCCACAGGCGGGGCAATCAACTTCTTCTCTCCAGACATCTACTCTCCCAACTTCAAGCACTGGGCGGACGCCTACGCGCAGCCTTGGAATCCGCTCTTCGTGCCAGAGAGTGGAGGCGCCAGCCCGGCAAACCTCGGTGTGAATGCGCTCTATGCCTTCGGCGAACACAATGCCATGGGGTATTCGGTCTACGCCCCGGAGTTTTTACCGGCCGATCAGCAGAAGGCGCTCGGCGACGCCTATGACGTCATCCGCCAGATCACGCCGCTGATTTTGCAGAAGCAGGGAACCGCAGAGATGGTCGGAATTCGTACCCCGATGAGCAGGAGCGGCAAGGAGGATCTCTCGCCGCAAACCTTTCAGCTTGGCGGCTACCAATTTACCGCGCAGTTCACCCACCAGTCCTACGCACAGAGAGGCAAGCCACTGCCCGGCGCCCACGGAGGCCTCGTCATCGCCATGGGACCCAATCAGTTCCTGATCGCGGGAACAGGAATGTCCCTCCAATTTTCCGGCACCGGTAAGCCCGGCGCACAGGCGGGGATCGATTCCATATGGGAAGGCCAGTTCGTGGATGGCAAGTGGACCCCAGGACGCGAACTCAACGGTGATGACGACCACCAGGGACGCTGGCTTCCACTCCCATCCAATCAACTCGTCCTTCGCATGGTCAGGCTCTATCCCTGCCAGTGACAACTACAAATACTCCTGACCCACTCAGCCCTCATAGATTATCGACAATCAGCGCACAAGATGTACCACGTCAAAAAAGCGCGCATCATATTTCCAAACCGTCTCCTCCCTGCCTTTCAACCAGACAATCCGGCGTTTCTGATCCCTTTCCTTCCAGGGCGACGTCGTGAGCTCGAGCATTCGACAGGACCACGCTGCCAGGTTCCACGGAACCGTCATTCAGCGCTCCCGTTTTCTCAGCAGAAGGGTCGGGGAACTGTCGCCACACGGATGTGTCCTCTGCCGCACCCCTCCGCTGCAACCACAACTCGAATCACGGACCTGGCCTCCGTCCATGCACCGCTTACTCTTTGCTTACACAGAACGCCTCGTCAGACCCGACACGCCCGATCAACCGATCCCGAGCGGAACGCCCCGTGCCGCGCTAAATCGCACCGCTGATACGCAATGGTATCTTCAAAACTGAAAGGGGATCTTCAACCCGATGCGATCGTTTCTGCTCCTTCTGCTCCTCTTTGTTCCGGTGCCGGTCTTCGCTCAAGGACGCCATTCCGGCGCAACGCCCGCATACCTGAACCGATCTCTTCCCCTGCAGCAACGAATCGAAGACATCATCCGCCGCATGACCCTGGTGGAGAAAGTCCGCATGTGCTTCGGTGGGACGCAGCCCGGCGTCGTGATGGTGCCAGGCGTTCCTCGTCTCGGCATTCCACCGATGTACGGCTCAGACGGCCCACGCGGAGTCGCATCCGCGCCGTCAGGAACATCCTTTCCAACCGGGATCGGCTTGGCGGCAAGCTGGGATCCGGACTTGATGTTTGCAGCCAGTGCAGTCATCGGGCAGGAGGCGCGCGCCTTGGGTAAGACAATGATCTTCGCCCCCGCCATCAACATAGACCGCGACCCGCTCGACGGACGTTTCTTTGAGTACTACACCGAAGACCCCGACCTCGATGGAAAGCTTGCAGTCAGCTTCGTCGAAGGCCTTCAAAGTCAGCGCGTAGCCTCCTTCGTCAAACACTTCTGCTGTAATAATCGGGAGTGGAACCGCAACATGTATATGTCGAACGTCAGTGAGCGCGCATTGCATGAAATCTATCTGCCAGGATTCAAGGCAGCGGTAGAAACCGGCCGAGCCTGGGGCGTCATGACAGCGGCAAACGGCATCAATGGAGAATATGCCGGCGCCAATACTCCGCTCATTACCGGAGAACTGCGCGACCGATGGGGCTTCAAGGGCATCGTCCTCACCGACTTCAATCAAGCCAGAGGAACGCTCGCCTCTGCCCGTGCCGGCCTCGATGTCGGCATGCCCTGGGGAGACTGGAACACCACTCCCTTTGGAAAACCGCTCATGGAGGCCGTGCAATCCGGCCGGCTTCCCGAATCGGTGGTTGATGAAAAACTGCGCCATATCTTATGGGTTATGGCCAAGGTAGGCCTGCTGGATGGCGTTCCACCCACCACCGGCGGCGCGATCAACACTCAACAGCACCAGGCCGTCGCTCTGCGCGCGGCAGAAGAAAGCCTCACCTTACTCAAAAATGACAATCATGTGTTGCCATTGAATGCTCAGAAGCTTAAGACAATCGTGGTGCTGGGGCCAAATGCAGACCGCAAGTTATGCAAAGGAGGCTATGGCGGAAGTTCAGGCGTGCAGGCGGCTTATGAGGTCACAGTTCTCGATGGATTGCGCCAGCGCCTGAAGGGCATTGTCAATGTCGAATATCTCGACTTTCAGGAAGGCGGAGAGTTCGAACCCATCGCCCCGAAGTACTGGCAGCCAATCAATGGCCTGCGTGGCATCAAGGCGGACTACTTCAATGATGGAGATCCAAAGCCCGCCCTGGAGCGTATCGAGCCGCAGGTAAACTTCACCTGGGAGATGCGCTCGCCAGACCCGGCTAAAGTTCATAGCGATAACTTTCATGCGCATCTCTCCGGTACCCTTGTCCCTACGCAGACCGGCTACTACACCATGCAACTCACCAGCGAAGACACAGGCATCCTCACGATTGATAACAACCCGGTCATTCGAAATCTTCAAACCGGTAGCGTGCAGACCGGTACGGCCATCGTCCACTTGGACGCAGGTACGCCGTATCATGTCCAAATTGAATATCACGCACTCAAGGGTGATGCCTCTTTGCGTCTGGAGTGGACACTGCCTCGGACGGAGGCGCAATGGCAGCACGATCTCGCCCTCCTGCAGCCAAAACTGAAACAAGCGGATGCGGTCATCTTTGTAGGCGGCTGGGGGCACGGTCTGGATACAGAGGGAGCTGATCGCAAAAATATGGATTTCCCCAAAGGTCAGCAGGAACTCATCAATCGAATCGCTCCCATCAATCCAAATACCATCGTCGTCCTGATCCATGGTTCGCCATTTGAGGTCGGTGGCTGGATTGGCTCTGTTCCGGCAGTGCTGGATGCCTTCTATCCCGGCATGGAAGGTGGAACAGCGATAGCTCAGGCCCTGCTTGGCGACATCAATCCATCGGGAAAAATTGCGTTCACCTGGCCTAAGAAGTTATCTGATTCTCCATCTCACGCCATCGGCAACGAGGATAAGGACAACGTGAACTATAAAGAGGGAATCTTTGTCGGCTACCGTTATTACGACACGTACCATGTTGAGCCACAGTTCCCCTTTGGATATGGCTTGAGTTATTCAACCTTCTCTTATTCTCACCTGCGGATTCAGCCTGAAGGAAGCAAGGAAGTGGTTACCTTCAACCTGCAAAACACCTCTGATCGGAAAGGAACAGAGATCGCGCAGCTCTATGTTGCCGCGCCAAAAGCGACCATCCCCATGCCCGCCCATGAATTGAAGGCCTTTGCACGGATCTCGCTCAATCCGCACCAGACGAAGATCGTTCGCATGGAGCTTTCACACAACGACTTTGACGATTGGGATCCATCGAGCCATCGATGGAAACTGCTTCCCGGGGATTACACCATCCAGATCGGGGCCTCGTCCCGTGACATTCGTCTTACCTCGCCCTTGCAGATAAAAAACTCGGATTCCAGCAGCTCTGCGAAGGTGGCGGAGTAGTGCAGCCATTCGGTGCTTGTTGGCCCGGAGGGCCAGACGGCAGGTAAGGCGGGGAGCGGATCAATAGAGTCGGCGTGGCTCTGGAGCCGCATCTCCTCCCGCACAGTGCTGGCGCCGAAGTTGCCCTCGATCTGGAAGATCCGGCTGCGGCCTACACAGATGTCCGGAAGAGTACCGTTGGTGCTTTCCGTCACCAGCGTGCGAAAGAATTCCGCTGACTTATCACAGTGCCCAGGCCGCGCCCAAAGACAGATCGCCCATGACTGACGGAAGCCAATGCAGCCGCCACCATAGACCATGGCGCCCAGGCGACCGTTCCCCATGGGCAATGCATCGAACCATCGGTCTGCTGCCGCCTCTACCACAGGGTCAGGCCGCCAGGCTCGGCGTCAACGGATTGAGCCTGGCTCAAGCGCCGCAAAAAGAGAAGCGACCCGGCGACGGTAGAGGTATTCAGAAGAAAACGGCGGCGGCTAAACAAGCGCATGAAGGGTTCTTCTTCGCAGTAGACAATTCGGTTCGCAAACTCAATTCCAGTAGCCAAGAGAACAGAGAGCATACGTTGGCTCTGGCCCGGCCTGCAAAAGCCGACCCTCGCCAAGGACCCTTCCGCTCCTGGAGAAGATTCTATCCATCCCAGACCATCTCCAGCATCTCTCCTTCCAGCACCTCTTCGCTGAAACAGCGAACGACAAATCAGATCCTATGGAAGATGGCGTAATAGGGCTGGTTGGAAAGGGTCGAATTGAAGGCCGGATAGAGCCATGCCGCATCCATACCTCGCTGCAGTTCAAAGTAATATTGCAGCGGATAAGGAGAGTCTGTGTACTCGCCGGGTAGGGAAGATACGTACCTCTGGCCCCTCCGCTCCATCTTGATCGATCGCCACCGTTCGGCCTGATTGACATGCCGATAGCGCAAATTCACCTCGGATGGAACCGAAACCCCATACGCAGTTCCGTCGGCAAGCGCGAGAGACAGAGAAAGTGGCTGTCCGGGTCGAAACGCCTGCGGAGGAGTATGGCTGCAAGGGATGGATGGGCGAACCGGCCGGCCCACCGCTGCACGCACGGCCTTCTCAACCTTCCCCTCCGCAACATTTGCAGCGCCCTCACCGCGTATCTTCTCCCGCATGGCAGCAACGTCCCTATCGATGCCGGCAAGACGAGCACTCCAGTTTCCGCGCCGCATCGGAACACGCCCGTAGGTAATATCCGCACGATACACGCTGTTGGCCCGTTCAGACATCGCGGCCCATCCCTCGCGCGCCTTGTTGTATTCGTCGAGCGCCAGTTGGCCCGCCTTAGGATACCCGGTCTGCTGATAAATCTGGAACAGAACAGCGCTGCGTAATTTGGCCGCAAAAAACCGCCCAACCGCATTTTGGATGATCACATCCTCTTCCATCCGCCGAAACTCCGGCGAGCCATCAAACGGCGCCTTCACCCGCGCAGAGGCTAACGCCGCCGCCGATGCCGCCGTGAACTCTTCCAGCCATTGTGCCACCTCGATCGGCGAATACTTTGCATTCGGACGGCCCGCGAGCAGATCCGCTGTATGCTCGTCGATCGTCGAAAACAACTGTGGATCCAGAGGGCTGACGGTCCCAAACAATTTTGGAGTGGGCGTATCCCCATACGGCGAAGGTTCGCTGCCGGGCACAATCGGCATGTTCGTGTAAATCTCCGGCCAGAAGGCATGGTTTGAGGCAGAGGGCAAATGGGCACTCGTAACCAGGGGAAGAACCCGGCTGGCATTGGCAACGGCGGCCTCCACCGAGTTCGTGCCCGGCCCGAAATCGCGTCTCAGGTATCTTCGCCAGCTCTCCGGATCAGCATCCGGGTCGTAAAGCCTTCGCCCCCAAACCCGATAGGAGTAGGCAAACTTCTGCCAGTCGTATTCGGGGTTAAGCGATTCGTCGGCATAAGCGCAGCGTCCGCCCGGCAGTCCGGAACCCTCCCGTCCCTTAAAGGTTAAGGGTTCGCATACTTCCAATCCGGCGGCTCCGCAGAAGTGAGAACTCCGCCCAAACGCAGCAGCCATCTCCGGATCGGCTGACAGCAGATGCCGCTGTGTTCCAGGCCATAGGCGGAAGAACAATTCGTAGCGGGCCCCTTGCTGGAAAAAATCCGCATAGCCGTAGCGAGTGAACAGGCGCGCTCCGGTGCTCACGCTGAACAGGTCCGCGTTGCCCACATGACCGGCCTGCGGAATCTCCTGCTTCCGAATGTCCGCCTGCTGATACCCAAGTCCCTGGTGCTCCGCGGAATATTTCGCGCTCAGTTTTACCGGCATGCCGGTATGGGCAGCCGTGTCGATCATCCTGCTGTTGACTCCCTTGGCGTGCATATCGATCTCAATCTTGCGGCCGCTGCCGCAGATCGCCTCGAACAGAGTGCTCCAAAACGAATAGCTTCCTTCGGGAATCCCGCTTTCGCCGTGGACGCGGAGGGTGAGACCCTTAATCTCAGGACACGCTTTCAGGATCATCGCCAAAGCGTCTCGGCAATAAGCGGCATGGGTCTGCGGCGTCAGCCCTTCGATGCGGTGATGGGCGTGCGGACTGTCCGTCCATTGGTAGGCGTGGTTCCAAATGCCCATTTGGAATTCAAGTCCGCGCGCCGCCGTCTCGTGCGCAACAAAGCGCAGCATCTCAAAATTTCTCTCCCGCTCCTCGGCAGCCAGCGGGACAGGAGCGGAAAGTTCCTTTCCCTCCGGGCTAGCCAGTCGGACCACCCGAACATCGTAGCCGGGAACGTCCACAAGATAGGGATAGGGGAAATGAAAATAGTCCCCGGTAACGCCTGTCGGGAAATCGTATCCGAAACCGAACGCCAGATTGAATCGGTTGAACCGGCTTGCGGCCAGCATATCAAGATATCCCCGCCAGAAGCTCCTGTCGTAATACCAGGCTTTGTCTTCGATATCGCTGCAGAACGCCCGTGCCACGCTTCTGACCTTGTTTGCAGGCTGCTCCACCACCGGCCGATCCAGGCGCAGCGCGGCATAGGGATCATGGCTGAATTGCACTCGCTCCAGCAGTTCGAGAAGGCCGTAGACGCAGCCCCTTCTATCGCTTCCGCATACAAGCGTTACCGGCGTCTCTCCCCACCGATCGGGTGCCAGGCGAATGCCTTCGGCCTTCTGCAAGGATGCATCCGCATGGGAAAATCTTTTACCCATCTTGGACTCCGGTCCGGTCACCACCACAACCCATGCCGCAGATTGGATGTCGGTCTCCGGATGGACAATTCGGGCAGTGGCGCCTTGAGCGGCAATCGCTTGACGAAGTTGCTCGGCGGCCCATCTCACAGGCACGCTCCATGCAACCGGATCCTCGGCATCGATCACGATGTCAATACGTCGGCTGCCAGATGCAAAGGCGTCATCGGCAAAGCTGAAGGCTGTCGCCGCGCCAAGCAGCTTGAGAAAATCCCTGCGCTGAACTGCTGAAATGGAACTAGCCTCCATGGCTTTCCCCTTTCCTTATCCCATCACGCGTCAGTAAAGTGGAAGAACTTCGATCCATACCGGCGAATCGCTCCTCGAGCCGCTCTCAAAGACAACCAAACGGAATAGCTTTCATGGCCTCGTCTGCCGAGAAGATCGCAAGACACAGGCCCCTTCCGAAAAGAAGCTCATCACTTCCTTCTTTACAACGTCAGTGTATGCGCCACGCAGCTGCGCCATCCTGCTTTCCTGGGCGCGGACCAGCTTAGCGTAGCGCCAGGCGCAGGCTCCTGCAATGCAGCTTCGATCTCACATCCTCTCACAATGCTGGGGCGTCTCCTGCGAGAAAAAGAATCTCCGGTGAGAGGGCCGCCACGATGGCGCGTTGGCCGTTTTGCTGCAACTTACTCAGATCGCTGATCAAACTTCGGCCTGAAAAGTCACCAAATCACTGCTGACATCGCGAACGCAGGCGTCTGCTACACTGTTGAGGCAATTTGCGAGTGAGGTGATCGATGCGTCTTCGGTACTTTTGCACCGCTTTGATTCTAGGAGCCTGTACGCTGGTGGCCTCTGCGCAAATGGGTTCACCAGGTGCGAAGCTGGCCGTTGGCTCCCAAATGTCGCCGGTCCAGGCGCAGAATGAACTGCTGAACCTCTTCGAGCATGAGTTCATGGGGGTCGCGCGGGCGATGCCTGCGGACAAATACGGCTTTGCGCCTACGGCTGCAACCTTCGCGCCGTCGCAGCGCGCGAAGTATGACGGGGTTCGCACGTTCGCCCAGGAAATATCGCATGTCACAACGGCGAACTACTACTTCGCTTCGAAGATTCTCGGTGAAAAGATGCCGGTTGATCTGAAAAGCATCGATAGTCTGACGACGAAGGAGCAGCTCCTCAAGGCTGCCGCGGATTCTTTCGCTTATGCCCACAAGGCGCTCGCGACGATTACTCCGGGGAATGCCTACACCACGATTGAAGGCGCCGACGGTATGCACACGCGATCGGTCCTCGCATCCTTCATCTCTGCTCACGGATACGATCACTATGGGCAGATGGTCGAGTATCTGCGCATGAACGGCATTGTGCCTCCCGGCTCAAAGTGAGCCCCTCCACGATCTCTGCCGATGTTTCGCTGTTCGCGCCCAGAGAGAAGTACTGGACGACGATCTGACGTTGATTTGCTCAATGAGCAGTCAGGCATGGAGTCGCGAAGCGGAAATCAAAGTTGCCGAGAATGTGAATTTCGCAGGCCTTAGCAGATCTCCCGCAAACAGCGGTCTATTGAAGGCTCATAAAATAAATCAAATTCCAGTCTTTCCCAATCGTGGGATAAGCCTGAAAGGTGCTGTTTGAAGCGGGCAATGCGGACGACTCCTTCCACTGCGTAACCGTCGCCGACGGCGTTGATGTGGCAGACCCCTTGTTCCCGGGGCCATCGCCCTCGCGCATGGTGTCGATGCGTAGAAGGCGGTGTCCCCTTTTGGGCGCTGGCTTTTTGTGTGCGCTGGCCTGGGCCGCCGCAGACCGAGTCTTTTCTTCGGCGAGCAGGCTATAGCGCGGGCCGCAGCGCAGGTTGTAGAACTGACCGTTGTACAGCCCACCGAGCCGCTCGAACTCGCGCTTTAGGATGTGCCGCTTGACCGGACCGCTGAGCTGCTCGTGGGCCTGGCCGGTCGAGGCCGCAGTTCCATATCGGCCGCACCGTAGCGGCGCCGGAAGCGTGGTCGCGCGTAGGGCTTGGGAGCGACCCGCTCGGCAAGGAAGTAGCCGCCATTCAGTCGCGTCGACTGCGCCCGGCTCGCCTTCACCAGCCAGCCTCACCCTCCCGCGAACCGGCTGCAACTGTAAACCTTCGCCCGCAAAGGGTAGGGGAATTTTGACCGGCGAAATGAGGAATTTTCAACCGGCGTCGACACAGGTTTCGTGCAGAATATCGCTTCGCCAGAGATGTCACTAACGTTGGTGCAAATGCGGTCGGACTTTGCTCCGACCCCCTCCCAAATCGAGCCCAATTTTCGACGCTTTACCACGATTAAGTGCGGAAAAGACACACCTCTTGCGAGGTGCCAAAAACAGGCCTAACCTGCTCATTCAGTCGATTTTATTGGGAAAATTGGAGGCGCGGGCCGGGATCGAACCGGCGCATAAAGGTTTTGCAGACCTCTCCCTTACCACTTGGGTACCGCGCCCTTCATTCAAAAGACCATGCTCAACCACTACATCTCTCGGGCGCCAAGACACCTCAATCCTCTTCTAGGCAGCGCCTGTGCATCCAGCCGCAAGTCTCAGAGATGGAGGTCGTTGGAGCGGGAGACCGGGGTCGAACCGGCGACATCTTCCTTGGCAAGGAAGCACTCTACCACTGAGCTACTCCCGCCCTGCCATCTGTAAGTATAGCTAGCCCTATACCCTTTTGCAATTGCACCGCAACCTGTGCCGCCGCAACCATCGCAGCCGCATCCGTGCTCCCTGCAACAGCCTTTGGCTTCCCGCTTTACGCTCCCACAGGCCCTCCCGCGGTTGGGAAGCCGGACGGCATCAATCAATGCTGTGACGGTACCAATCCGGCCGCTTCGCCGCCGCCTCCGCTCGGCTCGTAGCGATTGTTCGCCGTTTCGATCCGCCGACTCACAATCTGCAGCCTTCCCTGGCGCACAATGTGGGGCGTGATGGTAATCAGAATCTGGGTGGACTGGTTGCTTAAATCCTGATCGGTTCCTTGGAAACCAGGTAACTCGCTCAGTCCCGGCAGTCCAACCAGAGCCTTGATCTCCTCCGTGCTCACCAGTGTCGCCAGCATCGCCGTATATCCCTCCGGAACCAGAATGGAAGAGGTCAGCGCCCGGTTATTCAGCACCGGAATCCCATCCAGACTCCCTGCGCCCAGCGCTTCATCCTTCAGATTGATGGCAATAGAAACTTCATTGTTGTGCAGAACCTGCGGCGTCAGCTTCAGCGTAATGCCCAGATCCTCATATTGAATCTCCGGCACCGTTACGGAATTGCTTCCAAGGTATTGATTCAGCAACGCAGAGATGCTCGATCCCGTATTCGTCAGCCCGGAGAGGGAAGAGGAGAGCGTGCTGCTCAGGCCAGTGCTGTAGGTTCCGGTCGTCACCGGATAACGAGAGCCCACCCGAAACTCCGCAGGCTGTCCACTCTGCCCCATGATCCGTGTCGAATCAAGTATGCTCACATCGCTTGAATCCAGCGCCAGCGCAAAGCTGGGCGAGGAGCCAAGAAACAGTCCGGAGAGCCCTAATCCATTTCCAAACACCCCCAGCAGATTGGTGTACTGCGACGCGGTCACCGTTCCGGAGGCGACCAGAAACTCAACTTCGTTGATCAGATTCTGAAGCGGACTCCCGTTCAGCGTCAGAAGTCCATTCGCAACCGCCTCATTGATCAGGGATTCATTCGAGGTGATCAGGGATTCGGCCTCGGAGGCTACGCTGAATCCACCTACAGAGTTCGGAAGCGTGGCTCCGATGTTGTTCTCGATGCTGTGGTCGATCTCATACAGCGATACGTCAAACAGCAACTCCGGAGTCCCGCCCAGCAGGTCGTTATACACCGCGTTCACCTCACGTAGCACCTGCTGCTGGCCACGCACAAGAATGAACCCCCCGGTAGCGCTTGCCGTAACATTTTGCAGGCCAAAGACGGTACGGGCTACGTTGCCCAGCTCCTGCATCTCTGTATTGGAGTGACCCTCAACGTAGATCGCCTCCTCATACTCCGGCATCAGCGCTTCCCGATTCTCCCGCGTATCCCTGGCCAGCACCACCCTGTTTGGCTCCACGGGCACCGCAAACGCGTTGGCCACCAGGTCAAAAGCTCGCGTGGCTCCCGCAAAGTCCACCCCGTTCATGTCCAGGTCGATGGGAGGTCCCGGTTGGCTCAGCGACGGATGCAGACTCACTTTGATCCCGTAAAGTCCATACAGGGTCTCGGCAACCATCTGCAGCGCGCCGTGGAGATGGATATTTCTCTTCCCCTTCAAAGGTGTCAGTTCCACCTCACCTTCAAGAGTGGACGCTATATCCTGCACCGGAAACTTCGAAGGATCAATACTCCCATAGAAATACCCGGGCCACTTCGGCGCCTGGCTGGCCCCTCCGGCCCGCAATGCATTCTGCGCTCCATTCTTTGCAAAGTGCTGCGCTACCACCGGATTGTCTGGATCCAGAGAATGTGCCTCCGCCAGCAGCTTAGAAGCCTGCGCAGCGTCCCCGGCGGCGCTCGCCTTGGCGGAGCGTTCCACCAGCTCTGTCACGTAGTTTTCGCGCGTCACAATCAGCGCCAGAGCATAATCGCGATCCTTCGGATTCAGCCGTACAGCACGTGTAAAGCTTCGGATGGCCGCCGCCAGATCCCGATGTTCCACATGTCTGGCCCCATCAAGATAAGCATCATCAGCCTCCTGTGCCTGCTTGGGAGACACCGTGGTCTTATCCGTAGTAGCCTGTGGCCGTTTCTCCGGAGGCTGCGGCAGCGCAGGTGTCGCGCCGGCCGGAATGCTCGCAGGGCTGTCAGCCGCGCTGACGGCCGGGGCTGGAACTTGACTCGCCACCTGTCCCTTCGCTTGTCCCGCTGCCTGTCCCATTGCCGCATGGCGCGCGCCGGCTCGGGCACTGGGCGTCCATGCCAGCACAGATACCATACACAGCCAACACAAAACCTTGGGCACCGAAGATTCCTTCCAGACGAGCATACTGTCCCACCGGGGAATGTCTCGCAAGCGAGGACCATCAGATCGTGAGGAGCAGGGCATTCTGTGCTCAGTTAGACGCTTCAGGCCGATCAACGTCCTCCAGAGACTACATGCAATCCCGGCACCGCAGCGCGTGTTGGGCGCACTGACGCCGGCGGGCAGCGTATCCCTCGCCGTATCTCTGCTGAGTCCAACCCTAACTCGGCCAAAGTACGGCTCAGCGTGTTGCGATGCATGCCAAGCTCTTCGGCCGCCTTGCACTGGTTCCCTCGGTGACGCGCCAGCACCTCCAGAATGTACTGCTTCTTAAACTCACGCACGGCTACAGCGTAGCTCACGCCTGCACTGCGCATCTGGACGACGAGATTGGCAAGTTCACGTTTCACTCGCGGAGTCTTCCTTTTCTGGGAGTGACTTTGGGGGCCCTGAATGGAATCCAACCCTCATCGGGCGAAATCACCACTCTTCACAGTGTGCAGCCTGAGAACTCATTTGATCCAATCCGGTCTCGTGTGCTTGAAACGGTTCAAGCCGCTCGCTAACCGGTTGCCGAGATCTTTGGGCATGAGGAAGGATAACGCATGAGCGGCTCGAAGAAAATATGGTTCCAGCCGAGAATCGTCCACCCACGGTGCCGCCGGCCGAAAAGCGGTCAAGACCAGCAGCAGGGCAAAGCAGACAACCACTCCCCGGCAGAAACCCAGCATCGCCCCCAGCAACCTGTCCACAAAGCCCAATCCCAGCGCAGACGCCGTGTGGCTCAGCAGTCTGCCCAACAAGCTGAATAAAATCACGATGCCAAACAGCAGCAGGAGAAACGCCGCAAACTGCGCGCCCACTGGGGAAGGGATCAGGTCGCCCAACATCGCCGCAAACTGTCGGTAGAACCAGCAGGCGCAAAGAACCCCAAGAATCAGCCCGCCCAGCGAGAACGCCTCCCGAAAAAATCCGCGTATCGTTGCCCGCACAATCGAAAAAGCGAGTACAACCACCATCAGCCAGTCAAGCGGATTCATAAAGCCATCTCATCCATGGCGGCGCCGCAAGCACATAGCCCATGAACCTCGCCGGCAGCAGCCCTCCAGCCGAACCTGTGGGCTGCCCACCTGCTCGCTTCCTTTCTGTCCTCCGCTCGGCAGGGCGTTCGCCGTGTCAAATCCAAGATGCCAAGCCAAAGTTCGTTGGCCAACCCGGTTTCAAGCCGCTCGTGGATCAGCTCAAACTCCGCCTTGCTCAGGCTGCGCTGCGCGCCTCCCGCCCTTTACTCCGACCACTCAGCGATACGCTCACCACCTTGGAGACGCCCGGCTCCTGCATGGTTACGCCGTACATCACATCCGCCTGCTCCATCGTGCGCTTGGTGTGGGTAATGATAATCACCTGCGTATTCACCGCAACCTCTGACAGAAGGTTCGCAAACCGGCCCACATTGGTCTCATCCAGCGGAGCATCCACCTCATCGAGCATGCAGAATGGAGCCGGCTGGAACTGGAAGATCCCCACCAGCAAGGAGAGCGCGGTCAGAGCCTTTTCCCCGCCAGAGAGTAGCAAAACGTTCTGCAGCTTCTTGCCCGGAGGTGAGGCGATGATGTCGATCCCGCTCAGGTCAGAGGCCCTGCTCCCTGTCGTCTCAGGATCCGTCAGGCGCATGAACGCCTGCCCCCCTCCAAACAGCTTGGTGAAGGTGGCGGAAAAGTTTTCGTTGATAACCTTGAAGGCCTCATAAAACTTCACCCGCGATACATCATCAATCTCTTTGATGGAAGACTGCGTGTTCTCAATCGAATCCAGCAGGTCCTTGCGTTGCGTCTCCAGGAAGGCGTGCCGTTGCGAGGTCTCCTGATACTCCTCCAGCGCCATCATGTTCACCGGCCCCATAGCCTCCAGACGCTGCTTCAGCGCTCGCGCCGCTTCGTCTTCGGCGGCCAGCGCCTCGGTCTCCATCCGTTCAATCGTCTCGTCCTGGCGCAACGCGGAGGCCTCAACAGACAGATCGTTCAGACACGTCGCCTCGATGTGCTCCAGATCAGAGGCTAGCCGGGCAGCGCGGGCGCTCCGTTCCGCACGCTGTTCCCGCAGTTCCTCCGTCTCATGCCGCAGGTTGCGCAGCCGTGAGTCCAGCTCCGTCATGGCCAGCCGCAAGGCCGCGGCCTCTGCAGAGAGTTTCTCACCCTCCGCCATAGCCTGGGCGCGCGCCTCGGTCAGCTCCACTTGCTTCTGTGCCAGCGCGCTCGTCTCCTCTTCGCGCTGATGTTTCTCGCTGGCCGCGGCAGCAATCTGCGACTCTAACTGCGCGATCCTCTGTGCCTGGCTATCAGACAGTCGACGGGTTTGCTCAAAGTTGGCGTGGGCGTTGCGCCTGCGTTCTTCCAACCCGGCCAGGGCCGCCGCCGCGGCCGCCGCCGCCTCCTGTAGCTCCTCGCGACGAATACGCAGGGACAGAATCTTTTCGGAAAGGTCGGCCACCTGTTGCTCCAGGGTCGCGCGTTCCGCCTCGAAACCCTCTGACTCCTCCCGCTTGCGAGCGATCACATCCAGACGTTGCTGCCGCTGGTCTTTGTTTCTATCGGCGGCAATCTGCCACTGCTGCAGGCGGCCCTCAATGCGAGCCACCTCCTGATCCATCTGTCGCAGCGCAGCGCCCGCGTTGGCGCTCTCCCGCTCCGCGTCTCGGCGCTCGTGATTTCGGCTGTCCAGCGCCGTCGTCAGGTCGGCAATCTCACGCCCTAGCGCCGCCGTAGCCAGCTCGTTCTCGGTCAACTCACTCTCAAGGCCCACCAGCTTGCTCTGTAGCTCCGCCAGCTCGCGCTTCAGCGCAAGCGGTCCCTGCTCCCGCGGCTTGCCCCCCGTCACCGTGCAATCATGGAAGGTCTCACCGCTCGGGCACAGGAAATAGAACTGCGGATACTCCCGCGCCAGCCTCCGGGCCGTCTCGCTATCCGGAGCTACAAAGCCGTTGCGCAGCTTGGGCAGGGTCGCTTCCAGTGCGCTTCCCAACCCGTTCAGCACCCGTATGCAATCCCGTAGCGCAACAACCCCGTTGCCCGGAACTCCCAGACCAGCCTCCTGAATCCCCGCCTCCTGAAGCTCCGGGGCAGGCGCTGCGCTCTCCGGCCGCACCAGAAACGTAGCCCGGCCCGCAACATCAGTCTGTAGAAGACGTACTCCCGCATCCGCCGCCTCCCAACTGGACACCACAATGTAGTTCAGTTCGTCGCGTAGAAACTCATCCACCACACTCTCATAGCGCCCATCCACCTCCAGAAAGTCCGCCAGCGTGCCCAGCGGAGCCGCTCCCTCCTTCAGTCTGGACTGGGCTCGGAAGATGTTGCGCACCGTATCGGTGGAGTAGCTGTGTTCCCGGATCAGAGCCTCCAGCGAACTTCGCCGTCCATGCAGCGTCGCGGCCTGGGCCCGCAACTCATCTCCCCGCCGCCGCCGCCGGGTCTCCTCCAGCCGCTTGGTCTCCAGCGTATGGCGCGTTTCCACGATCTCGCCCTCCAGAGCCTTCAGACGCTCGGCCAGATTCTCAAACGAGAGCCGGGAGGCGCTCCGCTGTGCTTGTAGCGATTCCAGCTCAACCCGAGCCGCCAGCGACTCTGACTCCAACCGTTCCTGTTCGCGATCAAGGCTGGAAAGCGCCGCCTCTGACTGCGCAATCTCGTTGTTGGCCTGCGCCGCCCGCTGCATGGACTGCATGGCGTTGCGGCGTTGGGTCTCCGCCAGTGCTTCGGCGGCAAGCACGCTGCGTGTCGCCTCCTGAGCCTGCGCCTGCTGCGCAGAGGCTGCCTCACGCGAGGCCAAAGCCTCCTCCGTCGCGGTCTCAAGAAAGCTGCGGTGTTGTTCCAGTTCACCTGCAAGGGTCTCCAGTTGAGCTCGTGCCTGGGCAAGATCCTGGTTTCCACTTTGCATCCGCTCGGCAAGGTCGCTGATTCGATCCGCGTTCGAAGAGGTGCGCGCTGCGATCCGCTCCATCTCCACGGCGCTGGCGTTCGCTCGCGAGCCCGCAGCGCGAATCTGTTCATCCAGGTCATACCCTCGTTGAACCCCGTGGGAGTGTTCCGCATCCAGTGTTTCTAGCTCCCGGGTGTGGCCTTCAATCAGATCCCCAAGGCGAGAGATCTCGTCCCTCAGAGAGCTCTGCTCCGCATCCATCTGGCTCAGGCGACTGGCCAGCACCACGCGAAGTTTTCCGCGCAGCTCGTCGCGCAGCGCTGCGTAGCGTTCCGCCTTGGCAGCCTGGCGCTTCAGCACCGCCATCTGCCGTGTCACCTCTTCAAAGATGTCATTTACCCGAGCCAGATTCTGTTTGGCGGATTCAAGCCGCAGTTCCGCCAGGCGCTTCTTCGTCTTGAAACGCGTGATCCCCGCTGCTTCCTCAATAATCGCGCGGCGATCCAGCGGTTTGGCGGAAAGAATGCTTCCAATGCGCTCCTGGCTGATCATCGCGTAGCTCTCTCCGCCCAGCCCGGTCCCCATGAAGATGTCCTGGATATCACGCAGCCGACAGATCTTCCCATTCAAAAGATACTCGGAGTCTCCGGAGCGGAAGAGTCGGCGCGTCACCGTGATCTCGCCGGCGCGAATCGGAGCCCGGCCAAACTTCCGGCGACGGATCTTCAGCACCACCTCGTTGCCCGCATTCTGCTCGGAGTCGGCCTCAGCCGAGTGCTCGCCATCCCCTCCGCCCGATCTTTTATGCGGAGCCTCGGCTTCATAAGTGATCCCCGGCTGCGCCTCCGCTATCGCCTCTTCTGTCTCCAGCGCCGCCTCTTCGCGCAACGCAGCCTCATCCCAATCGCCCACCGAGCCAATGCTCGTGACGTGATCCCTCGCGTCGGCCCCGGTCCGCTCAGCACCACCTTCCGCAATCCCAGCGCCATCCGCTCCCAGAATCTCAGGTTGGCCGTCGGCCGGCGTATTGCCGTCATACACCTCAGGATCAATCAGCGTCAGGGAGACCTCCGCCATGCCGGTGGGCTTGCGCTCACGGGTGCCCGCAAAGATCACATCTTCCATCTTGATCCCACGCAGACTCTTGGCGGACTGCTCTCCCAGAACCCAGTTGATGGCGTCTGAAATGTTCGATTTGCCGCAGCCGTTGGGACCCACAATTGCCGCGATCCCCTCACCGGCAAGCTGCACCTCCGTGCGGTCGCAAAAGGACTTGAAACCTAGAATCTGAACTTTTTTTAGCTTGAGCAAGGAGCAAAACCTCATCTACCGCTAGCTGTCGGAACGGGCCGGCCAGCCCCGGCGGGGGCCAGGCAGGGAACCGCTCCACCGGTCCCAAGGGGCAATCGGTCCGGACGAGCCTCTGCGCCATGCCGCTCGTTCCTGGAACAGAATCCAGCTCAGAGTAGGATGACCACAGAGCCTCCGGGTCTATCCCCCAGGAAACCGCTCTAGGTCGAATCCTAAGCGGCACAAGGGGCGGAATCAACGCGTATTCGACGGCCCCGAAAAGGATTTTGTGGATAAGGGCGTCCCAATCTAATTTCTTCGCACCCTTGCTCCCACGGCGCCTCTGCATAGCCCGGCAGCGCCTCACCACCACGCCGGCTTCCATGCTGCCGGAGCCGCTCAGGCAGCCCGCTTCGGTCCTTGCCCTTCGGTCCCGGAAAAGCCCTGTTTTTCTGCAGTCGGCTGGTGCGAGTTGCACAGAGCCACCGTCATTTCTATAATCCGCTTCATCTCCCCGATTGTTCTCATGATGGGGGCAGGTTTTGATTCTGGACGCGCAATTTGCGCTAATCTTGTTTTAACTGGCTCAGATTCCGAAGTATCTCTGCCGAGGAGATTCTCTTTATGAAGAAGGTTGTACTTGCTTCGCTGCTGGCTGTGGCCGGCGCGGTTCTCTCAGCGTCATCAACGTACGCCCAGCAGTCGTCCTCCGGTGGCATCCAGATGTCGCAGGCCGAGTACGCCGCCTACAACAAAGCCAGCACGGAAACCACCGCGGCGGGGAAGGTGGCTGCCTATCAGGCCTACCTCAAGGCGTACCCCAAATCCGCTGTCAAGTTGGATGTGCTCAATCAGATCCTCTTCCTGGATAGTCAGCTAGGGGATCAGGCGGCCACCCTCGATGCCGCGGACCAGCTTCTGGCCGTCGATCCCAACAACCTCCGCGCACTCACCTTTGAGGTCTACTACCGCCGCGCGGATGCGGATAAGCTCACCGATCCGGCTGCGAAACAGGCCGCGCTGGACAAGGTAGCCACCTACGCTCAGGAGGGCTTGAACGCCAAGAAGCCTGCCGATATGTCCGATGCTGACTTCGCAACCCTCAAGTCCAAGACCAATCCAACCTTTTTGAGCGCCATCGCTGACGACGATATGGCCAAGAAGGACAATGCGGACGCCATCAAGGTCCTCACCCAGGAGATCAATGGCGACGCGGATAACACCACAAAGCCAAGCCAGACGCTGCAGGACGTCTATATTCTCGCGCAGGCTTATTACACGGAGACGCCTCCGGACTACCTGAACTGCGCCTGGTACGCAACCCGGGCTGCTGCCTATGCCCCCGCCGCGTACAAGTCCACCATTGAGCCGTTAGCCGAGTACTGCTACAAGAAGTTTCATGGCGGCATCGATGGCTACACAGACATGCAGACGGCTGCGCAAGCCAACCTGAACCCTCCTGCCGGCTTCAATGTCACGCCTGCCCCCAAGCCGGAAGACGTGATTACCAACCTCATCAACACCACACCGGATCTGGCCACGCTGGCCATCAGCGATCGGGAGTTTGTGTTGCAGTATGGAACGCCTGCGGATGCGGAGAAGGTCTTTGACGCGGTCAAGGGCAAGGAGGTCCAACTGCCCGGCGTTACGGTGATCTCAGCTACCCCAGACGCCATTCAGGTAGCTGTCTCTGATGATTCGGTGCAGAACAAAACCGCTGACTTCACCTTCAACATGAAAACACCCTTGAAGACGCTTCCCAGCGTCGGCGATACCATCACTATCAACGGAACCTATGATTCCTACACCCAAAAGCCGTTGATGATCACCATGTCGAACTCCTACATCCAGCTTCCCAAGCCAAAGCCTGTGGTGCATCATTATCACCACCACACCAATTAGCCAAAGCGTGGTTGCAACGCTCCCTCAAACGGCCCCCTCCGGGGGGCCGTTTTTGTCCGTCGCGAACTCGCGATTTCACCCCAAATGCCCGAGCCCATGGCAGCAAACACCCCAGCGATCGCAGCCCCGGTTGAGCAGCCCCACGCAACAAGCCAAAGCATGATTCCTGTTCCTGGCTTTCCCAAGCCCGCCTGAGATAGGACTTCATCCCGGCGGCCAAGCCCGCCGACGCGATCCCCCAGACCGTCACCCCCCACACGCTACATCTTCGGAGAAATGGCTAGCGCCCGACAGGGGCAATCAGATTCACAAAGATCCGGAAGGCCCCTGGAACCGCCTCCGGAAGCTGGCGGTACAGAGCGTAAGCGCAGTAGGTCCAGCGTCCTTTGCCCACCTCAGCCGTCACCAGCCCGCCGCGTTGCGGGAGTTGTTGCGCAATTCCGTCGCCGCCCGGGTCATGCGTCTCTGTCAGCGCCGTGTAGTGCGAATCCCATGTGTCCAGAAACCCGTGGCCGCGCTCCTCAATCCAGTGGTCGAAGTCCGCAGAGCTGATCTTATTCGGCGTGGTCAGCAGCGGGTTAGACGACGCCAGCAGTTGCACCGGGTCCGTCTCCACCACCACCTTTTCCGCGTTACCCAGCGAAAGGGGATAGGGTGCGTCAGCCGAGCTGAAGTCAGCCGTCTGGTACTCCACCAGCACGTTGCCTCCGCCACGGACAAACTGCAACAGAGCCTGCGTAGCAGCCCCATGCAGCTCGGCGTGGGCAGTATAGGCGCGGACCCCCAGAATCACCGTGTCAAAGCTCGCTAGCTTGGCCGCCGTCAGATCGGCCACATGGATCAGAGTGGGGGCAAGGCCGATCGAGGCTAGGGCTTGGGGAACAGAATCACCCGTGCCCGGTAGATACGCGATGCGTAGGTGACGGGGGAGTTTCAAGTTCACCGGAACCACCCGCGTGGTGGCCGGAGTGTACAGATTGGTGTAGATCAGCCCAGGGTAGCCCACCGATCGGTAACCCTCGCTGTACCTCTCATGGTCAGGCGTTTGCGCCGTCACGCGCATCAGAGCCGGCACCTTCAGGGGTGCTGTGGGATGGAGCAGAAACTCGATGGATCGAGTGTTGGCGGAAGTGGAAGCTGGCAGAGCCTTGGCCTCAATGGACCAGTTCCGGGGAGACTCTACGTTGATGTTGGCGGATACAGGGCCGACGGTGCGCAATGTGGCTGTCAGTTGTGTCTCAGCCTGGCCATCCGGCAGAACCATCGCTCTCGGCGTGCTGGCGATGGAGACTGGCGGAACGATGGATACCGGTTGTGGACCATGGTGTACGATGCGGCCCAGACTGATCTGCGTGCCTTGCACATCCACAAAAGCCCACGCAGTCAACGGCGGCGGCGTCTGCGCCGCATTGCGAAGTTCCGGGTTGCGGAGCTGGTACACAGACTGTTCGATGTTGTCGCGGTAGAAGTACGGCTGCGTGATCTGATCCAGATGGCTGCCCGGGATCTGTACTTGATTGTCCAGCGGCCTCTCCCCGCGGAGCGGCTCTGCCGAGGCGATGCCGACACTCTGAATCTGCGTCGGCTCGGCGCCGGCAATCAGTATCTGCTTCACCGTGACTGGAAGCGTGGAACCCTCTGAGAGAGAGGTTTCTATCCCCGGCGAGGAGCCTTCCACCAGGTTGCTGGCGCCCGCAGTCGCATCCAGATGCAGACCCAGAGCCAGCACCAGAGCGTCGTTGATCTGCACTCGCTTGATGCGCAACTCGTGGACCAGATCCACCTTCTGCTCCGGCGCCATACTGCCGCTGGATACCATTCTCAGCAGCGCGTTGGTAGTCTTCAGGGCGCGCGTCAACGGATCAGCCACCGTATCCGGCCTTTGCGGGTCAAAGACGGCGGTAGCAGCTTGAATCTCCTCGGCCAGACGGGCTAGCTGCTGGCGTAAAAACGGCGGAGCCCCGGGAGCGAGGCTCGCAATGCCTTCAATCGATGTGTCAATGCCGCTGAAGAAGTCAGGTTGTGCGGTCAGATCGCTCGGAACGCTCGCCAGACTCTGGGGGTTGGCCTCCGCGGGCGGCCGTGCAGCCGTTGCCGCGACGCAGGGGCGCTGGGATGACGCTCGCCTGTCCCCATCCGACTGCCCCAACAGCCCCTGCGGCGAAATACGCGCGTCAGCCGGTGCATCGCACAGCACAGAGCCGAAGAGATGGTACGGCGAGTCGTAGCGGCCCGGGCCTGCCCGGCGCATACTCCCGCTGATCTGCGTGCGCTGCAGCGCCAGGCCCATCCGAGCGAACTGAGCATAGCTCAGCGCTCGGCTCTCGTCCGGTCCTTGCGTCACCCCCGCGGCAGCATCCGTCAACAGGGCGTCCGTATCGCCCTCTGGAACAATAACATCGGCGCTCGGCTTTGCTGTGGTCACCGCTCCGGTGACGTAGTTGGTGAATCGGGCGGGAACAAACTGATGCGTGGCGTAGTCAAAGACCTGCTGGTCTTTCAGTTCTGCCCAGGGCACACGAGCATAAACCTTCAGCGCCTGCCAGGGAAGAATCCCCTGCCGGATCATGTCGGGGAAGACGTGCGGGTCCGCTGCGGCTTTGAAGGCCTCCTGGGCGATCTCGCCGGAGACCTGGTGCTGTCCGTGCCCGTCGGTAACATTGCCGATAAACACAGCGGCAATCACCAGTGGGCGCTGGATGCGGATGGCGCGCACCACATCGTAGAGAACCCGCTCGCGGTCCCACTTCTCAAAAGACTCCTGCATGGATTTGGAGAAGCCAAAGTCCACCTCGGAGCCGAACATCTGGCCGGCGTCGAAGTAGCGGTCGGCGCTCAGCAACTCCTGCGTCCGAATCAGGCCCAGAGCATCTTCAAAGTCGCCCGTCACAAAGTTCTGCCCGCCTTCGCCGCGGTTCAGGGTAAGTGTCGCAACCCGTGCCCCCAGCCCCCTGGAGTACAAGGTGAGCATCCCGCCATCCTCATCGTCGGGATGCGCCGTGATCAGCAGCACGGAGGCTCGCGTGTTGAGCTTGCGGAGAAGCTGAGCCACACCACTCGCTCCCTCATCGATAGGAAGTTCGTGGCCGTTGGAAGCGGCCACCCGCTCCCCGCCCAAGTTGGCAGGGTCTGTGAAGGGCGTCCCTGATTCGGGCCCTGATTCCAGCGTTGCGTCGAATGTGGATTTGGGCGACGCTGCTTGCTGCGCGCCCGCCGCCGCATAAAGCGTGAGACAGAACGCTAGAAGAGGCGCGGTGAGCTTCATGAAAACTAGATTCTCACAGTCCTGCCACCTCGCGCCCACCGGACAGCCGAAGAGCGCTGCCCACCCCTCCAGTCAAAGACCATCCTGGCCCACACAGACCCCGCTGAAGCCTGGGAGAGGGTCAAACACGGTAGATCCTGCGACAACAGAATCCAGGTTTTGCATAGACTGGCGGAATGGGACCTGACGGAGAGGATCTCGAGCGATCACTCACCCTGCCCGGGGCAGTCACGCTCAACCTGCTGGACATGATCGGCGTGGGTCCGTTCCTCACCCTGCCGCTGCTGCTGGCGGCCATGGGCGGACCGCAGGCCATGTTGGGATGGATACTCGGCGCGCTGCTCGCCGTCTGCGATGGCTTGGTGTGGGCGGAGTTGGGTGCGGCGATGCCGGAAGCTGGAGGAACCTACTACTACCTGGAAGCAATGTTTCCCGGTAAGTTGGGACGCTGGCTCAGCTTTCTCTTTGTCTTTCAGATCTGCTTCTCCGCACCCTTGAGCGTCGCCAGCGGATGCATCGGTCTGGCGCAGTATGCCGGATTCCTCCATCCCGGCTGGGCTGCTCAGACTGTGGTGCATGGGCTGCATCTGGGGCCCTACCGCTTTGCAGTCATCATCGGCTGGCCCACCGCGCTGGCGATGGCTGCGCTGCTGCTGGTCGTCCTGTTGCTCTATCGAAAACTGGAGCGAATGCGCACGCTCGCTGCCGGGATGCTCGTGGTTGTGCTGGGCACCATCGGCTGGGCGATCGTCACCGGGCTCCTCTATGGACACTGGTCGCAGGTCTTCGCCTTCCCAGCCGGAGCCTGGAGGCTGGATCATGGGTTCTTCGCAGGGCTGGGATCGGCGATGCTGATTGCCACCTATGACTATTGGGGCTACTACAACGTAACCTTCCTCGGTGGGGAGACCCGCGATCCAGGCCGCACCATCCCTCGCGCCGTGCTGCTCTCCATCGGACTCGTAGCGCTGTTGTATCTCGGGCTCAATGCCAGTGTGCTCGCAGTCATGGGTTCGCCGGCGATTCTGGCTGCCCAGGATGTGGAAGCTCGCCGAGCCTTGCTTAGTGAGATGATGCGCATCGCCTATTCGCCCCAATGGGGCGCGTCGGTCGGCGTCTGGCTCGGGCGCCTGGCCGCGCTGCTGGTCATGATCACGGCCTTTGCCAGCGTCTTCTCCCTGCTCCTGGGCTACTCGCGGATTCCCTATGCCGCCGCCAGGGATGGTAACTTCCCCAGAATCTTTGCCCGCCTCCATCCGCAGGGCAAATTCCCCTACGTCTCGCTGCTGGCCCTCGCTGCCCTGGCCTGTGTCTTCTGTTTCTTCTCCCTGGCGGATGTCATTGCGGCACTGGTGGTCATGCGCATCCTCTTGCAGTTTGGATTACAGCAGGTAGGGGTCATCGCCCTGCGCCTGCATCGTCCCCGGATGCCCAGGCCCTTCCGCATGTGGCTCTATCCGTTGCCCCCATTGCTGGCTCTGGCGGGCTTTGGCTACATTGTCTTTTCACGCCCCGGCTTTCATCGCGAGTTGTTTCTGGCCGCGGCCGTGGCTCTGCTCGGCTCGATCGTCTTTGCCGGAAAAGCCTTCTTTCCCAGTCATTTCGTCAAGCACGCAGAACATGAAGAAGAGGATTGGAACCTTTAGCCCGCACCTCGCTCTGAAATGGCCCCGCGGCAACCATCCAGACCAGCGGCTGGCCTTTGAACCTCACTGCAATCGCAGCCAACGGCAGTGTCATCCATCCTTCGTGCAAACCACCGCTCCCAGCTCAACCCACCCAATACGCAGACGAAAACGCCGAGAGAAATCGCCGATAGAGATACACTGGTGGAAGCCTCTATTTTCATCAAGGAGATTTTTGTGTCACAGCGCACATTCAGCATCATCAAGCCTGACGCCGTTCGCAACGGCCACGCAGGCGCCATTCTCGCAGAGATTGTCAAGGCGGGATTCAAGATCGTTTCCATCAAGAAGATTTCCATCTCCAGGCCACAGGCTGAGGGGTTCTATCATGTGCATGCGGCACGCCCGTTTTTCGGTGAACTTTGTGATTTCATGAGCTCCGGCCCCATCATCTCCATGGTGCTGGAGAAACAGAATGCAATCGCTGACCTCCGCAAGTTGATGGGCGCCACCGACCCAGCCAAGGCCGAGCAGGGAACCATCCGTCAGCAGTTTGCCTCTTCCATCGGAGAGAACGCCATCCATGGATCGGATGCCGAGGATACGGCAGCCTTTGAAATCGGCTACTTCTTTGCGGGCTTGGAACTCCTGTAGCGTTCCAGCACCGCACGCACCAGTCAAACCGCAACCTCCGGGCAGCGCAGACGCCACAGCATCTCCTCTGCCCAATCCAAACGCGCCGACGGTGGGTCGGTGGAGCTTCTACCCTCCCGCTCCCCGCCCGCAGCGCGGAATCCGTGCGTGAACCCCTCCCCCGCCGACAGCATAGGAAACTCCAACCCGAACAGCGCCACACCCAAACCAAGCGCAAACAAGTCGCAATCCTTACCGGAGCATCTCTCACCCACGTCCGCTCCATCCCAAATCCTGCTCCCCACCGCGGCGCGCACTCAACCGACCGCCGTCTCTGCGCGGTTGCTGGGGCTCCAGAGCCGAGACTAAAATCGGAAGGGCTCCAGGCCTTCGCAACCGATGAACACAAGCCTCTTTGAGTTGTTCAAAATAGGAATTGGACCTTCCAGCTCTCATACCGTGGGGCCCATGCGTGCTGCTCTGCAGTTTGTGCGGGAACTGGCAGCGCGCAATCAGTTTGGAGATGCGCTGACGGTAGATCTCTATGGATCTCTGGCTCTCACCGGCGTGGGCCACGGAACCGACGGCGCGGTGATCATGGGCCTGCTGGAGGAATCGCCCGATACCGTCGACCTGGAGACCATTGGCGCGCGCCTGCAGAATCTGCGCTCTACCCGAACGCTGCTGCTCATGGGTAAACACACTGTGCGCTTCGATCCGGCGCTCGATCTACGCTTCCATCGCGACCAGATGTACCCGGAGCCGGGCGTCGTCACCCATCCCAACGGAATGCGGTTTACTTCGCGCAACCTCAAGGGAGACGCGTTGTTTGAACAGGTCTACTACTCCATCGGGGGGGGGTTCATCCTCTCTGCGCAGGAGTTTGCCGCAGGAGCCGGCGGAGTGCGGCCGCGACCCGTCCCCTACGCCTTCTCAAGTGCTGAGGATCTGTTGCTTCTGGGCCGGCAGCATGGGCTCACCATCGCCCAGATGGTGTTGGCCAATGAGATTGCGCTGCTCGCGGATTCCACCATCGCGCGCCGCATTGACCGCATCCTGAACCCCCTGCGGCCAGGGTTTCAAACTCCTTCCACCCCTGCCGATGGGGCGCAGCCGGCTCTCTCCGAGCAGCAACGAGTCGAGGCAGCCGTCCTCACCCTGTGGAAGGCCATGCAGGATTCCATTGAGCGTGGCATCCGTACCGAGGGCGTTCTGCCCGGAGGATTGAACGTGCGCCGCCGCGCCCCCGGACTGGCCCGGCGCCTGGCCGAGCGGGATGCACTCACGGATCCGCTCGCGCCGCTCGATAGCGTCACCATGGCCGCCATGGCGGTCAATGAAGAAAATGCGGCCGGCGGAAGAGTAGTCACCGCGCCCACCAACGGGGCCGCCGGCGTCATCCCCGCCGTGGCCTTCTACTATGTGCGCCATGCGGCCGCCCAGCAAAGCCAGGAGCAGCGCAGGCATGGCCTCCTGCGCTATTTCTTCACCGCTGCGGCAATTGGGATCCTCTACAAGGAAAATGCTTCCATCTCCGGAGCCGAGGTCGGTTGCCAGGGAGAGGTGGGCGTGGCCTGTTCCATGGCAGCGGGAGGCTTGGTAGCCGCCTTGGACGGGGATAACGCCACCGCCGCCAGCGCAGCCGAAATCGCCATGGAGCACAACCTGGGTATGACCTGCGACCCCATTGGAGGCCTCGTGCAGATTCCCTGCATCGAGCGCAACGGCATGGGAGCCGTCAAGGCCGTCAACGCGGCGCGCCTGGCCATGCATGACCAGGGCGTACACAAGATCTCCCTCGATCAGGTAATCGAGACCATGTACCGCACGGGGATGGATATGCAGTCGCGGTACAAGGAAACCAGCCTGGCGGGGCTGGCCCTGAACGTCATTGAGTGCTGACCCACAACGGCAGTCGGTTCTTTGCGTTCGCGCAATCTCTGTCCTTCCGCCCGCGCCTATCGCGAGCCGATGCGTCCGGTATTGATCCAGCTGGAGGGAGGAACCGTCAGCAATCCATCCACGGCGTAGGCGTGGAAGAACTCCCGCAGCCGTCGTTCAAAGCCCGCAAAGCCCGCCGGATGAGGCTGAGGTGCTACCGAGAAAGACATCGCCTGGCCAAGCAGTCCGTCCCAGTCCAGTATCTGCTGCCCGGGAATCTCCTCACTGTGGCGATCGGCCGTAAAAACTCGGTCAAGGTCTTCGTGGACGCTGTAGCTGGCGCGCATGCAGGCGTAGTCCGCACCGTGCTCCATCAGCAGATCCTCAAAGGCCAAAAACTGCGGCGTCTTCTCTTTGGCTCGCCCCTGAGACACCAGCACCAGCCAGCCGTTGGGCTGCAGGATGCGTTCAAACTCCAGCAGAGCGCGGGGAATATCGAACCAATGGAACGTCCGTCCGGCGGCCACCACTGCGACGCTGTTGGCGCCGAGACCTGTCTCTTCCGCACTGCCGTGCCGCACCTGCAAAAGCGGAAACCGCGCAGATAGTTGTTCACAGGCGGCGCGCATCTCCTGGTTCGGTTCAATGGCCAGAACCGGATTCCCATTGCAGAGAAAGACCTCAGAGAGCATCCCTGTGCCCGCCCCGATATCGGCCACAATCCAGTTCGGTTGCAGGCCGCACCAGCTCCTCAGGCGATCCAGAACCATGGCCACGGGGTAGCGTTCCCGGTAACGGTCATAGGCGGCTGCGCGCCCCGTGAAGCGGTCGAAACCTTCCCTCACTCGATCCATAAATCGATCATGGGCGATCCAGCAGCCGCCCCCGGCAGATCCGTCCGCCGAGTCACCGCGATCCATGATTCGCACCCAGCGTCCGCTTCAGACCGAGCCTGTGCTTGATGTCGAGCGTCTGCTTGATGTCGAGCCTGTGCTTGATATAGTGAGCCCATGGCATCCACCCAGTCGCTGCGACCTGGAGCGAAGACGCACGACCTGCGCCTGCTCAGCTTTGTCTTGGTCAGTCTGCTGCTGGCCAATATAGGCCAGTGGTGGATCTGCCGAGCCTTGCACCTGGGCAATCCCGGCAACATGATTCCGGACCTCAAGGCATTCGTCCATGTGCGCCAGTGGACTGACTCCTGGCTCCCCATGATGAAGTCCCTCGATTACTTCCAGGCGCACCCCGGGCAGCCGATCTACCACGCCAAGCTCTATGACACCTTGATCTACTCCCTGGCCGGCGAACTGCCCCTGCTCGCGCTGCGCAAGCTGGGCCTCAGCGATCCGGCCATCCTGCGCACCTTGGCGATTCTCTCCTTCGCCGCGGTCTGGGGAGTAGCCGCTGTCTCCATGACAATGGCAAATTGGCTGCTCCGCCGCCGCGGTGCGCACCTCACCTGGCCTGCGGCGCTAGCCGTGGTGCTGGCCACGCTGGGATGCTACCCGCTGCTCAAGGGCTACTCGCTGGGCAACGCGCAGACCTTCTTGTCCTTTGGATTCACCCTCCTGTTGCTGCTCTGGACCACCGGCAGGGAGCGCTCCGCCGGCGCAGTGTCCGCCTTGCTCACCGCAGTCAAACCGCAGTTCGTCCTGCTGTGGGTGTGGATGCTGGTGCGGCGGCGCTGGGGCGCGGCCTCCGCGTTTGCCGCCTGTGGCGCGTTGCTGCTGGCTTGCTCCGTCGCGGTCTTTGGCTGGCAAAACAACCTGGATTACCTCCACGTGCTGGCCGGATTGAGTCACAAGGCCCAGTCCCACTACGCCAATCAGTCCATGTTCGGCACCCTCAACCGCATGCTCTTCAATGGAGAAAATCTGCAGTACCATCCCTACGTCTACACCCCTTACATTCCCTGGGTGTATCGCGTCACGGTGATCACTTCGCTGCTCCTGGTAGGCTCCGTGCTGCTCTTTCCGTGGAAAGGCTTCACGGGGACCACGGCGGATCTCGCGGCGATGGGGATCGCCTCCGTGGCAGCCACTCCTATGGCGTGGGAGCATCACTACGGAATTGTGGTGGGCATTGCGGCCTGGGCGTGGTTCGCCCACGCCTGCTGGTGGAAGCGTCCACCCTGGGTGCTGGCTGTTGCTCTCTTTTTCTGCTTGAACTTTTTACCCGCCTTCAACTACCTGGCGAATCTGCGAGGATGGAACCTTCTGCAGTCCTATCTCTACTTCGGAGCCCTCACCCTCATGGGTTGGCTCATGCATCTCAGCCGCGCGGGCGGTCGGCTCTCCCAGGAGCCCGCAGTCGCGTCTTAAACGCCCCCTCCGCCGTCCCGTAAACGCCCCGCCGGCCGTCGTAAACGCCACCGTCAGTCGCGCCTCATAAACAACCCGTCGACCTCTGCGCAGAGCGCACCCGCCTCCCATCCCTGACCAGATCCTGCTCAGCCCCTGCCCGGGCCCGCAGAGCCCGCCGTTCGCGCGCGCCACAGGGCCCCGGCCAGCGGATCCACCACACCCTCCATCACCCGAATCGCCGGAAACTCGCAGCGAACCGCATCGATCAGCGCCTCGCGCACCGGTGGAACCTTCTCCAGAATGGAGCCGGTAAAGGCCAGGCTCGGGGGCTCTCCACCGCTGGCGACCGCTGCGGCGTGTACCTTCCGCAGCACCAGACGCACCAGCCACGCCAACTCCTCTCCCTGCTGGCGAAGAACCTCTGCGGCAACAGCGTCACCCTTCCCGGCGCAGGCCAGAATTACCTCGGTAAGCCGCGAGACATCGGGCGCCGGACGAGCGTTTGCCGCCTCCACCAGCAACTCAATCGAGGGCAGCCGCCAGAACTCAAGGATGGCGTCCAGAAGCTGCGTGGGACGGTCTTCATCCAGCGCCAGAAACGCCGTGCGCAGCCCCACATGGCCAATCCGATGCCCGGATCCCTGGTCGGCCAGTTCAGGGCCCCAGCCACCTGCTCGCACAATGGAGCCATCGGGCTTGCGGCCGGCCACATTGGAGCCGGTCCCGGCTATAGCCAGAACCCCAACCCCACCCCGGAAGGCCGCATCCAGCGCGATCTCCACGTCCCCCAGCAGAATCAGCTCTCCAGCCACCCGCTCGGCAAAGGCCTGCCGCAGCCAGTTGGTCACCAAAGGCACCGTCTCTCCGGCCGTGCCAATGCAGGTGCGCGTGATCTCCTGCATAGAAACGCCGGTCTTCGCCGCGATCTCGCCCAGACCCTCATCCAGGTTCGCCGCAGCCGAGGATGCGTCCGCCCGCATGCGCTTGATGGTGCCCGTACGCGTGCGGTAAAGCTCACCTGCTTCATCGGCCAGCAGATAGTCGGTCTTGGTGCCGCCTACGTCAAGCGCTAAGAAGAACGCCATGCTTTAAGAGATTCCACTCCTCTGTTGTGCTTCCGGATCTTGTCCATCGGGATGTCGTCCTTCCGGACCTCGTTGCTTCTCACCTACTCCGCCAGCACCGCCTTGGTCAGGTTTCTCGGATGGTCCACATCGATGCCATTGTTGGTGGCCATCCAGTAGGAGAAAAGCTGCAAGGGTATCGTCTCACAGATGGCGAGCAGTGGCTCGCGCACCGGCTCAATCGCGACCACGTGGTCCGCCAGCTCTGCAACCGTCTGGTCGCCGCAGTTCGCCACCGCCAGAATATTCGCTCCCTGCTGGCGCATATCGCGCATCAGTTGAACCACCTTCTCATAGCGCTCCACAGAGTCCGGAGCCGAGCGGTCCACCGTCGCCATCATCACCAGCGGCGTAGCTGGCGACACCAGCGCGTTCGGCCCGTGTTTCAGCTCTCCGCTGGGGTAGCCCTCCGCATGCAGATAGGCGGACTCTTTCAGCTTCAGTGCCCCTTCACGCGCAATCGGATAGTGGATTCCGCGACCCAGGAACAGAAAATTCCCGGCGGAAGCATAGCGCTCCGCCATGCGGCGCATGCTCTCCTCCCAGCCGCGCAGTTGCATCGCCACCAGGCGCGGCAGCGCTTCTATCTCTGCCAGGCGCAGACCCAGCTCCGTAGCGTCCATCGTCTTCCGTGCTACTCCGCTCATCAGCGCCAGCAGATACAGGTTCAGCAACTGAGCGCTGAAACTCTTGGTGGCTGGTACGGCCCGCTCCCGCCCGGCGACCGTCGGAAAGGAGACCGTCGCCTCCTGCGCCATGCTGGAGCCGTGCACGTTGGTGATCGCCATCGTCTGGTTCCCCAGCCCATTCGCCTTGCGCAGCGCAGCCAGCGTGTCGGCCGTCTCTCCAGACTGCGAGATCACCAGCACGGCGTTGTTGGCCAGCGTCTGCTCACGGCGGTAGCAGTACTCGCTGGCGTACTCCACATCCACCGGAATCGAGCTCAGATCTTCGATCAGCAGTTCGGCCACCAGACCGGCGTGGCGGCTGGATCCGCTCGCCGCAATCACGATCTTGCTGCGCACCCCTTCCAGCCACTCGATCATGGGCGTGCATCTATCGCTGCGCAGACGGTTGCCGGAAACATAGCGCTCCACCGTAGCCCCAAGCGTCTCGGGTTGTTCAAAGATCTCGCGCAGCATCCAGTGCGCAAAAGGAGCGGGAGTTGGCGTGGAAAGTGTTGACAATGTCAGTCTCTTTTTCATTAAAACTGATTATTTCAGTTCAATACGGTCAGAATAAGGTACATTGCTATCAGCCGCAAGCAGAAAGATTCCCGCGGCTGAGTTTGCCGGAACCACCCTCAACCGGCGATGAGAGTCGGCGGAGAGCTGTATTCAATTATCCTGTATGCAACAGGGAACGGAATCAGATTCACCGCCCAGGACCGAGACTTAAGCTTTTCTCTTCAATAGAGTTGCTCTATGTCCACTAAGACCGATATTCGCGGCGATCGCATCATGAAGGCACTGCTCCGGGCCGGAGACATCTCCGTCCAGGAACTGGTAGATCAGGTAGGTGCCTCGGCACCCAGCATTCGCAGAGATCTGGCCCGGCTGGAGCGGCGCGGGCTGGTGCTCCGCACCCATGGCGGGGCCACTCTCGTTGAGCCGCTGCTCTATGAGCCCTTCCGGCATGACACCTCCTTCCAGGCCAGGGAACTCAGGTCCGTGGATGCCAAGCGGCGCATCGGAGTCGCGGCCAGCGAACTCATCGGAGAGCAGGAAACCATCGGCCTCACCGCCGGCACAACCACCACCCAGATTGGACGCGCCCTGCGCCATCGCCGCGGAATCTCTGTAATCACCAATGCGGTCAACATCGGCATGGAGCTGTGCAATCAGCCCGCAATCAAGACCATGCTCACCGGCGGCACCCTCGCCTGGGCGTGGACCTTCGCCCTGGCCGGCCAGTCCGCGCTCAACTTCCTCCGAGAGGTGTACCTCGATAAGGCGTTTATCGGTGTTACAGGCTTTCATCTAGAGCGTGGCGTCACCACCCTGGAGCAGGAAGAGGCTGCGGTCTCTCAGGCGATGATCCGCAACGCCAAGCGGGTCATCGTGGTCGCCGATTCGGGGAAGATGGGAGAGGTCAGCCCTGCGCTGATCTGTCCCGTCTCCTCCATTCATATGCTGGTTACGGATAAAAACCTGCCCACCCAGATGCAGGAGCAGTTGACCGCAAGAGGAATTGAAGTGGTTCTAGCCTAGTACCCTCTACCTTGCGGTTGCGGCCGATGGCGTCACCGGACCCGGTATGCCGATGCTCGATGCGGGCGCCAGTTGGTGGGTTTGGTAGTCGTCTTCAATCACCGTGTTCATCTGTTCCTCGCGGCTCTGCCAAAGCTGGATCCGAAGATCGTAGCGCACCATCACGTTATCCAGCCAGTACGGACGATTTTCAGCCAGCCACGCCTGGCGATACAGTGTCTTCAGCAACGAGTATCCGTCGCGCAGATCCTGACATCCGCTCTCCACATCTTCCAGATAGTTGCCCATCATCTGCATCTGCTTCTTGTGGTGGTCGCCTCGCAGGGCATAGGCCTGGGCGTAGCCATTGCGAATCTCATCGGAAACCTCGAACTTCAGACCCACAAAATCAAGTCGGCGCGCGCCCAGTTCCATAGCCAGCAAAGCATTCTTTTCTCGCAGAGACGGATCGCTGGCCAGCGCGGTTTCAATCAGGTTGATCGCGTTTTCAGCATGCAGCCGCCCCGCTGGAATGTTGGCCCGCAGCTTATCGCCCTCCTTCACACCCGCCGGACTCCACGGATCCATCCAGAACACGCGGTCGCTGATGTCAATCAATCCCTCCGCCGCAATCATCTCCGCCATGGCCTGGTTGATTCTCCCGGAGTTGTCCCCAAAGAAGATCGGGCCAAACGAGGCCTGATAGGCGGCGCCGTCAGCCTTCCCTGCCTGCCATCCGGCCGCAGCGCCAAACAGCGTCCCAAACCAGTCCTGGTTGTAAAGCCCTTCGCCGTCGTCATCCCACACCGTGGTTAACTCGCCCGTGCTGCCCAGCCGTTGACCGGCGGCCACAAATCCGGAGATGTTGTCCAGCGCGGTGCTCTCGTCGGGAAACACCACGCTCCAGTTCGCGTCGCCCGGCGCAACCCAGGTCTCCAGCCCCTGGTTCTTGAACGGCAGGATGTCGTGGTCGTAGCTGTCTTCGTGCCAGTAGATCCACGGAATGGCGATCATGTCCTTGGGAATGCCGGGAATCGCGGAGGGGTCAGAGTCCCCAATATCGCCCCAGAACAGCAACCGCCGATGCAACGGCGCAAGCGTACTGTGGATGGAGGCCAGAAAGTCCGCATACACCGGTCCCAGGCCGCGCTGATCCACCGCCGGCTTGGTCCGTCCCATGCCCAGGTCAAAGGTCTCGTCCGCCCCGATGTGCAGAAAAGGACTGGGAAAGTCTGCCGCAATCTGCGTAAACCAGCTCTTGATCAGCGGCAGCGCTTCCGGCTGGCCGGGAGCGATCACGGACCCCTGCGGCGTCTCCGCCACATCTGCATACTTCTCGTACTCCAGCACATGGTGAACGTGGCCAAAGGCCTCTTGCTCCGGCACAATCATAATGTGCAGCCGGCTGGCAAAGGCGACCAGCCGTCTTGCTTCATCCCGCGTCAGGGCCCCGCCCGGAGGTGCCGCCAGCGGGTCGCCGGCATACTCCAGAGTGTTTTCAAAGTAGGGCGAGTACAGGTTCACCTTGTGCGCTGCGAACACCTCAAGCTGGTGCTCCATAAAGGCCATGGTTGGAAACGGCCCGCGCGAAAGATCATCATCCTCCCCGCGGTACTTCATGCTCGGCCAGTCGCGGATCGTAGCCGCCCACACAGAGGCAACTCCCACCGGGCCCTCCAAAAGCTGCTTCAGCGTCTGCACTCCGTAGAACACCCCGGCCGCGGTCTCGCCGAGAATGTCGATCGTCTCACCGCCCGCCGCGCTCTTGTGTGAGAGCAGAATGTAGCCTTCATCGTGCATCGCCGGATCAAACGAGAGTTGGTTCTTCGCCAGCAGCTGACGAGCCTCCTCCGTATTGGCCCGCAGCAGTCTCACCGTCAGATCGGTCGAGCCGGCCGCAGGAGCTACCACAATGCCGTGCGCACGCAGCGCCCTGCTCAATTCCTGTGCGGCAAATAGATCTTCGGCATCCCCGCCCGGAACAACCACCTCAGCCGCACGCACCGGAACCAGCTCCTGCGTCCGGATCTCCTTGGGCTGCGGAGAGAGCATCGGACCGGATCCGGCTGAAGCCTCGGCCAAAGCCCCTCCCGAGCAGCACAATCCGAATAGCAGCAGGGCCGCCACAGAAAGAGCCAGAGAGAGCGAGAGAGGGTTCAAAGGCTGCACAGAACCTCGGGGTCGAGCACAGTTGGAAAACGGCATGAGCATGATTCCTCCTATGAATTGATTATTTTATGTTGAAATGGGCAAACTTCTGAGCTATTTTTGCTGTGGGAGAACAATTTTTCCTGCGCTCAGGTCTCGCCTGCTTTTGGAATCCCGGCTAACCAGAGGTTTCAGGGCCCACAGCGCCGCACGGAATCGAATCTTCCACCTCAAGCTCCGGCTCAGCCATCCCGGCGCAAGTCGTGTCCAGCCGTGTTCCAGAGATTCGAAACCCTCCCAGGGGATTCGAGACCAAACAAGAGAGGGTGCTCCAGATGCAGCAAATTACCGCAAGAAGGCTGATTACGCACACGGGAGAGGTCGCCTTTCCGCTGGTGTCCGTGGAAGACGGCAAGATCGTCAGCATAGAACAGGGGCCGGAGAATGGCTCGACCGAGACTCTGACCTCGGCGTTCTTTGAGATCCATGTCCACGGCGCCCACTCCTTTGATTTCATGGCGGCGGATCAGGAAGGAATCGCCGAGGCGGGACGATTCCTGGCGACCCGCGGCGTAGCGCATTATTTCCCCACCACGGTAACCGCTCCGGTAGATCTCACGCTGCAAGCCTTGGAGCGGTTGGCAGACGCCATCGAGCGCCCGCGCGCCCACCCCTCCGGCGCTCCGGTAGCCTTACCGGTGGGGATCCACATGGAAGGCCCCTTTGTCTCCCATGGCAAGCGTGGTGTGCATCCGGTGGCCAGCCTCAGGGAGCCCAGCGTGGAGCTGTTTGATCGCTTCCAGACCGCCGCAAGAGGAAACATACGCCTCATGACCCTTGCGCCGGAGCTGCCGCATGCCACCGAACTCATCCAGCACTTAACCGGAAACGGCGTCCGCGTCTCCATGGGACACAGCATGGCGACTGAGGAGGAGACGCTGGCCGGAATCGCTGCAGGAGCCGGCAGCTCTACTCATCTCTTCAATGCCATGCGCGCTCTGGACCACCGTGAGCCCGGCATCCTCGGCACGGTCCTCGACCGCGGCGACATCTACGCCGAGATGATCTGCGACGGAGTGCACGTGCATCCGGCAGTCGTCCGCCTATGGCTCAGGATGAAGGGTGAGGACCGCGCCATTCTGGTCACGGATGGCATCTCCGCCACGGGCATGCCGGACGGCAGGTATCGCCTGGGCGACATGGAAGTAGAAGTTAAAAACGGTGTCTGCCTCTCAGGGGAGACGCTGGCGGGCAGCGTGCTCACCATGGACCGCGCCGTTGCCAACGTCCAGCGTTTTACGGGAACTTCGCTCGCAACAGCGGTTCGCCTGGCCTCGCTGAATCCCGCGCGGATGATGGGTATGACCCACCTGACGCAGATGACCCCCGGCTCTCCTGCGAACTTCAATCTCTTCAACCAGGCTGGCGATCATATCGGGGGCTTTCTCGCAGGACGCAGAGTGGGGTAGCCTGCCGGGCTCTGCGGAACACGGCGCAAGCGGCTTGGTGTGCTGCGCCAAACCGTTGTTCGGAACCATCCACCGCAGCGGGATTGCAAACCTACCGCCCCGCAAAGCGAGTGGTCCGCAAAGTCAGCCTTGGCAGTGAAGCTCTCGCGTTCGGCCTTCACTGCCGCTTCTCTGTCGTTGCTCGTTTTGTTGCTCGTTTCATTTCTTGTTCTACAGCTCGTTTGGTAAATCTCAAGGGGAGAAAATCTGTCATGAAGATGCACGTAGCGAAGATCGTTGCAGGCGTTGTTCTGGCGTGGGTCTGCGTATCGGGGCACGCACAGAAGACCGAGTTCTGGGTTGGAAATGATGATGCTTCGGTGGCCTCCTTTATGGCCCACCGCGACAAGATCGACATCATCTCGCCCACCTGGTATCACTTTGACGGCGACGGCCTGGTCAGCGGCGAGCCGCAGCCCGTGGTGCTCAAGGCGGCAAAACAGGCGCATCTCACCATCATTCCTCTCTTCGCTCTCTTCAACCATCAGCAGCTTCACCTGCTGGTGGGCAATCCGCGGGCGCAGGACGCCTTGATTCAGTCTCTACTCCGTGAGTGCCACAACCATGGCTACGATGGCGTCAACCTGGACATTGAAGACGTCATGTGGACGGATCGCGACGGCCTCTCCGCGATGGTGAAAAGGATTGCGGACGCGCTGCACCAGCAGCATCTGCAGGTGCAGATTGACGTCGTTCCAAACGCTCCCGGATACCCGGAAGGCTCTGGATTCAGCACCTGGATCTTCCAGGAGTGGCGCGGAGCCTATGACCTGAAGGCTCTGGCCCAGTCGGTCGATCTCATCTGCCTGATGACCTACGATCAGAACACCCACTGGACAGTCCCCGGCCCTGTCGATGGATGGACGTGGACCAGACAGAATGTGGACTACGCTCTGCAATTTGTTCCGCGCAACAAGCTGTCGTTAGGCATAGCCTTCTATGGCTATCACTGGTACACGGGCGATCCTCGCTTTGACGGCAAGCAGCACTTCCCCAACCCCACGGCAGAGTACATCTCAGAGCCGGCGGCGATTCAGTTGCGTGACACTTGGGGCGGCAAGACGCAGTGGGACGCTGTGGAGCACACGCCGTGGTTCTATATTGACCGCGACCAGATGCGCGAGTGGGTCTTCTACACAGACAAGCGCGCCTTCATGGACCGCTACAATCTGGCCAAACAGTACGGAATCCAGGGGGTCTGCGCCTGGCACCTGGGCGATGAAGACCCTGCCATCTGGGCAGCCATTCCCAGCAATCGCTAGCCGGCCCTTGCGGCCGGACCGGCAGGGAACAACAACAGGCCGACTGACCTTGCCCTCAGAATGCGTATCCCATAACCAGCCGGTTTGAGGAGATATTCATCCTCGTCGTAGTCGTCGTG
>JBMFGX010000023.1:0-53723 GCA_049977105.1 Acidobacteriaceae bacterium | reverse complement strand
ACTCTCGGGCTGCCCAATGGTCCTTCCGGATGTACCGTTAGACAAGTGCCTGAACCCAACCCCATTCAGGCAAAGGCGTACCAGTTGCTCGCTGATTTCCCAGTAACTGGAAACTGATTTTCTACCTATCTTCCTGGGAATCAGAAGAATACTGCCAGACAGCCCAGGAACTGCGGTTTCGTGCGCAACCCTTTTGCTCCCCTCCGGTTTGCCCCCAGCCTCAGCTCCCATACATCTCCAGGCCCGGGCTGGCGGTACAGGCTGCATGCTACAATCAACCACAGCCGACCCCGCGCGGAGGTCTGCATTTGCAGCCTGTAACGCGCAGATTTCGTGCCGAGTGTTCCACTCGTACAATTCGTGCAATTTTTATTGCAGCAGAGGTCTTTTCGATGTCCGGCCACTCAAAATGGGCGACAATCAAGCATAAGAAGGGCGCGCTGGACGCCAAGCGCGGCAAGATCTTCACCCGCCTGATCAAGGAGATCACCATCGCGGCCAAAGGTGGTGGAGGCGACCCCGACGGTAACCCCCGCCTGCGCACCGCGATCGCAGCAGCCAAGGCGGAAAATATGCCCGCCGACAACATCAAGCGCGCCATCCAGAAGGGTACCGGCGAACTGGAGGGAGCCAGCTATGAGGAGATCGTCTTTGAGGGCTACGGCCCCGGGGGCGTAGCCATCATCGTGGAGACTCTCACCGATAATCGCAACCGCGCGGTATCAGAGATTCGCCATGCCTTCGCGAAGAATGGCGGCAACCTTGGCGAAACCGGTTCGGTGAGTTATATGTTCTCCAAGAAGGGCGTCATCGTCGTCGCCAAGTCCGCCGCTGATGAGGATAAACTCACCGAGATTGCCTTGGACGCTGGAGCCGAAGACCTCGCGGACGAGGGCGAGAACTGGGAGATCACCTGCGCGCCCAAAGATTTTGAAGCAGTCCTCAACGCCATCAAAGCCGCCGGTATCCCAACGGAGATGGCTGAGATCACTATGGTCGCCTCCACCTACACCAAGCTGGAGGGCCCCACAGCCAACGCCATGCTCCGCCTTCTGGAAACCATCGAAGATCTGGATGACACCCAGAACGTCTACTCCAACTTCGATATGGATGAAGAGTCGGTTCCTGCTTAGAATCAGGGACTTTGAAAGAATGCGAGTGATGAAAGCCGCCACTGGATGGCGGTTTTCTATTGTCAGACAGATGGGAAGGTGAAGTTGAAATTGAAGCTGCATGTCAAGTCCCCCCTCCATGGAGTTCACGCCATCAGATGGCTCCGGAATCGAACTCCCCTTTCGATGGCGGTCATCTTATCGATAGGGATGCTCTCCACCCCGCTCCTTGCCCAGTCCGCATCCGCTGCGGCCCAGGCTTCCCCCGCAACGGAGTCGTCCTCTCCCGTCACCACCTTCGCCAACTCCACTCCTTGGGAGTTTGGAGCCCTGCTGCAAGGGGGCGTCGGGCTGGAGCAGCGAACCAACTTCAACTTCATCCTCGTCGGCGGCCATGTGGGCCGGATCCTCACGCCGCAATATGGTCATGGTCTCTTCCGCGGCAACTTCGAATACGCCGCCGAGGCCTTCCCCTTCTGGCAGGCCCACACGCCCGTCTTCCAGCGCCTCATGTGCAGCGGTGTAGACACCGGTTGTAGTGCGCCTTATAACGTTGGCGGCACATTTACCGGAGTGAGCATTACACCCATCATTCTGCGCTGGAACTTTACCCGTGGACGAAGATTCATGCCTTGGGTGCAGGCTGCCGGCGGTTTACTCTGGACCAATCACAAGTTTCCAGCGGTGGGAGATCTCAACCCTTCGAATCCAACCCAGACCGGTCCCAATGCAGACACCAGCGTCTGGAACTTCACCCCTCAGGGCGGCATTGGCGTTCACTACTTCCTCAAGCCCAGGCGCTCGCTCGACTTCAGCGTGAACGGGGTTCACATCTCCAGCGCCAGCTTGGGCGACAAGAATCCGGGCGTGAACGTGAGCCTGCAGATGTCCATCGGTTACACATGGTGGAAGTAGAACAATGACCGGCGAACCACACAACGAAGGAACGATACAGCCCCCAGAAGATGCGGTAGGGGCCGTATCGGATGTGCCCAGCCCAGCCGCAGAGGCCATCGTCGAGTGCGTACCCAACTTTTCTGAGGGCAGTGATCGCGCCAAACTCACTGAGATCATGCGCGCCATGCGTCTCCCTGGAGTCCATCTCCTCGACTTCTCCATGGACGCCGATCATAACCGTTCGGTCGTCACCATCGCAGGCGCTCCGGATGCCGTCGTCGAAGCTGCCGTGCGCGGCGCAGGCAAGGCCTCCCAACTCATTGATCTCACGCGCCAGAGCGGCGCTCACCCCAGAATCGGAGCCGCCGACGTCATCCCCTTCGTTCCCGTCAGTGGTATCTCCCTGGTCCAGTGTGCCTTGCTGGCCCGCCAGGCAGGGTTGGCGATCTGGCGTCGATTCGGCGTCCCAGTCTACTTCTATGAAGCCGCCGCCTCCCGACCCGACCGCGTCAACCTCGAGGATGTGCGCCGAGGACAGTTTGAAGGGCTCCGCAAAGATGTCGTCAGGGACACTCGCCGACAGCCCGACGTGGGCGGGCCCGAGCTGCATCCAACCGCCGGGGCAAGTGCGGTTGGAGCACGTAAGTTCCTTATTGCCTATAATATATACTTAGCTGCGGAAGGGACTGCGGAGTCCGTCAGCAGGGCCAGAGCGATTGCCAAGGAGATTCGCGCCTCCGGTGGCGGCCTCTTCGGCGTCAAAGCGATGGGCGTCTTGGCCAATGGACGCGCTCAAGTTAGCATGAACATTACTGACTTTCAGCGCACGCCCATGGCGCGGCTGCACGCCGCTATCCGAGAGATTGCCGTTCGCCACGGCGCCGAAATCGCCGAAGGGGAGTTGATTGGACTGATTCCCGAGCTTGCCTATGAGCCAAACGCCGATTGGGTTCGTCAAATAAAACAGTTCGATCCGGAGGACAAGGTGTTGGAACGGCGTTTGCGTCGGCCGATGGACTGGCCGTGAATTCGGCCCAGCTTATCCTGACCAACCTCCAATGCCTCACCGTGATCCATTGCTTCGTGCAACAAGTTCAGAAGAAAATGTAAGTTGCAAACAGATCCGCAACTTACCAGGGAGTTCATACGTGAAGATCTTAAAGAGATGGCAAACAAACTCAACTATGGCGCTCGCGATCGTCATGATCGCGATCATGGCGACCGATCCCATCGCGATGCGTGCCGCCCAGTTGAACACCGATGCGCGAGCGTCCATTCCACAGGCCGTTCAGCAGATCATCGTCGTGGACTACCGCGCTATGCAGAACTCTCCGGCCGCGATGAAGCTCAAGGATAAGGTCCTGCCACCGCAGCTTAAGTCTCTGGAGCAAACCTTGAAGAACTCCGGATTGCAGGTCGACCAGGATACCGACACCCTCGCCTTCGCTGCCTTTCAGTTGGCGGGAACCGATAGCTCCAGCGGAAGCTCCAACGCAAGCTCGGACGACTCCAACGCCCAGATTCTAGGCGTGGCCCAAGGCCAATTCGATACCCCGGCCATCATGGCCAAGCTCGCCAAGGCCAAGACCAAACCCATCATGATCCGCAACAACACCGTCTACCCCATGGGTTCTGGCGGTATGAGCGTCTGCTTCCTCAATGAGACCACCATGGTCTTTGGAACTCGCGAGGCTGTCAAGGCCGCGCTGGACGCTCGCGATGGTTTACAGCCTAACTTCCTTCAGAATAGCCAGATGATGAATGAGATGACATCCATCGACTCTGAGGCCGTCTGGAGCATCCTGGACCAGAAGGGCACTCAGACCATGATGAAGAGTGTCCTCGGCTCTGCCTCCGGTTTGGAGGACTATGACACCGTCAAGAATCAGATGAAGGATGCCAACTACACCATGGACTTCAGCAATGGCGTCCGCTTCGATATGACCGTCGACATGGGCAGCACCATGACCGCCGCTACCGCCGCAACCATCATGAAGGGAGTGGCTCTTATGAAGGAGACTTCAGGAACTTCGCAGGAGAAAGCAGCGCTCGACAACACCTCCATCAACTCCAATGGAGGTGTGCTCAGCGTCTCCTATGCGTCCACCGATAGCCAGTTCGCGGATCTGCTGCAGTCTCCGCTCTTTCAGCAGGTCGTAAAGTAGCAAAAGGAATAATCAGTCTGCAAATTAGCCCTTCTGCAAACCAGGCCGGCGGGGTCTTCGCCCCGCCGGCTTTTTTCTCTATCAAACTCCATCTTCGCCCGCAACTCGGGTTAGCGCCGTCCTCCCGAAAACGCCACATCCACCACTCTCCGGTTCTTACGCTCGGCGCGGCAGATCTTGCAGAGGATGGGCCGCCATAGCCAACCCACATCCACAGCTTCTTCATCACAGCTCCGTCTGCTTCGCCTATCCCTTCACCTTGATATCCGGCAGCTTTCCTGTCGCCCGGCACCGCTCCATCACGGCTGCGCGCAGCCGGTTTGAGAGCTCCTCAGGGAACTCATAGGATGCTGCGCCACGATAGACGTCGATGGTCTTTCGCGTCGTGTCCACCACCACCTCACAATGATGGCAAGTACCTAAGTGTGCCTTCACCTCTGCCAGGAGGGCTGGATCGATCTGTCCATCGAAGTAGTCGGTAAGTTTGGAGAGAAATTCCGTGCAGGTCACTTTGTTGCCTCATTTTGCCGAAAGTAGCGGCTGAGACGCTCACGCAACTGCAGGCGCGCGCGCAGCAACCTGGACTTGACGGCCGGTACGCTTAGTCTTAGCGCAGCCGCAGTCTCTTCCGTCGACAGATTTTCGATGTCGCGAAGGGTGAAAACGGTTCGAAAACCTGGCGGAAGTCCCGCAATCGTCTTGCGCAGAATCTCGGCGAGCTGCGCCTGAGAGTAGTTCTGTTCCGGATTCGGCCGCCATTCGGCAAAATCTCGGGGGATCGAACCCTCCTCAGTCTCCACATCCTGATCCATGGACACGGTCTTGGATGTCTTCCGTTTACGCAGCCGCATCAGGCTTTCATTCACTGCAATACGCACCAGCCACGTAGAGAACTTCGAGTTGCCCTGAAACTGATTCAGCTTCTGGAAGGCCTTGAAGAAGACATCCTGTGTGATGTCCTCCGCATCTTCCCGATTCTGGGTTATATGCAGAGCGGTTCGGAACACCTGGCGCTCATACTTCTCCACCAGCTGTTCAAAGGCAGTTGAGTCACCGGCCTGAGCCTGCTTTACCAGAGCCTCATCCGGATGGATCTCCGTCGGCTCATCGCTGAAAGTTTCGATGGGATGCTCCGGATCTTTGGCAAGGGAGGTCGTCTGCAGCGCCATATACCCCTAGTTTACAGCAGCGCATCGGCACTCCTTCCCCAGCACGTCTGCCTCCATACCTATGGCTACGTCCCATTCCCGTAGCGCGCCGTTATCTCCAGTGGTACCCTCCTTCACCGTCGTGTGGAAACCTGAGTGTCTGGAGCAACCTAAACTGATAACAGATGCAAACTGGCATAAAACAAGCTCAAGTGGGACTTGGCAGAGAACAAGGTCAGGTAAAACTTGTTCAAAGAAAGCTGAGTCTGGCTTGGATCGCGGTTCTCTCCTTGAGCTGTGTGCTCATCCCGGCCGTCTCTGCGGGACAAGGCGCCGTCGGCCAATCCTCAGGCGCCACGACAACCTCGAGCACCAGCGCCTCCAAATCTGGCGCTGCTCAAAGTTCATCCTCTTCTGGCGTCTCAGCTCGGCCTAGGCACGGCACTCGCAGAACATCCCGTGGCAAAGCATCTCGGCCAATACGCGGCTCCTCAGCGCCCTCCGCTCACACCGTCCACCGGCCCATCCGCAGTCGCCATGTCGGCAACCACAGCCGACGCAGATACTCGCCCCGTTCCACTCCGCGCAGCCGGAAGCTGCATCGCGCCTTTCTTGCCTCTCAGGACCTGCGGCCAATGGCTCAAGAGTTGATGGTGGATCCCACCCCTGCCGCTATCGTCGGCGTTCAGCACTACGCCACTACTCACCACGGAGAGGCAGCCGCCTCCGCAGAGTTGGCCGTCGGACACGCCCTCATGATGGATCACCGCTTCGCTGAGGCCCAGGACGCCTTTCACAAAGCGGGTTTGGACGGCTCCGCTCTGCAAGACTACGCCGAGTACCTGGAGGCGCAAGCCGCCATCGCAGCAGACCACGCCCAGACTGCCATTCCGCTGCTGACTCGCTTTGCCGTTCGTCACCCCAATAGCATCTTCGATGATCAGGCTCCGATCCTGTTGTCCCAGGCCTACCTGGACACCAACGACCCCGCCGGAGCACTCGCCGTCCTCCGCCCGCTCGCCGCAGGCAGGCTTGGCAGCCTAGTCGCCTTCCGCCTGGCTTTAGCCAAAACCTATCAGGTCGCAGGCAGTCTCCAGAAGGCCGCCGATCTCTACCGGGGCATCTATCTCGGTGATCCGCTCAGCTCTCAGGCGATCGATGCCAGCTCCCAGATGGCGCTGATGAACGCTTCCTTCTCTGCTGCCGAACGGAAGCAGCACGCCGATGCGCTCTTCAACGCCCGGCGCTATCAACAGGCCAGAGACGAGTACAGGGAACTCCAGCGGACCGGCAAAGATCTCACCCCGGCCGACCGGGATGCCTTGGATATCTACATCGCGGTCTGCGATCTGCGCCTGGGCAGGCTCACTCGCGCCGCAGTCGAACGCCTGCCCGTCACCGGAGACGATAGCGCGGCGTTGAAGCTCTATCTTCAGTCGGAGTTGGCCCGGAACCAGGGAGATACGGATCAACAGAACGTCCTGGTCCGGCAACTCGAGGCCCAGTATCCCCACAGCCGCTGGCTGGAAGAGGCCCTCTACTCCGGCGGAAACATGTTCCTTCTGCATCAGCAGGATCTTGAGGCCATCCAGGATGACCTCGCTCTGGTGCAGCGCTTTCCAAACAGCATCTATGCTCCTCGCGCTCAATGGCAGGCCGCCTGGCTCAGCTACCGCCTGCGGCGATATAACGACGCCGAGCGGCTCATGGAAGACCAGATCACGCACTATCCCGGCAGTCCTCAGACGCCGCAGGCCCTCTATTGGCGTGCGCGCCTCTATGAGCAGGTGGAACATAACCCAGGCCAGGCGCTCAACTTCTACCGCAAACTCCGCAGTCGCTATGTCAGTAGCTACGATTCACTTCTGGCCGGGCAGCGGATTGAGCAGCTTACCGCCACCGGAGAACCGCCACGCATCGCTCCCGCTCCTGCCCTGGCCTACGTACCTTCCATCCATGATCCCGAACTGACGGGCGAGCTTCCGGAGAACGATCCGCACCTCATCAAAGCCCGTCTCCTGGCCAATGCGGCATTGAACGAGTACATCCGGCCAGAGATTCAGCTCAGCCCAACCTCCGCCCAATGGGGAGCCCTCGCTGAGGCCGAGATCTACGCTAGCTTTGGCCAGAGCGACCGCGCACTGCGTGCCCTCAAGCGCAGTAATATTCCATTCTTCTCCCTGCCTTTGCAGGATGTTCCCCTCATCTACTGGCAACTCCTGCTCCCACGCCCCTACTGGCAGGCGCTCAAGAGCGATGCATTGGCTCAGGGCCTGGATCCTTACCTCGTCGCCGCTCTCATCCGTCAGGAATCGGAGTTCAACCCCGCCGCCATCAGTCCCATGAGGGCGTACGGTCTCATGCAGTTGCTCCCGTCCGTAGGCCGGTCGCTGGCTCGGAATGACGGCCAACGCCGCTTCCGCACCAGTGAACTCCTCGATCCGCTGGTCAACCTTCGCCTGGGAACGCAGGACCTTCGCCGCTCTATCAACGAGTACGGCGGCCAGGTCGAGTATGCTCTGGCTGCCTATGACGCGGGCGATACACCCGTCCGCCGCTGGATCGCCCTCGGAGGCTACCAGGATATAGCGGAGTGGGTAGAGTCCATTCCCTATAGCGAGACGCGGAACTACGTCGAGGCCATTCTGCGCAATCGCGCTCTCTATCGCCAGGTCTACGGGGCGCCCACCCAAGCTCTCTCCGCAGCCCAGCCCGTCTCCCGTGCCCAGCCCGTCTCAGCCACAGAGCCGGCTATTCCGTAAACAGCACCCCTGCGCCGGCACCCTCCAACCCCAGAGCGCAGCCCCGTGATTGCAGCCAAGTCCATCGCAGAGCAGGCAATGGCCGCCTTCCCTCAGGATAAATATGTAATGAAATTGGAAATTCTCCGGGCTATCTTGAGACCGATGCCGGAGCGGTCTTCCAGCGTTTCGTGCTTGCTGACAGCGCGCCTTCAAGTTCACCGTGTCCGGCGCGTCACATGAAGATTTCTATGGTCGCCAGGGGCGCTCCCTCTTTACCGGTTTTGGCTTGCCGCCGGATGCGGCAGCAAGCAACAGCGAGGCTCCGCTGAGGCCCAGAACCACCAAGCCGCTGGACCACTCATTCCCGCTGCGCGGATGGTGGAAGATGCGCGGAGCGTGGAGCAGCGCCAGCCATCCTGCAAAGAGCAGAAAGAGCCCGTAGGAGGCGAACTTGTCCTCGATCGTCGTGGCGATCGACATGCCGGCCACAATCAGCGCAAAGCCGGTGAGGATCACCCAGGAATGATGGCCGTGGATCCACCGTGGGACCAGAGTGGCTAAAAAACGCACGTAAAGGAAGTGTTGTAGCCCAAAGAGGACCATGGCGAAGGCGAAGAGGATGCGCCCGGGCATCAGTGTATAGCGGCCTTTGGTTCCGGCCAGCAAGCCGTGAAGGATCAGCGCCGTAGCTGCAAAACTCAGGCATTGCAGGAAGACGGTGCGAGCGTTGCCGTTACTGAAGGTGTAGCCGAGGGTATCGTTCAGGTTGCCCTGAAGCGGCCACAAGTAAAGCGCCGACAAAGCCAGTAGCAGCAAGCTCAGGAAAAGGCTTACGGGAAGGGTTAGCCAGGAGGTGAGCAGCACCACGCCGGCGCCGATGAATGCCGCAGCGAGCGCGTAAGCCAGCAGGTGATGGTGCGGCAGGTCTGCCGGGCACAGAGGAAGACTGCGGCGGAGTTGCCCGTAGATGGCGTATTGCAGGCCGAAGCCCAGCAAAGAGAGCGCGTAGAGGATGCGGCCGAGTGTAGAGAGCGTCGAGGATATGGGACTGGGCATGGTCCGGCGGGGAACGTAGAGGCAACTTGGGATCAGAGCAACTGAAGGGATCTTATACGGCGGAGGTCTGGAGGGCCAGTTGCAAAACAGTTTCCGCCAGAACGTCATAACTGTGCCGCAGAACCTGGCCTTGGTGAACAAAGCTGCCGGTAATCGGCTCCACGCCCAGGGAGCGCACGCGGTCCAGGTCGGCCTCAATAGGCGACTGCCCGGACCGGGCGTAGTGGTCCAGAATCCTGTCGTCCACCTTAGCCGTGTTGATCAGAGCGTAGTCAAAGATCTGGCTGCCTGCGTGGTCCAGAATCTTTTCGATGTGCTGAGAGGCAGTGAGTCCGAGGCTCTCATTGGCCTGGGTCATCAGGTTGCAGATGAAGACTCGGGTGGCGCTGCTGCGAGCGATCGCTTGCGGGACATCGCGGACCAGCAGATTGGTGATCAGGGAGGTGTAGAGCGAACCAGGGCCGATGGTGATCAGATCTGCGGAGGCGATGGCGTCGAGTGCCTCCGGAAGCGCTGCGGCGTCGGTAGGGGAGAGCATGAGCTCTACGATGGAGCGCTGGGAGGCTGTAATGTTGGTCTCGCCGTGGACAATGGAGCCATCGTCCATACGGGCGGAGATGGTGGCGTTGGCCACGGTGCAGGGGTAGATCCTGCCACGGCTGGCCAGAATCTGGGAACTGGTCTGAACCGCCTGGGCAAAGTCCCCCGTAATCCCGGTGAGAGCGGCCAGAAAGAGATTGCCGAAGCTGTGCCCCTGTAAGTCGCCATTCTCAAACCGGTACTGAAAGAGGCGAGAGAGTAGCGCTTCTTCCGGCGAGAGTGCCACCATGCAGTTACGAATATCGCCCGGGGGAAGTATGTTGAGATCTTCACGCAAGCGACCGGAGGAGCCGCCATCGTCGGTGACCGCTACGATGGCGGAGAGTTCACCAATGAGTGCGGGCCGCGGTTGCGGGGTTGGGTAGGCAGGTTGGGGTGTCCCAGGCGCCGGCGCTACGTAGGACTTGAGCCCACGCAGCAGCGTGGAAAGACCTGTTCCGCCACCGATGGCCACTACCCGAAGTTGACGAGATTTTCGCATTGGCTAACAGTGTATGCGGACGCGACCAAGAGAGATAAGGTTTTCAGTATTTTGCGGGCAAAAGACAGAGGGAAGCAGGTGTCATCGATCAGTGCAGATCCCCAATCATGGGTCTCAAACCCATTGGATGCAGTCTGAACTCTTGGATGCAGTCTGGCGACCGAATGGTGAGCCCTTTCCCTCGCCCGGCGGCTTCACAAAGCCAGTGAAAGCTGGTCTGACGAAGGTTTCAGGGGCTGCTTGCGGAGGTTGTCTGGAGGAGTCTGCGTGGGTAGGAGCGACCGCTGGCTGTGGAAAACTTTGGCTCAACCACGGTTGCAGCCGACCCAATGCGGAGTGCTGTCCAGGCGGAGTCAGACCTCTGGATAGAGGAGTTCGGTGAAGCGTGGGTCGTCGGCTACGCCCGCGAAGTCCGAGTCCATTCGAGCCTGAAGGCGGTTTTGTCCATTGAGCCGAATTGCTTGGGCCAGGTGCTCGATGCAGGTGTCGGGATCGCCGGTCAGGCTAGCCAGCAACGCCAGGCCGTAAAAAGCATAGTCGGCGGACTGCTCCTCCAGAAGGATCTGCTGGAGATGCTCGCGGGCATCCTCGTAGTTGCCCTGGTTCAGCAGAGAGATTGCGTAGTCGTAACGCTCCTCGTGCGTTGGAAAGCTATTGGAGTTCTTGCCGATCTGGGCAACGCAGGCGGAGATGTACATCCGGATGCGATCGGCAAGATCCTGGGGCGCGGAACCCAGCATGCGGGAAAAGGCTTCATGGGCCTTCTCGTACTTGCCGGTCTGCATCAGCTTGATGGCGCTCTCGTAGAGCGCGAGCGTGGATTTGCGTGTGGGATCAACAGGGTGCTGCGCATTGCCGGCGAGGGTGCGCGCGGGGCGTACGCCCTTATGGGAGTTTGTGGCGTTGGTGTCTGCGGTTGAAGAAGCTTGCTTGGTGGCCATGGTGTTCTCGGGGAAGCTGTCAGCTATGCGATGGATGGATTCTGTATGCAATGGCTTTATACGAGGGTTTGATGTCGATGGTCAACTGAGAGTGTAACGGATAAACGATCAGGCTGGAATCAATCACGTCACGGAACGGGCATAGAGCACAGGATTCAGGGTTGGATCGTTGTACATCTTCAGTTGACGGTATAGCTTGAAACGACGGCGGCCCGCCAGGACATCCGACCATAGGGAATCAAGGCAGTCTACCAGATCGGCTCGCTGTTCCTTCAACACCACAAGTCGGGATTGGCTGCGCATTCTGTGTTCCGGGGTGGAGCGGTGTAACTGTTCGTCGGTATGGAAGATCTTGAGCGCCAGAATGGAAAGCCGGTCGATGATCAGGCCGGGAGACTCCGAGTGCAGGGGCGCCGCGCTGTTCTGCCGGGCCAGGGCCAGCAGAGCGATATCAATCTGTTCGGCCAGGTCGTTGCGGATCTGGTTGATCTGATCGATCTGCCGTTTGACTGCGACGATGGCGTGGTCGGAGGCCTGGGGGTCGCGGGCGCGATCTTCGCAGTGCCACAGATCGAAGTTGGCTCGATGCTGGTCCAGCACCAGCTGCTCAAGGCTGCCGGAGGCTGAAGCTTCGGGCAGCGAGGGGTCGTGACCGTGGGCCGTCAGCTGATCCTGTAGTGCGGCAATGTGCGCGGCGTTCAGCATAACGTGATGATTGCAAGCATAACGGACGCGGATGGCAAGTGGTAGTCGGCGCCCTGCGCGCCGGGATCGGATCTGTGCCCGCATGCCCGCCAGAAGATCGCTGAGGGATCTTTGGAGGCAGCAAGAGAGCTGCGGCTTCCAGTTCTCCAAAGCCTACTTTCGGTGGGTCTCCTTTTGCGGCCTGCGGCGTCCGGCCGAACAGGACCGGCCCAGGCGCAATCAAATGGGGGAGGGAAAGCGGGCATCAAGGGTGGGGTATGGAAGACTTGGTGAGATGCCACTGCGATGCGAAACTGAAGATCATGGGGAAAAAGACGCGTAGGTTGTTGATTTACAGGCTGGGCAGCCTGGGCGACATGCTGGTGGCTCTGCCGGCGCTTCATCTGGTGGCACGGGCCTTTCCCAATGCCGAGCGGAGGATGTTGACGAACTTTCCGGTAAACGCCAAGGCGCCTGTGGCCGCGGAGGTGCTGGACGGATCGGGGCTGGTGCAGGGCTATCTGAGCTATACGGTGGCAACCAGAAGTCTCCGTGAGCTGCTCGGTCTGTGGTGGAAGATCGTGCGCTGGAGACCGCAGGCGCTGGTCTATCTTGCTGCAGCGCGCGGAGTCAAGGCGGCGCGGCGCGATGAGCTATTCTTCCGGCTATGTGGCGTTCGCCGGCTGATTGGCGTTCCGGTTACAGAGGGCATGCAGCGGAACTTCTATGGCGCGGTCACTGGCGGCAAGGACCGCGCCATGGGCAACGGCAACCTGGAACCGGAGGCTGGGAGGCTGGCGCGCTGCATTGGCGAACTTTCCACATTCGCCGATATCGCAGACCCGGGAAGGTTGCGCGATCCGCAGAGCTGGAACCTGCACCTCACCCCGGCGGAGAGACAACGCGCCGAGGAGGTGTTGGACGCCGCCGCATGGCCGGGCGAAGCGATCGCGGTAAGCGTCGGCACCAAGGTGCAGGCCAAGGATTGGGGCAAAGAGAATTGGCGGGCGTTGTTAGGGAGGATCGCGGCGGAGTTTCCGCAACGCGTCCTGTTGCTGATTGGCGCGGGCGACGAGAGCGAGGCGAGCCGGTTTGCCGCTCAGGAATGGAGTCGGAACGGAGGTGGGCCGGTGCTGGATCTGTGCGGCCGCTTGACGCCGCGCCAGAGCGCGGCGGCCATCGCTCGAGCCAGACTCTTTGTCGGGCATGACAGCGGACCGATGCACCTGGCTGCCGCGGTTGGGACTCCGGTGGTGGCGCTCTTCTCTGCACGGAATATTCCCCGGCAGTGGTTCCCGGTTGGGGATCAGCATCGCGTCGTCTATCACCGCGTGGAGTGCTGGGGGTGCGGTCTGGAGACCTGCATAGAAGAACAGAAGCGTTGCCTGATGTCCATCACCGTCGCGGAGGTGATGGACGAGGTGCATGCTGCTTTGGCTCAACCGCCGATGCGATGATGGATCGAAGAGGGAACGCCGCAAGTGGAGACGATGATGCTGCCTGAGATGGATGCGGTTCTAGGGTTGCTGGAGGGCGGCTTTGGTCGCCTGTCGGTGTTGGTGGCGGGGGATCTGATGCTCGACCGGTACATTCTGGGTGAGGTCGACAGAATCTCACCGGAGGCGCCTGTTCCGGTTCTGCGCCACGCTCAGCGCTCGGAACGCGCCGGCGGTGCGGCGAACGTCGCCATGAATCTTGCCGGGCTGGGATGCAAGGTGTTTCTGGCCGGCTTCTGGGGTGAGGACAAGGACAAGGACGAGCTTGCGGCTTTGCTCGCGGCCGCAGGGATTGATACATCGTCTGTGGTCGCCACCACCCAGCCGACCACATCCAAGACCAGAATTGTTGGGCGCCGACAGCAGCTTTTGCGCCTGGACGTCGAGAGCCGGGAGGCTCCCTCCTCCGAGGAGCAGCAGCGATTGCAGCAGAGCGCCGAGCAGAGGGTGGGCAAGGTGCATGCGGTGGTGCTCTCTGATTATGCGAAGGGCGCTCTGTCGCGGGATCTGTGCGCGGGTCTGATCGCCGCCGCGCATGCCGCCGGGATTCCGGTGCTGGCCGACCCCAAGACAAGGGACTTTGGCAAGTATGCAGGGGCGACGATGGTCTGCCCGAACTTGCATGAACTTTCGACCGCGACAGGCGTGGCAGTGGACCAGACGGCCGCCCTGCTGGAGGCCGGCGAGGCGCAGCGGGAAAGATTCGGACTGAAGTATCTCGCTGTGACCATGAGTGAGAGTGGCATCCGGGTGCTCAGGGAGGGCGGAGAGTTCCATTCCGCAGCACGTGCTCGGGAGGTCTATGATGTCTCCGGCGCGGGCGATACGGTCATCGCCACACTGGCTGCCGCGCTGTGCGGAGGCTTGCGGGTGGAGACCGCTGTCGAGTTGGCGAATCTTGCTGCGGGGATCGTGGTGGGCAAAATGGGAACTGTGCCCATTGCACAACACGAACTGATTGCGGCGTTGACGCCCTCCAGCGGCATAGGCGGTGGTGAGAAGGTGCTCACCCGCGATCGCGTGGTCCGCCGCGTGGCTGAGTGGAGAGCGGCAGGTGAGACGATTGTGTTTACCAACGGATGCTTCGATCTGCTGCATGTGGGCCATGTGACATTGCTGGAGGAGTGCCATCGCTTTGGAACCAAGCTTGTACTGGGGCTGAACTCGGATGCCAGCGTGAGCCGGTTGAAGGGCCCCTCGCGGCCCGTGGTGGGCCAGCGGGAGCGCGCTCGGGTGATGGCTGCGCTGGCGGCGGTGGATGCGGTGGCGATCTTTGAGGAGGATACGCCGCTGGAACTGATCCGCGCGGTAAGGCCGGACGTGCTGGTGAAGGGTGGGGATTACTCCGTGGCCACGGTGGTGGGGCATGAGGAAGTGATAACCGCCGGGGGACGTGTGGAGATTGTTCCCACCGTGGAGGGTTTTTCAACCACCAACCTGGTAACTCGGCTGGCAGACGCGGGGCGTGGAGAGTAAAGCGAGGATGCCGCCATGCAGATCAGGGGCGTTGCGGCTCGCGTGCCAAAGCACCTGCCAAGCACTGTAACTTTGGCCATACGGCTCTCAACTCGGTGAGATCTCATGCGGGCGCCAGGTTTGGCTGGGGAACGCTTCGAGTGGGCGCATGATTAAATAGAGGTACGCCACTCTGCAGCCTTCCCGGCAAGCACTTTGAGCCCAAGTTCAAGACGAGTACAAACGATGCAGGACGCCAACCCCAGAAATGTCGAGTTGTTTGATACCAGCCTGCGGGACGGTCTGCAACAACCGAATCTTGAGATCTCTGTACCCAACGCTGTGCGTCTGTTGGAGCGCATGGGCAGGTTTGGGGTGCATTATGCGGAGATCGGCTTTGCCGGCGCTAACCAGTTTGTGGCGGAGTTGGCTGAGGCATTGGAGTCGGCGGATACGGGAGCCATGAAGTTGGCGTTCTTTGGCCGTTCCCGCGGACGCGGCGCCAAGGTGGAAGACTGGCCCGACGTAAGGTTCATGCTGCGCCACCGGCATCTGGTTCGTTCCGCCGTGATTGTGTTGAAGAGCCGCTTGCTGGATGTGGAGCGATCGTTGGAGGCTACGCCGGAGGAGAATCTGCGCATGGCCTGGGAGACCATTGATTACTTACAATCGCATGGGCTGGAGATTCTGGTGGATCTGGAACACGCCATGGATGCCAGGTGCGGACGACGCGAGAACGGTCGCCCCTGCGACCCTGATTTCAACCTTCGTAGCCTGGAGTACTTCCAGAAATTGACGGAGCAGTGCGTGCGTCAGAAGGTGAGCCGCATTGTGGTTTGCGATACGAACGGCGGTGCCAGCCCGGAGGAGGTCTGGGAGGTCTTTACCAGCTTGACCGGCGAGTTTCCCCAGGCGCACTTCGCATTCCACGGCCACACGGATCGGGGCCTGGGCGTGGCGAACACGCGCGCTGCGATCCAGGCTGGGGCCATCCAGGTGCAAGGCACACTGATTGGCACCGGAGAACGCTGCGGCAACGTGAACCTGACCACGGTGATTGGAGCGATGCAACTGCGCGGCGAGGCTGAGTTTGTGACGGCGGAGGCGCTGACCGGTCTTACCGGTATGGCCCATGCCGCTTATGCAGCCTTTGGGCTTGAGACGCCCCATGGAACGCCGATCGTAGGCCAGGGTGCGTTTGGCACCTGGGCCGGCATGCACGGCTCGAGCGAACGGAAGGATCCCGGCGCTTACCTTTGGTGCGATCCGGCGCGGGTTGGCGCAATGCCAGTGATCGGGGTGAATGCGCAGTCGGGCCGGGCGAACATCATGCTGCTCTCCGAGTCGCTCGGCGTCCCCCTCAGCTCTGCTGAAGCGCAGAGTCTGATGGATGCAAATCAAGCGATGGTCGAGGGAGGCGGTTACACCGCCAGCGAGGTCTCCTTCCGGCTGGCCTGCATGCGGGTGCTGGGAACAGGACGCAACTGGTTTACGGTGAGAAGTTGGCGGGTGTTTGATGAGTCAGATGAGATCGGGGGACGATTCATCCAGGCCTTCATGAGCTTGAGCATTGGGCAACGAAGCGGAGAGTTCACTTTGGCCACGACCCGAGGCGAGGGCGCAGGTCCGGTGGACGCGATCACCAAGGCGTTGCGGAGTGAACTGGACAAGTGGTACCCGGAACTTGCCGAGATGCGTCTGGAAACCTTCACGGTTGCGGCGCTCGACATCAAGGCTCATGATTCCGCGGCGCACGTGAGAGTGACGGCCAGCTTCCATGCCGATGGCCACGAACCTTGGCTGACGGCGGGCGTCAGTAGTGATCTGAACCAGGCCGCATTGATGGCCATCATCGATGGCTTCCACTACTGGCTGATGCTCAAGGATGGAACAGCGCATGCAGTGTAGTGGAATCTCTCTGGGATGCGATTCCCGGTTGACAGGCTTCTTCCTGTCCTCAGCGGCGGCAGTGAGAGCACACCGGTGGCGCGCATGAGCAACGGCACCCTGGCCAGGACCGGGGAGGAACAAGATCTGGAGGCGCCGGAGGAGAGGGGCTGGCCTGCGCAGTATCCGCAATTCTCGCCTCGGCGCTGGCTGAGGAATGGACATCTGCAAACCATCCTGGGCAACTTTTTGCCTCGAACTGATGCTCTTCCGGAGCCTGTAGCGGAGATGGTGGAGGTCTCGGCTGCCCGCGGCACCCAGATCTCCAGCCAGGTGCTCTGCGAGTGTCATTGGCAGCGACTTCCGCAGCGAGCAGCTAGCCCAACGGCAATCGTTTTGCATGGCCTGGAGGGCTCTTCGCACTCCCAGTATGTGATTGGCAATGCCAATAAACTGTGGGGCGCTGGATGGAATGTGATTCGGATGAACATGCGCAACTGCAGCCCCCGGAAAGGAGACCAGATGTTGCGCCTGACGCCTACCTTGTATCACTCCGGTCTATCCCAGGACGTGGAGCGGGTGATGCAGCACTATGTGGAGGCAGAGGGGCTGCAGTCGGTGGCGCTGATTGGGTATTCGATGGGAGGAAATCTAGTGCTGAAGCTGGCTGGAGACCTGGGCGGCAACGCTCCCCCGCAACTGCGCGCCGTAGTGGGAATCTCTCCCGCGCTTGACCTGGCGGCCTCCGCCGATGCGCTCCATGAACCGTGGAACCGGCTCTATGAGCTTAAGTTTGTTCGTGCTTTGGTGCGGCGCTTTCAACTCAAGGCAAAGATCTTCCCCAGGGCGTATGACCCTCGCCGCGCGGACCGGGTGGAAACGCTGCGTCAGTTTGATGAGCGGATCACCGCGCTCTACTGCGGGTTTAAATCAGCCGATGATTATTATCACCAAGCGGCAGCAGCGCGTGTGCTGAACCAAATTGCTGTGCCAACGTTGATTGTGCATGCCGAGGATGATCCGTTTATTCGCATCCGGGCAGAGTCTCGCCGGGCTATCGCAGAAAATCCACATATCGTCTTCTTGGTGAGCCCGCACGGAGGGCATTGCGCCTTTCTGGAACCTGCCGATCGCTCAACCGGCAACGATGGATACTGGGCGGAGCAGATGACGCTGCGCTTTGTTCGAGCCCGGGCATGACGCCACGGCGGCCTGGGACAGTGCAGTATTCTAGGGACTCATGCTGAGTGAATGGACTGCCGAGTGTTGTCTGGATGCGCCAGTGCTGGTGGTTCCCTGGTCCAATGAGGACGCTGGGAATCCGGCGAACGTCGGCAGAGGGATGCGGTTCATCGACCTTCGCGCCAATCCCTATGATATGGCTGAGCTTCCTGAGGTGGAACAGAACCCATGCCTGGCGCGCGCGCTGCGGTCGCTCAATGCCACTCGATCCCCATTCCTTACCGCGAAGTGTGACGCGTGGCGGCTGGCTACCTCCGGTGCTGACGCGGGCACCGATGGGGAACATCGCGGCAAGCTGGAAGCGTTGCGCCTGGAGTTGATGCTGCCAGAGGAGGAGGTTGGATATGGCTTTGCCAGCTACATCGATATGCTGTGGCGTGAGCGTTCGGTGTTCGCCTCTGCTCATCAGCAGCAGGACCGCTTGGACCGTTTGGTGAGACGGGCGCAGCGGCTGCAGCACGCCGAAGCCGCACTGGAGTTTGTGCTTCGCCCGGCGTTGCTGGATCTGTCTGCCCCTCAGCAGGGTTTCTCCGTGACCGTCTATCTGACGGCGCTTGGCCCGGAGCCGGAGATTGCGCGCCGCCGCTGGGAGTTGGCCATGGAGGACGTGGTGAGTCTGCTGCGCAGCAAAGAGCTTGAAGTGACACGTGGCTCGGCTACAATCGATGCAGTGGTTGCGGATCCCATGCGGGTATCTCCTTTGGGCAGCAGCGCGGGAGGGCCGCAGGTAGACGGCCAGATTCCCAAAGATTGGGGCGAGTAGCTCAATTGGATAGAGCACGGACCTTCTAAGTCCGGGGTTACAGGTTCGATCCCTGTCTCGCCCACCACCAACCCATTCCAGCGTATCCCAGCCCGTCCCACAATTCGTTTAAGTCACTATTTTTCAATGTAGCTATGTCCAAGCATGTTCCACTGCGTTCCATGGCAGCGCACCCTATCTGGGGGCAACTCGAATTATCGTAGAAGTGTTGCCCCCCAGCACTCGAAGGAGTTGCCCCCAAAATGCCATTGACCGACACCCAGATTCGAAATGCCAAGCACGGCTTGAAGCCAGGAAACGGGCCAAAGACCGGGAATCGCCATTGCTGCGGCTGGAAAAAGCTACGAGCACGATTTCAGGTATGGTCGCGAGGTCTGCTGGGCCTGACGATGTTTCGCCATTCGAAAAGACAACCAAGCCCTACAAGATGGCCGATGGAGCGGGACTCTATTTGGAGGTTGATCCTTCGGGCGGAAAGTACTGGCGATTCAAGTACAGGCGTGCCGGTAAGGAGAAGCGGATTTCACTGGGCGTATATCCCATCGTGAGCTTGGCGAATGCTAGGGATGCAAGGGACAGATGTCGGCAGCAGTTGGCGCAGGGCATTGATCCTGGGGTGGCCCGCAAAGCTCAAACGGAGGCTCGAGCCAGCTTGGAGGCGAACAGTTTGAGGTTGTTGCTCGGGAATGGCTCAAGGAGCACATCGATCCAAAGTCAGAGAGCCATGCGAAACGCGTTTATGCGCGATTCCAGAATGACATCTTTCCATACTTGGGCAATCGTCGCATCTAGTGCTTACTTGCATAAGTGAAGGATATTATATAAAGTGATCGGGTAAAGGAGATGTCTTTGCCCAGAACAGCGCCAGTGCCGGAGTGCTCGGAGGATGATCGTCGGGTTTTGGAAGAATGGGCGCACAGCCGGACCATGGAAGCGCGCTTGGTGGAACGAGCGCGCATCGTCCTGGGATGCATTGAAGGCCAAACGGTCAGCGCAGTGGCCGAAAGCTTTAAGGTGCGCGCCAACACGGTCATTGACTGGCGTCGGCGATTTGAGAGGGAGGGCGTAGAGGGTCTGCGGGACCGTCCGCGACCGGGCAAGCCACGTCAATACACGGAGGAGTTTCGTAATCGGGTGTTGTCGGCGCTGGAACAACCGCCGCCGAGGGGCCAAGCGGTGTGGGACGGACCGGCCCTGGCGAAGTATTTGAAAACTTCCGTTCACGCTGTCTGGCGCGTGCTGCGCAAAGAAGGGATCTTCCTGGCCCGACAGCGCAGTTGGTGCGTCAGCACCGATCCGGAGTTTGCCGCCAAGGCCGCCGATGTGGTGGGTTTGTACCTGAACCCCCCACAGAATGCGTTGGTCCTTTCCGTGGATGAAAAGCCCAGCATTCAGGCTTTGGAGCGCACAACGGGATTCGTGGAAACCGACGACGGCAAGATTGTCCGCGGCTTCAAGAGCACCTATAAGCGCCACGGCACTTTAAATTTGTTTGCCGCCTTGGAGGTCGCCACCGGCGCCGTGCATACGCAGACGACCGCTAGGAAGCGGCGCATCGAGTTTCTGGAATTCATGGACCGTGTCCTTGCCGACATTCCCGCTGGAAAGGAAATCCACGTGATCCTGGACAACTACTGCATCCACAAGAAGAACGATGCCTGGCTGGCAGCTCATCCCCATGTCTTTTTCCACTTCACGCCCACCTCGGCGAGTTGGCTCAATCAGGTGGAAATCTGGTTTGGGATTCTGAGTCGAAAGGCTCTGCGCGGAGCTTCGTTTCACGACACCGAGCAGTTGCGCCAGGCAATTGAAGACTTCTTCGCCGCCTACGGCCCTGACGCCAAACCCTTCGTCTGGCGCAAGTGCGAGGTGAAAGGATCGCAGTTGCGTAATACTATCGTTAACTTACGAAACTAGGTACTAGTTTGGTGAGCCGGAACCGGCGGCGAGGGGCGCGGCGGCTGGCGCTCGCTTCAGCTGTTTTCAATTCAGCAGATTGGAGTGCAGGCTCTCCAGCATCCTAAGGTTGTCCCGGTAGTCGACGGGGATGCCAATTACTACCGGACCCTGCATTGACATCGCCTTATGGAGGGTGGGGGCGATGTCCGCAGGTTTTTGGATGCTGAGGCCTGTGGCTCCGAAGGCCTCGGCGTATTTCACGATGTCCACGGGCCCGAAGTGGACACCCGACGTCCGCCCGTATTTCGCCATCTCCTGGAACGCCACCATGTTATAGGAACCGTCGATCCAGACCATGTGGACGAGGTTGCACTTGAGCCTGACCGCAGTCTCAAGTTCCATGGATGAAAACAGGAAGCCGCCATCACCTGAGACGGACAGGACTTTCTCGCTTGGGCGGACGAGGCAGGCTGCGATGGCCCAGGGAAGGCCGACGCCCATGGTCTGCTGTCCGTTGGTGATGAGCACCTGCCGCGCGCGAAAGCTGTAAAGATAACGGGCTATCCAGATATGAAAAGAACCCATATCGCAACAGAGCGTCACGTCGTCACTCAAGACCTTTTGCATCTCATGGACGAGGCGCATGGGATGAATGGGAGTGCCGTTCATGGCTGCAGCTTTTTGGGAGAACTCATCGCGGTCGTGGGCAATGGCGGCCAGGAGGGGCAACTCTGAGAAGAGAACGCGCGGCCTCAATTCACCTGTGAGCGCCTGAAGCGTGGCAGCGATGTTGCCGGTGAGTTCAATCTGCGGACGATAGTCCCGGTCGACGTCAGGGGCTACGGAATCGATGTGAATCAGGTCACGCTTGCGGTCCTTGTTCCAGATGCCGGGTTCGTACTCAACCGGTCCGTAGCCGACGGTGATGACGAGGTCAGCGGCATCTAGGAGCAGGTCGCCGGGCTGATTGCGGAAGAGGCCGATTCGACCGCCAAAGATGCCGAAGAGATCCCGGGAAACGACGCCGGCGGCTTGATAGGTGCTGACGACTGGGAGCTTGGCCTTACTAAGAAGGTCACGAATGGCGGCCGCATTTTCAGGATCGCTTGCCAGCAGGCCGAGCAGCAGGACGGGTCGCTCGGCGCGGTTGATTCGTTCGGCCGCTGCAGCGATGGCATAGACGTTCGCGGAGCCCTGGTTTTCCGCCGCAGCCGGGGTCAGGACTTCTCCGCTGGCCGGTCCTTCCATGATGTCCTGGCGCGCGCTGATGAAAGCCGCGCCACGGCGTCCCGACTCAGCGAGGCGAAAGGCGTTGCCGACGACTTCCGAAACGGTGCCTGGAGACTCGATGGCGGCAGCGAATTTGGTTATAGGCCGAAACATGCTTACGGTGTCCATCGACTGATGGACCTGCTTGAGATTTTTATCGGAGGGCACGGCGCCGCCGATTGCAACCACGGGATCGCCTTCTGTATTCGCCGTGGCCAGGCCGGTGGCGAGGTTGGAGCAGCCGGGCCCTGACGTTACCAGCACGACGCCTGCCTTGCCGGTCATGCGGCCGATTCCGCCGGCGATGAACGCTGCATTCTGTTCGTGGCGGCAGACAATGGTCTGGATGGTGGAATCCAGCAAGGCGTCAAAGACTCTGTCAATCTTGGCCCCTGCAATTCCCAAGATGTACTTTACTCCTTGCGCCTCCAGGCTCCGTACGAGGAGTTTCGCGCCTGATTGCTCAGCCGCTTCCGTTTTCATCGATCCGCTCATTTCTTTTTTCCTTCGGCCCTGGCCAGATCTGCGCTCGGGTCGCGGCGCAGATCTGCAGTAAGGAAGTTCTCGGTTTCAGGCAGAGCGACATGGAGATTGCCGACCTGCTGAATCTGAAGGCGACAGTTACGTCCGCTACACTCCAGTATATGGCCGCCTCGAGTGTGGTCCGCGGATAGGAAGTGAAGATGATAGCCGGGCACGTTGATGGTCCTGGCGTACTCTGGGGTCCAGAATCCGACGAGCGTGCCGGGGAGGTTGTGGAATTCAAATTCGGGTTGAAGAGCGGTGGCCTGGACAAGCGACACGCCTTCTTCTGTTCTGCGCACGGCGCGGGCATGGACGTAGTCGAAATGACCGTCGACGCGCAGAGCGTAGAAGATGTTCTCCGACTCCCGCAAGCGGTCGAAGTTGGCAGTGAGATCAGTGACGGTGTGAAACTGCGGGAGTTCGACAATGGAGTCCGGAGAGAAACTGGTGATTGTGGCAAATGGGGTGAGAACATCGTCTTCGACTTCGCTCACGGAGCCGTTGGAACGGACCTGATAGAAGTGGCCGTCGACGACCACCATCTCGCCGTCGAGATTCTCGAAGGTTCCGAGTCCAAGATCGCCGTGACGTCGCAGGGTTCCAATGCGTACGGCACCCTCATAGACGCCTTCGACAAGGGCTGTGGATGTTGATACCTGATAGAGCGTGTGATGTGGGACGTTGAAGTGACGGGCCAATGCCTGGGCGACAATGTGGCTGATGGGATCATGGGTGGCTCTGGATTGGCTGTCCATGAGTCTCCACAGGCTCTCAGGAAGGGTGCAGTTCAACTGGGGCACGGATGTGACCTCCATCGCTGGTGAGTGTTCGCTTGAGTAATGATGGTGGATTCTAGAAGTATTGGAGCAGATCAGAGAAACTGGTCAACTCCAGCAGCTGGTCTTTGCTGGATGGTGAATCCACGGCCTCATGCTCGAGGACCCAGGTGCAGGCGTGGGGTATGAAGACGGCATGAAGGCCTGCGGCGAGCGCAGGATTGATATCCGACCTGGGGGAGTTGCCGATCATCCATGTGGTGGTGGGATCGCAACGATGCTGCTGGGCGATGGTTCGATAGGTTGTGTCGGTCTTCTCGGGGGGAACTTCGACGGCATTGAAAAAGACTTGAAGGCCTGAGCGTCGGAGTTTGTCGGTTTGCTCCAAGTGATTCCCTTTGGTGACCAGGATGAGGCGATGACGTTGGCTGAGGATCTGGAGGGTCTGGGCTACGCCGGCGAGCAGTTCGATCTTTGTGGAGGCGATCGCGTCGATCAAGGAGGTGATGCGGGCATGACGTTCCGGGGTAATGGGGATATCTGAGAGTTGCTCGAAGCAGTCGACCAGGGAACGACGGAAGCTCTGGAGCCCGTATCCATGGGTTGCAATGGTGGCGCGTTCGCAGCGGTTGAGCTGTTCCCTGATCTGTGCCGGGGTATGCTGCAGGTGGTCCAGATCGGCGATGAAGGAGGCGATGGCCCGCTCGAAGTAGATATTGTTCTCCCACAAGGTGTCGTCAGCGTCGATGAAGAGAGTCTGGTTGGACAGGCGAGCGGGAGTGGAGGTGACGGACATGGGTCGATTGTAATGGACCATGGTGCCGGTTCAGCGTCTTGCGGCTTTCGTGTTTCCCTGGCGCTCAGTCTGGCGAGTTCTGATTTGGCGACGGCTGATCTGGTTGGCTTGTGATTTGGCTGGTTGCTGCAATCGGTCGGCGCGGGTCGCGACTTTGCATCTCTTCTATGGTTAAAGAGGTTTGGCGGCGGTGTCCCAAAGGAGGCCTGCGGGTGATTCATATGTTTTGAAAGACGTCTCTGACACGGCGCACAATGAGTTCCGTGCGCGATTCAGCGGTTGTTGAAGATGTCGCTTTGCGGTGGAAGGTTCTATGAGGCCAGATGCGGCACGACCGGGAGGTCTGGGCTAGGCTTGGCGTCCCTGGGCCTTAAGTACCAGTCGAGCAAGTCATCGCTGCTGAGGCCGGATGGCTCATTGGGAGCATCGGGATGGGTTGTTCGGAAGATCTGTAACATCTGGGCTGAAAGCTGCTGCACAACTTCAGGATGAGCTGCGGCCACATTGGTGAACTCGCCGGGATCGAGATGCTGATCATACAACTCGATATAACGTCCGGGCAGGGGATTGTCGGTGAGATAGCCATCTCTGCGAAGTCTTCGGCCGGAACAATGGATAAGCTTCCATCGGTCTGTTTTGACGCAGGCCTCTTCATTCTCCAGGTACTCGCTGAAGATTGACTGACGCGGTTGCGCATCCTTGCCTGTCTGCAGGTAGCTGCGCATGCTGCGTCCGTGGTTGACGGCGAAGGGTTCTATACCGAGCATTTCAACGATCGTTGGCGGCACATCGATTGACTCTGTAAATTGATGGATAACGCTGCCGGAGGTGATATGACCGGGCCAGCGGAAGATGAGGGGAACGCGCAGGGCGGGCTCATAGCAGACATGCTTTTCAAAGCGGCCGTGCTGACCGAGAGAGTAACCGTGGTCAGCCATGTAGATGACCAGGGTGTCATTGTCGAGGTTTGCATCCTTCAGTGCCTGCAGGACTTCACCGACGTTGCGGTCAAGAAACGACACGGCCGTGTAGTAGGAAGCGATGATCCCCTGTTTCTGCTGCGGAGTGAGATCACGGAAGATGAGCGGTATCTGGTGAAAATCCTCTGGCCCGACCTCAGGAACGGGAAAGCTGCTGGGATCGTAGGTGGCACGATCTTCTATCGGAAAGTCGAAGGGTGAGTGAGGTGAGCGGAAGCTGACCCAAAGGGCAAAGGGATCGTCTTTATGTTCCTGAATGTATTTGACTCCCTGACGCGGGATCCACGTTCCTTCCATGTTTTCGTAGTCGCGATCGAAGGGAAGTTTGTCGGCATCGAGCCAGATGCGCGCCGGATCCCGGAAGGGACGCCATTGTTTGGGTTTTGTGGGAATATTCGGATAGACGGGCCAAGGGCCAACCTGTTGGGTCCAATCTTTACGAACCACATCTTCCGTGCATGCGATATTAAAGCCGTGCAGGCCGGGCCGACCGGGCACATTGAAGTGCATCTTTCCATAGACGGCGGGGTCATAACCGCTGGCGGCAAGCTGCATGGCCAGCGTCGGCTTATCTTGAGCCAATGGAGTGCTCAAGACCGTTACCCCGGCGGAGTGAGGCAACTGACTGGTGAAGAACGATTGTCGAGAAGGCGTGCATACGGGAGCATTGCAATAATTTTTTGCAAAGCGTGTACCCTGGGAGGCGAATCGATCGATGTTGGGAGTGTGGGCACGCTGATTTCCATCCGCGCCAAGGACGTAGCCGGCATGGTCGTCGGCGAGAATGTAGAGCAGGTTGGGCTTTCGATCGCGAGCGTATGCAACACGGGAACGAACCAGGGAAGAAGCCATGACTCCCATCCCTCCGCCGATTACCTGACGCCTTGTCAGCATGGCATTTGACTCCATGAGCTGCTGTGCGTCTCAGGAAAGTGCTGAAACGCACCTTGCTCTTTAGGCTATGTCTGTCGCTGTACATATGTCAAAAGGGAAAACATTCCTGTGTGTCGGCCTCATTGAGAGGTGTTGGGTAGAGGGTTTTGCCAGAGCAGATTCAGTAACTTGCGGAGATGGCGTTTGCTTTGGTTCTGGATCCTTAGGTTGGGGTTTCCGGTTCCGGATGGAGATTTCCGGCAGGATATGGGCTCTGGGATTCGAAGGCATTGTGGCGGCGAGATTAGCATAGAGGTGGATGGGTTGCGCGCAACCGGAGAAGGGATTGCTGCCTGAATCCCAGCCGATGGCAGATGTAGTTTGCGCTGCTCAGCCGGAGGCTGGTCTTCAGCCAGCGCTGCACGGCGTAGTACAGCGGCTTGGTGATTGCGCTCGCGATTTCTTCAAACTGTAAAGAACAAAGAGGAGACAGCATGTCAAAGCAAGCAGTACTTCCCAGATTCTCCGTAGGGGTGGGTGATCGTTTTGCACATCAGGCGAAGGCGCAACTCGCCGCCTGCATCCGCGCCGCAGAGGAGGGTGTGGATGTGATTCCGGTTTGGAACAAAAGCAATCGTGAGCATACGATCATCGGAACCGAACCGAGCCAGACACGCGCTGCGGCCGACGCTGCGGTGAAAGAATTGAACTGGACAAAGCCGTACTTTCTTGATGCCGATCACATCTCTCTGAAGACGGTAGAGCGATTTCTGGAGCCGTGCGATTTCTTTACCCTGGATGTGGCGGAAGAGATTGGAAAGCCGGCCCAGCCAGAGGATGTGGAGAAGTTCCTTGTTGCGCACCCGGAGTTAGTGGGTGAGGTAAGCATTCCGCGCATCGCGGAGCCTTTCAAGACCGATGCGGCTTTTGTTCGTGGGGTAGCAAACAAGTTTCTGGCCGCGGTGAAGGATGCGGGCTGGATCTATCGTTTTCTGGTGGAGCGCAAAGGGGAGGGGAACTTTATCCCCGAGATCTCGATGGATGAGACGGATCTGCCGCAGACGCCGGTTGTGTTGCTGATTATCCTGGCGGCGATTGCGGATGAACAGATCCCGATCCAGACCATTGCGCCGAAGTTTACCGGCCGCTTCAACAAGGGGGTGGACTATGTGGGCGATGTGGCGCAGTTTGCCAAGGAGTTCGAAGAGGATCTGGCCACGATAGGGTTCGCAATCAAGCGCTACGGCCTGCCGGAGAACCTGAAGCTGAGCGTACACTCGGGTTCCGACAAGTTCTCCATCTACAAGTCCATTCACGAGGCGGTGAACAAGTTCGATGCCGGAGTCCACGTGAAGACGGCCGGCACGACTTGGTTGGAAGAGGTCATTGGTTTGGCGGAGGCGGGCGGGGGCGGATTGGAGATTGCCAAAGAGGTGTATCGCGAGGCCTATGCGCATGCTGAGGAGCTGTGCAAACCCTATGAGACGGTGATCGATATCGACCACGCCCGTCTGCCCAAGCCGGAGGCGGTGCAAGGCTGGACGAGCGAGCAGTTTACCTCGGCCTTGCGGCATGACCAAAAGAATCCAGACTACAATCCGAGCTTCCGGCAACTGGTGCATGTTGGATTCAAGGTGGCTGCCAAGATGGGCGATCGTTATCTTCGGGCTCTGGAAGAGAACCATGAGATTGTCGCGCGCAACGTTACGACCAACCTGTACGAGCGCCATATATGGCCTATCTTTTTAGGAAAGTAGCCAGAGCGAGACAGAATCAGGAAAGCGACGATGATTGTTTTGCTCATGGGTGTGAGCGGATCCGGAAAGACGACGATAGGAGAGCTTCTGGCTGGCCGGATGCACGCCGTCTTCGCCGACGCAGACAGTTTTCACTCTGCTGCGAATAAGGCCAAGATGGCGTCTGGCCGGCCGCTCGACGACAACGACCGTCAGCCTTGGCTGGAGAGGCTCAATCTGCTGATGGGAGAGTGGGTCCGTCGGCAGGAGAATGGTGTGCTTGCGTGTTCCGCCCTTAAGGAGAGCTATCGGAAGACCTTGGTGCACGATCTGCCGAAGGGGTCGGTTCTCTTTGTCTGGCTGGATGGATCCAAAGATCTGATCGCGGGGCGACTGGCCGAGCGAAAGAATCACTATATGAATCCTGGGCTTCTGGACAGCCAGTTGGCTACACTTGAGCCACCCTCTGATGCGCTGCGGATCGTGAACGATCGAAGGCCGGAAGAGGTTGTCAACGAGATCATGCAACACGTCCAAAACGAAGAGGAGCAGACGGATGGCAAGCAAGCTGTTTGACCTGGCAGGGAAGAGCGCAGTGGTGGTTGGCGGGACATCGGGCATCGGTTTGGCGATGGCCGTGGGTCTGGCAGAGGCAGGAGCGGATGTAGTGGCCAGCAGTCGGCGAAAGGAACAGGTGGATGAGGCTGCCACCGCCATAGAAGCCACGGGCGTTCGCACCTTGCGTATGACCTCGGACGTTGCTGACCGCGGCAGTCTAGAGTCGCTTTGCTCGGCAACGATAGAGACCTTCGGCAAGGTGGACATTCTGATCAACTGCGCGGGCAAGATCAAGCGTGCTCCAACGCTCGACTTTCCTGAGGCAGAGTGGCAGTCCATTATGGATACCAACGTGACTGGAACGTTGCGCGCCTGCCAGATCTTTGGGCGGCATATGCTGGATCGTGGTTACGGCCGCATTGTGAATATTGCCTCATTGAATAGCTTTGTCAGCCTGAAAGAGGTTACAGCCTATGCTTGTTCGAAGGCGGCCGTTGCGGCGCTCACGCGCTCGCTGGCGGTGGAGTGGAGCGCGCGGGGCGTAACCGTGAACGCGATTGCGCCGGGCGTGTTTCGCACAGCACTCAACCAGAAGTTGCTGGATGAGAGTGACCGAGGTAAGGAACTCCTGATGCGTACACCGATGAATCGCTTTGGCAAGACCGAGGAGTTGATTGGCGCCGCGATCTATCTGGCTTCCGATGCTGCTTCCTTTGTGACCGGCGAGGTTCTGGTGGTGGACGGAGGATTTCTGGCGAGTGGCGTGAATCAGTAGGCTGCCGGGTAGTTGCGTTGTTTGAGCTTGGTGCTGCGCAGAAGAACTGATACGAGTTCTTATGGGGTCGTGGAGAGGAGTAGTTTTATGGACCAGTGGTTGAACGGTGGTCTTGGCGCGGGTGCAGAATCCCGGCAGGGGAGTCTCTCTGGTTTGACTTCCGGATCGGCGCTGTCCGGCCAGTTGCGCTTTTCCCAGGAGAGTTCCAGCGCACGCGCGTTGGTTGATGACACAAAGGGGAAGCGGCCACACGTTTTGCTGATCAGCACGGATATGGTGAGCCCTGATCTCTACCATCCTGAGCGCGCTCTTTCCCGGAGCGTAGAAATTCCTGCGATCCGTTCCCTTATGCAGGATGGAACCTTTTTCCCCAACGCCTTCTGCACGGCGCCTCTTTGTTCGCCTTCACGCGCGTCCTACCTGACTGGCCGCTACAGTTACGTGCAAGGAAACAGCGAGCGCTCGCCCAAGGGGCTGGAGACAGAGCTGCTTGCTGACGACATCATCTTCCCGGAGTATTTGCAGGCCGCCGGCTACATTACCCGGCAGATTGGCAAGTGGCACGTGGGCAGCAAAAAATCGATTGGCGCCTTGAGCGAAAGCAATCCACTCTGGGACCGCTGGTCGCCGCCGGTCTTTGACGATGAGGAGTTTCTGGCCTACCAACGCAGCCTGGGTGTGAAACCGCAGAAGTATTCGCGCGAGATTGTCTTCCGCTTGCAGGACCGCACCACCGCTGGAAATTCGGCTGGGGGCTGGATTGTGCAGGAGGATGGCAGGCCGTTTCCCCTGGAGGCGCAGTACAGTTATTACCTTGGCAAGAGAGCTGTGGAGACGATCGAGAGTCTGGTTGCCGACGGCTCGATGGAGCGGCAACCCGTTTACCTGCAGCTTGATTTCTTTGACCCACACCAGCCGTTTTCCATCCCGGCGGGCTTTGAAGAGCGAGAGCGGACGTTGCGGGAGATCATGGATTGTCCGGATTCCTGGAACGCCGCCCGGCAACGCGATTTCAAACGAGCGCCGAACGAGCCGGTGATCGTGGACATCTACCGCCGCTACTGGGGCATCTACGACCGGCAACAATTGATCGACTATCGTGTGGCGGGCGCGCTGCAGATGGAGATTGTCGACCGCGCTATTGGGATGGTGCTCGCTCGCCTGAAGGAACTGGGACTCTACGACGAGATGATGATCGCATTCATCGCTGATCACGGGGAGATGAATGGCCGCCGCGCCACTGTGGATAAGGGCGCGTATCTGCATCCTGACGTGGTTCGTGTGCCGATGGTTTTGCGGCTCCCGGCGGGAGATTCCCGGCCTGCAACGGTGGATACACCTGCGTCGCTTCTCGACCTCTCGCAGACGATACTGGAACTTGCTGGAATCCGGGCTGAAGCCCAGTTCGATGGGGTTTCGCTGCTGCCGGCGCTTCGGTCGGGGCAGGGTACGGCGCAACGTGACCTTTTATTTTTCGGAGGCTGGCATGTGGGCGTCAACTTCTGCTGCGGGATCCAGCACCGCGCTTTGGATGGCCGCCGTTACTTGTACAGCTATAACTGCGGATCGGAGATTGACGAACTCTTTGCGCTCGACAGCGAAGACGCCGTCAATGTGATTGACAAGCCTGAGTATGCGAGCATCCGCAAGGAGATGATCCGGACTTTGGGTGCGGCGTTGCAGTCTGATCCACGCTGGATCGGCTACTGGTCTGAGTTCCGGATCACGCGCTTTGAGGATCTACCCCTGACTGCGGGCGACATGCAATTGTTTACAGCGCCCGACTGAGCAGCCTGCGAGTCGGCTTGCGCAGGGCAGAGCCGACTTTGTTTCCATTCTATCTTCGCCAGGCAATGGAATAGGCGGCGACTGGAGGAGGTTGGGTGACCGCTGTGCAGTCGTTGATCTGCGCGAGTCGGTGCTTGGATTGCGGTCGCTCTGTGTGCTTCGCGTGGCGCGATACCTGAGCGAGTTTTGAATAGAGTCTCAGATCGCACGTCGCTCCCGCGGAGTGTTAGGGGGGAGGGCCGCGGGCAAAATATTAAGCGGGGACCGTCTTTTCATTGGCGTAACTGCATCCCAACCGGCTACAGTTCAGGCATCCCGATTTCCGGCCCTGGAGGTTCACCGTGAAACCCCGTCCCACAATCTTGTTTGCCTCGGTTCTGCTGTTTGCTTCCATGCCGCTGACCGCGCAGAGCCGGCGTTCTACTCCGCCTACGCGCCATCCTGACAGCTCAGGTTTTGTGAAGGCAACGGAGTTGCCCGACACTCAACTCCCGCCGCCGACTGCTGACGGCAACTACATCATCGGGCCCACACACCCACCTGCTCCGGAGCTTGCGGCGTTTGCTGCCGAGCCTCATCCCAGCGGCCAGGCTCCGCGCTTCGCCCACGGCTCCGTCACCGTCTTCACCATGACTTCGGCTGAAAGCAAGATCTACCCTGGTATCGCCCGCATTCCCAACGTGGTTGGCCATGCCGACCCCAAGGATCCGGCGAAGATGATTGTGACCAACAGCCGCCCGGCGCCGTGGACGCGCGAGGTCGCCGTCTACGTGCCCGCATCCTATAAGCGCGGTACGGCAGCGCCTTTCATCGTGGGCGCCGACGGCCCGGATTGGATGCTCTTCGCCGCCCTCGACTCGCTCATTGCCGAGCACCGCATCCCTGTGATGATAGGCATTTCGATTGCCAACGGCGGGCAGGATGCGCAGGGCAGCGAGCGCGGCCTGGAGTACGACACGATGTCTGGGCGCTACGCAGAGTTTGTCGAAGGTGAGATTCTGCCTCGGGTTGAAGCTCGCGCCCACATCCGGCTGACGCATAACCCCGATGGCCGCGCCGCCACGGGCGGCAGCTCCGGCGGCGCGGCAGCGCTGGAGATGGCCTGGTATCGCCCCGATCTCTACCACCGTGTGCTGACCTATTCAGGAACCTTTGTGAACCAGCAGTGGCCTTACAACCCGGCCACACCGCACGGCGCATGGGAGTTTCATGAGCACCTTATCGCGGAGAGCCCGCGCAAACCTATCCGCATCTGGCTGGAGGTTGGCGACCACGACCTGCTGAACCCCAACAGCATGCACGATGGCATGCACGACTGGGTGACGGCGAATGAGCGCATGGCCAGCGTGCTGGCCGCAAAGCACTATCACTATCAATTTGTCTTTGCGGAAAACGCGGGCCATGTTGACCGCGCCGTCCGCCTCCAAACCTTGCCTGAAGCGCTGGAGTACATCTGGCAGGGTTATGGAGAATCCGCTCCAGGCAAACACGGGTCCGATCTGATGGGAAAGTGACGGAGCCTCCAAGGTGCATGTTGGGAGGCCGGCCCTTGCGGCAAGGATTGTAGGCGCAGCATCGCTCTGGGTTGCAGAGATGCTCTGGCGTGCAAGGCGAAAGCGCCCTTGGCTGGGAAGGGAAGGCGCTTCCGCAGCCATGCAGCCGGATGCGGCAAACCGGCCAACGAGCCAGAATGGGCCGTTGCAGTGACCACCCTCCTTTGACCTGTGTCGGCGCCATGCGGTTAGAAATACGGCTCAGCTTCAGAGGCCGGACTCAGCTTCAACATTCAGGTTGAGAATGTTCCTATGAGTTCGGCGGAAGCTGTGACCGAAGATCCTGCACCTGTCATTGGAGGGTGAGAGTTTGGTTGAGCGGCGTGTTCTCGCTGGAATCTCCTACGCGGACGACGAATTTGCCTGGATCGAGGGTCCACTTATGCGTTTTCACGTCCCAATAACTGAAGGCGCGCGCGTTGAGATGGAGCGTGACGTGCGAGGTTTCTCCGGGCGCCAGCCACACCTTGTCAAAGCCTTTGAGCTCGCGCTCGGGCCGATTGACTTTGGCGGACGGATCGGAGACATAGAGCTGTGCGACCTCTGCGCCCTCCATGGTTCCGGTATTGGTGACGTCAAAGGTTACCGGAACTGTGGAGCCCGCGGCAGCCGTTGAAGGCACGTTGAGCGCGGAGAAACGAAAGGTTGTATAGCTGAGCCCGTAGCCGAAGGGGAAGAGAGGATGCTTGCCGGTGGTTGTCCAGTAGCGATAGCCGACCATGAGCTTGTCGCCGTAGACGATATGGCGGATGGTGTAGTCGACCGGTTTGCCGTTTGGACCGGGGGTGTGCAGCGTGGTGTCATCCGCGGGGTTGCCGTAGTACCATGGGTAGGAGGGATTCTGGGCCCAGGTGGTATCCCAGCTTACTGGCAGTCGGCCCTCGGGGTTATGTTTGCCGAAGAGGACTGCGGCGACGGCTGTTCCACCTTCCTGGCCCGGGTACCAGTCGTCGAGCAGGACGGGCACTTTGTCTAGCCAACGGGTAACGTTGATGCCGCCGCCGCCAGTGAGGTCCACGATGGTGTGAGGATTGGCCGCAGCCATGGCTTCCACAAGTGCGTCCTGTCCCCAGGGGAGATCAAAGGTCCGATCGTGACCTTCGCCCTCGCTGACGTCATCAAAGCCAACGGCCACGACCACCACGTCGGCTTTGCTTGCAAATTCCCTTGCCTCGCTCGGGATGAGGTCGGGTTCATAAGACAGGCCCAGGGCAAATCGCGTGCCTTGCGAATAGGGTATGTAATCGACGGCGACCGTCACGGTCTGGCCGGCATTCAGATCGAGTGTGGTGGACTCCGGTACTTGTCCTTCAGCTTGCTGCTGGTCCAGCGCAGGCTTGCCCTCCACGCGGACATGGAATACGTCTTGCCCCGCAGCGGCAGCCACGAGGAGGTATTTCCCTGCCTTTTGCGCCTGGAAGGAGGCGGTGTAGCGGATGCTGCGTGGAGTTCCTTGCGGCCTCCACTGTTGCTGCGCCCAATTGGTCAGTTCGGGCCGGGTGGTTGTCTGGGGCGTGCCGGTGAAGTCGCGGTCGGCAAAGGTTTCTACCTTGACGCCGCTCTGCCATTTTGTTTTTTTGCAGACATCGGCAAAATCGGGGAGCCCCCGGCTATAGAGCACGACGGCATTCGGGCCGAGGAGGTTGCCGATGCCTGTGACGATGCTGACCGGAGCGAACGGTGTGGCTTCTGAGGAGCCTCCGCCGCCGGGAACTGCGGGCCATGCATCGGGACCGATGACAGCGATGGTTTTGACCTTGAGCGGATTGAGTGGCAGCAAGTTCCCCTGGTTTTTGAGCAGGGTGATGCTCTCGAGTGCTCCGCGCAGAGCGATGGCGCGATCTTTGACGGAATAGGTGGCATCGGCTAGATCAAGTTGGGGTCGATTGCTGAAACCGTAGCGCAGTTCCGTTCTGAGTAGGCGAAGTACCTTGTCGTCGATGGTGGATTCTTTGACTTGCCCAGCTTCCACTGCGGGCAACAGGGTTTGCTGGTTCATGAACTTAGGACTGGGCATTTCGAGGTCGAGCCCGTTGTTGGCTGCGGCAACACCGTCATAGGTGGCGTCCCAGTCTGACATGACAACGCCCTTGAATCCCCACTCGCCTTTGAGCAGCTTGAGATTGAGAAAGGCATTTTGGGTGGAGTGAACGCCATTGACGAGGTTGTAGGAGTTCATCACGGCATCCACATGGCCCTGGGTGACGGCGGCCTGGAAGCTGGGAAGATAGATTTCACGCATGGTGCGCTCATCCACGTCTGAGCTGGCGTTGTGACGGTCGAACTCCTGATTGTTGAGCGCGTAGTGCTTGACCGTGGCAATGACGCCTTGGGATTGCACACCCTGGATGTAGGGCACAACGAGCTGCGAATTGAGATAAGGATCTTCGGAGAGATATTCGAAGTTACGTCCGGCGATGGGGGAGCGGGCGATGTTGACGCCCGGTCCTAGCAAAAAGTTGACACCACGGGCGCGTGCATCGCGGCCCAGTCCTTCGCCCAGTTGCCGCGCAAGGTCGGTGTCCCATGTAGCCGCAAGGGCTACGCCGCCGGCATAGGCGGTGGTGGGTCCCCAGGTGCGCACGCCTACGGATGCATCGGACATCTTGAGACGCGGCAAATCAATGGACGGCATCGCCTGGGTGAACATGCCGTCGACACCGCCCAGCAGCGTGATCTTCTGCTCGAGGGTGAGTTTCGAGAGCATCTGGTGTGCTTTGGCTTCGATGGCGGGTGAATCGGGAAGCGGTGCTTGGGCCGTAAGTTTTGAAGCGAGAGCGCAGCAGAAGAGGATGGAGAAAACAAACGATTGTCGAAAGATTTTTGGTGTGTGCATTGGTTTCTTCTCTGGATGCATAGGTTGGTGAGAGATTTTCGCTGCTGGCCCGCGTGTGGCAGCGGTGGAGTAAAAGAGCGGAGGGAATAGACATGAAGAGACTGTCTTTTGTGTGGCATCGCTGGGTGGTGGAGTTCAGAGTCGGCCGTGCGGAGGCGACGCTAGCCCAACACCGAGTGTACTGAAGAAGGCTCCTGCTTTGCAGCCTATTTTGCGCTGAGCGGGGTCGGTTTGGTGGCCGGGCTGAACTTATGCGAGAGCTGGCGGGGGGATGCCGCCTGGAGAAGAGGAGCGTCGGGCGGGGCTGCGTTTTGGAGCCAGAGGCAGCGACCGAGGTGCGCTCGGCGTCCCGCTGAGATGGAGAAGACGGGGTGTAGGACGGGGCTGTCTGCGAAGGAACGATTGAACAAAAGCTTCCCTCCGGATCTAGATTGGTAACGAGAGATGCCGATAGATGGTACGGAAGTGTCTTCAAATATGGTAACCTAAGTAACAAAGCTGTTCCATTTTTGAACAATCTTTAGTAACTAGCATTTCTGAAGATTGCTTCTTTCGTGCCTATGGAAAGATGGTCTCCGGATCTTGCAGATTGCATGGTTGGTGAGCATTCAACCTTTGATTACTGATGTTGCAATACGCTGAGGTTGTCTCGCCGCGGCTATTAGCATTGCTGTTAATCGGGGGTTACGAAGGAGATTTTCGCTATAGGCTTTTGGCATGTACAAGACCATCTATCTCTCCATCGTTGTTCTTGCGCTGGTATTGTCTGGTCTCTGGCATCTGTTCTCCCCGCGATGGACGGAACGCTGGATCAGCCGGGTGAACGGTGTGCGTCTGGTGGGAGCGGTGCTGTTGGAGCTAACCATTCCGTGCGTCTGGTGGGGCGGCGGCTACTATTGGACTCTATTTGCGGTGTTGACGCTCTCCGGGGCGATGCGGCTGTGCTTTCCGCAGCGATCGCTGCGGGATGTGCGGCTTCCCTCTGTAGGGTGGGTGCAGACGTGTCTGTTGCTGGAAGGTGCGGCTTTGATGTGGGTGCTGCGGGCCTGAGACGGTTTGCAGGCAGGTGAGTGGTGAGCAGAAGGGTTCGGCCGGAGTGGACGGCGTTGGGGTGGGAGCACGGAGAGCAACGGGGGATTCGCCAGGGAAGGCGAAGCTTGCAGGCGGGGTCTGAGTGGCTGGGCGGCAGGAAGGCGGGGGCAAGCTGCAGATTCCAGTGGGAGACCCGGTCTGGGAGTTCCATCTCTCGATCCGAGCGATAGGTCCAAACTGTCGATCGAAGCTAGATGATCCGAGCTATCTGTCCAAGCGATCGACAGGAAGCTGGAAGCGATTCCCTATGCGTTGCATTTTTGCATTTATGAAGAGACTTTTCCCGACGGGCAGGGGCACCTGGTTGCGGATGGAGCGCGGAGGCGGCTTCCGTTGCACCAAACGTTTGCTCCTGCGGCACGAGGATGGGTATTCGTGCGATACTCTTCGATGCTTGAAGGTTTGGCGCTGGACGGAATTCTACGGGCGTGGTTGGCTGCGGCAAGCGTGCAGCGTACGCAAAGGGTCATCTGTTCCAGCGGCGGATTTCGGGTTCGCAGTGGCTCAACGATGGAGGAACGGGATGAAGCAACGGGTCGACATCCGGGAGCAGCAGCGGAGAAGTCTGAGGATTCTTAGGAGTTGGAAGGGCCGCAGCCTTGAAGGAGTGAATGAAGGAGGGAATTCATGTCTGATCTGAGACACCTTGTCTATCAATCCGGCTTTGGAAATGAGTTTGCAACCGAGGCTCATCCCGGGGCGCTTCCGGTGGGGCAGAACTCTCCGCAGCGACATCCCTTGGGGCTGTATACGGAGCAGGTGAGCGGATCTGCGTTTGCGGCTCCGCGCGGGCTGAACCGGCGAACGTGGATGTACCGGATTCGTCCCTCCGTGGTGCATAAGCCGTACCAACCTTTTCCGGAGGCCACGCTGTTGCGCAGCGGCCCTTTTGATGAGGTTCCCACGCCACCGAACCAGATGCGCTGGGATCCTCTTCCATTTCCGAAGGTTCCCACGGACTTTGTGGAAGGCTTGATTACGCTGGGTGGGAACGGAGATCCTGCGACGCAGGATGGTGTTGCGATCCACATGTATACGGCCAACGCCTCGATGACGGACCGCTTCTTCTATAACGCCGATGGAGAGATGCTGATCCTGCCGCAGCAGGGAGCGCTGCGGCTGTGCACGGAGTGCGGGATTCTGGAGGTTCGTCCGGGACATCTGGCGGTGATTCCGCGGGGTATGAAGTTCTGCGTGGAGTTGATCCACCACCACCATGCCCGGGGATACGTATGCGAGAACTACGGCCAGCCCTTCCGGCTGCCGGAGTTGGGTCCGATTGGCGCCAATGGGCTGGCGAATCCGCGCGACTTTTTGACGCCGGTGGCGGAGTATGACGACACCGAGGGCGAGTTTGAGGTGGTTGCAAAGTTTCTGGGTAAGCTGTGGGTTTCCAGCTATGACCACTCGCCTCTGGATGTGGTGGCATGGCATGGGAACTATGTTCCCTACATGTATGACATGGCAAGGTTCCAGACGATCAATACGGTGAGCTTTGACCATCCGGATCCATCGATCTTTACGGTTCTTACGGCCCCCTCAGCGATTCGGGGAGCGGCTAATGTGGATCTGGCGATCTTTGGGCCACGCTGGCTGGTGGCAGAGCACACGTTCCGCCCGCCATGGTTCCATCGCAACATGATGAATGAGTTTATGGGTTTGATCCACGGGCAGTACGATGCGAAGGCTGAGGGCTTTTTGCCGGGCGGCGCCAGCTTGCACAACTGCATGTCTGGCCACGGTCCTGATGCGACGACCTTTGACCGCGCCAGTAATGCGGAACTGGCTCCGCAATTCATTGCGGATACGCTGGCCTTTATGTTTGAGACCCGGATGGTGGTGCGTCCAACTCGTTATGCGATGGAGGAGAAGATTTTGCAGCATGAGTACTATGAGTGTTGGCAGGGGCTGGAGAGGCACTTCAAGCCGGTGACGCGGTGAGCAGATGCTGAACGTGACGCTGAGCGTGATGTTGAACCGGATGTCTTTGATTAGGAGGGATGGGTTTGCCGCAAGATAGCGGTGCGACCAGTTGGGTTGGTACAGCGAATGAGCCGGGTAACGGCTTTCCGCTGCATTGGCTGCCGTACTGCGCGTTTACTGCGGCCAGTGGAGACATTCCGATGGATGGCTCCGCAGGCGAGCAGGAGCCGCAAGTGGAGGCTCATCTTGGGGTTGGCATTGGGAGTTTCATCCTGGATCTGCATGGTTTGCAGCAGCGTGGGCTGCTGGGGGATCTGCCGGAGGAGGTGCAGGCGGCTTGCTGCGCGCCCCAGTTGAACGCGCTGATGGGTTGCGGACCGGCCGCATGGGCTGGGTTGCGGGCGAGGCTGCTGGATCTGCTGCGGAGGGTTGAGCCGAGTTTGCGGCGCGACACAGGCCGGCAGCGCATGGTCGCTTCTTTGATGGTCTCCAGGAGGCAGGCGAAGTTTCAGAAGCCGGTGTACACGGAGAACTACACGGACTTTTATGCTTCGATGCAGCACGCGACGCATGTGGGTCGACTGTTCCGGCCGGATCGGCCGTTGCCGCCAAACTATCCCTGGCTGCCGATTGGGTACCATGGCCGGGCCTCTTCGCTGGTTGTGAGTGGGACGCCGGTGCGAAGGCCCCATGGTCAGTACAAGGCTGCTGCGGAGGGTGCTCCGGTGTTTGGGGCCAGCGAGCGGCTGGATTACGAGTTGGAGTTGGCGGCTTACGTGGGTGTGGGGAATCCTCTGGGCACGCGGGTGCCCATCGAAGAGGCGTCGCGACGTCTCTTTGGGCTTTCTCTGCTGAACGACTGGTCGGCTCGGGATATACAGTCCTGGGAGTATCATCCGCTGGGTCCGTTTCTGGGGAAGAGCTTTGCCACGAGCGTTTCTCCGTGGGTGGTTCCGATGGAGGCACTTGCTCCTTACAGGACGGGGCTCAAGGGGCGCGGCGCGTCTGACGTTGCGCCGCTGGCCTATCTGGCCGAGCCGGAAGGTGCTCAGACCGGATTCGACCTTACCCTGGAGGCCTATCTTTCCACGTCACGGATGCGCGAGCAGGGCCTTGCTCCGGTGCGTCTGAGCCGGTCGAATCTGCGTGATCTTTACTGGTCCTTTGCGCAGATGCTGACGCATCACACGAGTAACGGCTGCAACCTGAAGATTGGCGACATCCTGGCGAGCGGGACGGTCTCTGGAGAGGAGTTGGGCGCACAGGGCTGTCTGCTGGAGATTACCCAGGGAGGGGAGATGCCGCTAAGCCTGCCGAGTGGGGAAACGCGCAGGTTTTTGGAGGATGACGACGAGGTGAGCCTGCAGGGCTACGCGGAAGGCGAGGGGCTTCCACGGGTCTGCCTGGGTGAGTGCCGGGGCAGGATTCTTCCGGCGGGCTAGCTGCGGAGGAGTGAGGCCGCCTATTTCGGCTTGGGCCGACGTTGTTCGCGTGGGCGCTGAGCCTAGTAGCGGTTTGACATCCGCTTACGCGAGGATCATTCTGCTGGAGGGAAGCGCCTGGTGCACCGTAAGCAGGGCTGCCCAAGCTGCAAACGGAGGAGGCTCCGTCGCATGGCCACGTTAGCGCAACAAGCTGCTGAGACAATAAAAGATTTTCTGCCCTTGAATGGCACGGATCATGTGGAGTTTTACGTTGGCAACGCACGCCAGTCGGCTTATTTCTATCGCGCCGCCTTTGGGATGAAGCTGGTTGCGTATGCCGGTCCAGAGACTGGTCGCCGAGACCGTGCCTCCTATGTTTTGCAACAAGGGAAGATTCGATTGGTTTTGACCACGGCGTTGCGCTCCGATTCGGAGATTGCCCGCCACGTTCTGCGGCATGGCGACGGCGTAAGAGCCATTGCGCTGTGGGTGGACGACGCCGCCGGCGCGTGGCGGGAGACCACAGACCGGGGAGCGGCCTCTGTGCAGGAGCCTACTACGCTGAGCGATGAGCAGGGCTCCGTGGTGGTCTCCAGCATACGGGCCTACGGCGACACGATCCACACGTTTGTTGAGCGCCGAAACTACACGGGGGTTTTCTTTCCCGGCTATCGGGCGGTTGCGGAGGATACGGTCGCCAGGCCAGTGGGTCTGCTGCATATCGACCACATTGTGGGTAACGTCGGCTGGAATGCGATGAATGAGTGGGTGGACTTTTATTCCAGGGTGATGGGATTTTCGCTCTACCAGCACTTTGACGACAAGGACATCTCCACCGAGTACTCCGCACTGATGTCCAAGGTGATGGCCAATGCCAATGGCTATGTGAAGTTTCCCATCAATGAGCCGGCGGAGGGGCGGAGGAAGTCGCAGATTGAGGAGTATCTGGAGTTCTATGATGGTCCGGGGGTGCAGCACCTGGCCCTGGCTACGCATGACATTCTCTCTACGGTCTCCAGTTTGCAGCGGCAGGGGGTGCAGTTCCTGACGGTTCCGCACAGGTACTACACGGAGCTGCAGGAACGGGTGGGCCGGATTGACGAGCCGCTGGAGGAGTTGGAGCGGCTGGGCATCCTGGTGGATCGTGACGACGAGGGCTATATGTTGCAGATCTTTACCAAGCCGGTGGAGGATCGACCGACGCTGTTTTTTGAGATCATCCAGCGCAAGGGAAGCCGAAGCTTTGGAAAGGGGAATTTCAAAGCACTTTTTGAGGCGATTGAGCGAGAGCAGGAAGCCCGTGGAAACCTCTAGTTCTGTTGGCCGGAGCAAACTCTATCCGGATGCAGCGTCTGCGCTCGCCGGCATTGCTCGTGACGGCATGCTGCTGGCCGTAGGTGGTTTTGGATTGTGTGGCATTCCGGAGGCGCTGCTGGCGGCGCTGAAGGAGAGCGGGGTGCGCGGCCTGACGATTGCGAGCAACAACGCCGGAGTGGACAACTGGGGGATTGGGCTGTTGCTGGCCACTCGCCAGGTGAGAAAGATGATCGCCAGCTATGTTGGGGAGAACGCAGAGTTCGAGCGCCAGTTCCTTTGCGGAGAATTGGAGGTGGAGTTCTGCCCCCAGGGTACGCTGGCGGAACGGATGCGCGCCGGGGGTGCTGGGATTCCTGGGTTCTATACCCGCACAGGTGTGGGCACGGTTGTGGCGGAGGGGAAGGAGCACAAGGAGTTTGATGGCCAAACCTACATCCTGGAGCGGGGTCTGGTGGTGGACCTGGCGTTGGTGAAGGCGTGGAAGGCGGACACGGCCGGGAATCTTATTTATCGGCGAACGGCGCGGAACTTTAACCCTGCGGCGGCTACCTGCGGCAGGATGACCGTTGCCGAGGCTGAGATCATCGTGCAGCCCGGGGAGTTGGATCCGGACGAGATCCACACGCCGGGAATCTTTGTTCATCGTCTGGTACACAACCCCAACCCGGAGAAGCGGATCGAGCAGGTGACGATCCGCGACGGCAACCTCAGCGAGGCCCATTAAGCTATGCCCTGGAACCGGAACGAGATGGCTGCCCGCGCGGCGCTGGAGCTTCGCGACGGGTTTTACGTGAATCTGGGCATTGGGATGCCTACGCTGGTGGCTAATTATGTTCCGGCCGGCATCACGGTCACGTTGCAGTCTGAGAACGGGCTGCTGGGTATGGGACCGTTTCCTACGGTCAGCGAGGTGGATGCCGACCTGATCAACGCAGGCAAGCAGACGGTCACCTTTCTCCCGGGTGCTTCGACCTTTGGCAGCGACGAGTCCTTTGCAATGATCCGCGGCGGACACATCGATTTGGCCATTCTGGGGGCTATGCAGGTATCGGAGAAGGGTGATCTGGCGAACTGGATGATTCCGGGGAAGCGAGTGAAGGGAATGGGCGGAGCGATGGATCTGGTTTCTGGTGTGCGCCGGGTGGTGGTTCTGATGGAGCATACCTCGCAGGGAGCGCCCAAGCTTTTGCGGAGCTGTAGCCTACCGCTTACCGGCGCGGGTGTGGTGCAGAGGGTGATTACTGATCTGGGAGTTTTTGATGTGACAGCGGATGGGTTTGCCTCTGTTGAGCTGGCTCCGGAGGTGACGGCGGGTCAGGTTCAGCAGGCTAGTGGTGCGCCGATAAGGTTTTAGCGAGGGCTGGGAGGGATCTCGTTACGGTTTGCAGACTCAGGACCACACTGGTTTTCTTTTCTCCAGGAAGGCCGCGATGCCTTCTTTGAAGTCTGCGGTCTCGCGGATGGTTGCGTGGGCGTCCAGGGCGGAGGCGATGGCTTGATCCAGCCAGGCTCTGCTTTGCGCTGCCAATAGCTGTTTGGTGGCGCGGATGCTGGCAGGACTGTTCTGGCTGAGGGTCTGCGCGAGAGAGTGCACGCGGGCGGTGAGTTCGTGGGGATCTACGACCTCCGTGATCAGGCCGAGACGATGGCATTCGACGGCATCAAAGATGCGCCCGGAGAGGAGCAGATCCCGAGCGCGTTTCTCGGCGATTTGCAGTGCAAGATAGGCCGATACGAGGGCTGGGATGAATCCGATCCGTACCTCTGTGTAGCCAAACTTGGCGGTTGGCGTGGCTAGGGTAAAGTCGCAGATGGTTGCCAGGCCCGTTCCTCCGGCCAGGGCTGCTCCGTGAACGGCGGCGATGGTCGCCTTGGGCAGCTCATACAAGGTGCGGAACAAGCGGGAGACCCGTTCGGCATCCTCGCGGTGCTCTGCGGCAGTCTTGTTGTGGGCCGCTTGCAGGGCAGAGAGATCGAGCCCGGAGCAGAATGCCTCACCGGCTCCCTCCAGCACGAGCACCCGGCAGGAGCCGGCTGCAGCATCTTCCAACGCGGCGATCAGTTCGGTTTGCATCTGGGGGGTCATGGCGTTGCGCCGCTCGGGGCGATTCAAGCGAATGGTCCGCACCCAACCTTGTTCCTCGACGAGGATGGTGGTGTAACTCACGGTGTTTCTCCTGGGACGTGGTGATTGTTTTTGAGGGGTTGATGACCAAATTCCGACGCGATCTGGTGGGTCTGGCTGATGAGTTCCTCGAGTTGATCCGGGGATTGGATCTGCGACAGGGCTGCATCCAGTTCGCTGAGGACGGCCAGCAGGGTCTCTGTGGGGATGTTGCCGACTAGGGCGTCCTGAGCGAAGGGACAGCCGCCGAGTCCGCCGATGGCGGCATCGAAGCGGCGGCATCCGCCAGAGAACGCGGCCTTGATCAGGTCGGGGGCATCGTTGGGGCCGGCGTGCAGATGCACCCCGATTTCGAGGTCCGCATACTCAGCCACGACCTCGCCGATGACCTGCATGAGCTGGAAGGAGGTGGCGACGCCGACGGTATCGGCCAAAGAGATCTGGTGGATGCCGTAGCTCTTGAGGGTTGCGCAGGCATCAACGACCAGGGACGGGCTCCAGGGGTCATCGTAGGGATTGCCAAAGGCCATGGAGATGTAGGCGACCAGTCCCAAGCCTGCGTGGTGGGCGAGGTCGCGAACTTCGGTGAGAGCGTGCAGCGCCTCCATCTGGGTTTGTCTCTGGTTGCGAGAGAGAAATTCGGGTGAGATGGAGTAGGGAAAGCCCAGCGTGTTCACCATGCCGGTGGCGATGGCTCGTTGGGCTCCGCGGGGATTGACCACGATCCCGATGATCTCCACCTCAGCGGGTGGTTTGCCGAGCAGTTGCAGAACCTCTTCGGAGTCTGCCATCTGCGGGACTGCGGCTGGGGAGACGAAGCTGACGGCATCGATGTGGGTAAAGCCGGTGGCGATGAGGCGTTGCAGGTAGGCGGCCTTGCGATCGGGCGGAATCTGAACGGGGAGACCCTGCCAGGCATCGCGAGGGCACTCTACGATTTTGACGAGCTCCTTCATGGCGAATTCTCCGGAAGCTGAGACTGGAGCGTGCAGCGCGGCATGGCGCGGTGGCGCTGTTTGTGGGATGCCGCGCCTGAGGGTGGCGGTGACTGGATGTCGACGCAGCGCGAAGGCGCGGCTGGGTTTCTGCGTCTGGAGACGCGGTTGAAAAGGACTGCTTTATCCCCGGGAAGGTTGTACTTTGAGGATCTCGCGCGCGATGACCATGCGTTGAATCTCGCTGGTTCCCTCGCCGATGGTACATAGTTTGACGTCGCGATAGAACTTCTCCACAGGGTAGTCTTTGATGAATCCGTAGCCGCCGAACAACTGCACCGCCTCATTGCAGATTTTGACGGCGACCTCGCTGGCAAAGAGTTTGGCCATGGCGGATTCGCGGGTGACTTTTTGTCCGGCGTCCTTCAAGACGGCCGCACGCTGGGTGAGCAGGCGGGCGGCGTCCAGTTCGGTGGCCATGTCGGCGAGTTTCCACTGGATACCCTGGAACTCTGCGATGGCTTTACCGAATTGGCGACGCTCCTTGACGTAGCGTAGGGCAGCGTCCAAGGCTCCGCGCGCGATCCCAAGAGAGAGGGCTGCGATGGAGATGCGACCGCCGTCCAGGATCCGCATAGAATCGACGAACCCCTCTCCCTCCACTCCGAGAAGGTTTTCCGCGGGGATCTCGCAGTCTTCAAAGATGAGTTCGGCGGTATCGCTGGCTCGCAGGCCCAGCTTGTTTTCCTTTTTACCGGGGCGAAAGCCAGGGGTGTTTTTCTCCACCACAAAGGCGGAGAGGCCGTGGGTTCCTTTGGACTTGTCGGTAACGGCGATGACGACGAGGACGTCGGCGTAGTGTCCGTTGGTGATGAAGGTTTTGGTTCCGTTGAGCACCCATCGGTCGCCCTTGCGGACGGCGGTGGTGCGAGCGCCGCCGGCATCGGAGCCAGATCCGGGTTCGGTAAGGCCCCAAGCTGCCAGCCACTCGCCGGAGGCAAGCCGGGGAATATATCTTCGTCGCTGCTCCTGGTTGCCGGCGAGAAAGATGTGATTTGTGCCCAGAGAGTTATGCGCGGCGACGGTAAGGCCGATGGAGCCATCGACGGCGGAGAGCTCTTCGAGCGCTAGCACGTAGTCGACATAGCCCATCCCTGCGCCGCCGTAGTCGGGGGGGAAGATGATACCGAGGAGCCCCATCTCTCCCAGTTTTTTGATTGTGGCAAGGGGGAACTCGCCCTTTTCATCCCACTGCATGATGGAAGGGGCGATCTCGCGCGCGGCGAACTGGCGAATCTCCTTGCGCAGGGCCTCCTGGTCCTCGGTGAGCACAAAGGGGTATACCCGTTCGATTGACTCTACTGCAACACCCATCGTTTCTTCTCCCTGGCCGGTATTGTCTTGGTGCGTCTGAGAGTCCGGCGCTGTTTTTTTGAGCCGCGATCTGGAGGGCGCCGAAAGTTGCTGACAAGCTTTCAAAACGCAAGTTTCGTGCTCTGGATCGAGCCAGCGAATGATACAGCCGCAGACAGGCAGTTGCCCAGTGCCGTGGTCGACTATCGAACCGAGGGCAAAATTGCTAGGTTTGCAAGACGCCGGGGTTGAACCTGGGCACGTCAGGATTGAGGGCACAGGCCTGCAGAGCGGTGATGAGGGTCTGGCGAGTACTGGCCGGGTCGATGATGGCGTCAATCCAGAGCCGGGCAGCGCCGTAGCGTGGGTCTGCCTGGGCGTCGTAGGCTGCCTTGATCTCATCGTAGAGAGCCTTATTTTCCTCTGGGCTGAGCCGTTTGCCATCGCGTTCCAACTGCCGGGCTCGCACTTCGGCGAGTGTTCCTGCGGCAGAGGCTCCGCTCATGACGGCGTAGCGGGCGGAGGGCCAGGCGAAGAGGAAGCGCGGATCGTAGGCCTTGCCACACATGGCGTAATGGCCGGCGCCGAAGCTGCCGCCGATGATGACGGAGATCTTGGGCACGACGCTGGTGCTGACGGCGGAGACCATTTTTGCTCCGGCGCGGATGATTCCCGACCATTCCGCATCTTTGCCGACCATGAAGCCGTTGACGTCATGGAGAAAGATGAGGGGAATGAGGTTCTGGTTGCAGTCCATGATGAAGCGAGCGGCCTTCTGGGCTGCTTCGGTATAGATGACGCCGCCGACTTCGATGCGTTTGCTGCCCGCCATGGGGCCCATGGCGACGGTTTGAGACTGGTTGGTTTTCTGATTGGCGACGATGCCGACGGCGTGTCCGCCGATGCGGGCGTAGCCACAGAGGACGGTTCTGCCGAAGTCCGCCTTGTACTGCTCAAACTCGCTGCGGTCGACGATGCGAGCGATGACTTCACGCATGTCATAGACGTTGGTGGCTCCAGGGGCTGGATTGAGCAGGGCATAGAGATCCTGCGGGGAGAAGCGGGGAGCGTCTTTTTCGGCATCGAATGCGGTGGAGGAGAAGGGGCCGCTGGTTCGCTGACCGATCATGCCGATGAGGTTGCGGAGGCGGGCGATGCAAGAGGCATCGTCGGGTTCCTTGAAGTCGACGGTTCCGGAGATCTCGGCGTGCATGGCGGCTCCGCCGAGTTCTTCGGCCTCGGTCTTCTGGCCGATGGCTGCCTGCACGAGGGATGGGCCGGCGAGAAAGAGGCCGGATCCTTCGGTCATGAGGACGGTATCGGTCATCACGGGAAGGTAGGCTCCGCCAGCGACGCACATTCCCATGATGGCGGTGATCTGTGGAATTCCGAGGGAACTCATGACGGCGTTGTTGCGGAAGACGCGCCCAAAGTCATCGGTATCGGGAAAGACATCTTCCTGGAGGGGCAGGAAGACGCCTGAGGAGTCGACGAGGTAGATGGTTGGAATCCGGTTTTCGAGGGCAATGGTCTGGGCTCGGAGGACCTTCTTGGCGGTCATGGGAAAGAAGGCTCCAGCTTTAACGGTGGCGTCGTTGGCGATGAGCATGCAGATGCGGCCGCAGATTCTGCCCAGCCCGGTTACGACGCCAGCTCCGGGCGCTCCTCCATAGTCGGCATACATTCCATGGGCCGCCCAAAGGCCAAGTTCGAGGAACTCTGTTCCCGGGTCAAGCAAGAGGGTGAGGCGTTCGCGCACCGTCATCCGCCCTTTGGCGCGTTGAGCGGCGGCGGCTTTGGTTCCACCGCCCTGGTGGATTTGATCTTCCTGGCTGCGCAGCGATGCGAGGAGCGCCAGCATGGCTGCTTGATTTTCTTTGGCCCGAGTTGAAGTAGCTTCCAGCGAGGTTTGAAGTTGCGGCCGGGACTGGTTCCCGCTGTTAATGTGATCCGCCATGGTATTGCCTCCGATTCGGGGCGAGGATAGCATGATTGCGACGTCCCGTGCATGGGGTGGGTAGATGACGGTGTATGAGAACTTGAGTTCCAATGTCGCGGCGCAGGGTTTTGGTCGAGGGTGGTGAAGTTGGGGTAACAGGCGGTGGGAGGCGGGCACAGACAGCCTATACTGAAGGTTGCAGATGAAGACTTTTTATATAGAGACCTTTGGCTGCCAGATGAATGCCCACGACTCTGAGAAGGTTGTGGGGACGCTTCTGCAGCAGGGCTATACCCAGGCCGCTGACGAGGCTGGCGCTACCCTGATTCTTTACAACACCTGCTCGATTCGCGACAAAGCGGAGCAGAAGGTGTTCCATCGGCTGAACGAGTACAAGCGCATGCAAGGGGAGGGGAAGAAGTTCGCCGTTCTGGGCTGCGTGGCGCAGCAGGAGGGCGCGAAGATCTTTGAGCGAGCGCCGTATGTCTCGCTGGTGGCCGGTTCGGCGAGTTACAACCACCTGGCGGCGATGCTGGAGCGTCTGGAGGCGGGCGAGACGCGCATCACGGGGCTGGACGATCGGGAGACCGACCTGACCTTCGACACGGAGTTTACCGCCCGGTCCAACCCCTATCGCGGCTACATTACGATCATCGAAGGCTGTGACAAGTTCTGCGCGTACTGTGTGGTGCCTTATACGCGAGGAAAAGAGCGCAGCCGCACGTCGGCCTCTGTGCTCGCCGAGGCGCAGAGGATCGCTCAGCTTGGTTTTACGGAGATTCAGCTTCTGGGGCAGAACGTGAACAGCTATCGCGACCCCAGCGGCAGGCGCAGCTTTGCGGAGCTTCTGGTTGCGGTGGGCGAGGTAAACGGGATCCAGCGGGTTCGTTTCACCACGTCTCATCCGAGAGATTTTACGCGGGAGATTGTGGAGGCGATCGACGCGACGCCGACGTTGTGCGACCATGTGCATCTGCCGGTGCAGTCCGGCTCCAGCAGCGTGTTGCGCGCCATGCAGCGCGAGTACACGCGAGAGTGGTATCTGGAGAGGATTGCGTGGATCAAGGCGGCGCGGCGCGATATCTCACTGACGACGGATATGATCGTCGGCTTTCCGGGAGAGACGGAGGGCGATTTTGAGCAGACGCTGAGTTTGCTGGATGAGGTGGGGTATGACGGGGTGTATGGGTTTAAGTATTCGCCCCGGCCGAATACTCCGGCGATTGATATGGCGGATTCGATTGTGGAGGAGGTGAAGGTGGAGCGGCTGGCGGTTTTGAATGGGCGCCAGCGCGAGATTCAGCGGCGCAACTACGCGCGGCATCTGGGCCAGGTGATGGCTGTGATGGTGGAACACGGCCCCAACCAGCGTGGCCAGATGACAGGCCGCTCGACGCAGAACAAGACGGTTAACTTCCTTTGCGAGAGCCTCCCGCCGGTGGGCAGTGTGATGGATGTACGCATCACGGAGGTCTTTCCCAGTTCCTTGCTGGGCGTGGCTGTATCCCAACCTAGTTGTTCTCTGTCGCCCCAGGTATTGGCGCAGCGAGTCCTGAACGCGAGGGCTTAAAGCGAGGGTTGGAGGAGAGTTGGATTGCCGGTGAGGGAGTGGGCTGAATGAGCTGCGGACCAGCGGGACAGGGGTTACACTAGGGCTATGCATCTGCCCGGATTCAAACCCGAGACTGACGACGCTGAGCGTGAAGCTGAGATTGAGGTTCGGATTCGCGGTCTGATGATTGATTCGTCGACGAAGATGCCGATTGTGTTGCTGAATGATCTGGCTGGTGAGGTGGTGTTGCCGATCTGGGTTGGCATCTTTGAGGCAAATGCGATCGCGCTGGAGATGGAGAAGGCGACCACGCTCCGTCCCTGGACCCACGATCTGCTGCGCAACGCCATTGACAGCCTGAACGGACGGGTGACCCGGGTGGTAGTGGGAGATCTTCGCGAGGACACGTTCCACGCGACGATCTGGATGGATCAGGCGGGAGAGGTGATTGCTTTGGATGCGCGACCGTCAGATGCGATTGCTCTGGCGCTGCGTTCTGATTGCCCGATCTTTGTCTCTCAACAGGTCTACGAGCAGGCTCGCCGGTCTTCCAACGGGAGTTCCACTTTGAGCCCAGAGGATCTTCGCCGCTGGCTGGAGAATCTGAACGACGACGAGATGGGCCGGTACAAGATGTAGCGGTCAGCGCTGGATGGTGGGCGGTGCCGGCGGTCGAGTTCTGGGGAGCGGTTGCGCAGGCTTGCTGCGATTCTGTGGGTTGCCGCAACGCAAAGAAGATGCCTTGCCCGGGTTCGGGCAAGGCCAGCTTTGAGCGTGCCATAGCAGCCGATGGGAGAGGCTCAGGAACCGATGGGGGTACCAATCGGGCCAGACAGCAGACGCCGACGGTAGAGGAACCCTGCCAAGAGGAGGATGCCGCTGGAGAGTAGCCAGATGCTGGCAGGCTCCGGCGCGATGGCCGGATCGACCATGGCAGTTATGTCCTTCGCGGGGACGCCCTGCTCCTCAATTTTGAAGGTATCCGGGTCGCGGGAGACTCCATCGTCATTTACGGGAATGTCGCCGCCTGTGAAGTCGAACTGATACTCGCTGTTACCGTCGATCTCGGAGACGCTGCAGGCTGAAAATAGACCGTGCGTAGCGGAGCAATCGATCGACTTTTGGCTGGCGAGGTCGGTTGCTGGGACATCGATGATCAGGCTCGTCAGGGTTGCTCCCGAGTCGTTGGCGATGGTGGCGCAGCCTTTGTCATGGCCGCAATGAGAAAAGGAGATATCGAGCGGCGTTCCGGTGTAGTAGTAGGTGGAGGACCAGGGATCCAGAACGCCCAGCTTGAAGGCGTAGGAAGCCTGGGTAAGCCCGCAGACCAACAGACACAAACTTATATATCGAAAGATCTTCATTTCTAACATCTCCTTGCCGGATGTGCTGTGGATCGCATCCGTCGTTGGTCTGGGAAGCTGCGCGGGAGTTCTCCCGAAGGGCTTCCAATGAATTGTTTTGCAACTGCCTTTCCGGGCATGACCCGGTATCGAAAAGCAGCCGCAGGAGGGCAAAGTTAGATATACGTCCTATGCCGTCTCGCACTGTTTGGCGGACGGGGGTCTGCGCTTCAGTCAGGCAAGTTCAAGTTGTCACTGCGATATACAGATCTACGTCCGGGTCTATATCCAGATCCACATCCAGGCTCTGCGTCTTGCAACTGGCGACCCCCTCGGATGCTGAGCGTCCCAGGATTGCGGATGGATTCCCGCTTCTGTCTGATTTGGTGGTTTTACATGTGTCTGGAGGAAATAAATAGCAATTGACGCGCCAAACACCGACCGACGAAATTGCCCAAATTGGGAGGGTGGGGTTCCACTTTGATCCAAAGCTATGCAATAGGTTGCACAAGGGGAGGAAAAGTGAGTGCTGTTTGCAGCCTTAGGATGGAGAGGATGGGTAGGGGTCGGGCGGTGGGGGTGGTCTAGCGGAGGTTGAAGTAGCCGCCGTCGATGGGGTAGTCGACGCCGGTGATGAAGGCGGCGGCGTTGGAGCAGAGGTAGAGGGCCAGCCAGGCGATCTCTTCCGGGCGGCCCATACGGCCGATGGGTTGAGCTTTCTCGAGCGTCTGCATCATCTCCGCTTCACGACCGGGGTAGGTGCGGGCGAGATAGCCATCCACGAAGGGGGTATGGACGCGGGCCGGGGAGATGCAGTTGCAACGGATTCCGTCAGCCAGGTAGTCACGTGCAGCCGAGAGCGTCATGGCGAGGACGGCGCCTTTGGTCATGGAGTAGGCGAAGCGGTCTGGCAGGCCGGCTGTGGCCGCGATGGAGGCCATGTTGACGATGGCTCCGCCGCCAATTTGCTGCATACGGCGGACGGCGGCCTGCATGGAGAGGAAGGTACCGCGAACGTTGACGCGGTAGAGGCGATCCAGATCATCCGAGGTGGTGCTGAGCAGAGTGCCGATGTGGGAGATGCCGGCGCTGTTGACCAGCAGATCCAAGCGGCCCGCCTCTGTGAAGGCCTGCTCTACGCTGGCTGGATCGGTGACGTCGCAGGCGAGGCCGTGCCCGGGAAGGGAGAGCGTAGCGGCAGCCTGTGAGGCCTGGTCGGCGGCGATGTCGAGGATGGTGACGTGGGCTCCGGCGTCGGCGAAGGCGTGAGCGGTGGCTAGGCCGATGCCGCTGGCACCTCCAGTGACGACGGCGTGTTTTCCAGCGAGGGTGAAGGGGTGAGAGTTCTCGATGTTCATTTGAAACCGTTTTCTACCTTCTTGGCGAAGTTTATCAAAATTAGCGATTGACGGCGCTCCGTGAGCAGTGGATGGAGCTACGCAGAGAGCAGGATCCGCAGGTCGCGAAGGTTGTTTCCCGTGGGACCAGTGGTCAAAGTAGCTCCCAAACTATCTAGAAATGGGGTGGAGTGGAAGGTCTGAAGCGCTTGCTGCGCGGCGGCGCGCAGGCCAAGGCCCTGCAGGCTGTGCTGGTCGACGACGGCTCCGGCGCGAGAGCTGTTGCCATCAATGCCGTCTGATCCGGCGGAGAGGACAGCCACGGTCGGACCTGATGGGTCCAGACGGGTGGCGGCGTAGAGAGCGAAGTGCTGGTTGCGGCCACCACAGCCCTGGGAGAGTAGGCGGTTATCGGGAGAGGCAACGGTGAGCTCGCCGACGGAGACAAGGCAGACGCGAGGGTGGTTACGGCGCAACTCCTCGAGGCGGGCGAGGAGGTAATCTGCAGCGGCGCGAGCCTCCCAGTCGTCGCAGGTGTTGTCGAGGACTGCGTGAAAACCCTTCTGGGTGGCGTGATGGAGCGCTGCCTGGGCTAGATCGTTGGAGTCCAGCAGGGTGAAGGTGTAGCCGTTGATCTCTCCCGGCTTGGGCGTTTCCGCAACGGGGCGGGAGAGAAAGAACTGGCGCACCGCGGTAGGCAAACGGTCCAGGAGTTGATAACGGTTGAGGATGAGGAGGCACTGCTCGACGGTGGTGCTGTCTGGCACGGTGGGGCCGGAGCCGAGGGCGTCGATATGGTCGGAGGGGACGTCTGAGACGAACAGGGAGATGGAGGCGGTGCGGCGGGAGAGGAGGCCGAGGCGTCCGCCTTTGACGGCGGAGAAGTGCTTGCGCACACAGTTGATCTCTGCGATGGAGGCTTGACTATGCACCAGGATGCGATGAAAGGCTACGGTGTCTTCCAGCGAGATGGCTGGGTCGAGGGGTAGTTCCATCATGGCTGAGGCTCCGCCGCTGAGGAGGAAGAGGCAGAGAGTGTCTGGAGATCTGGAGGCAGAGACGGGAATGGCCTGGAGCATGGCGAGAACGGCGTGGGCTGCGTCCAGCGAGGCTGCATTGGGGAGGGGATGGCCGCCACGGAAGAACTGAAAGCCGGAGGGTAATGCGCTGGGCGGCGCAGGAGCGATGAGGATGCCTTGCAGGTCCACAGCAGAAGGTAGGTTAAGCTGGGCGAGCGTAGCTTGCAGCAGTGGGCCGGCAGCCTTGCCTGCCGCGACCACGCGTACTCGCTGGATGGTCCCAAGCCCGAGGCGAAGGGTATAGGCTCCCGAATGGCCAAGCAGCAGAGTGGTTTCGCCAGTGGAAGCCTCCCGAACCTGCAGGGAACGCTGGACGGCCTGCGGGATACTGCATTCGGCCAGTGCGGAGGCGAAGAGGGTGCGGGCGATGAAGCTGAGCTCCAGGTCGGAGGAGGTGCCTTCGGCGTGAGGGTCGGAGAGTTCACCGGGGAGATGGGGTTGGTTCGATGGCTGGATCATGGTGGAAGCCGCAGCGGGATTTGGAAAGAGTGGTGAAACGATTTTGCGAACAGCGTGTGGTGTGAGCGAGGTAACAAGAAGATCCGTAGTTTGGGGGCGTGAGTTTTGCCGGGTTGAACGGGTTGCGGAAGACCCACCGTCGAGGAAGAATCTGGACGGATATGGCTGCAAGAGGCTCTTCGGCAGGTGGGTGGCCAGTGTCGCCGCATCCGCAAGAAGATCTGACTCTGAGCTGAGGCTGGACTGGCGAAGATCCATTCCGCTGGTTTGCGGGATTCCGGGATCATGGTACTACCTGGAGGGGAGATTGTATCTGTGGCTCTATAGCAGTATTTGTGGGTGAGTAAGCGGTGGAAAAGAGGCTGCGCATGGAAATCCCGCAAGGACGGCGGGATTTCCACTTTTCGCACCGCGCCTGCGGCGAAGGAATTGAGCAACTGGGTAGGACAGGGAGGAGCGAGGAACCGCTGAACTCCAGCAGTACGGTTTAGTCTGCTGTTTGTGAGAAGACAGTGGCCAACCGGGCGGTGGAGACCAGCGATTCAACTTGAGCTTAAGACCATTCTGAACCGGGTGCAACGTTTTGTTGGGTTTGTTTACCAGGACGTGCGTATGCGAGTCGGCCAAGGCCAGGCGGAAGGGATCGAGATCACGTTGGCGCCGCATGGCGGCATGCGCGCACGCTGCTCGGTGTGCCAGAAGCCAGCGCCCGGCTACGATCGCTTGCCAGAGCGGCACTGGCAGTTTGTGCCGTTGTGGGGGATCGCGACCTGGTTCCGCTACGCGCCGCGGCGGGTGGAGTGCGCCGAA
>JBMFGX010000022.1:0-55135 GCA_049977105.1 Acidobacteriaceae bacterium | reverse complement strand
GCCGGGGCAGGATTCTTCCGGCGGGCTAGCTGCGGAGGAGTGAGGCCGCCTATTTCGGCTTGGGCCGACGTTGTTCGTGTGGGCGCTGAGCCTGGGGGTGCGCGACATAGAAGTGGAGGTCATGCGGCCCGGCGCTCCTTCCGGTTGTCCTCGAATCGTCCGTTGAGGTGGTAGCGCAGTCGGAATAACTGGGTCGACGCTATGCGCATGGGAGCGAAGCCACCGTAATGTGGCCGAAGGAATGAATCTCGTTGAGGTCTCGGAGGTCGTGGGTCACGGTGATATGAGGACGACTATGAGGTATTTGCATCCAGACACCACCAAGGCCGCCTTGACGGTCAATCAATGCAACAGGAAGAAAGAACTTCACAAGCGGAAGGCAGCAAGCTAAGGTGACTCCCACAAAGCCCCCACAATCGTTCAGTGGGAGCAGCGAGAATGAGGCGCAACTTTTTGAAGAGAAGTGGTGGACGCGGTAGGGATCGAACCTACGACCAGTCGATTAAGAGTCGAATGCTCTACCAGCTGAGCTACGCGTCCAGACCTTATGACTCGCCGCAGGACGTCCCTCCTGAAGCTCTGCGGAGGGGCACAAGCGAACGAGCAGCAGCCTACAAGCAAACTGCATGTAGATCGCCAAGGGATGCGCGGGGGAACTCGCCGCACCTGAAAAGAATATCACGACCCGGCACACCGGGTCGTGGGGAAAATCCGAGTGGAGGAGGCTACCCTACGAAGTCCACATGGGCCTTCTGCGGTATCACTCCGCGTTCGTAGCCCATGTCCAGCAGACGGCGAATCGCCTCTCGTCCGTCGTCGCCGTAGTTCAGCGTGCGCTCGTTCACGTACATGCCGACAAAGCGATTGGCCAGGGAGGTGTCCAGGTCGCGCGCAAACTGCATGGCATACTCCAGGGCCGCCTCGCGATGATCCAGCGCGTGCTGGATGCTCTCCCGCAGGGCGTTGGTTGTGACCAATTGCACCTCGGGGCCAAGCGAACGGCGAATCGCGTTACCACCCAGCGGCAAGGGGAGGGATGTTTGCTGACGCCACCACACGCCGAGATCCAGGATTTTGGTGAGTCCGTCACGCCCGTAGGTGAGCTGGCCCTCATGGATGATCAGTCCGGCGTCGTACTCTCCAGAGAGCACTGCGGGAATGATCTTGTCAAAGCTCACCGTAGCCGTCTCGACCTCAGGAGCGAAGAGTTTGAGGGTCAGATAGGCTGTGGTGAGGGTTCCCGGCACGGCAATCTTGAGCTTTTTTACCTCGTCCAGCGTGTAGTTTCTGGCTGCGACGATCATGGGTCCATAGTTTTCTCCCACCGAGCCTCCGCATGCCATCAGGGTGTAGTTGTCCTGAATGTAAGGGTAGGCATGGAAACTGATGGCCGTCACATCATAGTACTGATCGTCGATGGCGCGGCGATTCAGTGTCTCAATGTCGGTGAGAGTATGAGTGAATTTGTAGCCCGGCACCCGTACCTTGTTGGTAGCGAGTCCATAAAACATGAAGGCATCGTCTGAGTCAGGGCTGTGGGCAATTTTGATCTCGCGTACTTCCTGTGTTGCAGTCGTCATGTGGTTCCCAATGGCTTTAGAAAGGCTGTTGTGTTGAGGTATTGGTTTCGGTGCCTGCTACCAGGCTCTCGTAACAGGTAGCAAGAAAAAGGGAGCGATGCTCCGCGGGTTTCGCTTTCTGTTGATCTCTGCATCGGTGGACGGGTTAGGCCTCCTGCGGCCGCTGTGTGCCGGTGAGGGCGGAGTAGACGCCGGCCGCCACCAGCACTTTGATGGATTCGCCGGGCAGAAATGGGGCCACCGCCCCGATCCATACCGCGTGAAGCTGGCTGCCGGTGTAGTGCATGAACCATCCTGCCCCCATGAGGTAAAGGATGGCCATGGCCAGGGTTCCTGCCACGGAGGCAGATAGAAACCGAGCTGTGGGCGAGTTCCACTTGCGGGTGAGAGCGCCGGCCACGAACGCCACCAGCGGATAGGCCATGAGGAAGCCGCCGGTGGGTCCAAGCAACTGCGCCACGCCTCCAAGACCCACGGGGCTGAAGACCGGCAGGCCCATTGCGCCCTCGGCAAGATAGGCCAGCATGGCCAGGAAGCCATCCAGCGGACCCAAGGCTAAACCAACCCCGAGGACAGCCAGCGGCTGCAGGGTGAGCGGAACGGGAGTAAAGGGCAGGGGAATGGCCACATGCGCCGCAAGAGCGACGACCACTGTGGCTGCCAGACAGAAGATAACCCTGCCGGAGAGCGTGGCGGAGATGTCTTTGAGGTTCGCCATGGGGGAGCGGCGCAGAGTGATAGTTTGCATGGGGTCTCCTAATTTTCAGGTTCCGGCATCGCGAGTTCCGGAGTTTCGTTGCGTGCTACGCAACCTCTCTTGGATCACTGGCCAGAGGATTTGTGCTGAGAGGGTCAGTGGCTGGATGCTCAGCAAACGATGTGGGCATTCAGGTTCTGCCTTGTGTCTTCGCTGCCACTTCGCCTTGCAAGGGACGAAACTGATTTCGTCGGGCCCGCGAAATATGTCGTGCGATTGCGATCAAGGCCCAGAGGAGCGCGACCAAGGCCGCTGTCGAGATGCAGAATAGGACGCGCATGAGCTACTTCTTAGGATAACAAAGCCCGGGAGTTGCAAGGACGCTGATCCGGAGCAAAATCCAATCGGCGGATTGCGTCCATCGCCTGTGGCCGAATCTGGTTCCCTTGCTGCAAGGGGGCTCAACTCGGCGCAAAAATGGGCGATACTCAGAGAGAAGGCCTGCGATTTGCCCTCTTCTGGTGGGGGTCCGAGGTTTGCAGCTGGCAAGATGCTGTCGGCAATCGGACGGATTCCTTTGCGGATGAGAGGCTGATGGACGCGAGCCGGATGGATAAAAAGCCGTTACCCTGATGCAAGCTGCGAGGAAAAGCGCGCCAGGCGCGTCACACAAGACGAAACGAAGCCTCCGGCTACCTGAACTGGTGGAAGCCGCGAAGGATCGCGCCTATCGCTGGCGGCATCGCGCGGCGACCGCAGGCGCGGGTACGCTGGCCGTGGTTGTGGCTTATGGGGTGATCTTTGGACACAATGGGATCACCGCTTATGTGCAGAAGCGAGAAGAAGCGAAGGTGCTGGAGCAGCAGATGCAGCAGTTACAGCAGGAGAATGAGCGTCTGCACGAGCATATCGATCATCTGCAGAACGATCCCGACGCCATTGAGCATGCAGCGCGCGAAGAACTTCACTACACCCGCTCGGGTGAGGTGATCTACACCCTTCCCAGCGCAAGCGGCCCGGCGAGCGGAAGTGCAGCCTCGTCCACTCCCCGTCCGTAAGATTGGCCGCTGGAGCGGTCGAATGATTTTGTCGATATCTATCTGCATCTGGCAGCGCCTGGAGCAGAGGCGAACTTTATGGCAACCGTGCCCACCCCGGAGGTCTCCCTAGCCGTCCTTGTACGGTCGAATGAGTCCCTGATTGAGCCGCCGCAGCCCGTGATTCGTGCGGAGTGTGTCGTGGACGAGAGTGCGCCGAAGGCGCCGCGCGAGGCGGCCGTGACTTATTCACGCGGCCATCGAAGCGACGCTGTGGACCCAGACAACCCGGACGGCTCCGGCGACTCGGCCGACAGGGAAGAATCTGCCGAGGGAGAGACATCTGAAGATGTTGGGAGTCTTTGGGGTGGAGAGACGGAGTCCACGCCAGAGGTGGAGGCTGTTGAGCAGGGTGAATTCCACCAGATCAACCTCTTCGCCTGAACCTGTCCTGGTGTTGGAGGGGCTGGCTAAGATCCTGAGCTTGCGCGTTTGGTGTTCGGCTGAGAAGTGGACCTGCTGTACCGCGCTCTGGCGGCAGGAGCGTGAGCGACTTGGAATCCGTGAGGATCCTCCAACTTCCAACCTATTGAGGAAGATGGCCCGGCGGAGAGTCAGGTTGTTGCTTCTCCTGCGCTGGAACGATCCCGGAAGGCTTGCGGGAAGGCTCCTGTGAGCTTACTCGGGGGATGGAGAACAGCGGTTTTGGATTTGACTTATCCGCGGATGGGGAGCGGGACTGTGTACTCGATATAGTTTCGCGCGGCTCGATTTAGCCGCACGCTACTCGATGTAGCCCCGGAGCCAGGGGTCACTGGTATGGGTCAGTTCCAGTGTGGAACCGTCAAAGATTACGCGTCCCTCGTGGAGCACCAGAAACTTTGTGCTTGCGTCGACCTGGTGGTTGGGTATGGGTTCCATATGGTTCTGGCGCAGGTTGTAGCGATTTGTGGCCAGGGTGAACGCGTCTTGGAGTCGATGGGTGATCAGCAGGCAGGTTGCATGGGAGACATCTCTTTGCTTGACGACCAATTCGATGATGGTAGAGGAGGTAATTGGATCGAGTCCGCCGGTGGGTGAATCGTAGAGCAGCAACTCTGGCCGACCGATGATTGCTCGCGCGATGGAGACGCGCCGGCGCATGCCTCCACTGAGTTTGTCAGGGAACTTATCGATGGCGTCCTCAAGGTCTACGAAGCGCAGGACCTCCAGCACGCGTTCACGAATCTCCCTGGGGTCCACGTGCTCTTGTTCCAGCCGGTAGGCAACGTTATCTTCGACGCTGAGCGAATCAAACAGGGCGCTCTCCTGGAAGACCATCCCGACGTGACTGCGCATCACGAGGAGATCTTCTTCGTCCATCTCGCTGACTAAGCGGCCGAAGACGCGAATCTGGCCGCTATCGGGCTTGAGCAGCCCATTGACCAGCTTCATGAGAACGCTCTTGCCGCTGCCGGTGGGGCCAAGCAGGATCCGAGTCTCTCCGAGGGCGACCTGAAAGCTTACTTCCTTCAATACCGGACCGCGGTCAAAGCTGATCGTCACGCGATCGAATTGGATCATGGGATCACCTGTGGAGAGAAACTCCGCCATCCATGGGTTCTCCATTGTCGACATGGTCGGCTACCTTCCAAAGATTCCAATCATGAGTTGCGTCACCAGAAAATCGACCAGAATGATGAGCACCGACGAGGAGACCACCGCCTGTGTGGTTGACTGGCCGACGCCACGAGTTCCTCCCGAGGTTCTCAACCCGTAGTAGCAACCGATGGTTGCAATGATGAACCCGGAGAAGAGCGGCTTGACCAGGCCCTCGACGATGTCGCCATGCGCCAGGCTCATATACCCGGTATGGAAGAACTGTCCTGCGTTGAGCTTGAGCATGGTTACGGCGACGAAGGCTCCGCCGCCGATTCCGCAGGCATCTGAGATGATGGTTAAAAAGAACAACATGAAAACGGCTGCCACCAAGCGCGGAGTCACCAGCTTGCGCAGAGGATCAGTTCCCAGCGCGCGCATGGCATCCAGTTGTTCCGTAACCTTCATGGAGCCTATTTCGCTGGCCATGCCCGAGGTGTTGCGCCCAGAGACCATCAGCCCTGTCAGTACCGGTCCCAGCTCTTTCACCATTGCCATGGTCACCAGTCCGCCGGTCATGTTGACTGCGCCGAATTCTTTGAGAGAGACAGCCGATTGCAGCGCAAGGACGCATCCGGTAAAGAAGCCGGTGAGCACAACAATGGGCAGCGATCCGACGCCGATGGAGTCCATCTGGGTGAAGATGTCAGCCGTGTATCGGGGCCGGGAGAAGATATTGGCCACGGTCCGCGCACACATCAAGGAGTAATCCTGCACGGATGCGACGATGGTTTTGGCGTAGGCGTCGGGCGTGAGAAATCTCATGGTTTGCGCTTCGCTCAGGGTATCAGATGCGTTCTGACGGAGGCGCGGCTCGCAGCACCTTCCTCTGCCCCAGCCACCAGCGGCAACGCCGATCTTGTGCCCAGTAAATCATGGGAAGAGCCTCTGCTGCCGGGCAGCGCGGGATGAGAAAATAGAGGGATGGCAACAGCCGCCCAGCACGGAGCCGTGGCAGACCGGAAGATTCCCCGCACCATGCGAGCGGCCGTTCTCCGGGGCGTGGAAGATCTGCGCATTGAGGACGTTCCCATACCGGTGGCCGGACCTGGGGAACTGGTGGTTCGGGTGGGTGCCGCGCTGACCTGTGGTACAGACCTGAAGGTTTACCGTCGGGGCTATCACGCCAAGATGCTTACTTTGGACCGGTTGTTTGGCCACGAGTTGGCCGGCACGGTTGCGCAACGAGGTCCGGGTGTCACGGCCTTCGCGGTGGGCGACCGGGTGCTTCCTTTGAACTCCGCGCCTTGCGACCAGTGCTACTTCTGCCGGAACGGGCAGCAGAACCTGTGCGACGATCTTTTATTCAACAACGGAGCCTACGCTGAGTTCATCCGGATTCCGGCGCGGATTGTAGAGAAAAACACCCTTTCTATTCCGGATGGCGTGTGCTTTGAGGACGCGGCCCTGACGGAGCCGCTGGCCTGCGTGATCCGTGGCCTGGAGGAGTCTGGCGTCTCCTTTGCGTCGAATGCAGGAGATGCTGTTGGAAAGACAGCCATCGTCCTGGGGGCGGGACCGATTGGTCTGCTGTTCATCCATGCGGCATCGCTGGCGGGCCTGCGGGTGATCGCTGTGGTGAAGCGTGCCGACCAGATCGCCACCGCGCGGCACTTTGGCGCGGAGCAGGTGGTGCGCATCTCGGATGTTCCGGACCCTGTTGCCGCAGCCCGTGCGCTGACTCCAGACGGGCGGGGCGCGGACATTGTTCTGGAGGCTGTCGCCACACCCGAGGCTTGGCAGTGGGCGGTGCGGATGGCGCGGAAAGGCGGTCTGGTGAATCTGTTCGGCGGACCTCCGAGCGGCACCATTGTTGGTCTGGACACCAACCTGATCCACTACTCCGATCTGACCCTGAAGGCCAGCTTTCACCATACGCCAGCCACGGCTCGCCGAGCCTTCGAATTGATCGTCTCAGGGCGCTTCCGCGGACGGGATTTTCATACCGGAGTGGCGAGCCTGGAAGATTTGCCGATGGTGTTTCGTTCCATGCTGAAGAGGCCTGTGGACGGCGTTGCAGCGGAGATCAAGACGATTATCTATCCGGAGCGTTCGGGTGACGGCGAGGAGGGAAGCGCTGAGCGGGCCGGAGGCAGTGTTGATGATAGGTTTACTGGTGGAACTACTGGAGCTGGTGGAGCTGCGGAAATCTTCGGAGGGCAGCCGTGATGACCGCGAACTCCAGCGCGGTTTCAATACCTGCGGTTCCTCCGCGGGAGTTTGATGACCGGCTGCTGGGTGCGCCTGCGGTGTACCTGACCCCGGCGGAGCGTCCATCGCTGGAAGAGGCCCGGAGATGGTGCAAAACCCTGGCGACGACGCACTACGAGAACTTTCACGTAGCAGCGTTTGTTCTTCCGTCAGTTTTGCGGCCCAACTTTCACAGCGTCTACGCCTTTTGCCGGACCTCTGATGACCTGGGAGACGAGGTGGGCGATACGGAGACGGCCACGCGTCTGCTCTCTATCTGGAGGGCCATGCTGCAGCAGTGTTTTCTCCAGCCGGAACGCTCGCGGCACCCTGTGTACGTTGCGCTGCAGCCCACCATCGCCCAGTGCCATCTACCGATGGAGCCCTTTGACGATCTGATCTCCGCCTTTGAGCAGGACCAAGTGTACACCCATCATGAGTCTCTGGAGACGCTGGAGCGGTACTCACGCTACTCTGCCAATCCGGTAGGACGACTGGTGCTGATGCTCTGCGGGTATCACTCGGAGGATCGCCTGCGGCTCTCCGATGAGATCTGTACCGGCCTGCAACTGGCGAACTTCTATCAGGACATTGTGGAGGACCGGGCACGCGGCCGTCGGTACATTCCGGCCGACGCCATGCGGCGCTTCCATGTATCCGACGAACAACTTGTAGCACGTCAGTTCGACGCCAATGTTCGAGCGATGATGGAGTTTCTGGTGGCTGACGCTCGTGCTCGGCTGAACCGCGGCGCGCGCCTTGTCGATCTGGTGGCCGCGGATCTGGCCTGGAGCCTGCGGTTGTTTGTCAAAGGCGGCAACGCCATTCTGGACGCGATCGCCGCGCAGGGGTACGACACGCTGCGCTCTCGGCCGGTGGTAACCAAGGCGGCTAAGCTGAAGTTGCTGGCTGGGGCTGTCACAGGCAAACTGCTGGCGGCGTTTGGAGGCTCCGCAGCGGCCGGCGCCGAATCCGGCAAGGACCGCATCCCATGAGTTCTCAGTGGCTTCCTCAACAACGCGCTTCGCATCCGCACTCGCTTGGATTGGAGGCTGCCTATGCCTACTGCCGTACGATTGCCAAACGAGAGGCCAAGAACTTTTACTATTCGTTTTGCGTTCTGCCACGGCATAAATCCAACGCCATGTGCGCGGTGTACGCCTTTATGCGCAAGGCCGATGATCTAGCCGACGATGAGAGCCTCACCCTGGAAGCGCGCCGTGAGGCCATGGCTGCCTGGACGGCCGACTGGCGCGCCTCTCGTTCTGCCCAAGTGGTCACCGATCCCATCTTTCTGGCTCTTCAGGATACGCAGCAGCGCTTTGCCATCCCCGATGAACTGCTGGAGAAGCTGGTACAGGGAACGACGCTGGACTTGCAGCCGATGCAGACGGGGGTGACTCGGTTGATAGTGGGCCAAGAGGGCTCTGGCGGCGATAGCGATGCCTATCGCAGGGAGTCCGCTGGGCAGGGCACCATGGCTCGCTCGCTGGATATTTATGACACCTTCGATGGTCTCTACCGGTACTGTTACCTGGTAGCTTCCGTGGTGGGTCTGGTCTGCATTCGGATCTTTGGCTACACGGACCCGCGCGCCGAGGAGTTGGCTGAGCGCACCGGGATCGCCTTTCAGCTCACCAACATTCTGCGTGACGTGCGCGAAGACGCTGAGCGAGGACGGATCTATCTGCCGACGGACGACATGAGGCAGACTGGCAGCAGCGCGGAGTCCGTGTGCAGGGCCTGTGCGGGTTCGCCGCTCGACGACGCCACGCGCGCTTTGCTACAGCTGGAGATTGATCGCGCGCAGCAGTACTATCGCAGCGCTGTGGACCTTATCCCGTTGCTGGACAAGGAGGCCCGTCCGGCGATGCGTGTTCTGGCGCAGATCTACCACGAGTTGCTGGAGCGAATTGCCGCCGACCCGGCAGCCGTCTTCCAGCAGAGGGTCTCTGTATCGACGGCGCGCAAGCTAACCATCCTGGCCCGGGGCATGGTGGAATCTCTTCAGGCAAGGTACCTGGGATGACCCAGTCCCCTACGCCCGATGTTCTGATCCTGGGCGCCGGTGCGGCGGGCCTGGCTGCGGCGGTCGCCTTGTCCGGTGCCGGTGCCAGTGTCTGCCTGCTGGAACGCAAGCCCTTTGTCGGCGGGCGCGCTTACTCCTATACCCACCCCGCACTGAATGAGGTGATCGATTCGCAGCATGTGCTGCTAGGCTGCTGCACCAACCTGATAGATCTCTGTCGGCTAGCCGGCTCCGCAGAGCACATCCGCTGGTACGATCGCATTACCTTTCTGGAACCATCGCGAGCCGACGCTCCTGCTCGCCGCAGCGAGATCGCTGCCGGATCCCTGCCGGCGCCTGCGCATAACACGCTCAGCTTTCTCCGTGCGCCCATGCTCTCTTTGGTAGACAAGTCGCGCATCGCCATTGGTCTGCTTGAGTTTCTCCGCGGCTACCCGGCCAGGGACGATGAACCTTTCTCTGCATGGCTGCGGCGAACGCGGCAGAGCGAACGCGCCATTCGTCACTTCTGGGAGCCCATCGTCGTCGGCACGCTGAATGACACCTTCGAGCGCTGTTCCACTCGCTATGCAGGCCAGGTCTTTCACGAATCGTTTCTCAACTCCGCCGCAGGTGGTCGGTTCGGCATTCCGTCCCAGCCGCTCTCAGAGTTTTATGGCTGGGTAGCCCGGCTGGCCCAGCAGCAGGGAACAGTTCTGCGTTATCGCACGAGCGTGGAAAGGATGGAACGGTTGCCCAACGGTCTTTGGCAGGTGGTTGCCTTGGATGGCTGCGGGAGGGTGGCGAGGCACACTGGGCCCAACCTGATACTGGCCTTGCCCTTTGAGCAGACCGCGCGGCTGCTGGCGACACTTCCGGAGGGCTCGCCGCAGCGCCAGCATATCCTGCCCTTGCTCCAGCACTTCACCCACGCTCCGATTACCACGATTCACCTCTGGTTGGATCGGGAGGTGACCGACCTGGAACACGCCGCATTTCTGGACACCCGCATTCAGTGGCTCTTCAATAAGAGCGCGATTCGGGGGAAGAAAGACGTTCGTCGGCTGGAGGGTGTTGAGGGGGTAGCCGACGGTGAGAACCGGTTGGGACAGAGGTCTGCGCAGGGCCCCGCGGAGGGCCACTATCTTGAGTTGGTCATCAGCGCCTCCCACGCTGAGATTCAGCAACGGCCGGATGAGATTCTTCGCTCTGCCATGGCCGAGCTAGCGAGTTTTTTCCCGGAGGTCCGCCGGGCCAAGCTGCTCAAGTCCACTGTTTTAAAGGAAGCTCGCGCCACGTTCTCCGTAACTCCTGGGTTGGATCGCTTTCGGCCCAAAGCGGATGCGCCCGGCGAGAATCTTTTTCTGGCGGGGGATTGGACCGAGTCCGGTTGGCCCTCGACGATGGAAGGAGCCGTGCGCAGCGGACGTCTGGCCGCTGAGGCCGTGGCCCGCGCCACAGGGAACGACGCCAGATTCCTGGTTCCAGGCCTGCCGCCCACTGGTTTGACGAGGTGGCTATCCGTTGACCGCTGAGGTGCTCTGGAGTGGCTGGCACAGAGATCCACGCTTTTTGTGGCGAGCGGGAGCCACCGGCTAACGTGATAACAAAATGACGCCGAACACTACGCAGAGCGTAGCCAGCCAGCGCCTTCGGTCCACATGCTCGCGCAGGAAGAACTTTGCTGCCACGGCGTTGCCCACGTAGGTGAGAGCGGCGATCGCCGGTCCCGCCAGGGAAAGGTTGGCGATGCTCAAAGCAAACAGCATGGAGAAGAAGTTCAGCGCCATGCACAGCGCCCCGAGCACAAACCGCGTGTTGGTCAGCACGGCGGCGATGGTTCCCCCCAGCCCGTGGCGGGAGCGAAGCTCATCCAGGTCGCCCAGTTGCCGCATCCCGGCGGCAATCAACACCTCGCCCATCACCGCCAGGGTGGCAACAAACAGAATGGATGACCAGACATGCAGCGGAGAGGCACCGGTCATCGTCCCGCTCCGGCATCCATCTGATCCAGTTTGGGATGTTCCGTTCGCGAAGGTCCGCCAGCGACAAAGCCCACCGCGGTGACAATCAGCACAATCCCGATCCAGCGCCACAGGGAGAGATGTTCGTGCAGCCAGAACCTTCCCATCAACGCAATCACGACGTAGCCAAAAGCCGTCGCCGGCATAACAAAGGTGAGGTCTGCCCAGCTCAGTGCAGTGGTATAGAGCGAGAAGAAACCAATCAGCAATACAATCCCGATGTCCACATAGGGATTGAACAGGGCGTGCCAGAGCAGCCCCAGGTGATGAAGGTTGACGGCCCCGATTTGCTCCATGCCGCGCTTGAGGAAAGAGTCGCCGATGGAGGCTGAGAGCATCACGCCCAGCAAAATGGCGTATTGCGAGGGCCTGAGAACGTGTTTCACGCGCACCCCTTTATGGTTGTAGACAGGCGGGCGTTTGCGATGGGCCAGCCCAAAAACAAGGGCGGCCGGCGTAGAACCGCCAGCCGCCCTTTGGTTCAGAAGCTTCTACGCATTCTGGCCGACGCCCTCACGGGGCTTAAGCGCATTCTGCTCCCGCTTGAGGCGAGCTGCTTTGTTGCGCTGCGAGCGCAGCTTCATGAAGCTCTTTGCCTCGACGTACAGGCGAGGTATGTCGCGGTTCACAATAGCCTTCCATACCACCCGGGCCGCGGCGCGCGGACGGAAGTAGTACTCGTCGTAGAACTTGTGCACCATCTCCATCACGTATTCCGTGGGCAGACCAGGATATTCGATGTGCGCCATCTGGTGGCCACCGCCATCCTCCATCTTTTCATTGGTGATGAAGTGATTGCGCTTGGCGAACTCGTAGAACTCTGTGCCGGGGTAGGCATGCGCCACGCTTACCTGGATGGTTTCGCAGTCCAGGGTCTTGGCGAAGTTGATGGTATTACGGATCGACTCTTTGGTCTCGCCGGGCAGGCCGAGAATGAAGTCTGCATGGATCACCAGTCCCAGGTCATGGCAGTCCTTGACAAACTCCCGAGCCCGCTCGACGGTAGCTCCCTTCTTGATGTTCTTTAGAATCTGCGGATCGCCGGACTCAAAGCCTACGATCAGCAGTCGGCAGCCAGCCTCTTTCATGGCCTTCAACGTCTCGCGGTCGGTGGTGACGCGGCTGGTGCAACTCCAGGTGAGACCGAGCGGCTTCAGCTTCTCACACAGTTCCACGGTGCGCGCCTTCTGGATATTGAAGGTATCGTCGTCGAAGAAGAACTCTTTGACAAAGGGGAAGTTCTCCTTGGCCCACTTCATCTCCGCGGCTACATCGTCCGTGGAGCGCTTGCGCCAGGCGTGTCCGCTCAAGGTCTGCGGCCACAGGCAGAAGGTGCACTGAGCCGGACACCCGCGGGTGGAGTAGAGGCTGACGTAAGGGTGGAGAAGGAACGGCACGTTGTACCGGGTGACATCCATGTCCCGCTTGTAGATCTTGGTCGCCCATGGCAAGGCGTCCAGGTCTTCCACCTGCGGGCGATCAGGGTTGTGCTGAATCACGCCGTTGGAGTCCTTATAGCTGATGCCCAGGATCTCATGCAGCGCTTTGCCATTGGCAAATTCGACCACCGAATAATCGAACTCGCGGCGGCAGATGAAGTCGATTGCCTCGCACTCATTCAGGGCGCGGTCTGGGTCTGTGGTGACCGGAGGGCCGACAAAACAGATCTTCATGGCCGGATTTGCCTGCTTGATGGCCCGCGCCAGCGCATGGTCGCCAGACCATCCTACGGTGGAGGTAAACAGGACCAGGAACTCATATTCCTTGGCGATTTCGATGGTTTCCTGTGCGCTTACATGGTGTGGCGGGGCATCCAGCAGCCTGGAACCCTCCAGCATTCCGGCTGGATAGGCCAGCCACACAGGGTACCAATAGGACTCGATCTCTCGAGTCGCGGGCCAGCGCGAGCTGGCGCCTCCATCGAAGTTTTCAAAGGACGGCGGATTGAGAAGAAGCGTTTTTAGTGGCATACTATCCTGTTCGATTTTAGCACTTTTTGCCCATGAAATCCGGGTTTCGCGGGGTTCTCTGCGGTATGGGGGACAAGCCTGACCCGGCTGGGAGGAAACTGGCTGATGGTTCTGGAATCAGTGGTTTACAGCGCCCGCGGGCAGGCCTTCCGACAGCGCGGCCGCGCGTTGAATCCACTCTTCCAGGCGTCCTGTCTGCTCCAGCAGATCCAATCTGGTCTGCTCCAGTTGATACTGAGAGTCCAGCAGATCGAGGGTTCGCCCGCTCTCATCCAGCAGCGCCCGCTGCTCATCCTCTGGCGTCATTTGCTGCGGGTTTGAGCTGCTGCTGGTGGTAAGTTGGTCCTCAATCACTTTCACCTGCTCCTGGGCGATCTCCTGATCGAGCTCAGCCACCTTGCTACGCGCGGCTAGTTCCGCGGCATTCCGGCGTAGCTTCCTTCGACTCTCCAGAAATTGTTCGCGCTGGGTCTCCGATTCAAAGTACGCGCGATGCGCCTCCGCCATGGCGTCGGCAGCCTCATCCTGGTGGTGCCGGTCATAGATGGGAAGGTTCATCGTCAGATACACGCTCAACGCATTTTCGCTTTTGTTCAGGAAGGCTGGATAGTAGGTGGTATAGGCGTTCTGGCTGGTGTCAATGCGGGTGTAATTTATGCCAAAGGTCATCTCTGGCCGAAGTCGGTAGCGATTTTCTCCAAAGGCGATCTCCTGCTTGCTTCTGGCATTGGCCAGCGCGGCCTCTATGCCGGGGCTATCGGCCTGGTCTTCCTCATCGTGGGTAGCTTCCACAACTGGCACGGCCGGTATGGAACTCTGAATCGTGGTGAGCTGATCGTCGGGCAGCCCGATCAACCGCGACAGGTGATCGCTGAGTGAAGCGGCGTCATCCTGCAGACTCATCTTGTCCAACTGAATCTGGGCTGCGGTTCGTTGCGCCTTGAGCAGATCCATCCGAGTATCTGCACCCGCATCCAGGCGCTCCTGGGCGATGATGACCAGCCGTGACGCAGCACTGGCCTCCTGGTCCATGACCGCCAGCTTGCGTTCATCGCTGTTCAGGTTCAGATAGGTAATGGCCACATCCTGTTCCACCTGGCTGCGCATGTCGGCCAGGGAGAGTCTGGCAGCTCGTAAGCCGGCTGCGGCTGCGCGGATATTGTCTCGCTGAGAAAAGTTGAAGACCAGCGACTGGCCGGTGAGGCTGATCACGGTTGGCAGAGCGGTTGGGACGCCAACACCCTCCCCATATCCAATCTGCGCTCCCGCAGTTGGAATGTAGACGTCGCGCGCCTCATTCAGCCCAGCCTGCGCCTTTTGCACGGACGCCTCCCACATGCGGATGCGGGAATCATTTTTAAGCGCCAGATCCACTGCCGAGCCCAGAGAGATCTGCGCGGAGGCAGCAGCAGCACAGGCCGCCAGCGCCATCCAACCGATCGCCCATCCAGCTCGCAGGATCATCTGTTTCCCTTAGACTCCTCTTTGTAGTTTCCCAGCGCAGGAGGCCTGCTTGCGCCGTTGGACTCACGATAATTGCTGTAAAGCGCGTTGAGCCGGCAGATAACCGGCTGCCATGGTCAAAGCCTTTTCAAAATCGATCTTAGCGCCGGCTGCGTCTCCCAGCCTGGCCCGTATCTCTCCCAGCATCACATAGACCTTGACCGCGGGTGCGGCATCGCTCCTGGCCCCACCTTGCAGGTATTGTTGCAAGGCAGTCTGTTGCACTTCTGTCTCCCGCTGCATCTTGCCAAGCAGACTGGCCACATCCACCACGCTTGCATCGCGGTCATGGTCCAGCGCGAGGGCCTGATGGAGGGCAGCCACAGCCTTATCGTACTGTCCGCGCCGGCGATAAAACGCTCCCAGGTCCACCCATGCGGCTGGCTGGTTGGCAACGGTGGTGGCGGCCTGGAACTCTCGTTCTGCCGTTGGGTAGTCCTTTTGCTTCTCAGCCACTAGCGCGCGAATCCTGGCCGCCTGTTGGGGAAGGCTGCTCTGCACGCGGTCTGCGAGCGCCAGCGCTTTGTTGAGTCCACCTCCCAGCAGTGCAGGGGCGTCGACATAAAACTCGCTCAGGTCATTTACCGCGGCTCCATTCCGGGGATCCAGGGCGACGGCGGCTTCAAACGCAGCCTTTACCTTGAGAGCCAGAGAGAGTCCGGAGATGGGTCCTGCAGCATTGGCAGCCATTCCCTCCGCCCGGCCGAGCCAGTCCTCCGCAGCGCTGCTCTGGGGCAAGCGTCGCACGGCCTTGGCACAGGCGGCAATGGCCTGGTTGGCGTGCTCTTCGGCATAGTAGCTGCGGCAGATCAAGAGGTAGGCTGCTCCATCGTCGGGGTGGGATGTGGTGATCTGGCGAGCGTCGGCCAGGGCATCATCCAGGTAGCCGTTCAGCAAGGCTTTCTCCGCTGCGCTCTGTTGCGCGGTTGCGCACCCTGTGGTCTGGCGGGCCGTTGCCCATCCGGCGCAGAACGCTGCCGGACCTCCGGCGAAGAGCAGGAGCAGGAGCCAAGCCAGCAGCAGAGGTTGGGCGAAGACAAGCCGGCCTGTCCTTCTGCGGAGCCAGTCTTGATCCAGATTCTTCTTGCAGGTTCTGCTCACGGAAGGTTTCACTTACGGACGCACCTTTACGCGCAGACCATCCGTAAGGTCTACCTCTGTTGTCGCTCCCAGCGCTACCATGTCACCCTGTTTGAGGCCGCTGAGCACCTGAAACCGCTGCAGATTGACCAATCCCACTTTTACCGGCGTCATCACGAGGCGATCTCCAACAATACGGAAGACGTAATCGACCCCATCAGTGTGCAGAGCCTCTCGCGGCAGGCTGAGCACGTTATGAAGCGTCATCTCAGTGACCGTGACGGTGACATTGGTATTGGGCAACAAGACGCCATTGGCATCATCCACGCTGATAAGGCACTCCCCCACATTGCGTGTTCCGGCATAGGTGATGATGGTCTTGGGTGCCTGGAGAATATGCCCGTGCCATACTTCGCCGGGCTTGGCTGCCCAGACGATGGACACCGGCTGTCCGGTCTGGAGCATGCCGATCTCGGGTTCGTCAAAGTACGCCCGGATCTCCATTTTATTCAGGTTGGCCATGTAGACCAGAGCGTCTCCGCTCTGCACAAACTGGTAGGGCACAACGGGAATGGAGTATACGGTGCCGGCGAAGGGCGCGCGGATGTCCACAGCCTCGCAGAGGGCCCGAGCCGCTTGGACGGCCGCCTGAGCCTCTGCGACCTGCGCCTTCTGGGCCTCAATGTCGCCTGGGGAAAAGCGGACACCCTTCTTCGCCTGCGCCTGTGCCTGGCTCAGTTGGGTCTGTGCGGCCTGCAACTGCTCCTGCGCCTGGGCGACCTCATTGGCGGAGGCTGCGCCCTCAGCAGCCAGATGTTGCAACGACGCAAGACGATGCCGGTCCTGCCGGACCTGCAACTGTGCAGTATTGACTGCGCCTTCGGCGCTCAGGCGTTGTGCCTGCGTCCCACCTTGTTCCATCATCTGCAGCGTGGCCAGATCAGTGGCCAGCAGGGCCTGTGCACTAGCCAGATCTTTGCGGGCTTCGGTGTCATCCATGCGCACCAGTTCCTGTCCGGCGGCTACCTGTTCTCCCAGATGCACATCGATGAACTTTACCTCTCCGGAGATGGGAGCGTGGGCCTCGAAGCCGTCCACGGGGTCTACCTTCCCGTTGGTCGACTTGGTCTGGGTGAGTGTCTCCATCTCTGCCCGCGCAGCTCTGACTTCCACCAGGTGGTCATTGGCGCGCAGATAAATGATCAGGACAAGGCCCGCCGCGATCGCGGCCAGCGTCCATATTCCTCTTCGCGATCGGTGCGAAACCTGTTGAACCATAAGCAAAATGTCAGTATATAAGACTCACCTGCCAAGGCCGGAGAGTCAAAAAAAATTGCAGAGGCTGCCTAAGCCTCGTCTTCTGGCGGCGTTCGCCTTAGGGGTTGGCGTCGGTGGTGCGAATCTCGACGATCTCCAACTCCCACCCCGCATAGACCGGATGATAATTTCTACGCAATCGGAAGGCGAGATCCAAACGATCTCCGCGCTTCCAACCCTGTTCCAGCGCCAGGTGGGCCCAGTCGCTTTTGCGGCTCCAAGCGACGGCGGCAAAGCGCGCACCGGAGCCCTCATCCTCGACCAGAAGACGCAGATGCCGCTGCTGGATCACGCGCGGCTGCTCGGCCAGCCGCACGCCGCGGCTGAGCAGCACCGGCTCTGCATTGCCCTGGCCGAATGGCCCCATCCGCTCCAGCGCGGTGAAGAACTCCGCGGTCAGATCCCGCAGGCAAACCTCGCCATCGCAGAGTAGCTTTGGCTCCGGAGATCTTCCATCCAGCCGCTGCGCCGCGTAGTGCAGCATGCGCTGCCGCAGCTCGCCTACGCGCTCCGAGGGCAAAGAGAAGCCAACGGCGTGGGCATGGCCTCCAAAGCGGGTGAATAACCTGTCAGCTTCCTGGCCATCCACCGCCGTCAGAGCATCCAGCAGATGGAATCCGCTCACTGAGCGCCCCGAGCCATAGGCTTGTCCATCCTCGTGGGTGATGACCAGCGCCGGACGAGCCGTTCGGTCCACGACTCTGGCGGCCAGGATCCCGATGACTCCGCGGTGCCAGGCTCCCGAGGCTGTCGGTTTTTGCTCCTCCGGCAAAGCTGCCTCCGACTGTCGGAAGGGCGCATCGTCCAGGACGTAACAGGACGCGGTGTTCGGCTGGGATGCGATGTAGGCCTCAATGTTTCGCAGCGCCTCAGCCTCGGCGGCTTTGCGCTCGTCATTGAGGCGATGGAGTTTCTCCGCGAGCACTCTGGCGACGGCGGCATCTTGAGTCAGGAACATCTCCACCACATCAGAGGCGACATTCATCCGGCCAGCCGCATTGATCCGCGGCGCCAGCCGGAATCCAATATCCATGGCTGAGATGGGCCGACAGGTGTCGATTGCTGCCAACTCCATCAGGGCGCGCAGGCCAGGCTGGGCGGGGTGTCTCAGCTCCAGCAGACCCAGTGCGGCTATCGCTCGGTTCTCCCCGGTGAGAGGAACGGCGTCGGCGATAGTGGCAATCGCCACCAGCTTCAAAAAGGAGGGCAGGATCTTCTCTTGCACCCTGGACTGTCGGCTTGCGTCAGCCGCGGTGCTCTCCAGCAGCGCCTGCGCCAGCTTGAACGCTACTGCGGCCCCGCAGAGATCCTTGTAAGGATAGGGGCATCCGGGCTGGTTGGGATTGAGGACTGCGACGGCCGCTGGAACGGGGGCCTGCCCCTCCAGCACTTCAGGCAGATGGTGATCCGTAACGATCAGGTCAAGCCCGTGGCGGCGGGCCTCCGCGGCGGCCGCAAAGGCGCGTATGCCGGTATCCACACTCACCACCAGGCGCACCCCTTCAGCGGCTGCCGCCTGGATGCGCGCATCCTGCATCCCATAGCCCTCACGCACGCGGTGGGGGATGTGATAACGAACGTCGGCCTGCAGGCCCTGAGCTGCGGCGGCGCGTTCCATCGCTGTCTTCAGCAAGACGGTTGCCACGGTTCCGTCCACGTCATAATCCCCATAGATCAGCACCGGCTCCTGCTGTTCCAGCGCCCTGCGCAGCCGGACCACGGCGGCCTGCATTCCGAGCATTTGGTAGGGGTTATGCAACTGCCCTACGGCAGGCGAGAGAAACGCCCCGGCTGCGTCCGCGGTGGTCAGACCTCGGCTGATCAACAACCGTGCAATCGCTTCAGGAACTCCCAGCGCCTGCGCCAGTTCCTCGGACGCCGCACTCCGCCGTGTGGCGACCATCCATGAATCCTGATCGAGCTGATTCTGCAACGCAACTCCTGTATTCAGCCGCCCAAATAGGCCTTACCGCGGTGGGCGTCCTGGCTCTGTTCCATTGGACGGAACAGCGAACTTCTGCAACCGCTTGGCTCAGGGCCATCGGCGTTGCCGGAGCTTTGGCCAGGGTAGGACGCAGGGTTCGTCTGTACCGCGGGGCTATGCGTGGGCTAGCCGCAGCTCTCTGCCAGCCATGCACCGCGAGGGCCATCCCTGCCACGATCCGCGTCGCGTCGCATGGGCGCAGGACTCCCGGAAGGCAAGAGGTAGAGCAAGCGTCCTCCTTCCCGGCAGCGGCTACTCCTCGTCGCGGTCATCCAGCAGGATCTCGCCCATCTGGTCTGCTGCGGAATCCATCAAGTCCTGGAACAGGTCATACCACTCGGTGGCTGTCTCGTAAAGAAACATCACTCCGCCGTGAGAGAATCCCAGCTGCAGGTAGCCGGTTTTGCCCACGTGCTGCTGCAGGCTCTGGGCCTCTTCCAACTCCGTGGCGTCCCCATCCGGAAAGGCTTGGCTACGGAGCTGGCTGATGAGGGCGGAGAGATCCTCGGGCTCCAGAATCACCTCGCTCATAGTCAAAAAAGGAGCCTGGGCGGCCTTGGCGTGTTCCACAAAGTCCTTCCAGCCGTCCACGTCGTCTTCTTCAAAGACGACGGTGGGAACGTTCTCCAGGACAAAACTCTTCATGCGCCGCATCCCATGTCCGGCGATGAACGCGATCATGTCATCCTTTACTGCGGACAAATCATCAAAGGCCATAGCCTCTATTCTCGCAGATGTTCGACCCGCCTGACGCTCCATCGTCTGCGTGCTAACCTAAGATTGCGCATGATTTTTTCGAAGGATTACGTAAGCTACCTTGCCCGCCAGACCAGCAAGCAACTGGTGGCCGCCAAGATGATCAGGACCAGCAAACCGGCCCTGGTGGAAGAACGGCTCGCCGCCGCTCTGATTGAAGAACTCTCTCTTGAAGATCGCATCAACGAGGAAGTTCGCGTGATCCTAGAAGCCTTTCAAGACGATATGCTCAAAACCGGAGCCAGCTATCCCGAGATGTTCAAGAAGGTGAAGCAGGAGCTGGCTCGCAAGTACAAGGCGGTCCTATGAGCGCGATGCGCGGAGCTCCCGATCTGAAGCCCACCTACACCACTCGCATCTCAGACGACAAACTGAACAAGCTGGCTCATACGGTGGCGGACACGTTGGCGGAGATCGACGAGGTCGACTTTCTGGAGGATCGCAACACCATCCGTCAGGAGGCTCGTCGGGCGCTGACCAAACTTCTGCTGCAAGAGGTGAAGATTGACGCGGCGGCGCGCCAGAAGATCGCCTCGCAGCGCCGGATCATCCCAGAGGGCTCGCAGGAGTGGGATATTCTCTACCGCAAGTACTACAACGACGAGGTGAAAAAGCTGGGCCTTTAGGTGGGGTGGCGCCGCACAAGTAAACCCTCTGGCGCGTCACCATCCGCTGAGAGGAGCGTGAGAGCGGAAGCCCAGCCAGCTCTGGCGGCCAGCCTGGCAAGCTTTTCCAGCCGTCCTGCTTTTGCTATACTCAGTTGGTCACAACGGAATCCCCTCCGTCCATGGCGTTATGGTGTAACTGGTTAACACGTCGCCCTCTCAAGGCGAAGAGTCCGGGTTCGAGCCCCGGTAACGCTACCAAAATCCCAAATGAAATCAGTAGTTTAAAGAGAAACGCAAAGCGTGGCTTGTTTGCTTGTGCCGGTGTTGCTCCCGAGCGAGCCTTGCTTCTCCACGGTTGCGCGCACGCAAGCAGGATCTGGATCCCGGCGAAGCAAAGCATGCAGGACGGGAGCCTGGAACGAGCGGTCGTCTGGCAAGGGCGAGCGCGAGGAAGGCGTCAGGGGGGCATCGAGTGCTGATCGCCAAATCCCATTTTTATGCAAAGTATTGCGGGGTTTGGGGTAAAGAGTGGAGACCACATGCCACTTTCGCTTTAGGACGAAACTCTCCTGGATACGCCGCATGATGATTTCCCTTGGAGAGATGCGGATCGAGGGAGTGTGGAAAACTATCTCCTCCGTGGGCACGGCTTGGAGGGTGGCGTGCTCTGTCTGTTCCGTACGCGGTCCAGCTTTACGAAAATTCTGCACGGGTCTTCTTCTGCACGGGTCTTCGCGAGGGCGAGGCCGGGGGGAGTTCTATGCGGTTAGCGATGTGGATGATTTCGGGAGCGCTGTTCTTGTCGGCCAGTCTGGTGGCGCGAGCAGATACGACGTATACGTATACAGGCAACGATTTCACGAATGCGGTCCCGCCGTTTACGACAAACTACTCTGTCAGCGGCTCGTTCACAGTAGCGTCGCCGTTCGGGGATGACAGTACCTACAAAAATTTCACACCGATCTCTTTCATCTTTACGGATGGTCAGCAGGCGGTGACCAATCTCAATGCGTCCTCCGAATCCTTTGATGTCTCGACGAACGCGAGCGGAGAGGTGGACCAGTGGGACCTCACCATCTTCGATTCCACCAGTTTCATTAGCACCCAATCCTATGCATCTTCGAAGGTTACGGATTTCGGCGGGTTAGCCGACAGCGGATACGGCACGAACTCGAACACACCTGGGACGTGGACGATGCAGACGAGCGTGGCACCGGAGCCAACGAGCTTGCTGCTATTGGGGACTGCGTTGCTCGGGCTGGCGGGGCTGGGCTGGAAGCGGTTGGCGTTCTAACCTGGCTGCATCTTGCTTGAGAGCCCCGGCTGCGGCCGGGGCCCTCGCTTCCTGCGGCTTGACCATCTGTTGCCGCGCGACCAGCGGGGCTGCGAAGAGCTTGCCGCGAGTCGCCGTGAAGGGCGCGCCAGTCGGCGCTCCCTTCACGGCAATCCATTCTCTGCTCTCTGCCTCTTCACTTCCCCAGATGCTTCAGGAAGAACTGGGCCATATCCTGATCGGCCTCCTTCGCCTCCGGCAATCGCGGGTTGTTCCAGAACGCATGCGGCAGCGCCTCGAAGACAATCAAGTGCGCATCCACACCTGCGCGCAGATAGGCCCGCTCCAGTATCGTCGTCCCGCTCAGCAGCAGGTCGCGCGTGCTGGAGAGAAACAGCGTCGGCGGAAAGCCGCTCGGATCGGAGTAGAGCGGAGAGAGGATCGGATCGCGCAGATTCGTCTTTCCCGCGTACGACGTCAGGTCGCTCAGCCTGTTCTTTGGTGGCGCAAGATAGCCGGAGAGCCCGTCCAGCGCGAACAAAGCTGTCGAGTCGCCGCCTTGGCTCAGATCTCCCGTGCCTGAGAAGACGCCGGTAGCTCCGGGCATGGGCAGCCCAAGCTGCTTGATCTTTGCCGTCACCTCGGCCGTCAGAATGGCGCCGGCGGAGGTTCCATAGAGGCCGATGTTCTTTGGCTGGTAGGTCTTCAATACCTCGCGATAGACCGCAATCGTGTCATCGACGGCCGCCGGAAAGGTATGCTCCGGGGCCAGCCGATAGAGCACAGAGATCACCTTCATCCCCGTCAGGTTCGCCATCGGGATGGTCTCTGTCAATGAGCCGGAGTCCACCTTGAAGCCGCCTCCGTGCACGTTAATCAGCACGAACTTCTTCTTCTCCGGCGTCATCGTCAGGGGCGTCACCACGCGCACCGGAACGCCGGCGATCGTCGCCGCTCCCAGGTTCGCGGGGTACAGCTCCATCGAGACCTTGCCCGCACCCGCCTGCCATCTGTCCGTTGCCTGGCGCTGTTGCGCAATGGTCGGATGGGTCTCTGTGTCTGGAACCACCTTTGCCAGCCAGTGTTGCGCCTGTGGGCTGATGGTCTTTGGAACCGGCACCACGCGCCGCACCACCGCCGTTCCGTCGGGCAGAATGGTGCTGCTGTCCGTCATTCTCTGCGCGGAGCCGGAGCTCTGCGCCGCCACGCATAACGGCAGCATCGCCGCAGCCAACACGCTGATCCACAACCTTTGCATTTGCTCTCCTTCGCTCATGTTCCTGCTTCGCTGCATCCCGGTACAGACCCTCCAACGGCGTCAACGTGCTTGCTGTTGGACGGCCTTCGCGGCGGCGGCAGCATCCTCATCGAGCATCGCGGAATTATACAAATTTATACAAAAACCTTGCCTCCCTCATCGACGCCTGCTTCCATTCCGGCCGGCTTGCGTGCCGGTGCGCGGCAGCGCTTCCAGGCGAGGCTTGATTCGGCGGCTGGGCTTGATTTGGATGCTGGGCTTGATTCCCGGGCTGCGATTGGCAGTTCTGGCCGCGTGGACCCCGCATGCATTGGAGCTTGTTGAGGCCCCGGCCTTATGGAACAGCGGATGGTGATGCGAGCTCGCGCTGCGCTCACGAAACGCTTTTTTCACCGGGCCGCACGGCGGCTTAATCCGTTGCGGAAAGATGCTCCTGACGCCAAGGTTGCCTCCGCGAGGACGCGGTCGTCGCCCATGAAGATAAGGCGCGAGCCGCCGGTGTACGGGGAGACTGGGGTGTACGGGGAGACTGGGTAGAGATCGCCACGAACATTCGTGGTGGGGGCGGGCTTTCGGGTGGAAGCACGCTGTGGTTCGGCTCCTAAAGACGAGCTACGGGTGAGTCGCGAGGAGGCATCGGAACTTGCGTGCTGTCGGCTAGCCGTCCCGCCCGGTTGTCTGGCCTCCGTCTGAAATTCTTCAACTGTAGGCTCAGTTGGGTTGAGATCACGGGCAAAGATCGACTGGATAACGCGGTAAGGCAATTCCATCAAGCGTGATCTGAATCACATTCCTCCCTGAATGGAGGAATGACAATATGGCCATGCAGTCGATAGAGTGAAACCATGACGACACGGGAGATGTTTAGCAGGCAGGCGAAGATGCTGAAGGCTTTGGCGCATGAGTCCAGGCTGATGATTGTGGATCGCCTGAGCCGCGGGGAGTGCTCGGTTGGAGATTTGAGAGATCTTGTGGGCGGGGATCAATCGACGGTGTCAAAACATCTGGCGCTGCTGCGCGCCCACGGAATTGTCGAGGACCGGAGGGAGGGGACAACGGTGTATTATCGTCTGCTAACGCCCTGCGTTTGTAATGTGTTTGTCTGCGCCACCCAGGTGTTGAAAGAGCGCAAGCGCTAGCACTCGCAACAGAAATGTGACATAGCGGATCATGCCGTTCTGGAGGCGGATGAACGGAAGGGGATTGCGGGCAACTCGACTTCCGCAACGGATAAGGGACTCAACCCCAGCAGCGACGCTGGAGCGGTGAGGCAATTCCGGGATGCGGCCATACACATGCAGTCGCCAGGAAAGAGCCGGATCTGCTAGCCTGCGATGCCCACGTGGAGCGGGCGGCTGGCGGAGGCGATCTGCGGATGAGATACGGTGATCTGGATGCTTGAATCCATGTTCCTTGCGACCGTTCTGGCCTTCCTGAGCGCGCTGATTCACGCCCTGGGACTGCTTGGGTTGCTTTACTGGCAAACCCGGCAGTGGCCAGACCTGGAGGCGAATTTTCGCCCGCGGCGCAATCTGCCCACCTTCCTTCTGTTGTTTGGCGTGATCCTCACCTTGCATTGGATTGAGGTGAGCCTTTGGGCAGGTGTCTATTTTTGGCGGCATTGGCTGCCCAGTTGGGAATCGAGCCTTTACTTCTCCGCCACAAGCTATTCTGCTACCGGCTACGGCGATATTCTGCTGCCGCGGGCATGGCGGCTGGTCGGAGTCATGGAATCCATCACGGTTGTGTTGTTGCTGGGATGGTCGGCCGGCTTTTTCTTCACCGTCGTTTACCGCTTTTTTGAGATCCGCATCCGCCACTGGCAGCGCCAGTAGAGATGGAGCCTGAGCCAATGACGCGGGGCCCCGGGAAGCGATGCGATCGTATTTAGGATAGCGTTGTCGCAACCAACGTACGGCTTCCACGGCGAACTGTGGGTAGAATTCGTGGGCAGGCAGGGAGCAGAAAAGGAAGGGTCTTTATGCCGAAAGATCTGAGTCAGAGCCAATGGCACGGTATCGCCCGTAAGGAGATCCCGTGGTTTCCGACCGTCGATGCCGATAAATGCATTGGCTGCGAGTTGTGCTACGTCACCTGTGGACGTGAAGTGTATGAGATCATGCCTGACAAATTTCACAAGGCCCAGGTGGATCGGCCGTACAACTGCATGGTGGGATGCTCGACATGCTCGGTGGTCTGCCCGACGCAAGCGATCTCCTTTCCATCCCGTGATCTGGTGTGGAAGTCGGAGCGGGAGCACAAGATCTTCAGCGTGGTGCACAAGGAAGCAACGGAGAAGCGCAGCAAACTCCAGATTGCGCAGGCCCGCGAACGCGCCGAGGCAGAGCTTCGCCAGGTGCAAATGCGCGCAAAAATTGAGATTGCCGGTGAATTCGGGGACAAAGCGTTCCTGGCTAAGCTGGAAGATAAGGTGAAGGACCGTGCCTTTGATGTCGTCAATCTCCGCCTGGAGGTTCCGACCGTGAAAGGCCTGTTGGAGCGGACGCCGGTCTACATGACGTTTGAAATCACCTCAACCGATCAGAGTGACGTAAGCGAGTTCGTCAGCGAAATTCGCGATCTGGTGCGCCAGAATGCTCTTGTCTGGGTGCGGGAGACGCTGGCGTAGCCCTCCCATCCCGGCGTGCTCGGTCCCCTGCGCGACCATCCGCCCCCCTGATGCCCAGACTCCTGCGAATATCCTCACAGATGTGACCAAAATCACAGCATGCGACATGTCTATATGGCAATATGGCCATGAATGACTTTGAAGGTCGCCTGATGGATGAGCACAGCTACGACACGAGTAGGACCGGGATGCTGAGAGCTGTGACCCTCGGATCTGGCCTGATGGCCGCGGATCGGCTGGGGCGCGGTCAGTTTCTTTTGGGCCTGGGCGTGCTCCGGGAGGCTTTCCGGGACCTCAAGCCAGGAGGGCGCTTTGCGGTCTCCGATGTGGTGCTCTGTGGCCAAATTCGAGCGCAGGTCCGCGGCAATCCGCAACTGTGGACTGGGCGCATGGCCGGAGCCATGCAGGAAGAGGAGTACAAGGCGGGACGGATCGCTGCAGGATTTGTGGAGCCGAGCATCGAGCCAACCCGAATCTTCCGTGCCGACGATGTTCGCGAGTTTCTCTCTGCTGCCGGCGCGGGCGCCATCCCCTTTGCCGATGAGTTGGATGGAAAGGTGATGAGCGCATCCATGCGCGCCGACAGGCCTTCCATTGCCGGGGAGACTTCAACGAAAGGACATACTATGCAGATTCAAATTCTGGGTACGGGCTGTGCGCGGTGCCAACAGCTGACCGCAAACGCTGAAGAGGCTGTTCAAGGGCTTGGCTTCCAGGCGCAGATCGAAAAGGTGACTGAGATCAAAGAGATTCTGAAGTTTCAGATTCTGATGACTCCCGGCCTGGCTATCAATGGAAAAGTGAAGTCCGCGGGACGCGTGCCGACTGCGAAGGAGATTCGCGAAATGCTGATCCAGGAAGGGGGCAACTGAATGGCGGAACAGCTTCCAGGTTTACTGATGTGTGTATGTACGGGTAAGTGTCCTGGCTTCGAAAAGATGGACATCTGGGATTTCATCAACCGGGCGCGCGTGGAACTCCCTGTCGAATACGGCGCGATCCATCCTCAGCTATGCGAAGTGGATGGCGACCGCTTCCTGGGTGATTTTCTTGAAGCCAAGCGTCCGGTCGTGATCGCAGCCTGCGCTCCCAACATGCAGAACAAGATGTTCCGCGACGCCTTTGCCGCGAAAGGGATGGACGTGAAGCGGGACATGGTGGCGATCGACATCCGCGATCTGACCACCGACGAGGCGATCGAGAAGGTCTCTGCAAAGCTATGCGAGATGGGAGGGAAGAGCGATGTCTGAAGCTACATTCATGGGCGTTCCCAGGGACAAGATCACGTGGTATCCGACGATCGACTACGAGAAGTGCACGTTCTGCATGGAGTGCGCCACCTTCTGTCCGCACCGGGTCTTCGAGCAGCGTGAGGGAGACCACAGACTGGTGGTGGCCAACCCCAACCACTGCGTAGTCTTTTGCCGCGCCTGCTCCAAAACTTGCGGCCCGGATGCTCTCTCATTCCCTGACAAGCAGGCGACCATCGCGCAGATCAAGAACATCCGCGAGCAAGAAGGTGCGCAATGAAAAGCGCAATTCTGGCCTGTACGGGACTTGATAAACCAGAGGGATCGGTAACGCGCGAGGTTGCGATCCGCATGGCCTCTGCCGCGAACAGCGAGATCATCTGCCCGGTGCTGTTGAATCGCTCGCTGGCTCGCTACAAGAAGGCGTTGGCTGAAAATCCGCTGATCGTGGTTGACGGCTGCTCTACGCGTTGCGCCGGCAAGCTGGCGGAAAGTCTGGACCTCAAGATCGATCGCAAGGTCCTGGTTGCGGACGCGTTGAAGTCTTCCGGACTGACGCTGGAGACGACGCTCAACCTGGGTGCGAATGGTCTGGCGCTGGCGCAAACCATAGTCGACGGCCTTGTGCAAAGTTTGACGGCTCCGGCAGCGGCCAGCCCATCTACCGCTCCATCGACGGAATTTCCTGCGCCTGGGGAGTATCTGATCGTAACGCAGGACAAGTTCGAGTTTCGCATTCCTGTAGCGGACTACTGGTTCAATGAGAACGACGTCTGGGTGCGTCCGCTGGGTGAGCTGGCGCGTGTCGGGATCTCCGATTACATGCAGCAGACATTGACCGATATCAACTTTGTCGACGCGCCTGCGATTGATCTGGCATTTGAGCAGTTCGGCGAGCTGGGCACGATTGAATCGTCCAAGGCGGTGTTTGAACTTGTGGCGCCCGTTGCCGGTGTGGTTGTGGCTGTGAACCCGGATGTGCTGAACAATCCCGCCCTGATTAATGAAGATCCCTACGGGAAGGGATGGATTGTGGAAGTGAGGCTGACTGACTGGAAGCAGGACGTTGACTTATTGCTGGACGGGGCTACTTATGCGGCGGCAGTAAAGCACAAAGCAGAAGAAGCGTGAGAAGGAGAGAAGGATGGCGCAGACATTGAAAGAGGGAGATGTGCTGGTTATACCCTGCAGCGGGATCGGCAAGGTGCATGGCTTGATCGGTCGCGAGGCCACCTACATGGTTACCGATGAGATGGCGCTCGGAAACGCCGCAACACTCTGCCTGGCGCTGCTGGTGAAGGGCGATCAGGAAGCAGTAGAGGCGGTCAAGAGCCACCGCTGCATCACCATTGACGGATGCGCGAAGGCTTGTGCGCAGAAGAATGTGGAGATATCCGGCGGCAGCGTAGCCAAGGCGTTTCAGGTGGCGGAGGCGTTCCGCAACTTCCGCGGAGCCAAGCCAGGCACAGCCACGGCTCTCACCGAGGACGGCTGGACAATCACCCGGGAGATTGCCAATGGCATTACATGCGAGGTGGCGGCCTTGCAGGAACAGGAGAGCGCGGCGCTATGAACACGAACAGCACCAAGGTCGGCATCATCTCTTGCAGTGGCGAGGCTTTGCGCGAAGGCGCAATTTCGCGGCTGGCTGCGCGGCGAGTTCTGGAGTTGCTGCGCTCTGATCGAACGGTGACTCTTTGCCTGCCGCTGTTCCTTGCCGGCAATGAAGGAGAGCGTAACTTCGCCCGGACCCATCCGACGATCACCGTCGACGGGTGCGAGAAGCAATGCGCCAAATGGGGCACGGAGAGGCATAGTGGGCCGGTAAGCGTGGCGCTGGTAGTGCCACAGGTGCTGGGGCACGCGGCCGGCGAAGGTCACTGTTCGACGAAGGCGCTTGCAGAAGAGGATACCGAGGCTGTGTGGACGGTTGCGGAGCGGATTGCGGCCGAGGTAGACACGATCTTTGGCGCGCAGCCTGAGCAAGACATGCCAGACGGCGCGCAGCCTGGATCAGGTAGTTGCTCCTGCTCGAGTCCCCTCCCCGGCGGGACGATTCAATTAAATGGGAAGAAGGTTCGTATTGACGGGTTGCCTCTGATCTTTGCGCAGTGCGCGGAGCGGGGCGTTTCTACGGATGACACAGGCGCGGGGTTGCTGGATGCGGTGAAGGTCTACCACTCCATTCCGTCTGGGGAAGAAGCGGAATACCAACGCGCTTTGCTTGAGGCGTATCAGGAGTTCAGGAGCGGCGCAACGCCGGTAAAGTGATGGAAGTCCTGTTCTGGTCAGCCCCAACGGTGGCTGAAAATATCGCGTTCGATGAGAAGATGGCGCGGTCTGCCTTCTCCACCCAAAGGCGTGTACTGCGCTTCTGGTGGGGTGGTCCGCCTGCCGTCGTTATTGGATTGAACGAGCGCCCGGAGCAGTCAGTGAATTCAGCCGCGTGCACGGAGCTTGGCGTAGATGTGGTCAAGCGATGCACGGGCGGCGGCACGGTGCTGCAGACGAGCGGCGTGCTGAACTATTCGCTGGTGACGCCTGCGCCTGATCGTCTGGACCCGATGGCGGGCTTCCGTCAGGGCACAGATCTGATCCGCGCGTTGCTGGAGGCATTCGGTCTGGTCGGGGTTGTGCAAGGGATATGCGACGTCGCGGTGGCTGGACGGAAGATCTCCGGCAATGCGCAGGCCCGCCGCTGGAGATCGCTCCTGGTCCACGGAACGCTGTTGGTTGATTTTGACATGGGCCTCGCGGAGAAGGTTCTACCGCATCCGCCGCAAGAACCTGCGTACCGCCGGGCGCGCAGGCATCGCGACTTTCTTGTGACCCTGCGCGCGCTGGGCGTGGATGCGAGCCGCGCAACGGTGGAAAAGGCAGCTCTTCAAGTCGGCCAAAGGCTCTTCCGCCCTGCCTTTGGGTCAGGCGCGTCGGCGCAACTTGCCTTCGATCTTCCGGCGCAGAGCGCCTTGCAGGCTAGCCGCGCAGCATTGCCGCTATCTCTGGGAGGTGCGCAATGAACGCGAAGGCGTTTTTCAGAGCCGTGCTTCTGCTCTTCATCGCGGTGTGCCTCTTCTTCTTTGTCCGTGATCACTACGGCCGCCAAGCCGGCCAGGCGGTAGAGAATCCTGGCCAAACCGCTGCTTCCGCATCCGATGCCGGCGACGCGGCAACCGTGCCCGCAAGCACTCGCGTGATCGCGTATTTCTTTCACGGTCATCGTCAATGCCCATCCTGTCGCCATGTGGAGGCTGTCTCCCAGAGCGCCATCGTGGGCGGATTTCCCGATGCCATCCGGAGCGGCGCAATCTTGTGGCGTGCGGTAGACATGGAAGATCCGGCCAACCGGCACTTTGCAGCGGACTATCAGGTCTATTGGAGTGCGCTGGTTTTGGTAAAGGTGAAGGCGGGCGAGCCTGTCAGGTACAAAGATCTAGAGCAGGCGTGGCAGTTGCAGCAGGATGATGAGGCGCTGAGAAGCTACGTCCAGGCTGAGGTGCGCGCGTATCTGGGAGAGGGCCTGCGATGACGACGTTTGCGATGAGTACGCTTTGGATCGCCGCCGCCACCGCCTTATGGCTTGGGGTTCTGACTTCGATCAGCCCTTGCCCGCTTGCGACCAACGTCGCAGCCGTCTCTTATGTCGCCAGATCGGTGTCGCGTCCGCGATCCATACTCCTCGCCGGGCTTTTGTATTCCATGGGCAGGGCCATAGCCTATGTGGCCATTGCTGCTCTTGTGGTGAAAAGCCTGCTCTCTATCCCTCAGCTTTCGCTGTTGCTGCAAAAGTACGTCAACCAGTTGCTGGGCCCGGTGCTGATTCTGGCGGGCATGTTTCTGGTCGGACTACTGCGGCTTCCGGGCGTTGGCGTCTTTGCCGGCGCTCGAATCACGGAGAGCTTGGCGCAGGACTTCGGAGGCTCGTTTCTCCTCGGGGCGCTCTTTGCGCTCTCCTTTTGCCCGATGTCGGCTGCGCTCTTCTTTGGAAGTCTGATCCCTCTCGCCACATCCTCGCGGTCTTCGATCCTTTTACCGGCTCTTTATGGGCTGGGCACGGCCCTGCCGGTGATTGCCTTTGCCGTCCTCACGGCGTCTGGGACCAGATCCATCTCCCGGTTGTTTGACCGGCTGATCTCCCTTGAGGCCTGGGCGCGAAGACTCACAGGGGCCTTGTTCCTCTCCATCGGAATCTATTTTTCGTGGATCTATCTGATCGAAGGAGGTTAGGCAGCTCCGGTTAGAGCATGCCGTTCTGTAGCAGAGCACATGGCACACGCAAAGCAACTCTCTTCCGGTGAAGAGAATGACACGCAACGACAACAGTCAAGGAGAAACAGATGAACACGGACCAAAAGCCAACAGTAGAGCAAGTCTTCGGCATGATGCGTCAGATGATGGGCTCAGTCCCCTCAGCCATTGAAAAGGCAGTGGCTGTAGACGAGGGACTTTTGTACGAGCACCTGCGCTCCCGCAGCTATGCCATGCCGACGCCCGGCGCACTGGACGACGAGACGCGCACGTTGATTTACCTTGCCTCAGCGCTTGCCGCCGGCAGCAAAGCCTGCATTCAGGCTATGGCAGACAAGGCCAAGATGCAGGGCATAGCGCCGGAGAAGGTGCTGGAGACTGTCCGCATTGTGCGCTTTGCGCTGGCCACCAAGATCATCGGCGACGCCGAGCCGGTGTTTGCCGCCATGGCGAAAGAAAACAAGTAAAAAAACAGGAGTCACCCTATGCCGATGTTGCGAAGAAATCGATCCAGAATCAGGGATGGTGTGGTCGCACTGCTCTCCGCGGCCCTCCTCTTGGGTGTTCCCGCGATGCCTGCGCAGCAGACGCCAGACGTCGACTCGACCCAGAACCCCTTCCTGGGCAGTGTTCCCAGCCAGGAGCCGACGGCGGGAGTTCTGAGCCTTACCCTGCGCGAAGCCATCGATCGTGGGCTTCGCGCCAACCTGGGGCTGCTGTTGAGCGGAGAAGACACCAAAGCCGCCAACGGCAGCCGCTGGCAGGCGCTCAGCAGCCTGTTGCCGCATGTCAACGGCGCTGTGAGCGGTTCGGAAGATTCGCTCTACCTTCCAGCGATGGTAGGCCCGCGCACCCTGCCGCCCTCGATTCCTGCGGTTCCCGCGCCCTTCCACGTCTTCGACGCACGGCTGTTCGTCGCTGGACCGCTGTTGAATCTGAGCAGTCTGGAACAATCCCGAGCCGCCTCCCATCAGCTTTCTGCCGCTCGCTTCAGCTATCAGGAGGCGCGTGACACGGTGGTGCTGGCGGTGGGCAACGCCTATCTGATGGCCATTGCGGGCAGGTCGCAGGTGCAGGCGGCCACCGCTGAACGGAATACGGCCCAGGCGCTCTACCAGCTTGCCAAAGACCGTGAAACCGCCGGCCTGAGTCCGCAGATCGATACCCTGCGCGCACTGGTGGAGTTAAAGTCGCAGCAGGAAAACCTGCTGGCTGCCGAAAATGCTTACGCCACGGAGAAGCTGAATCTGGCTCGCGTGATCGGCCTGCCAGACGGTCAGCAGATCGAACTGGCCACGCAGGTTCCCTTCCGCCCGATGTCCACGCAGAACATTGAGGATGATATCGCCCAGGCCTTTCAGCATCGAGGCGACTATCAGGCCGCGATGGCTGAAGTGGCTGCGGCCCAGGCGCAGTTGCGGTCGGCGCGGGCTGAGCGGTATCCCTCCGTTGGCGTGAATGCGAATTGGGGCGATATCGGCACGGGAGGAATCACGGACGGCCATCAGTCGTATCTGGTTGCCGGCGCGGTGAACGTGCCCTTGTTCCAAGGCGGGCGGGTTCGCGGCGAGATCCAGGCAGCCCAGGCCCGGCTCCATCAGGCCCAAAGCAAACTCGCCAACTTGTCAGAGCAGATTCGCTACGACGTTCGCACTGCGTTGCTCAACCTGGACACGGAAGCCAATCAGGTAGGTGTGGCGCAGACCAACACACGTCTGGCGGCACAGACGCAGCAGCAGGCGAAAGATCGTTTTGCCTCCGGCGTAACCAACAACATTGAAGTTGTGCAGGCGCAACAGTCTGTGGCGCAGGCCGACGAAGCCTACATTAGCAGCCTTTACCAGTACAGCATTTCCAAACTGAATCTGGCTCGCGCCATGGGTGTTGCCGAGCGCGACGGACTTGGGGATCTGGGAGAAAAATAGCCATGAACCAACATGATGATATGCAGCAGGAAGTCCATACAACTGAGTCGAATGCGGCCCGGGAATCGGCCACGGGATCCAACGCCGCGCCCACAGGGGCCCAGGGGAACGGCAAAAAGAAGCGCATTGCGCTGGTCGTTCTGCTGGTTCTGGTGGGAGTGGGTGTGGGGCTGTGGCATCACTTTGCCCAGTTCGCCACCACGGACGATGCGGAGATTGACGCCTATCTGCATCCGGTGAGCGCGCGTGTCTCCGGCTACGTCACCAACGTAACCGTGGACGATACGCAATTCGTCAGCAAAGGGACGGTGCTGGTGCAGCTAGATCCAACCGACTATCAGGTTGCGGTGGAACTGGCCAAGGCGCATCTGGCCCAGGCGCAGGCTCAGGCCAGCGCCGCGATGGGCGGCGTACCGATTACCTCCGTGAGTACGATGAGCCATGTCAACTCCGCTGAGGCGGACGTTCAAGGCGCGCAAGCCGGGATTCTGGCGGCGGAAAAACAGTTTCAGGAGGCTGAGGCGCGTCTCACGGAGACGGAAGCCAACAATGTAAAGATTCAGGATGATCTGGAGCGGTATCGCCAGTTGATCGGCAAACGCGAGATCTCACAACAACAATACGATGAGGCGGTGGCGGCCTCGAAGTCGAGCGCGGCGGCGGTTGCCGAATCGCAGGCGGGCGTTGCGGCGGCCGATCAGGAGGTAACCCAGGCGCGCAGCAGGATGCAGGATTCCGAGGCCGAACTGCGCAGTGCGCATACGCGGCCCCAGCAGATGCAAGTGATCCGCGCCAATGCGCAAGCGGCCGCTGCGGCCGTGGACGAGGCTGAGGCCGAACTGCATCGCGCCGAACTGGACCTGCAATACACCACGATTGTTGCGCCCGTGGATGGCATTGTGGGCAAGCGCACCGCGGTGTCTGGGCAGAACGTCGCCCCCGGCCAGTCGCTCATGACTATCGTGCCGACGCAGGACATCTGGGTTACGGCGAACTTCAAGGAGACTGAGCTGAAGGGCATGCATCCTGGCCAGCCCGTCAAGATCCACGTGGACGCCACGGACCGCGACTACAACGGCAAGATTCAGGGGATTGCGGGCGCCACCGGCGTGCAGTTCAGTCTGCTACCGCCAGAAAACGCAACTGGCAATTACGTCAAGGTGGTACAGCGAGTACCGGTTCGCATCGTCTTTGACCCCGGACAGGATCCCAACCATCTGCTGCAGGTGGGATTATCCGTTGAACCAAGCGTCCAGCTTCACTGAGCAAGCAGACAAAAGGGCAAATCGACATGGCTGATTTGAACGAAGATCGATCTGCGGCGCTGGGCGCTGGGAGCGCGGTGTCCGCCCCGGCGGCGTGGACGCCATCGCACAATCCCTGGCTGATTGCAGCCGCGGTGGCTCTGGCGGCGTTTATGGAGATGCTGGACGCCAGCATCGCCAACGTCGCCTTGCCGTACATGGCCGGGAACCTTTCTTCCAGCAACGACGAAGCGACCTGGATTCTTACTTCCTATCTTGTGGCCAACGCGATCATCCTGCCCCTGAGTGGATGGATCTCCACCACGATTGGCCGCAAGAAGTACTTCCTGATCTCCCTGTCGTTATTCACGCTAAGTTCGGTGCTATGCGGACTGGCGCCGAGCCTCTCCGCGATCATCTTCTTTCGGGTTCTGCAAGGAGCTGCCGGGGGCGGGTTGCAGCCTGTGGCGCAGGCAATTCTGGCGGATTCCTTTCCGGAGCACAAGCGCGGCCAGGCCTTCGCCATCTATGGCATCACTACGGTGCTGGCGCCCATCATCGGCCCGACGCTGGGCGGCTGGATCACGGACAACTACTCCTGGCGCTGGATCTTTCTGATCAACATTCCGGTGGGTATCCTGGCGTTCTTCCTGGTGCAGCGGATGGTGGAAGACCCGCCCTATCTGCGCCGCTTGGTGGGCAAAATCGTCAGGATCGACTATATCGGCATCGGTCTGCTGGCCATTGGCATTGCGGCGCTGCAAGTGGTGCTGGACAAAGGCCAGGAAGATGACTGGTTCGGCTCACACTTCATTGTGACGCTGATCATCATTGCCGCATGCACGCTGTTAGCGCTGGTTCTCTGGGAGTGGTTCCAGGAGCATCCGGTGATCGATGTCCGTCTATTCAAGCATTTCAACTTTTTCACCTGCAACCTGATGATGTTCGGCTTTGGCGTGATGATGTTCGGCACGCTGGTGATGATGCCGCTCTATCTGCAAACGCTGATGGGCTACACGGCAGAGAACGCCGGATTGGTGATGTCCTTCGGAGGCTTGTTCGTTTTGCTGGAGTTGCCGATGGTGGGGCGGCTGCTCGGCAAGATCCAGGCTCGGCGCCTGGTGCATGTGGGATGGGCGGCGATGGCCTTTGGCATGTGGTTTTCTACGCAGCACATGGATTTGCTGATCAGCTTTCGCGTCGGATCCTGGATACGCGTGCTGCAGATGATCGGTCTGCCGTTTCTTTTTGTTCCTCTCACCACGGTGGTTTACGTGGGGCTGCCTAAGGAAAAGGGCAACTCCATCGCCGCCCTCATCAATTTCATGCGCAACATCGGCATGAGCTTTGGCACCTCCATTGTGACGACGCTGCTGGCCCGGCGAGCGCAGTATCACCAGCAGATTCTGGTTCCCAACCTGACGCCCGGCGGCGTACTCTCCGCCGAATCGCTGCAGAAGATGTCGCATGCGCTGTTCTATTCCGGTCTGAGTAGCACGCATGCGCTTGACCAGGCTTACGGCCGCTTCTACCAGGAGGTAATTGTGCAGTCCTACTCGCTGGCTTATATTGACGGCTATCAGGTGTTTGCGATTGGCGCGGCTGCGTTCTTTGTGCTCTCTTTCTTCCTGAGAGGGAACAGACCCCATGCTCCCAGCGGACCGATAGAGTGATGCCGAGCGGGCGGCGGGACATTTTGCCCATGTGCAATAGGCGGGACCGTTCCGGCGGGGTTGCTGGCCATACCAGCTTTGTGCAGGAGGCCGACGTCCTCATGAGTCAGCTCTCTTGGCCGAGACGAGGCGCTCCAAGGCCATTGCCTCGTTGTCGCTGGAACCGGCGACAGGACGCATCCATGTAGCCTCTCCGGACCTGCAACAGTAACGCAGCGTGGGTTGCGCTTCCGCAACCATATGCTTGGATCAACGGCTTTGCAGAAATCGAAAGATCAAAGAATGGGCGGATGAACAAATGGGTGATGCAAGTTATGGATGCATCAAACTGGGAGCTCGTGCTTCACATCCTGGAGAATGTATCCGAGGCAATTAAAGAAGGTTATATGTATTTTGTTGTTACTTAACTTTCGATTGTGGAGTTTTCAACTCAAATCTACTGTCTGCGACCACTTGCATGGTTGTGTCTTTATACCATCCGGTACGAACAACCTCGAAATGATCAAAGGCCGGCAGGTAAGGCTTAATGTCAAGCAGAGGCGTTCCATCAAGCATGTCCACATCGGCAATTCGAAGGCGGGGCCCGTCAATGCCCAAAAGGCGGACCGGGGACATCCCGATCTTGTTAGGCCTCGCAGGAGAACGTGTGGCAAAAATGCCATGCTCAACCGGATCGAGATACGGACTTACCATCAGCTTTGGGGCCACAGCCCGATGGAAGTAGTACATTACCCACAGTCGTTCAAAGCCATCAAGGTCATGCAGCCCCTGAAGGAGTTGTGGGAACAACTCTATGACGCCCTCAACACCGGATGCAAACGAACTCTGGATCGGCATTCCGACGCTGTCCCGAAAGGGCGTGCGGATGGTACCGATTGGGGTGAGAATGATCGGAGTGCCACCCCATTGAGCCGGATCCTGGTAGCTAGGCTTCTGCATTCGCCGTGAGTATACTCCTTCCATCACGTTTGTTTCCGGGGCTGGTGATAGAACGTATCAGGGTAGACCTATCCGACCCGCAAGAACAAGGCAACCATGAACGCGGTCTTTCACTTTTTCGTCCACTACGAATATCTCGTACTGTTCTCCTGGGTGCTGTTGGAGCAGTTCGGGATACCGATACCGGCCGAGCCGTTGCTACTGGCTGCGGGAACCCTCAGCGTGGAGCGCTCTGTCAGCCTGCCCGCCGTTCTTCTTCTTGTTGTGGCGGCCTGTCTGCTGGCAGACTCTTTCTGGTTTCTCCTGGGACGGCGGTTTGGGACCCGAGCCTTGGGCTTCCTTTGCCGGTACACTCTGGAGACGTCCTCCTGCGTCCGTAGAACAGAGATTGCCATCAAGAAACAGCGGGCTAGCACTTTGCTGGTGGCAAAATTTATTCCGGGTCTGAGCTTGATGGCTCCGCCGCTGGCAGGGCAACGCGCCATGCTATACAGCGTTTTTCTTCTCTATGACGCTGCTGGATCGCTCTTATGGGGAGCAACGTTGGTTTTTGCCGGCAGGTCTTTTGGCGACGCCATACGCAGAGACTTGAAGCTCTTGCATTGGTTGGGCCATGTTGCGTTCGTTGTCTTTGGGCTTGTGGTCGTGATTTGGTTTCTGTACCGAGTTTGGAAGAAGCAGTCTTTCCTGCGCCAGTTCCGCACCACGCGGGTCAACCCGGAATACTTGAAGTCCAAGTTGGACCAAGGGGAACCGGTATTCATCATCGACCTGCGTTCGCCACATGAATTGAAGGAGGACGCGCTTATGCTCCCGGGCGCGGTACATATAACTCCTGGAGAGCTGATTGAATTCCAAGCCGACATTCCCCGGGACCGCGAGATCTTCACGTACTGCAATTGTCCGAATGAAAAGACCAGTGTAAAAGCGGCGCTCGCATTGCAAAAAATCGGCCGCACTCACGTTCATCCTGTGCGTGGCGGATTGGGCGCGTGGAAACAGCGCGGTTATCCCCTGATGGAAGCCAACTTTACGCATACTGCCAAATGAAGAGTGAGCCGCTCCGTTGCAGGCACAGAGCGAGATCAGACAGAACGAGTTGCATCTCTCACGTTTGCTGCTGCGACCTCAAGTGCAAGGGAGGCTGCCCCCGTGGTTCATTCATGAGATTCGCTGCATCGTCCATCGTAACCGTGACCGCTGTGTCCAGGTTGTGGAGATGACCTGCCCCGCCACCGCTTACAGAGGCCCGCACAGTGAGTGGCGGACGGTTGCGGAAAACGGGATCGCATCCAGCCTGCTGCTCCGCCGGTGCGTAACGCCCAACCGACTGCTACTGTCCGCTATCCAGAAACTTCTTCACTGCGAGACTTGAGGCTGCAGAAGTTTCGATGGTTTGGGGCCTAAGCCGTCGTCCCGATTTTCAAGCAGGTTGATTTGCTACTCTGGTCCAAACGAAGGTATGAGCGGCGACAGCGCCGCCGCTCGGGTTGATGTTGACGACGCGTTGTTTCGCCCGTGGGGAGATTCTGGTGGCTACCTGTGTAGCGCCGCGTGCATCCTTGACTGCCGCTCGACACTACAGATCCAAGGCCCAGAGCCTGACCTTAGGCTTTCGGTTGCAGGCCCTTGATGACCGCAAAGAGGTCTTCGCCCACGGTTCTGTTCTTGGCAATGGCGTCTTCCAGAGGAATATCCGTAATCCGGTTGCCTTGCAGCACCACCAGACGCCCAGTCTTGCCCTGATGCACCAGGTCGATGGCGGCTGTTCCATAGCGGGTAGCGAGCATGCGGTCATAGGCCGTCGGGGTTCCACCGCGCTGGGTGTGGCCCAGGTTTACGCTGCGGGTCTCGTAGCCGGTGCGCCGCTCAATCTCCTCAGCCAGCGACTGACCGATGCCGCTCAGACGCGCGTGACCAAAGGAATCGACCTTAGTGCCCAGCGCCACCTGTCCGGTCTGAGGGAGTTTGGCTCCTTCAGCCACCACGACCAGCGCAAAACGCTTGCCGCTCTCCCAGCGGGCCCGCAGCAGGCGCACCACGTCGTCCATATCGATTGGTTTCTCCGGCGCAAGGATGACATCGGCGCCGCCCGCAATCCCTGCCGTCACGGCGATCCATCCGGCATCGCGGCCCATCACTTCCACCACCTGCACCCGGCTGTGCGCCTCTGTGGTGGAGTGCAACCGGTCCACCGCCTCCGTTGCGATGGTCACCGCGGTATCGAATCCAAAACAGACATCGGTTCCGCTCAGGTCGTTATCGATTGTCTTGGGCACCCCGACGCACTGGACTCCACGCTTGACCAGTTCTACGGAGATCGACTGCGTATCATCCCCACCCATGGCGATCAGCGCGTCCAGTTTGTGCCCGGCGATTACTTTCAGGCAGCTTTCGAACCCGCCCTCGATCTTCTTCACGTTGGTCCGCGAGGAGCGAAGGATGGTTCCTCCCCGGTGCAGAATTCCGCTGGTGGTTTGCAGGTCGAGCGGCATGGTCCGGTCGTCGATCACCCCTCGCCATCCCTCCATAAATCCAACAAACTCATCTCCGTAGTGCATCACGCCCTTGCGCACTACTGCACGAATCACGGCATTCAACCCTGGGCAATCTCCTCCGCCCGTCAACATTCCTATACGCATCTTTCGCCTCCTGAGCGATAAGAAGATGATAACTCTATCGCTGGTGGAAGTGGCCTTTCCGCGGGCCGCGGTGAATCATGAGGACGCAGCCACCGGCGAGCGCTTCTTGCGGGAGGTATCGGTTCCGCTGCCATGGGAAGAGCGTGCTGGAAATCAGCTTGCGGCACGACTTGGATCCCAGGGACAAAGCGCCAACCGGCAGGCACGGCGTCCCCGGAGGTCCGCGGAGCTTGAACCTTCAGCCGGTTGAACTCCTGATTGACGCCTCGATCAAGCCTCTGCGAGACTCAGCCTATGCCCTATACCGGAAGAGTGGAACTGGCTGGGGAGCGCAAGCTGCGCAGCAGCAATACGCGGCTCTACCGCGCGGCGCACTGGCCTCTCTGGATCTGGGTCTTCTTTCTTGCTCCCGGCCCACTGACCTTCAGCCTGTTTGCCAGCGGTATGCACCGTGGCAACCTGCTGTGGCTGGCTCTGGTGCTGGCAGCCACCGGAGTGGCGGCGCTTCGTGGCAGTCTTCCCGGCGCCGAGCCTCGCCCCTACATCCTGCGCTTTGACGAAGACAAGCCCAACCCGCTCTATCGACGGGTGTGCTACACCTTTGCCTGGAATGCGGTGCTCAGCTTCGCCTTGCTGAATCTGAGCGGCCTGCTGGTAGCCGTTGTAAGCGGCGTCTGGTACTTGAAGCAGATCTACGACTACGGCTATGCCCCACTCTGCCTGGTGATCCTTCTGCTGGGCGCGCTGGGCAAGCTTCCGCGGGTGGGAAGCTCCACCAAGGGGGAGGGAACAGAGCGGCGGTACTTTTATGGCTCCGTGTGGGCGGTCACCCTGGCTCAGACGGTCCTTCTGATTCTCTGGAAGTTGCTCCCGCGCAGCCACGCCGCGGATACGGTGAAGCTTTTGATCTTTGTTTCAGTTTTGGCGCTGGTGGCCCTGGCCGCGCGGAGGGGTCTGCTTCCGCGCACTCGCCCCATCCTGCCGGGAGAATCCATGGTTGCCGACTAAGCTACGGTGTTTTGGCCTTGGGCGTACAGCGTCGCTGAGGGGCGCAGATCCTGTGTTGGCGTCTGCTGCCGGCATCTGCGACCGAATGTTTTTCGCAGATCCCTCGGCGGAGGTGCTACAATACGGTAGATCGTCGAATCCGACCTGGTGTCATTGCCTGTTCCGCTTCATCGCTTAACTAGCAAATCGTCCCACCTGTGAGTTCAGCGATACATCTATTTAGAAGGAAGTACAGTTATGGAACAGGGAACAGTGAAGTGGTTTAACGATGCCAAGGGTTTTGGATTTCTCAGCCGGCCGACGGGTGAGGATGTCTTTGTACACTTCTCCGCAATTCAGAGCAACGGTTTTCGGTCGCTGCAAGAGGGCCAGGCGGTTCAGTTCAACGTAGTCAAGGGCCCCAAAGGCTGGCAGGCAGAGAACGTTCAGCCTCTCTAATCGATCCAAAGATCGCAAGAAACAGGGTACGGGAAGAACGAAAGTTCTTCCCGTTTTCTATTGCGCAGAGCGTGCAACGCCCAACGGATCGCGGGTGCTGATCCCGTCTACCATGCGCAGGATGCCGCGTGGATTTTCATCGCGCAGCTCCTTAGGCAAAGCCGCCTGGGGAAACCCCTGATAACAGACTGGGCGCGCGAAGCGCAGGATGGCCCGCGTACCCACGGAGGTGAACCGGCTGTCAGAGGAGGCCGGATACGGCCCTCCATGCACCATGGCGTCGCAGACCTCCACGCCGGTGGGATAGCCGTTGAAGAGGACCCGTCCTGCCTTGCGCTCCAGCACGGCGATCAGATCCTGGTATGCGGCCAGATCTTCCTCTGTGCCCAGAAGGGTTGCCGTCAGGTGGCCTTCCAGTTCCTCGGCTGCGCGCAGCATTGCCTGACGCCCGTTGCAGCGGATCATCAGGGACGTGGGCCCAAAGATCTCCTGGCTCAGCTCCGGCGTGTGAAGAAAGTCATCGATCTCCGTCTCCAGCAGTGTGGCCGTGGCGCCACACGCGCCGCTGCTGTGTGCCGTTGCTGTTGCTCCCTGGCTGCAAGAGGGGCTGCGTTCTTCTATTCCGCGGCGATAGTTTGCTGCGATGGCCGGCGTAAGCAGGGTAAACTCGGCGCTCTGCTGGGTGAGCCGGCGCAGTTCGGCCAGCAGGGATTCAGTCTGTTCCTGAACGGGCAAAAAGACCATGCCCGGTTTGGTGCAAAACTGCCCCGCCCCCAGCGTGAAGGAGCCAAATAGTCCTGCGGCGATCTCCTTGGCCTGGGTGGCCATGGCACCCGGTAACACGAACACCGGATTGGTGCTGCCCATCTCTGCGAAGCAGGGGATCGGGTTGGGGCGGTTGGAGGCCAGATCCATGAGAGCTCGTCCTCCCCGGCGCGAGCCTGTAAAGGCTACTGCCTGGGTGAGCGGATGCTGGACGAGCGCCTGCCCGACGGCGAAACCGGAGTCGAACAACAGGGAGAAGAGGCCCTGCGGAGCGCCACAGCTTTGCAGGCCGGCAGCGATGATCTGACCCGCTAGCTCACTGGTTCCCGGGTGCGCCGGGTGCGCCTTGACCACCACCGGACATCCGGCTGCCAGGGCCGAGGCCGTATCGCCGCCGGCGACGGAGAAGGCCAGCGGGAAGTTGCTGGCTCCGAAGACCACGACGGGGCCCAGCGGTTGCAGCATGGAACGCAGGTCAGGACGCGGCAGCGGCTTTCGGTCCGGCAGCGCCGGATCGATGCGCGCTTCCACCCAGGAGCCCTCCTCCACCACCCTGGCGAAGAGGCGGAGCTGGTTGCTGGTGCGCTGGGTCTCTCCCTTCAGCCGAGCCTCTGGCAGCGCCGTCTCCAGGCGCGCTTGCGCTACCAGCTCGGCAGTTGCAGCGTCGAGTCCGTCGGCGATGGCGCGCAGCAGTCTGGCCCGCTCCGCGCCGCTGCTTCTTTTCCAGGAGACGAACGTCGTCTGCGCCGCGTCCAACGCGCTAGCCACATCCTGCTCTGAGGCGGAGTAGAAGGCCGGTCCTACCGTCTGGCCCGTGGCCGGGTTGACTGCATGAAACTGCGGGCCGGTCTTTGCTCCGGCTCGGCCTGCGATAAGGGATACGCCCGAAATCTCCATGTGCTCCTCGTATTCTTTTGGTTGATGCCTGGGTTCGATTGACTTGCAGCACGGCGCCGTGTGATGGACGCTGCACCTTTTCAACTTGGAAGCTCCTCCGGAGTTTGCCTGGAATCTTTAGAAGGCTCCCCCAGAATCTCGGTGACTCACTTTCTGCGCTCCACCTGAACTTTTATACGTTTTCTATAGATTTGGAAACGGGTGCTCTGTATCGGCGGATGATGGTGCAATGGCCTGCTCTTCCATAAGGCTGGAGACCAAGGCGGGATAGAGCGGCGGACGCACCAGGCCGGCACGCCAGCCGAAGAGGAACTCTGTTGCTCCGCCGCAGATCCGTCCCTGACAAGGGCCCATGCCGCAGCGTGTGTGCAGCTTGGCATCTCGTCCATCGGAGCGCCTACGCAGAGCAGCCATTCGGACATCTTCGCAGCGGCAGACGATGGTCTGGGCTGAGGCCAGATTACGCAGTCGCGGGTCCAGCCGACAGGCTCGCTCCAGCGCCTGAGCAAATACTTGCATGCCAGCGCGGCGCTTGCTGAGCGCGAGCGCCGCCTCAGTCTTGCCCGCGGCTGATAGTCCGGCGATCTGCCCTTCCAGCAGCGAAGATTCCACGCCACCGATACCGGTTGGTTCTCCTGCACACCAGACGCCTGGCGTGGCTGTTTGCATCTGCTGGTCAGTCACGACAAAGCCATTTTGCATCTGGCAGCCCAGCAGAGCCGCCAGTTCGGTGTTGGGAATCAGGTGAAATCCGCAGGCCAGATAGTCGCAGTCCACGGTCCACTGCCTTCCTTCTCTCTGCAGGCGTACCGCCCGCAGCCGTGACTGGCTGTTTTGCCCATCGCTTTCGTCGGCGCTGGACTCTGCCAGTGCAGCCAGCGGCCAACAGCGGGTAAGGTAGGTGGTCTTTCGCGTGGTCCACCGATAGCCGATGCCTTGGCGGAGCTTGCTCGGCTGGCGGAGCAGAGCGAATCCCAGCGGGGCAATCTGGGCCAGCGACGCCTGCTCGCAGATGGCTATCACCTGCGCGCCACGCGAGGTTAGATGCGCCGCTACGGCCAGCAGCAAAGGGCCGGTCCCGGCGATCACGACGCGCTTCGCCTGGATCGGCAACCCTCCGCGCACCATGGCATCCAGACCGCCGGCGCCCATTACGTTGGGCAGTGTCCAGCCAGGAAAGGGAAGAAATCGCTCGCGGGCCCCGGTGGCCAGAATGAGGTGACGAAAGTGAAGATCCGCTGCCTCTGCGCCTGGGGTATTGCACTCCGCCCGCAAGACGCCTCCATCTGGTCCCAGTCTCAGGCAGTCGATCACCTGCCATCCCATCAGGCGAGTGATAGATGCAGACTGGAATCGCTCCATCCACCGTCTAGTTGCGGCTGGCAAGGGAGCGCCACCACGCCATATCTGTCCACCGGGAGATGGATTGTCATCGACCACGCCCACGCGCAACCCGCTTGTGGCTGCCGCCAAGGCAGCGGCGACACCGGCCGGGCCCGCTCCGATCACCAGGATGTCAAAGGTCTGAGTCATGGCAGGGAAGGCTCTCCGCAGGTGATTATCTGCATTCCCGGCGTGCAAAGCGTCTGGCAGCTCTTCTGATAAGGCACGCCGTTGATGCTGACCCGGCACTCCAGGCAGATGCCCATCCCGCAAAGCGGTGCTCTGGGCTCCCCGCTGACAGAAAGGCGGGTGTGGGCTCCAGCCATGTACACGGCTGTGGCCACCGTGGCTCCGGGGGGCACCTGCACGGTGACTCCGTTCACGGTCAGGACGATGGGGTTGATCAAGGGCGTGTTGTTGGTTCGTTCAGTCACAGTCTGATTTCCCAAAGAGCAGTTGCTCGGGCACTGCAGGGTTTGCATTGAGAAAGCGGATGGGCAGATAAGGCTCCGCCGGGATCCCTGGACGGGTTCCTGCGATGTGGGCCGCTATGAGTTCACCGGTGGCCAAAGACGTTGTGATCCCCAGTCCCTCATGACCTGTGGCCAGCAGCAGCGAACCATCTTCCGGCCAGGGTCCGATCAAAGGCAACTTATCCGGCGTGGCCGCCCGGAATCCAGTCCAGGCGCGAATCGCTCTGAGACGACTGATCCTGGGGAGATAGAGTTCAGCCCGTCGCAACATGGCGGCCATTAGAGAATGGTTGATTCCAGTATGCTCGGCGCCAAACTCGCGCGAGCTGCCGATGAGAAGCTGCCCCGTCTGTCGTGGCTGCACATTGAAGGCTGTTGATTCGCGCGCGACCGAGTGTGCGCTCTTCAAGTATCCAAGTTCCAACAATTGGTGATGCACAAACCCTGGATATCGCTCGGTGATCACGAGGTGCCCACGGCGCTTCCGGATGGGCAGACCGGGAAGAAGCTGGGTTGACCCGGTACCGCAGGCATTCACGATCCACGCTGCGCAAAGCTTGCTCCCATCCTTCATCCTTACCTCTCCCTTGGCCGCTGCTACCACCGCTTGCGAGGCGAGGTTCTCTGCGCCCAGGTTTACTGCTTGCTGCAGCAACCAGGCCGCGGCGGCTGGGGGGTAGAGCACAGCATCTGCGGGGACCAGCAGAGCGCCGACCAGGCATGGACGCAGTTCGGGCTCCGCTTCAGCCAGGGTACGAGCATCCAGAATCTCTGTGTGCACGCCGGCGGCGGCGTACACCGCTTGCTTGCGCCGCACCTCTTGCATCTCTTGCTCGTCGGCTGCTATCCAGAGCGTGCCTCTTCGCTGGAACTCAACTTCCGCGGGCAGCTCTGCGAAGACGCCGTCCCAAAGCTGTTGGGATCGCCGGGTGAGCGCCAGTTGCGCAGGGGAGTCGTCCATGACCACGATGTGTCCCATGGCTGCGGCGGTTGCCCCTCCGCCTATGCCGGCGGCGGCATCCACTACCAGCGTCTTCAGCCCTTGGGCAGCGCAGGCCCGGGCACAAGCCGCGCCTACAATTCCGGCTCCGATCACGATCACGTCAGCGTGGCCGGTCATCTACCCATCCCATCTTGAACCCCATCCTCAGGAGGGAACAGAGGCTGTCCAGGCTCGGCGACGCACGTCCAACCCGGAAGGCTGGGCAAAACGTGGTCCGATGCACTCTTCCGGATGCGGTAAGAGACGTCAAAGGCTCTTCCCAAGCTGGCAAGCAAACGGTACTCCGCACGGCGCTCCGAGGGGCGGCCCTGTCGCCACCAGGTCTGGCAGGGTGCGAGGCCGCTATTTGCAGCCAGGCAGGGCAGCTTTGCACGTGTGCGGATTTCAGCCGACGAACGGTGAAAAGCATTGCCAGAACAGAGTCCAATGTTGCGGTTATCTGTGCTGGTAGATGGGGCCGGGAACTGGATCGGCGCGATCGCCACACGTTCCCTGCTGGTGATGGTGTTCTGCAGGAGCGCGCGGCGAATGGACCAAGCATGCTTCCTCAGATTACCGCCGTTACCAGGTGTTCGATCCACAGTGGCTTTTTCGACCTGAAAGATCCTGTAACCGCTCCAAGCCACATCCCTCATAACGCAACCCGAACTGGGCACCGACGCATGGAAGACTCTTGCGGCAGGGGTAGCTGGCTGTGAATCGACAAGTCCCATGGGGAGAATCTGCAAACTGAAGTATATCTCTTGTGGACAATGATGTATACCATTTGGCCGAAGCGAACTTGAGGTGACGGTTGCTGGAAGCGCGTGGCAGGAGCAGGCGAGTTACAATCCGTCTCGTATGCCAGCTAAATCGGTTTCAGCCGCCAACCCATTGCAGGGTCCCAACTCCCACGGGTCCGAACTCTCCGCTCGAAGAAGGGAAGACAAGGACGAGTACGGCAATAGCCTGCGCAAGGCATTTCATGAAGTTCGAGATCTGATTGTTCATGGTCGACTCTCTCCCGGGTCATGGATTGTGGAGGCGGATCTGGCGCGGCATCTCTCGATGAGCCGCACCCCAGTTCGCAGCGCACTGCACCTGTTGCAGCGCGAGGGGTACGTTCTGGAGCAGCCGAACGTGCGCAAGTCGAGGATGGTGGTTGCACCCCTCACCAAGGAGGACGCGGCTGAGTTGTACTCGATTATCGGCCACGTGGAAGGTCTTGGAGGCCGGGGCACGGCGCGGCTACCGAAGCAAGAACGGCTGGAGATAGCCAGCCAATTAAAGGTGCTCAACCGGAAGTTGCGAGGCATCCTTGAGGACAAGGCATCGGCAGCGGGAGGGATCTTTGATGCTGACCGTAACTTCCATCGCCTGATCATCGAGGCCGGAGCGGGCCCTCGTCTGCTCGCGCTGCATCGTTCGATTGAGCCGCAGGCCGAGCGTTACTGGCGTCTCTACGCCAGCTCTATCCTGAACGATCTCCATCTCTCGGTCGCCGAGCACGAAACGATCATTGAGGCCGTCGTGGAAGGCGATCCAGATCGCGTGGAGCGAGCGCTACAGGTGAACTGGGAGAATGGCAGCTCACGTCTAGCCAGCGTTATTAAAGTGTTTGGAGAGCGGGGAAGCTGGTAGTGCGGGCAGCGTAAGTCAGGCGATCGATGAGATCTCTGTGTCCTGACCGATCAGCCTTCTTTGCGTCTGGCCAACATCTCTGGGACAAGCTGTGCCCCGTCCACGTCCGCAGATGCCGTTGGATTGAACTTCGGCGAAGAACCCGGACGATGGTCTGCTTGCTGCCCGCAGCGTCCTTGGACCGCAGTCTCGTTGCCGTTTCTTGAACGGGTCAGCCGGGAATGGAATGGTCCCTTGGGCGTCGGCAGCAGCGGTCTAGCGTCGCGCCGGGGGCTGAGTGTGACTTGACGCTGCATAGCGCCGAGTGTTAGAACAATCGATTATTCTAGAGATTTCGCCATGCGGGTCTCCGAGCAGTTGAATTCTCAGCGGCGAAATTCCCGGCATGGAGGTGGGCGGATGTACAAGGGAGCGAGGCGTGGTTCTCACCTGTTGGTGACCCGGCGGCAGATGTTGGGTGGTACGGCGGGCGCAGCCGGCTTCGCTCTGCTTTCCTCACTGGGATGCGGCGGGGGCGCGGGCCAGCAGACGCCCAACTCGTCGTCGTGGCCGCCGAGTTTGCCGGTAGGCGTCTTCGCGCCGTCGGCGACGGACAACGCCTTCCTTGACGCGTTGGAACAACAGGGCTGCCTTTACTTCTGGGAGCAGGCCAGCCCCACCACGGGCCAGGTGCTGGACCACGCTGCGATCGATCTCAACGGGCAGATGGATACCTCCACCACGGAATCCAGCATCGCTGCCACCGGCTTTGGCCTGACCGCCCTTTGTATCGCGGATCAGCGCGGCTATCTTCCCAACGTGACGCACGCTCAGATCGTAGCCCGCGTGCAGACCACGCTGAACTTCTATTTGAACTCCATGCCGCATGAAAACGGTTTTTTTTACCACTTCAATGATGTGAACACCGGTCAGCCGCTGGCTGGCTCCGAGGTCTCCTGCATGGACACCGCATGGCTTCTCTGCGGCGTTCTCACAGCCCGAGCCTACTTCAACGATGCCACCATCACCTCGCTCGCCACGCAGCTTTATGAGCGCGTGAACTGGCCGTGGATGCTCAACGGCGGCACAACCTTCGCCATGGCCTGGTATCCTCCTACTGATCCCAATCCTGGTTTTAGCTCCTCTCGGTATGACACCTTCTGCGAACTCATGGCGCTCTATCTTCTCGCCATGGGGTCGCCCACCTTCCCCATTCCGGCCTCCAGTTGGAATCGCTTCTCCCGTCCTATTCTCACTTATGAGGGCTACAGCTATATCAGCAGCGACTATGATCCTCTGTTCACCCAGCAGTATTCGCAGGCCTGGTTTGACTTCCGCAACCAGAGCGATGCCTACGCCAATTACTTCACCAACTCCATCACCGCGACCCAGGCCAGCGAGACGTTCTGCCTCTCTTACCCACAGTGGTACACCGAGGATTATTGGGGCATCACCTCCTCCAACTCCATCAATGGCTATGTCGCCTGGGGAGGACCGCCCGCGCAGGGCCCCATCGATGGCACTGTGGTTCCTTGCGCCGCGGCCGGTTCCCTGCCCTTCCTTCCCAACGAGTGTCTAATCTGCTTGGAGTCTCTGAAAGCCAACTACGGCGCTCAGGCCTGGGCTCGCTACGGATTTTGTGACGCTTTCCATCCTGCAGCCAACTGGTATTCGCCAACCAGCCTTGGCATTGATCTTGGTATCTCTGTCCTGATGGCGGAGAACCTTCGCACAGGTCTGGTCTGGAGCATCTTTATGAGCAATCCAGAGGCGGCGCAGGCCATGCAGTTGGCGGGCTTCAAGGCGACCTGACGGCGCAAAAGCATAGCCTCTTCCCTGGCGGCGAGAGAATCACGAAAACTTTTTCAGCCAGAGGTCGCGGAAGGAGACCTTTGAAGGGAAGCCTTCAATCTGCAGCCCTATAAGACCTCGCACATTATTGGAGGACGCAGGATCATCATCGATCAGGACGGCCATCAACTGCCCGTTCAGGATGTGAACGAATGTGCCGCCGCGCACCATAATGTTGTATTGGTTCCACTCTGCCGTTTTCACGTACTTTCCCAAGGCCGTTCGATCGCCAATGTTCCCGACGAGTCTCGGCAGCTTGCCGGGTAGAGTATTGACCACTTGCCCTCGCCATGCAATGATTCCGCGTCCGGTGTTCTGCGAATAAAGCTGGCCCGTGTAGCTGCTGGCCATCTCATTGACGGGGTACCAGAAGTCAGCCTGTGGACCTGTTAGCGTCCATCTCGCTCTTGCGGGTGGGGCGAGGGGCCCGCCGGGGCGACCACGATATCCTGTCCCGCCGGGTGGCGGCATCCCTGTAGTGCTCCGATACTGAACGCCACTGCCGCCGCCATATTCCACCTTGATCTCTAATTTCAGATCAAAGTCTTTCGCCTCTGTACCGTGGTAGACAATGAAGGTGTTGCCTGCAGGTTTCTCGCGGGTCGATATGCCTACAATGGCTCCGTCTTCTACGCGCCAAACATCTGGATTGCCGTCCCAATCCTGCAATGTCTTTCCATCGAAGATCTGTACAAAGCCGGTATGATCGTTGAAATCTATGGGCTCCGGTTGCCGGAAACCAGGCGGCGGAAGTACATGTCGTTTAGCGCTTTTCTCCGTGCTTTGCCCGTGCGACGGTGCGGACTCTGTGAGAGCTCCCAAGGCTCCCAAGGCGGCCAGCTTTTGAAATGTTCTTCTATCCATCGTTCTCTCCTCGAAATGATTTGGTATTCTGGTCGGCCTCATCACGCCGCACGGATTGGACGTCGGCAGTGAATAGGAGGCAATAGGTTGTGTACCGTGCAGGGAAGCCATCGTTCCGCGAAAAAATCCTCCTTACAGCGCGGGTTGGCTTGATTGTCTTCGATTCCACCTGTAGGCAGCGATTGAATTCTGCCAGAAGAATTTCTGACAGGCGGCGTATCCCTTGGCGGCGACATAGCCGCACACTATGGAGAGTGTCTCCGCGTAGGATGCCAAATGATCGCTATTCGGCCAATCACTTCCGTAGAGGATGTGGTCTTCCCCGAAGACATCCCAGATGGCATCCAGTCTTTCCTTGTAGAAGGCTGCATCCTTTGGCACGACTCCTTCGACGCAGACGGGGATCTCTGAAAATTTGATGAAGATGTTGGGGTTCTGGCTCAAATGGCGCAACTGCGACCAGTACTCAGCGCGAGAGTGCGCTGCGGTGGGAATGGGGGACGAGGGTAGATGGTCGATTACGATCCTGAGGTTGGGAATCCGGTCGGAGAGATCGTTGACGACATGGATCAGAGCAGGATCTGGATTTGCGGTGTCCAACGCCAAGCCTAACTCAGCGAGTCTGTCGATTCCAGCAAGAAAGCCAGGCTTCTTCATATCCGATCCCAAATCTCGGTTCCAGAGGTTCCCGTATCGAATTCCAAGAAACAAAGGGTTGGCGTGCAAGCGATCGAGCTCCGGCAGGTAGGATGCTGATCCGGGCACAAGGGAGCCGACCATACCGACGATGATCGGATGATCTACCGCCACGCCCAGGACCCAATGATTGTCAATGGCTAAAGGGCTGGCTTCCATGACGATAGCGCCGACCACGCCGAGGGGTTCTACGATCTTGGCAAAGCGATCTGGAAGCGCAGGTTGGTAAAGAACGGAGTCACTTTTCTGTGGCCAGGGTACGCCTTCCGGACGGCTGGTATCAAAGAGATGAATATGAGAATCGAGGATTGGAATGGACCAGGGAAGCGTTGATGCCTGGGAAGTTGTAGAGCGAACGACTCCAGGCGTTGCCGGTAACGTTAGGATCTCTCGCCGTTGCATGAAACCTCTGATGCGCTCAACTCTTTCGTCTTCAGAAGAGCTTGAGTCGGCCTGGGATGGAACAACGCAAGGATGCTCAATCCCGTTGGTCGAGTGGCCGTCCAGACGACTCACATCGAAGCAGCCGTTTTCCATTTGGAAAACTATTTCGACGTTGCGTGAAGGATATTCAGTAGGAGAACCAGCTGTCAAGCTGGCGATTGTGGTACATTCTTTTTCTATTGACATAGTGGCATTCGCGCTCGTAACGTTCTCCTGTTCGACAGGTTTCGCATTCCTGTGCCATGGGACGCCATGCCTAACCGAAGCACGGATGCAATGCCTCCACCCCAGTGGCGGTCCCGTTGGGGATCAAGGTTTGATTGAAATCGCCCATCCAAGCCGACACCTTGGGTTCCAGTTAGCCGGGAATCGCTATGGTCTTCAACTTGGAAATCTAGCTGCGACGGCGGCATCTTGCTCAAGACAGACTTTGCGGCGGGACTGCGATAGGAAAGGAGAAGCCATCAGAATGATTTGTATGAATAATACGGAAGATTCCCGAGTGAGACCTGTCTTGATGATCGCCCACGCCAAAGAACACGTTACAGAAAATAGAAACCGTTCGAACGGAGGATTCCTGCACGAAGCACTTAAGCAGGAAGGACTTTGTTGCGCAGGGCAGAAAGGATCGAATCGAGATTGAGCAGCGCCACCAGACCGGAGATGGGTGTATCGATGGACAAAAGCCGACGGGATGGATCGTCATTTCCGATTCGATATAGCCCGATTGAGTGTCTGATGCCATCTGCTATCTGCTTGTGCATTAGACTCACGGCGGGGGCTCAGACGTTTCTCGGGACATCGAGCGTCGCAGAGATGGTCAGCGAACCGTCTTGGCTTGGTGCGCCTGGATCGACCTTACATCGATTCGCCACGCAATGCAGCACGACATGCGAAAGCGTGAAGAACAGCCAGTGGCGATCCTCGTTTACCGCAGTGCTGACAGGACTCGAAACACGGAGATTGGAAGAAAAGGGAGTTGAGAAGGCCAGCGTGCAAAGTATGAAGGTGATCATCGAAAGAACTACCACGTTGCATCGGGTTTTCCATGTGTGTGGCTTCACAGAGAGCTACTGTAAGGCCAGGACTTTGCGACGGCCATACGGGTGATTGACTCTTTCAAAAGCCTTCCGCCGGTAAGAATCCTGAAAGGATCCGCACTGCCGATTGGAATGATTGGTGACGCCGTCGTGCGTTAGCTCCAGGACGTGCGCCAGGGATCAGAACGACATACAGAGAGTGGAGATTAGGTTCGCGTTATTCATATCGGAGTAGAAATTTATCTTAATCAGGACGACATAGATGTAAAGGATGAGGTTATAGCGAATGGCATATTCAAGGCGCAGCTTTTTGGAGATGGGAGCTATTGCAGCGGCTTCTAAAATAATGCCGACCTACGCTTCGGGAGAGAAGCGTAGCAGGCCAAATTTTATATTTATGCTGGGCGATGATCATCGCTGGGACGCACTTGGGTGTATGGGTAATAAAGTTATTCACACCCCGAATCTGGATAAGCTTGCGACCGAAGGCGTGATTTTCGACAATCATTTTACAACTACGCCTATATGTTGTGCGAGTCGCGCCAGTATCATGCTGAGTCAGTATGCCGCTACAAACGGGATTTACGACTTTGCGACGCCACTGAGTTCAGAACAGGTTGAGCAGACGTACTGGATGAAGCTAAAACGGGCTGGATACCGCATTGGTTTCATCGGAAAATTTGGCGTTGGCAACACAATGCCGAGTGAGGCATTTGATTATTGGAAAGGGTACCCCGGACAAGGTCACTACTTTCCTGATGGTCCTGATGGGCCCCACTTAACAAATATTAATCGTGACCAGGCTATCACGTTTCTTCAGGATACATCCGTTGATCAGCCGTTCTGTCTCTCAATCAGCTTTAAAGCGCCTCATGTGCAAGACGAAGATCCAAGGCAATACCTGCCCTCCAGAAACACTCTAGCTCTCTATAAAGACACAGTGATTCCACCACATGGACGAGCTGGATCCGAGGATATTGATAGATTCCCCTTGGCCATTCAGCACTCCGAGAACCGTCATCGGTGGGGAGTACGCTTTGCCACGCCCGACACCTATCAAGCCTCCATAAAGGGATACTATCGGCTGATCAGTGGGATTGATGCAGCTGTCGGCTCCATACGGGAGATTCTGGAACAGAGGGGACTAGCCGGAAACACAGTGATCGTCTATTCAGCGGATCACGGCATATTTAACGGAGAGCATGGCATGGCGGGGAAGTGGTACGCGCATGAGGAATCGATACGCATGCCACTGATTATCTACGATCCACGACTGCCGAAAGGCGTTCGAGGAACGCGCAGGCAAGCCATGACGTTGAATATTGACCTGCATCCGACACTTCTGGAGATGGCGGGAGAAGAGCTGCCGGAGTCTGTGCAGGGCCAAAGCCTGGTGAAACTTCTTTATGAGGATCGACCGGATTTTCGATCGCTATTTTTTATCGAACATCACTTCCCGTATCGGGGGTGGATCCCGTCCAGCGAAGGCATGCGAACGAAGCGGTGGAAATACATATGTTACACGGACAATGCAGCTCCCTATGAGGAACTCTATGATTTGAAGCAGGATCCATTTGAGACCGCGAATCTTATTGGGAATCCAGTCTACGAGCGACAACGACAGATGTTGTCCGAATATAGAGTGAAATGGAGAGATAGCTTGCGATCGACATCAGGCCATTGGACACCGCCAGTGGGCGGTGAAGATGCCTGAGCCTGCGAGACGAAACCAGAACTGCACTCGAAGGACGAAAGTGGAAACGAACCATTTCCGCGGATGATCTTGCATGGGTGGACGGTATCAAGAATTGAGTCTTGGAGATTGTGTCGAGGTAGAGGTGTGGCGGGAGCAGGTTTGAGGATGTGAGAGATCGGGTGCCCTCGAGGGGACGGCTTCTACAGCGATGTGTGAGGCGTTCTGTAGCGACGGGCGGCGTGGAACTCCGCCCTAGTGCGGTGGTTCGGGATGTTCGGACAGTTTTTTGGGTTTTTAAGTGGAAAGATTGCTCGTCCTAGTCGTGGCGGTGGAAATGTGAAAATCGGTTTCATCGATTTTCAAGGTCTTGTGGGAAGGGCGGGAAACAGTTGCATCGTTTTCCGCGCTTTCCACAAGACCGCCATTTCCACGGCCTGCTTCATCGCGCGTTAGGCCGCCAAGGCTTCTGGCGGGCAGGGAAAGTATACCTGGTCGGGCGTCTGCGCTCCCAGGCTCGAATGTGGGCGGCCAGCGTTGTAGAACTCGAAGTAACGCCCGATCTTGTCTCTTGCTTCGCCGACTGACTCGTAAGCGTGCAGGTAAACGTGCTCGTACTCGAGCCAACGCCACAGCCGCTCGACGAAGACGTTGTCCACCCAACGACCGCGACCGTCCATGCTGATAGTAGACCGACGAGCGGCTGATCTCCAACTCCTCAGCCTGCCTGACAATCGGTAATGCATCCTCGGGATCGATCATCGCTTTGCGCTCAGCAAACCCGCTTTGACGAGCGCACTTGCGAAAAAATCGTTGGCCGACGTCAGCTCGCCGATCTTGGCTTGCATCCGCGTTACATCCACCTTTGCCTGCTCCTCAACCCTGTCCTCCCCAAAAACCACGACTGCGCCCTCCTGCAACCGCGTCTTCCAGTCCGTGATCTGGTTAGGGGGGGACATCGAACTGCTGGACCAGCTCAGCCAGCGTCTTGTCCCCCTTCAGGGCGGCCAGAGCCACCTTTGCCTTAAAGCCTGCTGTGTGGGTCCTGCGTGGGCGTCTTGACATCATTCTCCTCATTTCCTGCCATCGTAATGGCTGTCAGAGAACAATCACCTCCACTTATCCTACTGTCCGAAATTTTCAAACCAGCTCTCTTCTCGGACTTCTACCCCCAGCGGATCGGAGGGAACTACTTGAAGCGATGGCAGACGGCAAGGACGTCCCCGGAATCATGGATAAGCTTCGTTCCGCCGCCCAAAAATTATTTTCCGGCTCGTCGCCGGACGGCTCCAAAGAGATCCCGCCGGAGGCCGCAGCAGGAAGCAGGAGTAAAAAGCGTAAGAGCCGTAAGGCTTATCCACCGCCGGTGCAGGAGAGTTTGTTTTGACGTGACACGATGAACGAGAAGCCTATAGAAGAATTGCGTCCTTATGAGGTGCTTGGCGTTGGTCCGGATGCGGATGACGAGCGTATCCGCGCCGCCTATCTCGCCAAACTGAAGCAGTTTC
>JBMFGX010000021.1:0-55356 GCA_049977105.1 Acidobacteriaceae bacterium | reverse complement strand
CTTCCAGTCTATCGTTGGACATGTTTTTGCCGCTTCAACTGCCGGATAGAGGATCATGGGCCACCGCGATCCTCAACCCCTCTGCGACCGCCAGCCAAAAGGTGGCGTAGTAACATCAACCTATCCGCCGCCCGCCACTTTCAACTATGCGCGGGACATCCTCGGCACCGCGAAGGTCTGCAGTTCATTGCGCTTGACGACCTGGACGGTAGCCTGCAGACGCTCCATGATGCCGTTGGCGAAGGGTCGGCCGCTGTAGCCGCCATCCACCAGCACGCTTTCCACGCATCCGAGATTCGGCTTGCAGCGGTCGATGGCTGCCAAAGCTCCGTTCCGATCGGTCACCTCGGCCGTGGTCACAGCCATAGCATGAGGCAGTCCCTGAGTATCCCCTGCAATGTGGCGCTTAATGCCTGACACCTTCTTGCTCGTGTCCTATCCCTTCTGGTCAGCGCTATCGGTGTTCTTCACGCTTTGCGCGTCCAGGATCAAGAAACTGGTAGAGGCGCTGCGCCCCTGTTTCGCGCGGGCCACGCCAACGGATTTTTAAGGCCCTCTCCAGGGCACTCACTCCATCCTGGTCGGGCGCGCTCCATTTGGCGAAGAGTTTTCCACTGCGGCTGCACAACGACCCCGGCGGAGCTCTATTCCGAATTCAACTTGGGCACCGAAAATGCCCCTTACTCAACCCCAGCAGCACTTTCGGCCTAACTTTCTACCAAGATAATGCCCCCCTGCCCAGTTCGGACACGCCATTCTCCCTGAAAAATCAACCCCTGTGAGAAATGCCGATCATGCTCACTTGGCCTGCCGGTGCCTCACCTTACCTCACCCAGCTCTACTCAATCCACCCACTTCGGAACGAACGTTCCCTTCCGAGCCTGCGCCTCAATCGTTTTTACCGTTTCCGCCACATGACGACGGGCCAACCGCTCCGCATCTTCCGGCTGATTCTTCTCTATGGCACCCACAATGGCCAGGTGCTCGTCGTGAATGATCTGTGGTTCACGCGAGGCGCGAACGGTCATTCCCAGCACGCGATAGGTCTCCGCCAACCGCAGCAGAATCTTATTCCGCGAAAGCTCTGTGATGCGGAAGTGGAACTTGCGATCCAGCTTGCCCATCGCTTCCTCTTTGCCCTTCTTCGCAAAGTAGTAGATCTCTTCGGCCATCTCAGATAAAGCCGCAATATCTCTGGGAGCCGCATTCCCGCAGCTTAACCGCGCAGCCAGTCCCTCCAACGGCTCGCGCACCTGGTAGGCCTGGCAGATCCGGTTGACATCCAGCGCCCCGACGAAAACCCCCATCCGGTCTACGGATTCCACCAATCCCAACCACTGGAGTTCAAACAAAGACTCCCGAACCGTCCCCTGCGCCACGCTCAACTCCCGGGCAAGGCTTTGCTGGCTAAGACGCTCCCCCGGCTTGGTCTCGCCAGACAGGATACGGCGCTGAATCTCTTCGCGTACGTGATGGCGTGCTACACGTCCGGGCATCGGGTCTCCCTTGGCAATTGGCTGATTACCCAACTGCCCAGCAGCTTCGCGGGACGGCGGGCTCTACTGTTGATTCTAATCTATCGCAATCGAAGGCTGCCAGAGGTCAAACCGCTGAACCGCTGCGGTCGCCTTTCAGTCCCACCATTGCAACCCCAATGAGCCAGCCAGGCGCCGTAACGTCTCGCGATGCTTCCCAAAAGAGACCGTCACGTGATGTGGCATACCGGCATGCAATAGACGGTTGAACCGCTCGAGAACATCGCCCTCCGGAATCTCAACCAGAGCGGTGTTGCCGGTAAGCTTACGGCGAGGCTCAATCGTGCGGCCCTCCATCGCCGTCATGTGATAGCGGTTATCGCAACGCCACAGGCGCAGCACTGTGACCGGTTCCTGGGTCCGGATCTTCCCATCCACCACCAGCGGCTTCACAATATTGAAGTGCGCGGCCAGTGTCGGTGCACCTTCGCGGCCCGGACCGTCACACATATCCATCGGAGCCATGCCGGGATGCCAGAAGAAGATCGTGCTTTGATCGTGTTCCAGCCAGTCTGTCAGAAATCCTGCTCCTGCGCCCAGAAGCAGACTGATCAAGCCCGTAAGAGCTCCATCCACATCCCCCTCTATCGCAACCGCACGCCCTTCTGTGCTCAGCCGCGACACGGCCAGGTAAGGCCACTGCCCCAGCATATTCGGCAACTCCGGCCAGCACTGCACGGCCAGCGCGTCCAGTTTCTCCTCCTCCATCAGCTCTCGCATCGCCAGATAACACCGGGAATTCATCGCAAGGTCTTCCGCAACCACATCGCGCATCGGTAGGCGCAGATCCTGCACCTTCTGGATGTCCTTGCGGACCGCATCGTCAGGCATCTCGCGGACGCGCTCGATAAACTGCGGCAGGCTAAACGGGTAAAGCTGGACCCCCAGGGCTCTCCGCAACAGAAACGGCTCCGCTGCCAGGTCAATGAATCCGGGCGCATGCGTGCCAACCAGCCCCACTCGGCTGTGGCGCAGACGGTTGGCAGCGCGAGCCAGCGTAACCGCCTCCTTCAAATCCTCCCGCACCGCGGCGTCAGCCGGATCGCCGTAAACAAACTCAAATGGCCGCCCCGCCTGCCGCAAAGAAGATGCCCAAAGATGTTGGCCCACCAGGGAACACGAGCTCACCTTCCCGTCGCCGGGCCGCTCCGGCGTCGCCCACAGAATTACCGGATCTGACCACCGCTGCGCCACGGTCAGCGCCAGTTGACCATGGGCCATCGAAGGCTGCAGCATCAGCAGCGCTTCGCATCGCGCCTCCTGAATCTTGTCCAGAGCGGCCGCCGTAGTCTGCTCATCCACCACCGACGCCTCGCTTCGCACTACCGTGTAGCCAATCTGCTCCAGCAACCCAAGACAACTGGCCGTCATCATCCGATTCCATTCCTGGTCGAATCCCGGGCGTTTGCGGCCGATAAGAATCACTCCCAGGCGAATGCCTTCCTCGTTTCTCTTAGTGGATAACATGCTCCCTCTCTCTTTCGGGCGTCCCACTCCCGCTGGCTAAGGAATAATCCTGAAACCTGGGTTGGGCGTGGGACGCCAGTTCACCAATCAGCGGCTTCAGATATTCCAGAAACGCCGGCCTCAGCGGAACCTGCTCGTCGCAGATCCACGCCGCCGGAACATGCCTTTCCTCAGCGGAGATGCGGTCGAAGGCGATCAGTTCGCAGCTAGCAGTCTGGCCGGGCTGCAGAGGACGTAGCGCGACCATACACTGCGTGTGGCCTTCCAGCAGCGCCCGAACACCCTCGCGCCCCACCAGCTCCGCATCCGCTCGGTCCTGTTGCGAAACGTGCTGCATCGAAGCGCGGCCCAGCAGACCCGGCTTCTCGCTTCGGCAGCGCAGCTTCAAACTACCGGCAACGGCCTCCGCCAAATACTGTCCCACCCCACCAGGAATTGGACGCTTGAGAGCGTCCGCCTGGGCTGGATCCTCCACTTGATAGACGCAGCGCCCCTGTTCGTCGCGGATCCCCTCTGCGGCAACCACAACACACCATCCCAGCCGTCGAACGCACGCATCCACGTAGCCCAGGAATCTGTCCAGTACAAAGGCATTCTCTGGCAGCAGCACCACATGCGGAGCAGCGTCCTGGTCTCGCTTGCCTCCAACCGCGGCCGCCGCCAGCCAGCCTACGCTGCGGCCCATCGTCTCCAGAATCGACACCGGCTGCGGCAACGAACTCACGTCCATCCCCAAATCGCTCGTCGCCTGGGCGATATACCGCGCTGCACTCCCGTACCCAGGGCACCTGTCTGTCGCAGCAATGTCGTTGTCCACCGTCTTGGGCACGCCTATAACCCGCACCGCTGCCCCGATTCGCTCACAGTGCTGGCTCAAGGCTTCGGCGGCTCGCATGGTTCCGTTGCCACCGATCAACATCACGTCCGTCACCTGCAACGCGCTCAAGCGCTCGGCAGCGAGGTCCAAATCTGCTTCAGACAACTTGTATCGAGAAGACCCGAGCGCCGCGCCAGGGGTCGCGCGCAACCCCGCCAGGTCTCGCGCCGTCAAAGTCGTCAGATCCGCCATGTTGCCAAAGGCAAGGCCACGCATGCCGGAGCGTGACCCGAGGATCCGGGTCCAGACTCCCACCTCCTGCGCTTGTTCCACAATGGCTGCCAGGGTCGTATTCAGCACCTGGGTTGGTCCGCCTCCTTGCACCACCAGGATGTTGCGCGCTGTCATTTGTATCGCACCTCACTTGCAACACTCGCCCGTTCCATGACCCTGATATCGTATGCGAACCCAGCACCTGTCCTACCAAACCCGCTCGGTGGTCATCCTATAATCGATTGATATCGATGGTCAAATAGGATCCACTCCCGATGGTGCAAAATCAACGCCTCAAAAGGTGAGTGGCCTCATGCTGGCGCGAGCCCTGCCCAGGAGAGCCCGGGCATAAGGAGCGGATCTTGAAGTCATAGCGAAAGATCCGGTCCCCGCGTTTGCGTCCATTGCGCCACTGCGAGAAAGCCTGCTGGGTCAAACTCCAGCCCTGGCCCCCGCTGGCTCGTCAAGCCACCGTTTCGGACGCCAGGGAGCCGTTCCGGGTTGGAAAAGGGAGGAGAACGATCTCTTATCGAGATTTCCTGGGCTCAACGCGCCAATCGTCACTCAAAATCTCCGCGTTTCCGCAGATTACGAATTGGAACCAGAGGCCATTTGATGAAGTACAGCTTCTGCATGATATCGTTTCCTCGTTCGCTAAGGGACCGGTTGCCAAGCCTTCAAAGGATGCCAGAGATGGGAGTCTGAGCCGCCGAACGGAGTAGGGATGCCCGCAGCCAAGGCCATGAATCAATTGACGCGAGAATCACTAGAGGCCTGAGAAGGTGTCCTGCGCCTCGCACCAACCTGGGTTCCCCGCTCCTATCTGGTCTCCGGACGCCGCCTCAAGCTCGACAGCCGCGACCTGTACGCCTACGGAGCCCACCGTGGCAGCATCAACGAGCGCTGGATCGCTTCCACCACTTCCGCATCGCTTCCACCACTTCCGCCATGAATGACAACCGTACCGAGGACGAGGGCCTCAGCTATATCGTCGCAGATGGAGCCCGCTTCGCTGCAGGAAGCCATGGCTGCGGAAGGCGCACGGCTCATCGGCAAAGCCATGTGGGACCAAGTGTCAGCGCTGGCCGGTCTACAGCAAGTTCTTCGATAACCTCGGTCCCATTCCCCACCACCTGCGCCAGAGCGATGAGCAGGCCAAGCTTGTGGGCCGCGAAGGCAAGCCGGAGGGCTACTATTTCCCACCCAGCTCAACGCCGCCCCCGGCAACTTCCCGCATACCTACTTCGGCCTTGAGCCCGGGACCACCCATGATGATATTCGCCGCTGCCTGGAACGTTGGAACCAGGGAGACAACGGGATTCTGGATTACTCCAAGGCCTACCGGCTCAAGCTGGGTACCGGCTGGCTTGTTCCCCCTCGCATCCTTCATGTGCCTGGCTCGCTGCTCACTTACGAGCCGCAATGGGGCAGCGACGTACGTTCCATGTTCCAGTCCATGGGCGACAGTCGCCAAGTGAGCCGCAATCTCCTCGTTCGGGATGTGCCTGCGGAGAAGCATCAGGCTCTGGATTACCTCACCGATATGGTGGACTGGCCCGCGAACATTGACACGGAGTTCAAGAAACATCGCTACATCGAACCCATTGTGGCCGCCGGTGGAGAGGGGCAGGGCTTCGTCGACCGCTGGGTGGTCTACGGCACAGTCGAAGGGAGCCAGCGTTTCAGCGCAAGGGAGTTGATCGTAGAGCCTGGCGCTCGCTGTACTCTTCGGGATTCCGGAGCCTGCGGCCTGATCGTAACTCAAGGACACGGCGCCATCGGAAAGTTGGTCGTCGATTGTCCCTCCTTCATCCGCTTCGGGCAGATGACTCAGGACGAGTTGTTCATCTCGTGGGAGGCAGCCACCCATGGGATTACCATCCAGAATCACTCCGCCACCGATCCGCTCGTAACGCTCCGCTACTTCGGGCCTGAGGTCCACAATAAGATGCCCGCCGTGGGCGACCATCGGCGCTCCTGATCCTCTGCGCAGATCAAGCTCTGATCAGAAGAAGAAACTATGAAACTCCAGAACTTCGAGGCCTCTAACATACTGCTCTCCTGGCCAGTTCAGCCCCGCCACTCCCCGCAAAAATCGATCCCTGTGAGAAATGGCGGCTAAGTGTCGTATTTCTTGAATCTTAGCGAGATGCACATCAGAATTCTGGAGAAAGTCCTGATTTTTTTGTCTTGACATCCCCTCTCATAGGATCAACGGAATACGCAGCCTGCCGTATGTGCTCCAGCGTGTGGGAGCGAGAGAAGGTCAATTGGCTGGGGGATTTGCGTTACTGCAAGGTTGGTTCGGGATGGAGTTGTAAGGCGGGGGTTATTTCAAAGTTGGTAACCTTCCAGATGCCTTCGGGAAGGCGCTGGTAGACACGTGTATATCTGTAGGCGCCATCGATCATGCGACCGTTCGAGAAGCCCTGGATCTGAGCGAGGCAGGTGACGATGGCGATCTTACCGATCAGCTTGATTTTAGTCTCTGAGGTACTCAGATGGGTGATGACCAGCCTACGCTCCTTCATGCGGTCCAACTGCTGGGTTTTGGTGAGAACCTGGCCGCCGGCGGTAATACCGAGGTAGTCGTCGGAGAGAAGGCTATCCATGGCGGGAATGTTGTTGGAGAGGGTGGCCTGTTGCCATTTATGTTCCATGGCGACGATCTGGGAACGTTCGAGGCGCTTTTGCCGATGGCGGCCCCGCGCCTGCGCAAGGCCCCAGCCAGGAGGGGTTACCAGGAGGAGGGCGATCGATAGGAGAGAGAGTGCGCGCATGGCAACCACGATAGCATGGCTCACCGCACAGAGGTTTGGATGACCAGCGTACCCGGATCTTAGCCGAGGGATCCTTACCCGGTCAAAGGCCAGCCGTCAGCGGACAGCGACGGTTTTGGATCAGGATGGGCGGATGGCAACGGCTCGATGGCCTTGGTGCCGCAGGCTGCGGAGGGAGGGGATGGCTGGATCAGGAGGGACGCTTCGCCCGGGGTCAGGCTCATCTTCTACAGTTTGGGTGCGCCGAGTGTCCGCAAGCCGTTGATTTCATTGAGAGCGGCGGTCATCTACCTCAAAATGTAGTGTCACGTCATATAGGTATAACCAATATTTGGATCGTTTTTCTGTCTAATATGTATGTCTACTATGAGGGCGAAGGAGTCGCCCCGTGTTTGTTCGCACGCAGTCGAATGGTTCCCGAACCTATTTGCTCATCGTCGATAACGAGCGGGTGGATGGCAAAGTGACGCAGCGCGTTCTGTTTCGTCTTGGCCGGCTCGATCAGTTGCTGGCCAGCGGGCAGCTCGATTCGCTGATCCAGTCGCTGGGGCGGTTCTCTGAGAAGCTGGCTGTACTCGGTGCGCAGGCGCGGGGCGACAGCGTCACGACGCGAAGCACCAGGATTGGCCCCGCCCTGATCTTTGAGCGGCTCTGGGAGGCCTGCTCGATCGGCCAGGTCCTGAGCACCCTTCTCAAGGGACGACGTTTTGAGTTCTCCGTGGAACGCGCCATCTTGCTCACCGTGTTGCATCGGCTCTTTGCACCCGGCAGCGACCGCGCTGCGGAGAAGTGGAAGGACGACTACACGATCGAAGGCGTCGCCGATCTGGAGTTACACCACCTCTATCGGTCCATGGCATGGTTGGGAGAGGTTCTTCCCAGCACCCAGCAGGACGGAGCCACGCCATTCTCTCCCTGTACCAACAAGGATCTCATCGAGGAAGCGCTGTTAGCCCGGCGCCGTGACCTATTCAGCGACCTGGATATTGTGTTCTTCGATACCATCTCGATCTACTTCGAGGGTGAGGGAGGCGAGACTATCGGCCAGCTTGGATACTCGAAGGACTATCGTCCCGACCTGAAACAGATGGTGGTAGGCATGGTGCTGGACCGCAACGGCAATCCGGTGTGCAGCGAACTGTGGCCGGGCAACACCGGCGATGTGAAGACTCTGGTTCCGATCGTGGAACGGTTGCAGAGTCGGTTTGGGATCCGGTCAATCTGCATCGTTGCCGACCGGGGGATGATCAGCGTCGAGACCCTGGCGGAAGTGGAGTTGCGCAAGTGGCGATACATCCTGGGCGAGCGCATGAGAAGTTCTACGGAAGCCAAGGCGGTGGTGGCGCGCGCCAGCCGCTACGCGCAAGTGCATCCCAAGAGCGACGACCGGCACGATCCGTCGCCGTTGCAGGTGAAAGAGGTCTGGGTTGAGGATGCGCGCCGGTATGTGGTGTGCCGGAACGAAGATCAAGCCACCAGGGACCGCCACGAGCGCGAAGCTGTGGTGGCCTCATTGCGTGACGCGTTGAGCAAGGGCGACAAGTCGCTGGTGGGCAACAACGGGTATCGCAAATATCTGCGCGGGGGAGGAAAGCAGTTCGCTGTCGACGAAGACAAGATCAAGCAGGAAGCACGCTATGACGGCAACTGGGTGTTGACGACCAACATGGATATCTCTCCGGCAGAAGTGGCGCTGAAGTACAAGTAACTGTGGATGGTGGAGGATGTCTTCCGATCTATGAAGTCGCTGCTCGACACCCGCCCGATCTACCACAAGTGCGATGAGACGATTCGCGGGCACGTGTTCTGTTCGTTCCTCGCACTGCTGTTACGCAAGGAACTGGAGGATCGATTGAGACGCCGAGAGTGGAAGCTGGAATGGGCTGACATCATTCGGGATCTGGACAACCTGGTTGAGATGGAAGTCTCGATCAGCGGCAAGGGCTACGTTTTTCGCGGCCAGACTCCCGGTGTGGCGGGTAAGGTCTTTCAAGCCTGCGGCGTCGCCTTGCCACCCACGCTACGTGCATGCTGAATTTATTCTCAATTCACCGCAGATGGAGACAAGGCGTGTCACTACACCATTTTCAAAACTGCAAAACGCTGATAATCCATCACTTCCGGGAATATGGTGTAGAAGATGAGCCAGGATGGAAGCTTCGTCCGGGCTGTGCGGTTATCCATCAGAAGCAGGAGACAGTAAGAGGCAGGAAGTAAGTATCCTCCGGCAAAGCCGGAGGCTTTACGGTTGCTGGCCCCTCAAAGGGGCCTTTTCGCAACCGTTGAAAGCAAAGGCAACCGCAACAGCAACCGCCATGTGATCCAAATGGCTCGGGCTATGCTCACAGTAATGTGGAAAGGCATACTCCCGGAATCGTCAAACTTCTACTGCCACCCCGGCAAAGCCGGGGGTTCTCCTTTTTGCAATAGGGCGGACAGGGCTGATACGAAGGGGGGAAGATGCGAAGCGGGATGATGCGGACGGGGACGATCAGGCGAGAGCCGTGAGGTTTTCCACGTTACGCTCCAGCATGTGCTGGTAGAGGCCGCCGACGGCATACTTAGCGAAATGGGGCGTGGTGCGGTGGTACTCGGCTGCGGCTTCATCCCGGTACTGCTCGTAGATGACGACGGTTTCAGGATCACTTTCGACAAAGTGGGGGATGTAGGTGACGCAGCCTTCTTCCTGACGGGAAAGCCGTGCAAGTTCGCGCAGGATCCGGTGGATTTCATCGCGGTCCTCAGAACGGAAGGTCATACGTACTGTAAAACTAATCATCGTTGGATCTCCGGGAGAAGGAACAAACGGGTTAAGACAGTGAAGAGAAGAGGTAAGGGCAGCAAGAGTGCATCTGATTGGCTGAGATCAGCCTGTATCCGACTTGCTGCGATGATCCTGCATCCGACCGGCTGACGTCAGTCAGTATCTGACCGACATGATAGCGGGAACCGGAAGGAAGATTCCGACCGGGTCAGGGCTTGGGAGCAAACAGTTGATGGAAGCCTGGCCGGGTAATGGTCTGGCCGCGATCGGGTCCGGTGGAGATAATGCCGATCCTGGCGCCACTCTCCCGCTCCAGGAACTCCAGATACTGCTGAGCGGGCTTAGGCAGCTGGTCATACTCTGTAATTCCCTCAGTGGAACATTTCCAGCCCTTGAGTTTGGTGTAAATGGGATGAATTGACTCAAATCCGCGAACGTCAGCAGGGATGATGCTGGTGACCTTGCCGTCGACCTCATAGGCGGTGCAGACGGGAATCTCGTCAAACTCGTCGAGAACGTCCATCTTGGTGACGACGAGCCATTCGGTGGCATTGATCATGTTCGAATAGCGGAGCAAGGGGATATCGAGCCAGCCACAGCGACGTGGGCGGCCGGTAACCGCGCCATACTCCATTCCACGGGCGCGCAGGAGTTCTGCGGAGTCACCCTCGATCTGGGTGGGGAACGGACCTTCGCCGACGCGGGTGACGTAGGCTTTGGTGACGCCGATGACGGTGCCGATCTGGCTGGGACCGACGCCTGTGCCGGTGACTGCGCCGCCGGCGGTGGAGGAAGAGCTGGTGACGAAGGGGTAGGTGCCGTGGTCGATGTCCAGCAATGCCCCCTGGGCGCCCTCAAACATCACATTCTGGCCGGCAGTGAGCGCATGGTTCAGCAGGTAAGCCGTATCGGTGACGAATGGCGCAATCTGCTCCGCGGCGCGGGCGTACTCCTCATACATCTGCTTTGGATCGAGCGGCTCGGTGCCAAAGAGGGCGTGGGCGATGGTGTTCTTCTCATGGCAGGCGTTATTGATGTGGGTACGCAGCAGGGAGGGATTGAGGAGGTCGACGACGCGGAGGCCGTTGCGGTGGATCTTGTCTTCGTAGGCGGGTCCGATGCCACGGCGGGTGGTGCCGATGGTCTGGCGGCCAGGGGCAGTCTCGGCTGCCAGTTCAATCATCCGGTGATAAGGCAGGATGACCTGGGCTCGGTTGGAGATAAAGAGGTTGCCATCGACGTGGATGCCGGCCGAGCGCAGCTTTTGCACCTCGCTCAGGAAGGCCATGGGGTCCAGCACCACCCCGTTGCCGATGACGCCGATGCAGCCGGGACGGAGGACTCCGCAGGGGATGAGCTGCAGCACGAACTTCTGGCCGTCGATGATGACGGTATGACCGGCGTTGTGGCCGCCGGCATAGCGCGCCACAATATCAAATCTTTCGCTGAGGACGTCGACGATCTTGCCCTTGCCCTCATCGCCCCATTGGGCTCCAAGGATGACGGCGGATGGGCGGCGGGTCGAGACGGAACTTTCAGGTTGGCTCACGTAGAAGTTTGCTCCAGATAGAATCACGGGGAGGTGCGCGGTAGAGGCATGTAAAGGCCACCTTCGGAGGGCTTGAATGGCCCCCGGGAGAAGCACCTGCACCCCAGCATCCTGGTTGTATTTTATACCGTTCCCCTGTGGGCGGCCTGGCATGTGGTGGGCGCGCCCATGGGGAAGATTGTTGCGATCACCATACGCGCTGATGACTGATAGAGGCAGGCTGCCGACGCGCGGGAGCGGATGGAGATGAAGGTGGAGGGTTCGTCACGAGACGGCAGGATGAACCAGGCAGGTTGCAATGATCTGGATGTCAGAGAGCGGATCCTGAAGAGCGAGCTGTTCAGGGTAAAGTTCAACTTCCGGCACCCGGCACGTTGTTTATATACCCGACCGAACCAGAGTGCGAGACAATCTGCCCTGGGTTGCCAAGGACAATCGACATGGGCGGGACATCGAAGTTCACGTAAGCGCCGGGGGCAATCAGGGCGTCGTCGCCGATTGTGACGCGCCCAACGATCACCGCGTTGGCTCCGACCCAGACACGGTCACCCAGTAGCGGAGCACCCTTCCGTGTTCCTCGGCTCGCGGCCCCGATGGTGACACCCTGGGCAATATTTACATTTGAACCCAGCACCGCGAACGGGCTGATGACGACGCCGCCGAAGTGCCCCAGATAGAGGCCCGGCCCGATTGCCGTGGTCGGCGAAATCTCAAACCCATAGCGAAATCGGTAGTGATTGAGCCAAAGCCGGTTGTAGAGGTAGGGCAGGAGACCCAGTGAGCGCTTGTGCCGACTGTAATAGGCTACCTTGCGCAGGTAGAAGGTATATCGAAATCCGGGCGTGCGCAGATACTCCTTGAGCCACGCTCGACCGTCGGCCGCGCCGCGATAGCGGTACAAATCTGCACGAATCGTCTGCCAGAGCTTCATGAGCGCGTCTCCGACCCAAGCTGGGGAATCCCCATGAAGTATAAAGCCGACGGCATGCCTGGTCCGATGCTTCTTGCCGAGGAGGTTGACCTGATCGCCGGCTCTGGCTCACGCGAAGGAAAATCGCTGCGTGCTGGTCTCCGAACCTGTGCCGGCTGTCGCCTTTGAGGGGAGAAGAATCGCATGGATTTATGCTCCCTCCCGTCAACTGTTCGAATTGGTTGAGGCTGAAACCGCAGGCTAGCCGTTGGCTGCCAACGCATCGCATGATGCGATGAGATGCTGAAGGCCGGGTGGCGGTGAGCGGGTGCGGGGTTTGGATCGCGCAGGCTTTCAGTGAGATCCGGATGCAGGCGACTCCTTGCGAACGGCGAGGGTGATAGGATGAAGCCGAAACGAGCGGGAGACAGGGAGAGACAAATTGAATTCCTCGCAAAAGGTGGACTCCTCGGCAAAGGTGGATTCGTCACAATTCGGCAAGGGCAACTGGGGAGGGTTTCCTATTCCGCTGGAGGAGATTTATGCGGCGGCTGCGGAGTGGCGGACGGCGCTTGCAGGTGTGGAGAGGCCGTGGCTGTGCTGGAATGTGAGTGATCGCTGGTGTGCGCTGCAACAGCGGCTGATTCAGGAGGTGGGCTGGACGCCGGTGATTGGGTTTGATCCGAGGTGCGGGGCGCCGAAGACGGTTCTGCCGGGGTCGGTGGTGATCGATTTCAACGCCAGATTCGGGCTGCCGATCATGTGGCCGCACTTTCCCCTGGAGTTCGCGTTCCTGTTTACCGAACGACTGGCCTTCTGGCATGCGGATCTTCTGTGCCGCATGGAGACGATGCGCAAGTTGAAGGAGGTGTTTGAAGGGCTGCCGGATGGCTGGATGGCGGCAGTTCCTGATTACGGCAGCCGGCGTTTTTTCTACCGATTCCGGCATCATCGCTATTGGGAGCTGGCCGGTTGCACGACGCGCGGGGCGAGCCAATCGCAGTTTGATCAGGGTGCGGGATGGTGGCGGTACTTTGTGGATCATCCCAACTGTCCGAATGAGAGAGAGCGGAGGATCCGGTCAAAGTACTATTATGACTCTGGTGTAGGGATTATGTACTGGAAGCGGCGTCTGGGTGGCCGCGTGGTGAACATTCCTCAGAAATGGGTGGCGGAGGGCCACTGCACCTCCATTAACCGGAAGAACTATCGCCAGGTTGAGCCGGGCGGCCAACGGAATCTCAGCGCGGAGATTGATCTGAACTTTGATATTGCAGAGGTGGCGAAGCAGTTGGGGATCGGGCATCTTCTGTAGAGTTTGGAGCAGCGTTTGAGGGCGGAACAAGAGGGCATCAGGAGGATCATCACAGTCATGAGAATCAGGCGAATTTCAGTAAGCAGAATGCTCGGATGGCTTCTGCTTGGGTTCCTTGCACTTCCCCTCTGCGCTGAGACTTGGTTTGTGCGGCCGGACGGGGGCACGAGGTACTCGTCGAGGGTGCATAACGGACAGTGCGACGGGAAGGCGGACGCTCCGTATCCGGGTAAGGGTACGGATCGGCATTGCGCTTTCTCCAGCGCTCAGTACCTGTATCTGGACGGCACCTATGGGTTCTCGAAGTGGGTGATTGCCGGAGGGGACACGGTGGTGATTCGGGGATGCGCTGCGTTACCGGGAGAACAGAACGCAGCTCCTCCGGATTGCCGAATCGGCTATGGCAACGCGATGAACAAGGCCGGGATCTGTTTTGGGGTTAATGATTGCGGGATACCGCCTCCGCCCTCGGGGACGGCCGCGAATCCCACGCGAATTCTGGGCGGCTGCGCTTATGGAAGGTACACGTGCAGCCCGGTGATGGGCTACCCTTACGCGAAGGACAATCTGACGCAACTGTATGGCGGCTTTGGCCTGGGCGCGGTGCTGAGCCTGGCGGGGAGTCGGCACGTGGAGATCGAGGGCCTGGAGTTTACCAGCCATAATGGCAAGTGCGCCCGGCTTGGCTATCCGGCGGATCCGGCACGCTGCAACGCCGGATATCCGTGGAGCGATTACAGCAACGTGGGAATCAGTTTCAGCAATACGACCTCCAACATTCTACTTCAGGACGTGTATATCCACGGCTTTACCGGCCAAGGGATCTACGGGCCGATTGGCGGTCCGGTGGCATTGAATCGAGTTTCGATCGACTTCAACGCCTTTGCGGGGTGGAACTTCGACGATGGGCACTCCACTCCTGATGCCCCGGGATCCACCATCACGGCGAGCTTTGTGCGCATGGAGGGCAATGGGTGCATGGAGGAGTATCCGATTGTGCACAAGCAGTTCCCTGCCTTGAGATGTTGGGACTCTGAGAGTGGCGGTTTTGGAGACTCGTGGAGCGGACAGGGCACGAAGCTTGACTCATTTGTATGCGACCACTGTGTGATGGCCTACAACACCAAGGATGGTTTCATGGGTCCGCACACGCAGATCCATTATTTGAAGATCACCAACTCCCAGTCTTACGGCAACATGGGCCAGCAGTGGAAGTGGGGGGTTGATGACGGAGCAACCGTCCTCTTTGAGGACAATCTTACGGTGGGCAACTGTCGACGCATGGCCGAGGCGTTGCCGGGAGCGCGACCGGGATTCAATCGGTATCTGAGTCTTTTTTGCCGAGCCGCGGGGGACATCATCAGCTTTTATGGCGCGCCCAACAGCACGGCGCTGTTTGCCGATGACTCTACGGTAGGTTACTCCGCAACTACCTTCGATATAAGCTGTGCGTCTTCCAACGCGTGCAGCTCCAGCAAATTCATCTTCCGCAATAACATCGTGCTGGGCTTCCTTGATCCGAAGTACGGCAGCGGCGAGGTTCCGGGGCTCTTCTATCTTGGTGATCATTCGGTGAAGCTGACGACGGACCATGATCTGTTCTATAACCTGCGCTCCAAGCCATGTCCTTACTTTGGGTCGACGAGTCTTCTCTGCACCTCGCCGGAGTTTGAGAATCAGCCGCCCTCCACGCTGAGCAGCGAGTCGCAGATGGACCACTTCAACTTCCATCCGAAGCCGGGGAGTCCGGAGGTTGGACATGGCGTGGCGGTCGAGGGAATCACGAAGGATTTCTTTGGTGTCATTCGACCGAATCCTCCAACGATAGGAGCGGCCGAGCCGCAGCGATAGCGTCCGATCCACGGCAGAGCCTTCCGTTGCTGAGGTTGGGTTGTTGGGGACGGATGCAGTTTTGTGAGTGGATTTTATGTGGCCAGGATGGCGTTGACGCCGCGGGAAGCGGCGTCGATTGCTCCGGCGAGGTAGCCGGGGAAGTGAGGCGACCATTCGGCGGCGATGCCGATGATGCGATCTTGCCAATCGCCGGCAGCAGGGGATGCCAAGGGAGCCACGGCTGCGTGAGGGTCTGGATGCAGGTCAGCCGGCGTGGCGGTGCAGGGATCCTGAGCCCAGTCTTTGAGGCTCTCTGCCAGGGGCGCTGCGGCAGCCTGCCCGAAGAGCCGGATGAGCTGGTTGCGGCAGTGAGCTTTTAGCTGATCGTGCGGGAGCTGGGCGCGCTCCTGTGCGGAGAGGCTGAGGAAGCCGAAGAGAGCTGCCTGGCCTGCCGGGGTGGAAGCGTCATGCAGTTCACCCATTGGACCGACGGCGCTGCGCGCTTCACCCGAGAGGCCCTGATGACGCCAGAACGGTGTTGGGTATATGGCGAGGTACTTGGCGTGCGGGGCCATCCAGGTGCCGGTGGAGTTCCATTCCGCAGTGAGTGAGGAGGGTAGCTGCGGCTGGAAGCGGATGGTGGAGACAGCAAGCCTTGGAGGCACGGCCAGGAGAAGTTTCTCGGCGTGGAACTCACGGGAGGACGCCTGATTGTGGCCGGTAGCGGTGAGTACGACGGTGGAGCGGGCGATGGTGATGTTGCGGGCAATGGTTTGCAGGTGCAGCCGCGAGGGCGGGAGGCGAGCAGTGATGGCCTTGATGAGAGCGGCCATGCCGCCTGAGATTCTGCTGAGTGGGGGCACGGAGCGAAAGCCGCTGACGCGCAAGGGGGGTTGCAGAGGGTCCTGTTCGATCAGCATGTCTCCTTCCTCCTGCTGCTCAAAGGGCGCGAGTCCCCATTGCGTGACCAGGGCGGCGAACTGCGGTTGCAGGGTGGGCCAGTACCAGGTTGGCCCGAGATCGAAGGAATCGAAGTGGGATGGTGATTCTAGGCTGAGTTCGGGTGGGTTGAAGGAGGTGGAGAGGATTCTTCCGCCGAAGCGTTCACGAGCCTCCAGGAGCAGGTAGTCGACGCCGCGCTGTTCGAGCAACAGCGCGGCGTACAAGCCACTGATTCCACCGCCAACGATCAGGATTTGCGGCATGGCCCGGAGCCCCGTCAGTTTCTGCCGGCGGTGACGCCGCCATCGACGGGCAGCACGACTCCGGTGATCCAGGAGGCCTGATCGGAGGCGAGGAAGAGGATGGCTTCTGCGACGTCGCCGGGCTGGCCGTTGCGTCCGAGGGGATGGAAGGCGTTGAAGGTGGGAAGGGTCTCGGCGACCTGCTTGTCAGACATGAATGTGTTGTAGACGGGAGTCTCCACGACGGCGGGCGCTACGGCATTGATGCGGATGTTGTAGGCGGCGAGTTCGATGGCCAGGTTCCTGACCATGGCGTGTACGCCGGCGTTGGCGGCGGAGTAGGCAGCGGATGGGGTGGCTCCGATGGCCTGGATGGCCCACATGGAGCCGGTCTGAACGATGGCTCCGCCAGTCTGCTTCATGACCTTTGCGGCAGCCTGGGCGGTGAAGAATTTGCCCTTGAGGATGGTGTCCAGATACCAATCGTAGTCGGCTTCGGTGAGATCGAGAAAGGGCTTGGGATTGAAGACGCCGGCGTTGTTGACCAGGATGTCGAGACGGCCAAAGCGGTTGACGGCCAGGTCGACGAGGGCTTGGCCGGTCGACGGCAGGGCGATGTCTCCGGCGAGGATGGCGACGTTTTGGCCGCTGGGATCGATCTGCCGTGCCGCGGCTTCCAGTTTCTGCTGGTTGCGGCCATTGATGGCCACCTTGGCTCCTTCCGCCACGAGGCGACGAGCTGTCTCTTTCCCGATACCGGAACCTGCGCCGGTGAGAATGGCTACTTTACCGTTGAATCGCATGGATTTCTCCTTCGAGTTGCGTGGGTGGATTGCCGAGAGAGACGGAGACGGGCGAGAGGAGATTGAGGCGACTTTCTGGCTGTGTGGCTCTGGCTCGGTCTTTGTCTTTGCCTCTGGCTCTTTCGTTCGGACTCTGGCTTTCTTGCTCTTTATTCTGGTTCTTGTTTTTGTTTGCTGGTTGTCTGGTTTAGCTCTTTATCTCTTTGCTCTTTATCCCTTTATCTCGTTTTCTCTTTATCTATCGACCGATAGATAGATACTACAGGATGTCCGTGCATTTAGGATGAGATCACGTAAAGGTCTGATGCGAAGATGAGTGATAAGCGCGAAGAGTTGATGGATGCCGCCGAGAGCCGGATTCGATCCAACGGTTACGATGGATTCAGCTTCAGGGAGCTGGCTGCCGCGGCCGGGATCAAGAGCTCCAGCGTCCACTACTATTTCCCGACCAAGGCTGACCTTGGAGCTGCGGTTGCGCGACGCTATACCGACCGGTTTTTCGCGACTCTTCCTGTGGCTCCGAAGGATCCCGTGAAGGCGCTGCATGAGGCCTTTGTCCGCGCGATTCGGAGCGACAAGCAGGCTTGTCTGTGTGGCGTTCTGGGCAGCGTCTCCGGCTCTTTGCCGTCGCCTGTGGGCGCAGAGGCGAAGAGATTTTTTGAGCGCGCCATGGAGTACTTGCTGGAGGGCAGGAAGCGGCGGGCGGCGAGTGGTGCGGAGCGAGACTGGGCCTTTCAGGTGGTGGCGCAGTTGGAGGGCGGGATGATGCTGGCGTTGGCGTTGGGAGATGTGGCTGCGTTTGGCTCTCTGGCCCGGGGTCTGGCTGCGCGGCCGACAGGCAGAGGACACGGTTCGCGGAGACCGGCTGATCGGCCAGCTCGGGGTAGCCGCTCGTGGTTGCGGAGTTGAGGCTGGGACAGCGTGGATGTGGATGCCACAAGGTTCAACGGACGGCCAAATCGCAGCGTCTTCTAACGTGCTCCTGCGCTACCGTTGCGGACGACCGTATTGTCTAGCTAAGTTATTCCTAGCAGGATGGATGAGTTATGGTCCAGGCGACGATGTTTGAAGCGAAGACCCAGTTGTCCGATCTGGTGCGCCGAGCGCAGCGCGGTGAGAAGGTGATCCTAACCTCCGGGCGAGCCAGGGTGCCGGTGGCCGAGATTGTGGCCATCCAGCCAGCGCCCCAGCGTGTCTTCGGCCAGTTCTTTCAGCCGGGGTTTCGCATCCCAAGCGATTTCGACGAAGTTCCTGAGAGCGAGTTGGCTGGATGGCTGGGCAAGGGTGAATGAGAATCCTCATTGATACGCACTACGTCCTTTGGGCCGCGCTGAACCCCCGGGAGATGGCGCCATGGGCCCACCGGCTTCTTGCGGATCTGAGAAACCAAGAAACGAGATTCTGGTTTCCGCCGCTTCCATCTATGAGATCAGTCTGAAGGTTCGTCTGGGCAAGCTACCGGAGGCAACTGAGTTCGAAGGGGACTTGCCGACTAACATCGAGGAAAAGCTGGGATTCGTGCTGCTCCCGCTGGGCCCGCAATCGATGTACCGAGCGGCCCGGTTCGAGGACAAACACGCGGATCCCTTCGATCGCATGATTGCAGCGCAGGCTATCCAACACGATGTGGCGCTGCTGAGCGCCGACCCCAGGCTGGATGCTTTGGGCGTGCGCCGGGTGAAGAGGCCAGCCAATCTACGTTATCCCATTGTGCAAGGATGGTGCCTGGACGGCCCACGTTGCAATCCATGCAAAGCCTGCATCAGCAGGAGAGGCTCCCCGCGCAGCTTTCGCGTCCACGCGCGGCTTGAACGCTGCGACCTCCCAACAAGGCCGGCAGCGTCCAGTTGGAGGCGAAGTCGGCGGTCCGCGTGGCTGAACTGGAGCCCTTCCGTCTGGCGAAGGAAGATACTCTGTGCAGAGGATCGGTGACCCAAGCTGAACGCGCCTGGCTGCGCGAGCGTCGGCCAGAACCGGCGAAGCACTGGAATCTGCTGACAGATTTAAGCGTGGAGCAAGTCGATCCTGTCGTCCTGTAAACGGCCGCCGGAGCCTTGGGATTGATTCTTCAAGGAGCTGGACGCTGCATAGCTCGGTGGAAGGAGAACGGTAAGTTTGCTGAGTATCCGGACTTTCCGTGCTAAGAGCCTGTTTACGATCGTCTGAGTAGCAGGACGAGGGCGGCGAGGCGGAGGGACTGCAAGCTGGTATTGAGCTTCCGTTCACAGTTCTTCCACGGTCGGCTTTACTTCTCCAGCCACGCGAAGGAACGTTCGACGACCCAACGTTTGGGCTGCACGACCAAGGTGTACAGTTCATTCAGTTTGACGACCTGCCCGCCCTTCTCGCCCCATCTCGTCTAACCCTGATGATTGTCAGCATGATCTCGCCGAAGCTCATCTCATTCCCGGCGCCGGAGGAAAGACACGCCCAAGCCCGCCAAGATCCTACGCCTTCAAGCCCCTCATCAGCCGGCACAATCCGATAAACGGATCCATATCGAACTGAGCGCCACGGAGCGCGAGTTGATCCTTGAGGAGACCTTCGTCGAAAGCGATCTCATGGAATCACTGCGCGGCGCGTCGGCTACCGACAAGGCCGCCGTCTGTTCCTTCACGCCGGACGATCTGGAAGATCTCATCGGCTATATTGCCGCCGAAGCGAACCACGCCAAAGACAAGAAACTGCGCAAAGGACTGGACCGCTTGTTTGAAAAACTGGAAGCCAGCCTGCAAGCCTACGGGGAGAACGAAGAGCGTCGACACGCGCGCCTGCGGACCAGGACCGATGCTGAACCATAGAGCCCACTGACCCTCCGCCCAGACCCATAGTCACTCACCACAAAGCCGCCAGAACCCTCCCCAAAGGGGAGGAAGACCCCACGCTTCGGAAGAGCCTGTTTACGATCTTTGCACGTTGATGGGGGGAGGCACCAGGCAGTTTCTAAAGGGTTGTTCTCCGGTAAACTTCTCTTGATCTGTAAAGGAAGTTTTCGCATGTTCAGAACAAAGTCAATCTGTCTTCCGTCAATGGCCGGTCATCGGCGCAGGTCCGTTGTAGCCTGCGCGGCCATTGTGGCTTGCGTCATCGGAAGGGCAGGCCTGGCGGAGGCTCCTGGATCTGGAATGCGCGGCAAGGACATCCTGGCCCATCTCAATGCGGCCATACATCTCTACCGCAGCGCCACCACCTTTACGCAAAAGGCGGGCGAGCCCAGTGATGTCCTTTACCATGATGCTGCCGTGTCGCAGGCCACGCAGATTGTCCAACTCGCCTTCCGGTCCGCCAATGCCGAGGCGGCCCTGCTCAACGAGCAGCAGCAGGCTGCGGGTTCCAGCCCCAGCCAGCCGAGTGGGGCAGAGAGCACGCAGCAAAAACGACTGACCGATCTGGAAACCAGCTACGCGGCACGGAGCGGGCAGTTGAAGGCGCAGATTGCCACGATCACCCAGCAAATGGGGCGGGCCTCGGCCACAAAATATCGCCAGTTGGGGCTGCAGCGGGAGAGCTTGCAGGGCCAACTGGACCTGATCCAGACAATGCAGCAGTCGCTCGAAAGGATCACCACATTTACGGACGCCAATGGATCCAGCGCGTCGGGTTTGAGCGGCGACATCAGCCGCCTGGGACTTTCAGTCCCGGTGGCGTCCTCTACCGCTTCAGGTGCCGCAAAGCCAGTCCCCAGCGTGGGGCCGCCCATGGCGTCCGTCTATGGCGCTCAGTCCGCCGGGGTCATCGGCCAGGCGGAGATATTGTTTGGCCTGGTAAGCAACCTTCACCAGATGGATGAGTGGATTGCGCATACCAAGCGCCTCCGCGACCGGGTGACTGCACTCCACGCACCGCTGGTCGCACTGCTGCGCCAGACCATCCAGCAAGGACAGGTGCTGACGCAGAACGCGCCCGTTGCCACACCGCCAACGCCATCTGCCAAAGCAAAGAAGGCCACTCCAGCGCAACCAGCGCCGACATTGCAGGATTACGAACATCTAGTGGCGCGGTTCAAACTAATTTCTGCGGCCTCCGTGCCCTTGATGCAGGAAGGATTGCTGCTGGACCAGAGCGCGGAAAATCTGCAACAATGGCGCGACTCCATGGACAACGAGTACGACGGTATCTTTCGTTCTCTGCTGCTGCGGGTGTGCCTGATTGCGCTGTCCATCTTCGTGGTCCTTCTCTTGGGTGAGGGCTGGCGCCGCGCCTCGATCCGGTACGTGCAGGACCTTCGCCGGCGCCGGCAACTGTTGGTTGTGCGCCGTTTCATCATGGGCTTCTTCATGGGTCTGGTGCTGGTTCTGGGCTTTGTCACCCAGTTCAGTTCGCTGGCCACATTTGCAGGGTTTATCACCGCGGGCATCGCGGTCGGACTGCAGACGGTCCTTCTGTCCGTCGCCGCGTACTTCTTCATCGTTGGACGTTACGGCGTCCGCATTGGGGACCGCATCAGCATTGCCGGAGTTACTGGCGATGTGATCAACATCGGCATAGTCCGCCTTTACATTCTGGAACTGGCCGGCACGGGTATGGACCTATCGCCCACGGGGCGCGTGGCCGTCTTTTCCAACGCGGTGCTCTTTCAGCCCACGACGCCGCTCTATAAACAGGTCCCCGGCACGCAGTATGGATGGCACGAAGTTGTTGTCAAGCTGGATGAGACCGCGGAATTTCAGAAGGCCGCGAAAAAAATGACGGAGTTGGTCACCTCCATCTACCAGAAATATCAACCGGAGATTGAACGCCAGCATGGGGGCCTGGAACTGCGCTGGGACATCCATACCGAACGTCCCAAGATCGAGTCCCGGTTGCAGTATGCCGATGGTGGGTTGGAGTTGATGGTGCGCTATCCGGTTTTGCTGCATGAGGCCGCCGAGGCGGACGAAGCATTGACCGGGGCGCTGCTTTCGCTCAGCCAGACGGACGCGGTGCTGAAGGCCGCTATCCAGGGTCCCCCTGTCATCCGCAGCACGGTAAAGCTATGACAGAAACGCCGTAGATGCAGAAGGTGGGGCCCTGTATCTTTTCCTGACCTGACCGCAGGCGCTTCAAAATAATCAAGAACAAAGAAGAGTAATTTTTATGGAGACCCACGGAATATTTTCCGAACGCTCCTTTGCTTCGGCCATCCTGGGTGCATTCTTGTTTGTTCCGGCTGCCATCTCTTTGCGTAATCGCACCCCCCCCCGCGGCACAGGTGCTGACGAGCACGCGCAACGTACCAGGCGCTCTTGCGGGAACAGCCGACACAAGCGCGTCTGCCGGCGTGCAAGGCATTTCGCTGCCATCGGACCCGGTTGCCGGCAGATCGAGCAAAAAACAATCTCTCACCCCCCAGGTGGGCGCGGGAGATTGGTCTGATACGGGCATTGTGGCTGACTACGGCGACCAGATCACCTTCCAGGCCTCAGGAAGCATGATGCTGGGCGATGGGCATGTTGTAGATCCCTGCGGCGACGCGCGCACCTGGACCGACCTGCTGCGGCAATTTCCCTTGAACAGCGCCAACCGGGGTGCATTGATTGGCCGCGCCGGCAATGCAAAAGGGTACGAAGGCATTTCTGATTGGGGAACAATCCACGGTCACCGCACCCACCAGAGGGCACCTGTTCCTGCGCGAAAATCTTAGTCAAGACCTTAGTGGGGCGGCAGCTACACGGTCCACATAAAGCGGCAAGCAGCCAGAGAAACTGCTAAGAACCTGTCTACGATCTTCTGAGCAGCAGGACGAGGAAGGCGAGGTGGACGACGCTGGACCTGATTGCCCATTGGACCCGCGAGGGACGCGAGCAGCGCCTGTTCTACGCACAGCTAGAGGCTGCGCTGACAGTGATCTTTCTGAAGGAAGGCCGTGCAGACCTGTTGCAGGGAATCGCTATCCCACGCGACGAGCCAAGCGACGACCGCAAGGGCGACGGCAATGAAGGCTTTCAGCGGTACGCCTGCAAGATGGCTACTGGTGCGGGCAAGACGACCGTAATGGCGATGCTGGCAGCCTGGAGCATCCTGAACAAGGTAAACGACCGCAGCGATGCCCGATTTAGTGATGTAGCGCTGGTGGTATGCCCAAACGTCACCATCAAGACTCGTTTGCAGGAGTTGGACCCGCAGCGTGGCGACGCCAGCGTCTACCGGACCCGTGACCTCGTGCCTACGCATCTGATGCCACTGCTGGCGCAAGGGAAGGTTGTGGTGACGAACTGGCATGTCTTTGAGCCGCATACGATGCAGACCGGCGGGACGACCGCAAAGGTGAGCAGGGCTGGCAAGCCCGTGCGCGTGAAAGAGAAGATCGTTCTGGGGCAGAAGAACACGAGCGCGCGTGGTTCCCGGTACATGACGCCAACTTCGTTGGAGGCGATGCGAGCCTCCGGCGAGATAGAGATCGTGGCCGGTTCGGAGGTATTCGACGGTCAAGGAATTCTGAAGTCCTTGCAGATCGTGTCAGACAAGTTTGTGGAAAGCGATACGGCGGTGGTGAGCCGAATTCTTGGCCGCGAAGTTGGCGGGAAGCAGAACATCCTTGTGATGAATGATGAGGCGCACCATGCGTACCGAATTCGACAGGATGAGCCGGACGAGAACGAACTGGATTTTGAGGCTGAGAACTTCGACGACACGGAAGACATCGACGAGACCTTCAAGGAGACGACCGTTTGGATCGGCGGGCTGGATAAGGTGCAGAAATTGCGCGGAATCAACTGCTGTATTGATCTATCCGCGACCCCTTACTTCCTTGGTCGAGTGGGACAAGATACGAACAAGCCTTTCCCGTGGGTGGTGAGTGACTTCAGCTTGATTGAGGCTGTCGAGTCTGGACTGGTGAAAGTTCCGCAGCTCGCTGTGAGGGATACAACAGGCGAAGAGATCCCCGGATACTTCAACATCTGGCATTGGCTCATGCCGAGGCTGACACCGGCAGAGCGAGGCGCGACGCGTACCAGTCCAAAACCCGATGCCGTGCTGAAGTATGCGCACCACCCAATCGCAATGTTGGGCGGCCTATGGGAAGCCGAGCGAGTGAAATGGGCGGAAGACCCAGAGCACGACGCACGTCCGCCGGTGTACATCCTTGTCTGCAAGAACACTGCCACCGTCAAAGTGATGTACGAATGGCTGGCGTTGGACAAAAAGCCTGCAACTATTCCTTCGGCAGGAATAGATGGATTTCGGAATCGAGACGGGATGCAGTACACGATCCGCGTCGATTCCAAAGTGGTACATGAGATGGATAGCGAAGGTGCGAAGAGCGAAGAGGGCCGGTGGATGCGTTACACGCTCGATACCGTTGGCAAGGGAGATTGGAGCTATGACGGGCAAGGCAGGGCCATTTACCCGGAAGGCTTCGAAGAGTTGGCAAACAAGATGAAACGGCCGATGCACCCGCCGGGACGGGACGTTCGGTGCATCGTGAGCGTCGGGATGCTGACCGAGGGCTTGGACTGCAATACGGTGACGCACATCATCGGACTGCGTCCGTTCATGTCTCAGTTGCTGTGCGAGCAGGTCGTCGGACGCGGGTTACGGCGTAACAGCTATCAGCTAAACGACGATGGAAGATTCTCGGAGGAGGTCGCGAAGGTTTTGGGAGTGCCATTTGAGGTGATTCCGTTCAAGGCGAATCCGACTGGCAACCCGCAGCCAAAGCCGAAGCGATTCCACGTCCATGCTGTTGCGGAGAAGGAACAGTTCAAGATCGGTTTTCCCCGCGTGGAGGGCTATATCCAGGGGGTCCGCAGTCGCGTGACGATTGGATTGGCCCAACGTTCCAACGCTGACTCTGCAGCCGGGACAAATTCCGCCTGCGGTAGAGATGAAGGGGATGTCTTTCAACAATCAGGGCAGACAATCGCTTTCGGGGCCGGGAAGGCTGGAGGGCGTTTCGCTGGCGGAATTTCGGTCGCAGCATCGGGTGCAAAAGCTGGTCTTCGACCTGGCTGCGAGTCTGACGAGGGATTACGTCGGACAATCGCGATGCGATGTGCCAAGCCATGTTCTCTTCAAGCAGCTTGTGCCGATTGTACAGCGCTACCTTGACGAGAAGGTCCGCGTGCTCCCACCAGCGGACCTGAAGGATCTTTTGCTAGCTCCTTATTATGGCTGGCTGGTTGAGATTCTCACGGAGAGTCTGCGACCGGACACTGCCAGTGGCGAGGCTCCGGAGGCTCCCCGGTATGAGCAGAATCGTGGGCCGGGGTCGACGGGCGACGTCTCTTTCTGGACAAGCAAGGACGTGCGCGAGGTCCACAAGTGTCATCTGAACTATGCAGTCGCTGACACGCTCCGGTGGGAGCAGAGCGCGACGTACTATATCGACACCCATCCGGTGACGGCCGCGTTCGTTAAGAATGCTGGGCTGGGGTTCGCCATCCCGTATCTTAATAATGGCCAAATGCACGACTACGTCCCTGATTTCATCGTCCGCCTGAAGACAGAGCCGGCGCTGTACGTGATACTCGAAACCAAGGGATACGATGAAAAGGAAGAGATCAAAGTCAGCGCCGCGCGACGTTGGGTGAATGCGGTGAATGCCAACGGGGCCTATGGACGCTGGGCCTATGCCGTCGCGAAGAAGCCTACGGACGTTGTCCAGATAATCGACAAGCTGTCGCGGTCGGGGTCCTGACTCGCCTATGCGGCGGATGTGGTGGACGGGTGGCGTCCTGCAAACCCACATCTCCAAGAACGAGATGTGGGGCACCCGAGTTTTTACCCGAGTTTTTACCCGAGTTTTTACCCGATCTTTTTACCCGGCTTTGCGGGGTGGGGGATTTGGGCCGGCCGACGGGCAGGGTCAAGGGGTGGGAGTTCGGGTTTCGATGCGGGTGTTGTCGCGCGGAGGCCTCACTTCTTTTCCGGCTGAGGCATCGGGCCGCCGCCCAGGAACGCATCGATATCGTCATAGTCCGGTGAGTTGAGGCGTTCCTGGTGGCGAGCTGGGTTGAGAGCGCGGTTGAGAGCGCAGCAGATCCAGGCGCTTCCACCCAGCTCAAGCTCGACGAGGTCCAGCTCATAGTGCGGATAGCCCGTGTGGCAGGCGTTGCAACACGCGATGCCGAGATAGCCGAAGTCCGCGCATGTGCGGACCTGCTTGTCCTCTGCGAGGCTTTTCAGCTTAGCTGCTACGGCGGAGCGGATGATTTGCTCGTATGCTTTTGCATCGGCGGAGACAGACGAGCCGCCAGCCTCCATTTCGAGTTCCGCGCGATACGCCGCAACGATGGCTTCTGTGATTTCGGTTCGCGTCTGCATCTTTGGGCTTGGCTGCTTCCTTTCTGGCGGTTTCTGCTTCTGGTTCCCCTGGTTGGCGTAGCGGGCCGATGGGTCGGGTTGGGCGGAGGCTTGCAGCCGTTCCGTTTTGCCGCAGGGGGTGGGTCGGCTGGGCGCAGATGAGCGGGGTCACGCGCGGCGAGCGATGCGGTCCGCGGTGGCCTTCGGCTGTGGGCTAGGATGCTGTTTGGTTAGCCTCTCTGACCTTGGCCTCCCAGAACTCCCGGTAGCGGTCACGGGTTTGAAGCACATACGGCAGGCGCTGCGACACTAGCTCCTCTGGGGTCTTATCTTGAAATGTGAGGTTTCTGGATGGAGCCAGAACGAAGTAGTGGTTGTCGGCACCGTTGCAGAACTTACACGATGCAACGATAAATTCCTCGCGGTCTCGTCTTGGGTCGCCATGTGGTAGAAGGTAGTCCCACGATAGGCATAGCCAATTGTCAAACGACTTGGTTCCGTCCAGGCCGCAATATCGGCAGCGAAAACGATCGCGTTGGAGAATGGCGAATGCGTATCCCCTGAGAGCATCGGCATATTTGGGCATTGAGCACTCCCTGCTTTTTTCTTCACGTTGGCAGTGTAGCCCTGGGCAAGGATGAGCGTGGGCCCCCTTTGATCCGCTCCGTGGTCCGTGGTCCGCGGCGCGGCTTCTCTGCCCACGCCTGCCGGATCCGGAGCGGCTGTCGGCTCCCCACGCATCGGTTCTTTGAGGTTTGGGATGGCCGCAAGATAAGGCTGGAGGCGAACATCCTGCAAACCCACATCTCCAAGAGCGAGATGTGGGGCACCCACATGTTACGGGACGGAGGGAGCGAGATTTGGGGCGCGCGGTGTTTTCCCAATGCGCAGGATATGGTTCCAGCAGTCCTTTGGTTTCTTGTTATCCCTTGCTCCACCGTTCCTCTGCTATTTTGTTATCCCTTGCTCCGCGCGGCCCTTGCCGGGGTCTGCGTTGTCAGGAGGTAGACTTCGCCGGCGACGCGCGCATCCTCTTCCGCGTCATGCGCCCGGTAGGCGATGCCGAAGTGTCTGGCTAAGGTGGGTAGTTTGTGGTTGGGAAGATGCGGCCAGGCCCGGCGAGCCATGGCACAGGTATCCAGCCAGGCGGATACCGGTATGGAGGGGAGACCGTAACGCAGGTTCGCAGCGTTTAGAGCCGTGCGGTCAAAATAGGTGTGGCTCGCAATCACACGCTCCCCCAGCAAGGAGCGGAGCCGGGGTTGAAGTTGAGGCCAGGTGGGAGCAGACCGGACCTGTAGGGGATCGATGCCGTGAAGCGCCGTGTTGAAGGAGAAAAACGAAGACTCCGGGTTCACCAGCTCTCCCCAGGTTCCCGCCAGAGAGCCGTTGCGGAAACAGGCGACGCCGATCTGGCAGATGCTGCCCGGGGAGCTGTTCGCGGTTTCTACATCCACTACAACAAATTCCATCTGCATGCCTCGGTTGGCTGCGCTGCCTTGCTCCCCGCTGCCTGGTCCTTTGCTGGTTGATCTTTTGCTGCTTGCTGGTTGGTCCTTTGCTCCTTGGTCCTTTGTGGTTAGCGAATGGAAGATGATCCGCAGTGTCTGGATCGCGGTGAAAGATGCAGCGCTGCAACACCAGCAAAGTACAATGAGATACGAGGATTGTAGTGGTTTGGTTGTTTGTGGTTGATGGCGTTCGAGGTGTCTGTGGAAGATTTGTAGCAGCGCTCGGCTTTGCCGTTTTCTTTAGCGTATTTGCTCCAGCCACATTCGCCAAGACCGGCGGCCAGGCGGCTGTGGCCAATCCAACGACGGCCGTTGAGCAAGCGGCAGGCGCGCAGGATGGTGCGCCGGCCGATGGGGCTGCCTCCTCCGCAGCCAGCGTAGCCGCTGCCGGCACGAGTGTGGCCACTGCGGTGACGATAAACGCCCCGGCGACAGTTCCGCCTGAGATGCCAGCCGACCTGTGGCAGCAGCCATACATGTTTAATTGGGGTCCGGGACGCGACAGGCTCGCCAGCCGAGGCGTGAGCTTCAACTTCGCCTATGCCATCGATGGCCTTGATGATGTGCAACGTCCTGAGGGAACACGCCAGGACTTTGGTGGCTGGGGAAGGATCCGCGGCACCGTGGTTGTGGATTTTTCAAAGTTCAGCCGGGCCAAGGGCCTTACCTACTACGCTACGAGCGTGTGGCAGTACGGCCAGAATATGGGCAACGTTATCGGCAGCATCGTGGACCCGAGTGGCCTGGCCAGTATCCACACCTTCCGGCTGGATTCGATGTGGTTTGAGCAGTCGCTATTTGATGGCAAGCTCTTCCTGAAGGTCGGCCAGTTCGCAGCGCAGGACTACTATGGCTTCCAGGAGTATGGCAACAACTTTGTTATTGAGGCGTTGAATTATGCCTTTGGGAACCTGGGCAATGTGCGTGCCTCCTGGGACCCGGCATCCGGACCTGCCGTGGAGATCCGAGTGGTGCCTACAAAGTATTTCTATGCGAAGAGCGGGGTGTTCTCACCGGAAAACTACAGCAGCACCGGCTTTGATTACCACAAGACGGATAACCATGGGCTGGATAGTTCCGCGACCTGGGATAGCGAGATCGGGTTCCATACCGATCCTGATGCGCCGGCAACACGGAAGAGCTATAGCGGTATTGTGAAGGCCGGCGCGGTGTACAACGGTGGGAAGTTTTTAGATTACAAGAAGAACGCGGATGTGACGGGGAATTACACCATCTACGTTCAGGTTGCGCAACCGGTGTACCGCATGGAGGCGGGCAGCAATCGCGGGTTGGATGTTACTGCCGGCGTGAACAGCGGGCCGGCAGCCAAGAGCGAGGTTCCTACAGAGGCGACCTTTGGCGCAACCTTCAATGGTCCTTTCAGAGCGCGTCCCCAGGATGCGGCGTCGTTCGGTCTGGTGTGCAGCAAGATTGGTGGCGATTACAACCATCGTCTCGCTCTGCAGGCTGAGCCGGAGTTTTCGAATGAGAACGCGGTGGAGTTCAATTACAAGGCCATGATCGCTCCGTGGTTGCTTATCCAGCCGGTGTTTCAGCACTACACGGATGTCGGCGGCCGGCGTGGACAGCCAGCGTCTTTAGTGGGCCTGCGGCTGGAGGCCACCTTCTAGCTTTCCGGATGCGGGGTGGAGAGCGGGAGATGGGGGACAGCACAGCCGGTTGAGGGGTGAGGCGGCGGGGTTGGATGTCGGAAGGTTGGAGGTTTGGAGTGGTGGGTTTGGACGGCGCCAAGAAAAAGTACCCTATTCGCCGCGAGCGGGGGAATATGGAGTAGCAAAAGGAGAGAAGATGGCTAACGCAGCGAAGATACTTCCGTTCCGCACCCCAGCAAAGAGCTCTTCCCCGAGAACCAGGATCGCCTTTATGACAGAGGCCCAGTACAGGGAGCGTATGCAGGCTCTGGTGACGAAACACCCGTTGACCGACGACGAGGTGTTCGAGTTTGCCGCGCTGACGTTTTGCTGGGAGATCCGCAGCAGCGCATCCGCCCCGAACCGTGCAAGGAAGCGCGCCGTTTACCGCAAGATCGCCCGCATGACACACGAAGAGAGACAGGATTGGGTACAGGATATGTACGCCAAAGACATGCTGACTGACGAAGAGTTGTTCCAGTTCGGCGCCATCATGCTCCGGAGTGGGGGTGCCGACTCAGCGAGGTACATCGCGGTATCGTTTGGGGTTGAGCCGACGACCGATCTTTCAGCGATCCAGAAGATCTCCGGCGAAAAGGCAGCCTCGATCCTGGTCGCCGCGCAGAATATTTCCTCTGACGAGGCTGCGAGCCGGTGCTATCAACTGGATCATGTTGGCCGTAAGCTGACCCCTGAAGAGGACTTTGAGTATTGCGCCCTGATGCGCCTGCCGACGGAGTTCCTTATCGAGTAAGAAGGAGATCCGGTCGTCCCCGGCGTGGCTGGTGTGCCCGACAGGTTGTTGCGGCAGGTTGTTTTGGCCCAGGCACGGAAGGCTGCGCTTTGCAGGGTGGGGTTCGGTTCTGAGGGAGCGCAGCCGGTGGGGTGCCCGCGCTGCCGACCTTCCATGGAATTTTCCGAGACAGGGTCTTGATTTGGGTTGGCAGTTCCTGAGGCGCTCGCCTCTGTTCCTGACATTCGCAGCACTTATTGCTTTTATAGCGTATATGGCCGTGGCGGCAGATTTGCCGTCGGAGGGAGGGATACGTGATGTCTGTGACTGAGGGAGTAGCCGGCGTCTCCACTTCAGAGCAGGACCAGAAAGAGATCCTCGATCTCTCTACCAAGATTCGAAGCGCCGAGGCGAAACTTGTCGATCCTGGTGGAAAGACGCAGCTTTTGCCGCCAAACCTCGATTCTTTTCTATGCCAGTTACTGGGGGATTTGAAGGCAGGAAGATCTGTCACGATCCTGCAGAACAATGCCGAACTGACAACAGTAGAGGCGGCTAAGATGCTTGCGGTTTCAAGGCAGTTCCTGATTCAACTGCTGGAACAAAACCAGATCCCATTCCACATGGTGGGAACCCACCGACGCCTGTGCGCGCGTGACGTTCTGGCCTTTAGAGGGAGGCGTGATTCTGCGCGGCGCAAGGCTCTGGGCGACTTGGCTGGTGCAGAGATGGAAGAGGGGCTGTACGATCGGGCGCCTCTGAATGATCCTAACCAGCGATAACGAGTATTCCGAGGTGCTGGACGCTTGCGTGCTTGCCCCCATGCCCCTGTGCGACACGCTTCTGCGTTGCGCGGAGGAGCTAACACTGTTCCGTGCATTGAGGGGTGACGAGGCGCTGGAAGAGCGTAATTGGATTGGCGCCTGAACGAACTGGGGTTGACGCAACGGTCACACTATTTCAATGTGTGTGCAAAGGACAGAGCATTTTTCCAGGAGCCGGGCATCACGTACCAGACAAACTCTTTGGAGTTGATTCCATCCAAGGTGCTGGTTGAGGAGAGATGAAAGCTGCGGTTTCTCCACATGTAGTCGCTGTTGAAGCCGCCGCCGACTTTCTGGTTTGGGAAGTTGGCTGCCGGCATGGCGACGGCCAAGCCGGTCTGTCGCGCGTTGTCCAGATACCAACCCCCTGCTATGTAGTTGGTGCTGTTTGAGGAGCACGGGCAATGCTGAGGGCTAATGGCGCTTACGTTAAACTCCCATGGTTCATAGTCGGCAAAGTCGAAGTCGAATGGGCCGATTTTTTCGTCTGCCACATGCACCAGGCGCTCTTTTAATTCCAGATAGTATTTGGGCTCGCCTGCGGGGTTCGGAACCCAGTGGGTTTCCGTCTCCAGAACATACGGAGAGGAGTAGCTTAACGGCTGCATGCGATTGATGTGCCCTCCCCAGACAGCGATCAATGCCTTGGGATAAAAGCCGTTGTTGTGATTGAAGTCCAGCATGGTGGTAAGAAAGTCTGCACTATCGGTCCCATGGCACGCGATTCCGGTTACGGAGGAGTTTGCTGCGCCGTCTCCAGCCTGGGTGGGATTGTAATCTCCAGCCCATGCGCCACCGTTCATTCGATTGTGAAACGCCATTTGTAACAGGCCACCGCCGTTGTAACCCCAGATGTGTTCCCTGCCCTGGTACTTCAAGGAGACGATGGCTCCGCCCTGGGTGGTGTCTAGCAGGACGGTCTGCTGGTCTGCCGGGTCCTTTAGGACAATGGCGTTATCTACCTGGTTGGGTTGAGGTTTGAAGGTGGTGGTTTGGCAGGCAATGGTGACGGCCCTGTGGCTGGGTGGCGTAGGCAGAAGTTCAGGAGAGGTTGGAATGACAGGTTGCGTGCTTACGGGCTGCGCCCGGGCAAATGCCTGCGCTTGCTGCCATGGACCGGCACAGATGTACCAGGTGAAACGATAGGCGGCCACCCCGTTTAGATCTTTGCTGAGCACTGCGGCAAATGTTCTGCGCGGCTCTGCCCACACTGCGTGATACAGCAGGACAACATACTCCGCATTGTGGCGGATGTAGGCTCGGTTGGTCCGCCAGGTATCTGTAGGCGCAACGAAGGCGACGCCGTTGGATTGGGCGGCATCCTGATAGCGGCCAGCGGCCAGCGCGCCGGTGTTGGCGCTGGTGCAGGGAGTGTTGGCTGTGCAGCGTGCGGGGTAGGCGGCGGCATACTGGAAGTCCCATGGTGTGGCCAGATTGAGGTACCACTCCAGAGGGCCTGATTTTTGCGGACGCATGTTGACGACAGACTGGCTCAATTGCAGGTAGTATTGCGGCTTGCCACCCGGATTTTTGACCCAGCTGGCGGTGGTTTCAATGGAATAGGGCGTGGAATAGCCAGGGGGGAAGTTATTGCTGATCTTTCCTTGATCCACGGCAAGCAAGGCGTCCTTTTGAAATGAGTTGTCCACGCCGCGGTCTTGCATGGTGGCAAAGGCTCGCATGGTTTTTTCGCCGTTGCAAGAGACCCCGGTTGTATTGGCGGGAGTGCCCATGCTGGAACCGCCTTGATCCGGACTGTAGGCGGACCAGTATGGATTGAGGCCCTTCAGCTCAACCTCCGAGCCATGTCGAATGGAGAAGAGAGAGACACTCGCGCTGGCCGTGTCTGCGTAGAGGAGCTCTTTTCCGTGGTAGCGGAGAGAGATGAGGCCGGCTCCATGGGTCAAGTCAAAGCGGGCCTCCTGCTCCCCGGCCGGGTCGCGAAGGACGACGACCTGAAGCTGGGGGGAGCGCTGCGGATACTGCCATGCGATCGCTGCGTTTGCGTCGTAGGCTTCCACGTGACAATTTACATCCGGGATCTTCTGCGCAATCAACGTGGAAGCGCTGGAGAGAAGCATCAGGCTGCAAAGGAAGGATTTCATTGGAATACCTCGTGGTGCGGAGATGAAATGGTGCCGGATGTGGGCGGGTGTGGCCAGAGCATGGTCCGTTGTGGCCAGAGATTGCAGGCGTACGCGCTGAGCTCCCTTTGGATGCTGACCCCGGAGGGTCTGCAAACCCACATCTGCGGGGGCGAAGTATGGGGCGCACGCCCCTTACGGGACGGAGGGAGCGAGATGTGGGGCACCCGCACTGCGTTGTTCCAGCCGCGCTGGAGTTAGTGGTTGGGGCCTGGCTGCTGAAAGGAAGAGCCGACCTGGATGGTGACCGGACCAAGCAGGCCGGATTCCAGCAGAGGGTCCTGGGGATGAAAGGGGTTGCCGGTGATCCAGGTAAGACGCTGGTCTGCTGGAAGGCCGCTGTCTGCGATAAGACGATTGACCCAAAGGTTGGCGACTGTAATCTGCAGCGTGTTGTTCGATGGCCGCAGGAGGTTCTCCGGAATCGCCATGCGCCAGGGCATGCACCAGAGTACTCCCAGATCAGCGCCGTTGAGTGTGATGGAGGCGATGACCGCGACGCGTCCTAAGGAGAGATAGGCGCGCAGGCCGGGGGGCAATGCGCAATCGAAGGTGGTGGTGTAGGTTGCTTTGCCGGAGTAGTTGCGGATGCCTGGTTCAGGCCGCCGGCTCCAGTCTTCCAGTTGGGGGAAGATGATTTTTGCCGGGCCACCCCAGTGAGGATCGAAGGCGACGACCCAGGGGCGGTTGAGGGTGAGGATGGTTTGAAGGCTGGGAAAGTTTTGAGCGCGAGGTGAGGAGGCCGCGGTTGCAGGCTTACGGAAGACAACGAATCCGCTCTGCAACGGCTCGAGATGCAGGGGGATCTCCGTGTGGCTGCCGATCTGCGAGAACTGAGGCAGATCGTGGCGCTCGCCGGTGAGCGGGTCCCACCACTCGGGTTGGAGATCAGTGACGCGAAAACGGCAGGTTGCGCTGCGCGGCGCGGGTTCTCCGTTGGCGATGAAGTAAAACTCCATGCCGGGTTCGGTGCGGTGAATGTAGCGGAGGGGAGCGTCTGATTCGAAGTCGCTGGGAATGCCCATGCGCTGGAGAAGCTCTGCTGTGACGGAGTACGAGGGATAGATGTCTTCCTGCTCGATGTTGGTGTCATTGAGGTTCCAGGGCGGCATGTTGTAGGGGCCGAGTTCTTCGGCGGGCGCCTGGGGGCCGAGTTCGGTGGTGGAGCAGGTCCAGCGACGATCGGTGTTGATGAGGAGTTGAGTGTGATCACGAAGACCAAGGGCCAGAGAGGCGATGAGAGCGCAACGCTCGGCCGGCGGTGTGGTTCGGTTGCTGCGCGGGGCGGATGGGCTGGGATGTTCCGTGCTGTTCTGGACGTGCACCACGAATTGATTGGATCCGGGGCGGAGCAGGGCGCTGATGTCTACGCGGTCGGCTCTGGCGGGAGTCCAGGATCGATGGATGTATTTGCCGTTGACATACAGGTGATAGGAGTTGGCCGCAGTGATGGTGAGAGAGGCGGTTTGAACGCTTTGCGGGTCTTCGATGGTGAAGCTGCGCTGGAAGAAGAGCGTTCCGCCGTTGGCGGCGGATGCTGCGTGAGTGGGCGCGGAGGAGATCCATTGGGCCGTGGCGAGGGGATTGGCGGGCTGTGGTTGGGCGGGCTGTGGGTTGGGTGCTTGCGAATCGTAGAGGACGCGGCCCTCGCCGACGCGACGCTCCGGCAGCGGTTCGCCCGAGGGCCAGAGCTTTTCTGCTAATACGCGGACCTGATGGTCGCAGGTGGGGTAGTTGGAGAGGCTGGGCGAGGCTTGGGGCGGGGCTCCAAGAAGAGTGGCGCCGGACTCCACGAGCTGCACCAGCTTGGCGAGGGTGCGTGGGGTGATGGTGTGGAACTGCGGCAGGACCAGGAGCCGGTAGGAGGCGCCATCTGGAAAGACGATGCGGCCCGCTTTGACCGAGGCGCGAGCGATCAGGGTTTCTGCGGCGCAGGCATCGAAGTTGTAGCCGCGGCGATCTGTGAGGATGCCCGGGATCAAGGCGGAGCGGGGAGGAAAGAATACGCTGGGAGCACCCTCTGGGTTGAGGTAGAGGATGTCTGCCACGATGAGGCCGCGGCGCAGCATCTGCGAGCAGCGCGCGATGTAGGTATGGTAGGCGAGCGAGAAGTCCCACCAAGTCTGGGTGCGTTCCCAATGCACGCCGTAGCCGCCGTCGGGACCCATGGTCATGCCGGGAAAGCGGTTGAGCCAGGGCTGCGCCTGATAGCGGTGAATGACAAATTTGTTGATGCCCTGGCAGAAGGCCCAGTCGCCCTGCGCCTTGACGGAGGCGGGGTGTTGAAGGCCTCGCTCGGCGGGGGCTGCGGTGAAGGACTCTGCGCCGATGATCTTGCGGCCCTGAGTGTGAGCAACGGAGACGGCCTCCAGGAGGCTGAATCCGGTGGAGGGCGCGTGACCGAACTCAGACCAGTGCTCCGCCATGGGGATGTCGGCAGTGGCGCCGAGATCGAGGTCGGAGGCGGGGTTGAGGTCATAGGGTTCGAGGGAGAGAAAGAGCCCGTGTTGCCTGCCACGCCGGCGCAGACGCTGGGCCTGCTTTTCGCAAACCAGCTCATTGGCGGTCTGGCGAATGTCCCAAAGAAAGCGCTCGGAGAGTTGTGGGTTGTCTACCACCAGACCTGCAAAGGTGGGGAGCCTAGCTAGGGGATCGTAGCCGCGGCGGTGGGTAAACTCCTGACGAAAACGGGGCGACCAGTTCTGGGAACTCATCTCCCAGCTATCAAAGTGCAGGGCCACTAAGCCGCGTCCGGGGTGCTGGGGGGCTCCGGTTTTGTGGAGCAGAGAGGCGATGTAGGCGTCGAAGTGGGCGTCCAGGGCTGCGGCGCTGAACTTATCGGTCTCCAGCCCGAGGCCGGGCTTGGGCGCGGGGCGGGTGGTCTGGCCGGTGAGCGTGCGGCCGAAACGAAGGATGGTCCAGTTCCCTGCCGGGACATTCCAGCGCAATGTGCCATCCGCCTGGAGCTTGCCAGTGAGGTTGAGGATTCTGGAGGAGTCAATGCAACGGTCTGCGGGCAGGTTGGGAACGTCAGCCTTGCTGGGCAGGAAAGGACGCACCCAAGGGCGGGTTGTGTAGGGGCCGGGAATCTGGGAGGAGTAAGAGCCACGGGTGTAGAGCGCCTTCTCATCGATGTCACGAATAGATGCGCCAGCGGCGGGCGTGGGGAAGGCGAGGAGAAACTCGTCCTGGTAAAACTCCTTGTATATTTTGAGCAACTCCGGAGAGAGCGTCTGCTCGCCGAAGAACGGCGTGCGCGGCAGCGGTTGCGGCAGGCGGGCGTTGAACGCAGCCGGGCCCTGCACCTGAGTTGTGCTGAAGACCAGGTGTTGCATGGATTGGTCCGGCTTGACCCAGGGACCACCTGCACCGCACCAGCCGGGCCCGGCCGCAAGCGCCATTTGCAAGCCGAGTTGATCCGCCACAGAAAAGGCATGGCCGAGAAGCTGCTGCCATGATGGACTCATGAATTCCACCGGGCCGGGCGGGATGCCAATGCCCACCTCAAGATAGATAGCGCCACCGATGCCGACACGCTTCATGGCGGCGAGATCTGCCTCCATGCCTTCGCGGGTGAGATTGCCGTCCATGAAGTACCAGTAGACCCATGGGCGCGCGTCGTCTGGAGGATGGACAAACTGCTTGAACGCCATGTCCGGATCATCGGGCTGAAGGCTCAGTGCTTCCGAGGAAACGCCTGAGGCGACGACGCCAAGGGCCATCGACTTGAGAACGGATCGTCTGCTGATGTTGCTACCCACGGGGTGGTTGGCCTTTCTGAGGCAAAGAGAGAAGAGAAGACATCGCCGGGCGCAATACGCACCGGCCCGTTCGGTACCGTAGCGACCCGTTTTTTTCAAATGGAATATCGTTTTTCTTACGACACACGTGTCGCAAGCATTGTATAGTAAGCAAAGCGACGAGTGTCAAGGTTGCGTTTAAAGATCCATAGAATGTTTGTCCAGAGGTTGAAAGTCGGCGCCGTTTGAGGATGGAGTTGGTGAGAGCCTATCTCGAAATGAACCTGGCCTGCGGCTGCGAACGAGAGTGCTGCCGCCAGAGGGTTCCGGTTGTGATGGATCCTTCTTATTCGCTGCTGATTCGATTCGATCCGCAACGCCGAGACGGGGTTCTGCGACTTTGTGATGGCGCTGGCGTTGCGGGTCTGGATGGCCTGGACCAAGATCCGGGGCATGGCCGGAACCAAGGAGTTGTTGCGGTGGTATTGCATCCAGCAAAAGGCGTGACGCAGATATGGAGCTACGCGTGAAAGAGCGACTGGTTTGGTGGTTGGAACGAGTTCTCGTAGTTAGTTGAACAAAGAAGGGTTTGAAGCAGGAAGATTCGAGTGAACTGATGGTGAATTCAATGACAAAAGATCTGGGCTTTTCCGGCCGTTCGTTTTTTCGCTTCTGGTGTGTGTCTCTTCTCGTCCTGTGTAGCCACGCGCAGGGAGTGGCCGGCGTGGGCCAGGCAGTAGCCGATAGCAAAGCACCCCAACACATGTTGTGCGATGGTCTTGAGAATCCCATGGGCCTTGGGGATAGACAGCCGCAGCTTACGTGGCAGTTGCCGCAGGCGGGGCAAGATGTAAGGCAGACGGCGTACCGGCTTCTGGTCGCCACGAAAGCTTCTCTGCTGGTTCCGGGCAAAGCCGATGTATGGGACAGCGGAAAGGTATCCTCCGCTGAGTCTGTGAATGTTGGCTATGATGGGCCTACGCTGCAATCATCGCATCGTTATTATTGGGCGGTGCGAGTATGGGAGCATGGCGGCCATGCCACTTCATTCAGCCGGCCGGCATGGTGGGAGATGGGATTGCTGCGACCCTCAGACTGGAGCGCACAATGGATCGCCTACGACCCGAGGCAGTTCCGCGATGATCGTGCGAGCGACCCGGTGTGGATTGGCCCAAGCCTGGGCGCAAACCCTTCGACGGGTGCTGCCGAATATCGTTACAGCTTTGATGTAGCCGGCGCGCCACGAAAGGCTGAGTTGTTTATTACGGGGCGGGAGATGCTGAAGGCATGGGTGAACGGAGCGAGTGTGAGCACCGCCGCGACTGCTCAACACGCTGCGACCAGCCGCTGGGGGACATTCCAGCAAATGGATGTAACCCGGCAAGTGAAGTCTGGGGAGAATGTGCTGGCAGCAGAGGTGAACATCCATCCTCATGCGGGCCAGCCACCTGCGCTGATCGCCATGCTGCGGATTACGATGGCGGATGGTACAGTGCGGCGGGTGATTACGTCCTCTGCATGGAAAAGCATGACGGCTGCCGGGGGCAACTGGCAAGGAGCAGGCTACGACGATGCTGCGTGGCAGTCCGCTGCGGTTGTGGCAAAGATGGGGCAGGATGGGTACACCATTCCGTGGCCTGACCAGCCTGCGGGGTTGTTGCGGAAAGAGTTTACGCTGGCAAAACCTGTGGCGTCTGCACGGCTGTACGTGACGGCTTTGGGTAGCTATGAGTTTCATATCAACGGCCAGCGTGTGGGAGAGCAAATTCTTGCTCCTGGCTGGACGGACTACGAAAAGCGCATTGTGTACCAGGACTATGACGTGACCGCGATGCTGCACCCGGGAGCTAACGCGATGGGTGCGCTGCTGGGCGAGGGCTGGTATGCAACGACGCTGGCGTTTGCCGGCAAGCGCTATAACTTTGGGCCGCCGCCTCCCCGAATTCTGGTGCAGTTAGAGGTGAGTTATACGGATGGTTCGCAGGATCGGTTCGTAAGCGACGGTTCCTGGGTGACGGCCGAGTCTGCCGTGCTGCGGTCGTCCATCTATGATGGAGAAGATTTTGACGCACGGATGGAACAAATCGGCTGGGATAAGCCGCGCTTTGATGCGGCAGATTGGCGCCCGGCGCAGGTGGAAGCAGCCAATGGAGCGCCGCTGGTTGCGCAAGACTTTCAGCCGATTCGGGTTGAGAGGACCCTGCAGCCGCGCTCGGTGACAGAGCAAAGCCCCGGCGTCTACCTGTTTGACCTGGGCCAGAACATGGTGGGCTGGGCTAGACTGCGCGTCTCTGGACCACGAGGGACCATGGTATCCATGCGCTTTGGCGAAGTGTTGGATGCGAACGGCAAGTTCTACAACCTCAACATGCGCACCGCGCGCGAAGAGGACACCTATATTCTTCGCGGCGATGGAGTGGAGACCTACCAGCCGCACTTTACTTATCATGGATTCCGCTATGTGGAGGTGACGGGTTATCCCGGAGTTCCTGCCAAGGACGCCATCACGGGCATGGTCTTCCACACGGATGCGCCGCGCAGCATAGCATTCCGCAGTGGGAACAGTGAGGTGAATCGACTGGACAAAAACATTCTGTGGGGACAGCGAGGCAACTTTGAGAGCGTTCCGACCGATTGCCCGCAGCGCGATGAGCGGTTGGGATGGATGGGTGACGCGAATGTCTTCTGGCGCACGGCCAGCTACAACGCGAACTTACAGGCCTTCACGCAGAAGTTCACCGCAGACATACGGGATGCGCAGTCCACGGCGGGCGTTTATGCGGATGTTTCACCGCGGATGACGATCGTTGGCGAAGGCTCGCCGGGCTGGGCGGATGCCGGCGTGATCCTGCCGTGGACCGCATACATTCAATATCGCGACAAGCGCGTGATCCGCGACAACTGGGACGCCATGCAGCACTACATGCAACATCTGGAGGCCAGCTATCCGGACCATTTGTGGACCAATAAGGCCTATGGCGATTGGCTGGCGATAGGCAGCCATACGCCACGCACCCTGATCGGCACAGCGTTCTGGGCGTATGACGCCACACTGATGGCGCAGATGGCGGATGCGCTGGGCAAGAGTGACGACGCAGCGCACTACCGCGCCTTATTTGCGCAACTGCGCGATGCCTTCAACCGCGCCTTTGTGCAAGCCGATGGCACAGTGGGCAGTGGCAGCCAAACAAGTTATGTGCTGGCGCTCCACATGAATCTGCTGCCCGCTGCGCTGCGACCCGTGGCAGCGGAGAAGCTGGTGACGGACATCCATGCGCACAATAACCACCTGACAACGGGCTTTCTGGGCACGCCCTATCTGCTGCTGGAACTGAGTCGCGAAGGCCACAGCGATGTTGCCTACCAATTGCTGCTGCAGAATACCTTTCCATCCTGGCTCTATATGGTGAGAAACGGCGCCACCACTATGTGGGAACGCTGGAACGGCAACCAGATGCTGGGCGACGCCTCCATGAACTCATTCAATCACTATGCCTATGGAGCTGTGGGCGCCTGGCTATATCGGTATGCTGCTGGAATCGACGAGGACACTGCCGATCCTGGTTTCCACCACATTGTGTTGCACCCGCAGTTCAGCACGCAACTCGGCGAAGCCAGTGCAACCTATGATTCGCCCTATGGTCCTATCTCTTCCAGTTGGAAAGCTTCCGATAGCCAAGTGACATGGGCCGTGACGATCCCTGCAAATACGAGGGCCTCTTTGGTATTCCCGGCAAACAGGAAGATTTTGATCGACGGTAAGACGATTCAGTCGCAGCGACGGTTCATCGCAGAACGCCGGGATGCACGATCTGTTGTGTACGGGGTCGGTTCGGGTAGCTATGCGTTTGCGATAGGCGGCGGACAATAGATTCTGTGCCACACCTTCCTTTATTCCGACGCAGGGAGGTAACGATTGTTGTAGAAAGCAGGTAAAGGACGATGAAAACGATTCTTGTGTACTGTGCATTTCTGGCTGGGTATCTGATAGCGCCGCACGCTTCTCCATCGCTCTACGGACAGGCTCCGTCTACCGCAGGATCGATCACGATTACAGTTGACAAGACGGAGATCGGGGAAGGACAAAATGTGGTTATTTCCGCGGTTCTGTATAAGTCTGACAACAAGCCGGCAGTTGGGGTTATGCTGCATGCGCTTGTGAATGGAAAGGATTGGGGGGCGGAATATCCTACGCTGCCTTCGGGTGTGGCGCATCTTCTTCTTCCGCTACCGGATCAAGGCGTCAACTCCATTGCAGTAACGGATGGCCACGACACATCGAACACCGTGAATGTGACGGTACATCCTCGCCATTTTTCTATCCTCGATGATCCCAACCACCAGATTGTTATGGAGTACGAAACATGGTTTGGACCGGGATATGCAGCGTGGGGGAGGGAGGAAGCGACCCCAGTTCTGGGGCGATACAGTTCGCTCGATCCACGAGTGCTCCGTCAACAGACTCTCTGGCTAGACGAGATGGGGATCAATATCGCGGAGTTGGACTGGACAAATAATCTGACAGAAGCCTTTCCAGGTTCCGCGGCGAAAGAATGCATTGCTGCAACGGACCTGCTTCTGGATGTTTACGCATCCATGTCACAACACCCAAAGATCATGTTTCTGGTAGGACCGGAACATAACCGTTGGATGAACCGTAAAGACACGTATGCCGGCCCGTGGTTCAAGCAACAGATGAATCTTCTCTATGAGCGGTATATTGACAACCCGAAGTATAAGGACATGTATGTACAGTACGAGGGTAAGCCACTGGTTCTTTTTTATCTGAATGGACCGCGTTCTGTTGAGCCTCCTGCGATCCATGATTCACGATTCACGATACGTTATGTCGGAGCCTGGCTCCAGACCACACATGAGGAACGATATGGAGTCTGGTCCTGGTACGATCAAAAGGCCACGCCGACGTACTATAAAGGACAGGTGGAATCCCTGACGGTGACCGATGGTTACCCCTCTCCCAATGCGCCTGCGACCCTGCCTGGGATGAACTGGCTTTCTGAGGACGCAGGTGGTAAGAACTACGGAGAGACTTATAGAACCCAATGGAAGGCTGCGATGCAATACAAGCCGCGCTTCCTCTTTATCGATCAATGGAATGAGTTTGTCCCTCCAGATCAGTACAACGTGAATCTAAGTAATGACATGGAGCCTACTCTTATGACAGAAGAGGGAGATTCGAGGGCGAGTGGCTGGGGCTTTTACTACCTGGATCTAACCAGAGACAAGATTGCTGAGTATCACAGGCTGATTCACTCTGAAAAGTAGGTTGGCTAGGACGTAGAGTACACCGATCGGGATGGCGGGAGGTTTCGCAGCCCTCCTTTCCCCTTTCAACCCAATGGCTCTGCTGGTCCGTATCCGGTGGTTCGGTAGATTGGGCTATCGACTGATCGCTTTGCCGCTGGTCCCATGGGGGTCGACAGCAGAGCACCCCAACCCAACGACCTTCCTCAGCAAGGCTGAAGATCGAAAGTGCGCAACACTCCGGACACTACCATCGAACCGGCCACGAGGAACAGGCCGACACGGCCAACCAATCAGCACTCTGCGCAGACTTTTCCTGGAGGCGTCCATGGGAATGTTGAAGCGCTGATTCGTGGTGGACGCTGCTAGTTCCCGTCCCGTTGCCTGCTCCTGAAGGCGCAACGACTTGCTACCACGAGAGGCCAACTCATCGACTATCAGAAAGCCGCGTAGAATGCACACTTTCTCACTTTCTCGCAAAGAGCCCACTTTCTCGCAAAGAGCCCTTTTAACACCCGACTTACGGGGGTGTGATGGATGGTTGTTTTGTCGTGTACAGGTAGTTGAATCGCCCTGGCGGCGCAGCATCGCCATTGATCGTGAACTCATCGATGCTGTTGTCCTGTTGCCAGTTATCGGCCCATTTGAATTCGAATTCAACCGGGCCGGGGGCGAGACCAAGCGCCTTTCTGGGGACACTGATCATTATTTGGTTCCCTTTCACGCGATACGGGATCTCCGCTAACGGCTCCCAGTTCCAGCCATTTCTGGTGAATTCGAGAACTGTCGTGTGATCGTTCTTTACATGATGATTGATGAGGAAATCATAGCCCTCCCAACCGGTCGCGTGATTCCGATCGATGTCGATGAACAGGGTCATCCAGTTGGGATCTGTACATTTCGTGATTGGGTCTTTGGTTTTCGCATAGAAATATATATTCTGGTCATCCCGAGCCACTTTCATCAACACCAGATCGTTGCGGCCGGTGTTGTTCACATACCTTGTACTGGTGTTGTAGCCAGGGTAATCACGATGAAAGGTATCACCTATCTCGTCTCTGAATTCAGGCTTTATCTGATTCCACTGCTGGAATCCGCCGTTGAGATCGATGGTCTGTTCCGGGCCGGCGACGGGGGGTCTTCTCGATCCCTTGTATCGACGGATGTAATCCACGAGCTGATAATAATAGTTGTCGTCAAAGCCACCTTTCATTGGCTCAATGTCTCGACTATGCTCTTCGTCAAATTCATCGACAAAGATTACAGGAGCTTTGTAGCCGGCAAACTCATTGAATCTTCCGGCGATCCACTCATTCCATCCCGTCACAAAGATGAACTTTGGATCCTGCTTGAGGGCGTTTTCCCATTGTTCAGCAACGTTATACCCATGCAATACAGCACCGGGACTCCTGTCCCACTGGCCATCGTGATAGCTGCGGCCTAAGGAGCGAGGATTGCTCATAGCATTTAGTTTTCCGTCTACCGCATTCTGGGCTACGCCGACGGACATCTCTTCCTTTTCGCCCTTGTCGTTCCGGAAGACATGTTGAGGATAGACCTCCAGCCAACTCCACATATCTGGACCTGTGGGACCTACGAAGTAGCTCGGTTGGGGCTTTCGGAATGTAAAGAAGCTACGAAGCTTTGGATCCACTTTGGCCGGATCAGCCAGGATCAGGGGTTTGCCATCTACTTTGAACCAGAGACTCTTGTAGAGTCCTTTGCTATAGATATCCGTATAGAGTTTTGTAACTGTTGATGCTGGATCCCAAAAGGGGGTGAGAAAGGCGATATCGGGGGTGCGATTGCCGGCAGCGCGTTCTGCGCTGAAGGCCTTCATCAATGCCAGATATTGCGCTGGGTAGGTTGCCTTGTTGCTATTATCGAAGATGACCGCGTCCACGCCAGCGTCTGCGAGCATTTCTGCATGTTTGCGCAGAACCCATGGATCGGCGGTATTGTAGAAACCGAAGAGAGGTTCTCCCCAATGATGGGGCTCTCCTAGCTTCCCCCATAACGGACTGTTAGGCTTCTGCATAGCATCTGGGTCGATCGACAGGATTCGGGAGACATCATATGGGCCGTGACCACGGGCTCCGGGACCAAGCCAAAGGAAATAGAACATAATGACCTTACGGTCGGGTCTGGGGTCAGTGTGGTAGGACACATGGCGTCCCAGTGCATCGGTTGCTACCCAAGTATCGCTAAAGTTATCCCATTGCTGCTGCGCAGATGACGAGATCGCACAGAAGCCCATTAATACCGCGATGATTAACTGTCTCATTATCGCTCCTCTCGGCTGTTACCACGCATGAAGCATGACGGTATCCAGCATGCGACGAGACGTAGCACGGTAGTTTTTGATGAGGTCCAACCCACTTGAGCTTGTCCGTGGTCTTCGGGACAGACCCTCGATTGAGACTTATCTGCAGTTCTCCAGTGAGGGTGTAGTCGGCGGTCTTTCGGGGTCCTGCGACGTGCCAATGCGAAGGCCCGGCGGCGAGTGGCGAATTTGGTGTTGGTTGCGAATGACTTCCAAGTTCGAACCAAAGTGCCAGGGCGTATTCGTCGCCCTGGCGCTTTGAACATCGACAAATGACCAGACAAGCTGCACGGCAGCTACCCGAAGAGACAATCAGAAGCGAAAATATGCTTCGAATTGGAGCTGACGCGGAGCGTTGGCCTGACCTGTGACTTCACCGAAGTTCGTCGATGTTATGTTTGTGCTAATGCCACCGTATATTGTCCTGTTGAACAGATTGAACGCGTCTGCCTGCAGGCTTAGTTGCATTGCCTTGGGCAAAGCGAACACTTTCTGGACCGAAAGGTCTTCATTCAGGGACCAGGGATTATGCAGATCAAAGGGCGACGTACGTGGCGTGTTGCCAAAGGTGAATGGCGCTGGATTTTCGAATGCGTTCACATTGATATAGGTTGTTGGCGCTCCCCCGACTCCCTTGGGATTTCCGCTTCCATAGGCGCCGTTGATACGGACACGGCCAGTAAAGCTTGGGTTGTAGTTGGCATAACATCCCCCTGTATAGGGCACGTCGCAAGCTGCTCCAATCGGGCCCAGTGGAGTCCCTGCAGAATACTGATCAATGCCTGACAACTGCCAACCGCCGAACACAGCATCCAATGTGCGACTCATGTTACTTCCAAAGGCGCGACCGCGGCCAAAGGGGAGTTGATACACATAACTGAGCGAGATTACTTGTGGCGAATTGCCAACGTCCTTGGAATACTCCTGCGTTAGATTATAGGCCGACCGAGGTGCGCCTAAGATTTCTATAACATTTGCGCCTGAGTTATCAAGTTCCTGGCTCCAGGTGTAGGAGAGGAGGAAGAGCAGCCCTTTCGACATTGTCTTCTGTGCATAGACCTGCAAGGAGTTGTAGTTCGCGTGGGAGAAGTCTGCGTAGGGATCCCCGATGCCAGAATATTGAGGAAATGGACGAAGCATCTGGCCGATGGATCCAGAAAAGTTGGAATAGGGCAGTTGGAGTCCGGGCATGATCGCCTGGGCTTCAGCGAGCGTGGTGGGAGATGCGGTAGCCTGCAGTAAATTACCAAGCGCCATGTATTTCGGGTTAAGCTGATCGGAATATATGCCGTATCCGCCAGGCGTTGGGATGCGGTTGCTCAAATTTCCAGCATAGCTGATCGACAATACGGTGGTTGGCGTCAGTTGTTGTTCGAAGGTGACGTTCCAGTAGTAGCTCGTTGGCATGATTCCGCCAGTGTTGGGCCTTGGATAAGTGACGCCTCCGCCAGTGGGGCCCGTGGTGGTGTTATATCCAGTGTTGAGGGTAGGGTTGAAGAAGGGTGGAGGCGTATATGCCGGGAAAGGATTGTTCCATTGGTACGCAGGCGTGATGCCATTATTTGGTGACACCGCCGTTGGGCTAGCACTAAATCCTAAAAGACCTGTGCCTTGCGAATCCGCATTTCCTCCAAGGGCGCCAGCCTTATAGTGCATGAGCGTGAAGGACCCTCGGAGTACCATTTTAGGATTCAGACTATACGAGAAGCCAAGGCGTGGGCTAAATTCCTTGTAATCCGTTTTTACCGGTGTGCGGCAGCCGCCGCAACTGTCTGGGCCATTGCCGGCAAACTGGAGTGCGCCCGGGTATCCCCCTACTTCGGGGTTCGGCTGTGTTGCGTTCATCCACGATACACGATTCAGAACTTCTTCAAATGGCTTAGGGATATCGTAGCGGAGACCGGCGTTAATGAGGAGGCTGGGATTGACCTTCCAGTCATCCTGGACATACGCGGAGAAACTGCTGTATCTAGCTCCGGTTGTCAGCACCGTTGTGTCTGTGATGCCTATGGAGTCTACTTCGCCCAATAGATAGCTGGCATACGAGTTGCCTGTTGTTTCGTTGATGGTGCCTTCTGGGGTAAATCCAGCCGTCTCATTATTGCTGAAGTTAAAGCCAGAATTGACATTTGGAAAGGTGGTATTTTCCTGTTCTTTGACATATTGAACGCCAAAGGTAAGATTATGCTGCCCTTTGTTCCAGGCAAGGTTATCTTGCGTGGTGAATGTATTTGCAGCTTCACTAAAAGACTGAGTGAAGTTGTTACCGGCCCAGAATGTAGGAGACTCAGGACCACCGAAGCTTACGGGTGGAAATTCGGTTTGTGGTTCACCGACAGGCAGATTGAGCAGGCCTGCCTTTTCTGCATAGTCGCCCGAGGTGGTTGGATTGGTAAATGGTGTTCCGAATCGATTGAATTGGAATCCAAAGTCATTGACAAGGTGTTGTGTAATCGTATCAGCGTCTGTGATCTGCGCGACGGTTACAATGGTTTCACCATATCTTGAACTTGTGTATGGCAGAGGAAGCTGTGGCCCTCCGTTCGGAGGCAGGCCTACGGGCGGATTACTGCCATGCTGAAAGAGTGTAGTGAGATGATTGGACTTGAGAGGCTGGTAGTCAACGTTGACTGAGTACATGTTTTGATCATAGCCGCCAGTGAGAAATCCAAGAAAGTTGTCCTGCAGGTTGTTATTTATCGTCGGTGGGAGAAACGATTCGAGATCCTGTGAGACGCTAGAGATGCGGTTGCTCGGGATGATGTTGCCAGGAAACGGTTGGCGGGTACAAACGCCATTGGCATTGCATTGGGTGGTGGCGGGATCGTAGATGATCTCGCCGAGAGGCAATAAAGCGCTAAAGTCTCCTGTTCTTTCCGCAGCGGTTGGCAGGTTGTAGTAAGAGGGATTGGCCCCTTGTTTGTATCTGTAGCCATCATAGTTGAAGAAGAAAAAGAGCTTGTTCTTAATGATGGGGCCACCGAGGGATGCGCCAAACTCATTTTGCTGTTCAACAGGGGTCTTGTTGGCGAAATAGCCTGCGGCGTCAAATACAGTGTTTCGAACATTCTCGTAGACATCTCCATGGAACCGGTTTGTGCCCGATTTCATGATGAGGTTGGTGACGCCTGAGCCTTGATAGTAAGCAGGGACGCCGCTGGTGATGACCTGGAACTGATCAACAACTTCCGTGGAGGTTTGTGTCTGGATGTTACGTGCGTCTCCCTGAAGCTCTGAAGTGACGACCGGCATACCGTTTATGTAGAGGAAGGAACTTTGCCCCACGCCTCCGTTGAGATTGTTGATCCCGAAGTTACCGCCTTGCGCGCCGGGCATGAGGGTAACAAACCCTAGAGGATTCTTAGGCGCACCATTCATCTCTAACGGCAGCGCTGTGTATGCTTCATTGGACATGGTGACTTCCAACGAACCATCGCTTGTGTCTAACTGGGGGGGTAGAGCAGAGACATTCACGCTCGTTTGCATCGAGCCTATCGCCAAGTTCAAATTCAGCCCTACGATCTGCATGGCATCGACTGCCACATTGTTCTGCACCGACTTGCTAAACCCTGGCGCCGATACGGTGATGTTGTACGTGCTGGGCGGCAGCATACTGATCCGGTAGGTTCCGGCGTGGGATGTTGTTTGTTTGGCGGTATATCCATCTTTTGGATCCACTGCGGTGACCACAGCGCCTGGTACGACTGCACCCTGGCTGTCTTCAACCGTTCCCTGGATAGCGCCTGTGCCAATCGTTTGCGCAATGGCAGGATTGCAGCAAAAGAATGCCAGCAGACAGACGAGCGGGAATGCGAGGTAGCACCATGCATTTGGGAAGCGGCGGCTGAAGCCGGTGAGGCGGTGGCTCAGGATGAACTGCTCTGGATTGGAATGCTGAAGATGTTCTGAATACATTTGGGAGCCTCCATGACGTTGATCTGTGCGGGTAAGAAAAGCAGTCCGTGTTTTTCTGCTACACGAGTATGGATTGGCTGAACGAGTCAATTCGGATTCCATAGGGAAAACGATTTCGACGTCGCACTTTTTATATTCTTCTCTGTCCGATACTGTCAAGATGTTTTTCACAGGACTTTCCCCATTTCTAGCCCTCCGAGCCGTCGGGCCTTGAATTGGGCCTCCGTTGCAGCGCTGAGCTCAATCGCAAAAAGGGCAGCGAACGCGAAAAGCCCTGGAAACTCGCGGTTTCACGTCGAGCTTGGCTGGTACCGGCCATCCGGAGAGGCAGCAATCACGGCCCTTTGACAGCAGCAGTCCAAACTTGTGGCCGTCCACTCGTCGGAACGTCTAAGTGTCGTATTTCTTGAATCTTAGCGAGATGCACATCAGAATTCTGAGGAAAGTCCTGGTTTTTCGCAGATGTTTTTCGCAGGACTTTCCCCAAAATTTCTTAGCCTTGCCAGATGAGGGCCGGTTCCAGTTGTAGGTCTGGCGGTGATTTCCTTCACCACGTTGTTGCTGTAATCGGGTACGAAGATGTTCCCGCTTCTGTCCACCGTCACGCCGGCGGGCCCGTTGAAGCCGCTGCCGATGATGTTGCCCGCGCCGCTGAAGTATGCTGCGGTGGGCGCACGCGACCATGCCGGCACCAGCAGAGCGGCTAACATGGCCGCCGTGGCCAGCCAGCGCCCGAGCCTATGCCGTCTGCACAGTTTGAGGGTTTATCCAGAGAGATTACACGCACACCCAGCCTACGCAAACTCGACCTAGAACCTTAGCCTTGGAGAGATTTATGAAGGGAGCCCGAAAACAACTGCACCCACAGTCAGCAGCGATCCAATAACCTGTGACCCGGGTCAGCCTTTCACGAAGCCGGGCGATACCCCAAATTGCAAAGCACTACCTACCTGAATCCAGTGAGACACACTGCACCCAACGCCACAGAAGGCCAGAGGTCATTGCTTGGAAGCCGCTCGGTTGCCGCATGCAGAGCAGGCGACCCATCGGATTTTCTGCACTGATCCGAATGAGCTTACCATGAAGGTTTTCTGGAGTTTGTTAATGAGTTTTGTTCCTTGATGGCGCGAGGCGGCAGGTAGTTGTGTGTCGTCTGATGGAGCGACATGCGCGTACGATGGTGCATAGAAGGTGACGAGGTGATGGTGGCCAGAGGCCATGTTCCAACCCTGCCGTCGTGGAGGAAGACTGACATCCTGCAAACCCACATCTCAAAGAACGAGATGTGGGGCACCCATCGTTAGGGGCGAGATGTGGAGCACACGTTCGTTATGGGTGCGATGTGGGAAAGCCGCATTCTGGCTGGGGGTGCTACTTGGGTCCGTCTTCCTGGGGAACTTCTGCGCCTTCGCCGGGGAAGGGCCAGTTCTGGTTGAGGATGAGTTCCTTCTCCCGCTCCGCTTTGGGAACGTGATTGATCATGAGATTCTCAAAGTAATGCACGCCGGACTTGCCCGCAGTTGCGATGTCCAGGTCGCCATCCTTATCGAAGTCCGCAGTGATGATCTGCGTTCCTACCCCTGCCGTGCCGTTGACCGAGATGGCATAACGGGTGAACGTGGCCGTTTTGCGATTGATCTTGTAGTAGTAGACGACTAATGGATCGTGGGATCCAGGGTCGTTGCCGGAGTGACCACGGTAGCGCTTGCCGGTGATCAGCTCCAGTTGACCATCGCCGTCAACGTCTGCCATCGCCAGAGCGTGGCTTTGTGAGAAGGACTCGTCAATGGTATGGCGAATCCAATGGCGACTGGATCCGCTACCCTGCTGCTCCAGCCAGAAGAGGCCGTAACTGTGGCCTTGACCGTAGATGATGTCCATCTTGCCGTCGTTATTGACGTCATAGCCGATGATGGGAAATCCAGCATCGCCGAGGTTCCAATCAGGGTGCCACTTCCACTTGTCGTGATTGGCGTCAATATTTTCAAACCATCCGTAGGGGGTGAGGATGTCCGGCTTGCCGTCTCCATTGATATCGGCGATGCCGATCCCGTGGCCATCCTGCGCCCGGCTTTCCGGAGAGACGGTATGAACGATTCCATCTGGATTGGAGACGCCCTGGTCATGGCTGGTGTCCAGCCCGACGCGATGGCAGACCGGCGTGGGTCCGGAGAAATCTACCCAGATGATGCCGGAGTGGTTGTAGTGCGACACCACGAGATCCGGCTTGCCGTCTCCGTTCAGGTCACCCATCCATCCGCCTTCCGTATCGTAGCTGTTGCAGATGAAATGGCGCTTCCACATGACATTGGGCTTCTTTGGATTTTCATACCACCAGATGCCATTGGAGATCCATCCGTAGGTAACAACGTCAGGAGCTCCATCGTGATTGACGTCGACGGTCCATTCGCCGGAGTCGGAGACAAATTCATTATGAATGCCGACGGTGCGATACTGATGCCGCTTCCATACGCCGCCGTTGGGCCCAGGGTTCTGATACCAGTAGGCTCCGCTGAGTATGTCCAGGTATCCATCGCCGTTCATGTCCAGGGTGGTGATGCCTTCAGCGTGATCTGTGCCCAGGCGATGGACCAGGAAGGTGGCCTGCGGAACGCCATACGGACCGTTGCCGGGTGTGGTCAAGCGCGGCGTCTCTGCCCTTTGCGCATGAACAGGAGCTGCGCAGCCGAACGCGATGGCGAGAAGACTGAGTCTGATGGAAGCTGCAAGATGTTTCATCGCATTCTCCTTATCTTCTTGTCGATCCTCTTGTTGATCTTCCGGTTGATCTTCTGGTTGCTGTCTGGTGGGCGAATTATGCCTCCAGTTGCATGGTCTCCGGATTCCAATGCTGGATGTTGCCGCTGTAGTAGCTGAGATTGCTGAGCAGAGCTGCTCCGGCAGCGCGATAGCCGAAGACAGCGTCTTCTACCACGGGCTGACGGGTGCGGACGGAGTGGAAGAAGTTGTAGAAATGGCTGTAAACATCGTCATAGTCGCGAGCCGCTGCGTAGACCTCTGAGCGCATGGTCGGCGCGCCCATAGGATGCCGGACCGGATACTTTTCACGGTACTTCTGAATGAACTGCTTCTGCATGGCGAAGGTGAAGGTCTCCACGGTGTAGCCGGGCTCCTTTTGGAGTGGCGTGCTGTTGAGGGTGACGCTGTTTCCGTAGATTGCCATGGTTCCTTCGTCGCCGGTGAAGATGATGCCTTCACTTTCAGAGCCGCCGTTGACGAAGTTGACGCGCAGACTGAGGTTGAAGGCTTCCGGATAATCGTACAAGGCCACCATGACATCGGGAACGTTGCGGCCATCTTTCCAGAAGCGGAGTCCGCCGGTGGCCATGGCGCGGGTTGGCCCATGGACTCCGGCTACAAAGTGCGTGCCGCTGAAGAGATGCACAAATAAATCGCCAGCGACGCCGGATCCGTAGGCTTTCCATTTGCGCCATTGGAAGAACTGCTCTGCACTAAAGGGGATCTGCGGCGCAGTGCCTAAAAACTGCGGCCAGTCACAGGTCTGCGGGGAGGCGTCCAGCGGGATGGAGTAGTCCCATGCGCCAAGAGCGGAGTTGCGGTCCCACCAGGCCGTGACCATGTTGAGCTTGCCGATGGCGCCGGCGGCGAGCAGATCTTTGGCTTTGATGTAGGCGACGTTGCTGACCCGCTGGCTGCCAATTTGGAGGATGCGATGAGTGGCGCGCGCCGCTGCAATCATCTCCGGGCCGTCCGAGTAGCGATGGATCATGGGCTTTTCACAGTAGACATCTTTGCCCGCATGCATGGCGTCCACGGAGACCTGCTTGTGCCAGTGGTCCGGCGTAGCAACGACAACCGCATCAATATCTTTCCGCGCCAGGATCTCTTTGTAATCGACAGTAGTAAAGAGGTCGTTTCCCCACAGCTCTTTGCTGTGGTCGCGTCTTCCCTGGTAGGTATCTGAGACAGCGACCAGTCTGGCTCCGGGGATCTGCAGGGCCACTTTGGTAATTTCTTGCCCGCGGATCCCAGCACCAATGAGCGCAAATTGAATGTGGTCGTTGGCTGCAATCGGTCCAGGAGTGTCGCTTTGCGGTTGCGCTAAGGCGTGCAGGTTGCTTCCAACCAGAGTTTCAGCCGTGGCCAGGCTTGCTGCTTTGAGAAAATTCCGACGATCCAGCATATTCCATGTGTCCTTTGATTGCCCGAGATTGGTCTGCTGCTCCGTGCGCCGTGGGTTGCCAGCTTCGCGCCGAGGATAACCGTTTGTACGGCTGTATGGACGCGACTGTCAAGGACGGTTGGGCGACGGTTGGGGCGACGAGGGATTGCGCCCGGCAGAGAAGAGCTGCGAAGAGGCGGCGGCGAGGATGGGTTGGCTGGAGGGAGAGATGAGAGTCTATCGTTGAGCCGGGCGGATACGCGAGGCAATGTTTTTCGAGCGGTGCCTGCAAAGCCACATCGCGAAGAACGAGATGTGGGGAACCTGCCCTGGTGGGGGTTCGTCTTTTACGGAACAGAGAGAGCGGATGGTGGCAGCGGCCATCGCCACCTTGCTCCTGGAGGCAAGGTGTTTTCCGCGCGCCATGGCGCGGGCCGGACCGGAGTAGCAAGTGCGCTGAGATGCCGGTGTGCATCTCCGTGGCCGGTTGCTGCGAGACCGGCTCCTGTGCGGCCGACGCCTACTTGCGCTTCTCCCTGCCGATGAGCATCATCATCTTGATGTTGATGACTGCGAATCGCCACAACTGCCAGGGCAGAAAGGTGCGCATGAAGAGCGTGAGGCGGGTCGGTTGGGTTGCGTATTCGTTGGTGTTGATCTCTCCCACGGTGTGCAGATTCCTTTCGATCGCTTGCATCCTGAGCCTGCTGCGCGCTTACTCGGGGATGAGTCTCCAGCCGGGGCGCAGTTGGGCCTTGTAGAGGAACATGTAGTGCAGGACCAACTTGATCCAGTGCCCGGCCAGACCAATCTCTCCGCTGGTGTACTTCAAATCCCGGCCGTACTTTGGATAGCGCTCGTAATCCGGCACGATGGGATACACGGTCATGGAGGCGGCCGTGCCTTTGAGGAGACTGGAGCCGGAGGAAGCGACGCACGCTGCGCCGAGTTCCGCCATGGATACGGAGTGCAGGGGGGCTTGCTTGCCCGTGATCTTATCCGCAATGCTGCGCGCCACGATGCGGCCAATGGTAGCCGAGGGCTGGCCGGTACGCGGCGGGGTCGCGAAGATCGGTAGCCCCTTGGGGCTGAAACGCGGTCGAGAGATGGGGTGCGGGGGCGCAAACGCGATGCCCGCAGCGAAGATGTTGGGATACGCCGGACTCTGGTAGGTATGCGGCCAGTCCGCGGCCTTCCATTGCTCGTAGGGCTTGGGGGTGTAATCCGCATCCACCTTCATAAAGCCGTTGGCGGCGAACATGGTTGAAGTGACGTCCTGGCCTGCGCGGTCAAAGGCTTTGAGCCCCACGCCGGCAAAGGGCGGAAGGAGCATGGCCATGTCGAAGGTCAACTCATGTTCCTCATCGTCCAGCGTGACGTAGGTGAGCTTGCCCTCTTCGATCTTGCGCACGTGAGCTCGGGTAATGGCACGAATCTCTCGCTCTGCCATGACTGAGGCAGTGAAGATGCTGGTGGGCGTGATGTAGCCATTGCGGCGGATGAAGGCTCCGCCCATCCCGAAATCGCCCAGCTCATACTCGTTGCTGAGGAAGATGACCTCGGCCTTGTCGCGCACGCCGTGCTGGCGGAGTTCGAACTCCAGATTCACGACGTATTCGAAGGCGGCTCCCTGACAGGTACACTGGCCGTGGCCGGTGCCAATGACGAAGCGGCAGTGTTCTCCTTGCTGCATTCTTTTGACGAGCGCAAGGAATTTTTCAGCAGCATGAATGGCGTGATCGGCAGTGCAGACGGAGACGGTGAACTTGTCTGGCCCCAATCCCTCAGTAGCGGCAAAGTTCAGCTTGGGCCCGGTGGCGTTGATCAGGTAGTCGTACTCGATGGTCATCCGCGTGGCATCCTGGCCGGGCACGCGCTTTTCCACTACCACATGGGGTGCGGCGATCTCCGCGCTGCCTTCGGGATGAAGCTCCACGGCACGCGCCTGCTCAAAGCGTATGCCTGCGCGTTGATAGACAGGCGCCAAGGGAAAGGTGACCTGCTTTTCCGTCATCAGTCCCACGCCCACCCAGATGTTCGACGGGAACCAGTTGTAGTGCGACAGCGGTGAAACAACCACAACCTCGTGTGACTTATCCAGCCACGTCCGCAGGTAAGAGGCTGCAGTATGGCCAGCGACTCCCGCTCCTAAAACGACGACTCGTGCCATGAGTGCAATTCCTAGCTTTGCGCGGCACGACCCCGGTGCAGGGATGTGCCATCGCTGTGAACTTACGTCAGAGACCTAATTCATTCATGAGTCTGCGAGCGCCGAAGGAACTCTGTCAAGCTGAAAGTCAACAGTCAAGAAGAATCGGACGAACTTGCATGAATTTTTTGCGAACGACAGACGCAACCGAGCTCGCGGGTCAGCAGCCGACAACAACAGAAGGCGCCGCCGATCTCCGCTTCTCAGCGTTCCGGCGTCTCTGCTTCAAGCAGGATTCTGCCCGTCAGCACGCGCAAAAATCCGGCATAACATGTCCGCGCAGCGCGGCGCGGCCGAGCACAAAGACGCAAAAGAGGCAGAAAGCCACACGACGCGCCATTGGCTGCAAACCGGTCACCCTTCTGGAGGAGTACGCCGCCGTCGCGGAGATCGGCATGCTCGCAAAGACTTCCACCAGGCTCTTAACCAACAGCCTTCGGC
>JBMFGX010000020.1:0-60192 GCA_049977105.1 Acidobacteriaceae bacterium | reverse complement strand
AAGGTTTCGCAACCCGATTCTTTCAGAATCAGGCTGGACCGCCGCTCAACTTTCAACTACAGCCGGGACACCCTCACGCGCCGCGCCCGCGCCCAGCTCTTGCGGGTCTGATCGTCGAACTCGGTAAACAGGCGCGCCGCCTTGCCGGTCGCGGCGTGCTCGAGCTTGGCCTCGTGCATCTCGTTGCCGATGATCTTCTGCAGCCGGCGATTGCGTGCCAGTCCGAACAGGAAGTCCACTCGGGGCTGTTGGCTTTCGCACCAGGCCATCAGCTCCTCACGGCAGAAGCCGGAGTCGCCGCGCAAGAGGATGCGCACCGTGGGCCACTTGGCGCGCAACTGGGCCACGATGCGCTTGACCTCATCGAGCGCGCCGGCCGCGCCATCCACGTTGCTGGGGCGAAGCCGCGCGCACAGCAACTGATCGCCTGCGAAGATATAGAGCGGCAGGTAGCAGTAGTCGTCGTAGTAGCCGTGGAAGAACCGCTCCGGCTGATGGCCGTAGAGCGGGATGTCGGTCGCATCCAGATCGAGCACGATCTGGTCCGGCTGCGCGGCGTGCGACTCGATGAACAGGTCGCACAGCAGCGCATCGAGCTTCTCCGCGGCGTAGTCGATCTTGTGATAGCGCTTGCTGCCGCCGGGAAGTTCCAGCCGGTTCAGGGTGCTCTTGCCGGCCAAGGGTTCTTCGAGCTTGCGCCGGCCTGCCAGCACGCCCATCAGCGGATCGTGGCGCAACTGTTCATGATCGTTGAGGTCCTCGTAGCCCAGCGCCAGCCCGTAGATGCGCTGCGAGAGCATCTCCGAAAGCGGGTGCTCGACAAACGCCGGTGAGCGGCGGTCGGTGAAACAAGATGCCACCCGCTTGAGCAAACCGATCTTGCGGTCGGTCTGGCGCAACAACAGCGCCCCCCCGTCGGTCGATACCCGGCCCGCAGACTCTCCCCTTTAACCGTCGGCGTGTGAGATATGTAGGCTAAAGGCAGAAATACAGATGACAAAATCCGCTGCCCCCTCCAAGTGGCTCTGGTACTCTTTGCCCGTCAACTCGTCCACTCGCTACCGCACCGCTCTGGCGTGCTCCGTCAACTTCTGTTGCTGCATCGCCGGATCGCTGGAGCTGGAGCCTTCAGCGGAAGCCACCATGGACACCTTGGAGTCCACCACAATCACCCTGTGATTGGGGTAAATGGACCGTCATGTCGGGATACAGCCGCCGTTTCTCTTCGGTAACCGCGTCCTCGCCCGGATGTGCGTCTGCAGAGTGAAATCACAACGCTCCTGCATACCAGAGAGTTCCGCGATGTGCTTCAATTGCAACTTCCCCCAGTTGCCCCGCTTCTTCGTCTCTTTCAAAGGTTGGCGCCAACTGTCGCGTCTCCGCCAGCAGGCCGGCCTCAGACTGGCGCAGACTCCGGACGCTCTCATCCAGCGGCCTCAGCATCTCGGCCATGGGTTGAATCAGCCCATTGATCTCTGCCTTCCTGGTCATCAACTCCCCGGAAGACCCTTTCTGAATCTCCTTGAGTCTGCTCTCCTCCAGATCCAGAAAGGTCTTCCCATTCGCCTGCAGCGCGTCCACCGCGGCCTCGGCAAACTGCGCCTTCAGCAGGTGCTTGGACTCTTCTTCAGCCTGCGCCTTGCTGCGTAGCCCTGCATTTTCCCGTTCCAGACGACTCAGCTCCTGGCGAAGACTTGCCTACTCATCCTGCAACTCCTGGCGGCGCAACCCCAACTCCCTTGATTCCGCCTCTCGATTCGCCAACCGTTCGCCCCGCACCGCCAGCTCTCGGTCCCCTTCCACCACCAGCGCCCGCAGCGCATCCACTTTGGAAGACGCTGTGGGAGCCTTTCGCGCTAGGCGAAACACAAACCCCTGCCGGCAACACCACCACAGCCAGAAGCGCCAACAAGATAGCCGATTGCATAGAACCTCAGACAGATTCCATTCCCACCCGCAACACTATCCGCTTTTACGTATAAATGTCTTACGGCGACAGATCACACACTCCCATGGGTACCAACCTAGGGCTTTAAGCACATAACGCTGTACAAATCCCCGTCGATTCGTCCGCCGGAATCCCGTAGAGCCACACCAGAAACATACCTTGCCTGCCATGCAACACCCTTACCGCCGCGCCTGGACCCTCGCAACAGCAGCCATAACAACCTTCAAACTCACCCCGACCAGGTCGAAGTTTGCTGACTCTTTCCCGTTCGGACACATGCTTTGACAGCGGAGTTTCAGGCTAGAATATACCTTAGTTTCACCGCCGGGAGCGTCTGAGGGTTCGTGGCCAAGTGATTTCAGGGTTCTGACCTTCTCGGCTTCTTTACACCGTCTTAGCGCGTCGGTATGCTTTCACACTGGGGCAGTCAGTTGGGCGCCTCACGAATAGAGGCCCCTGCCCGCGCCCCAACCCACGACTTTATAGGAGATCGCACGATGGCAGCAGTTGATGAGAAGGTGAAACAAATTATTGTCGAACAGCTTCAGGTGGATGAGGCTGAAGTCACTCCCGGAGCCAGCTTCCAGGAGGATCTCGGTGCTGACTCGCTCGACGTCGTCGAACTCGTGATGCAGTTCGAAGAGGCCTTCGATATCCAGATTCCCGACGAGGATGCCGAGAAGATCAAGACGGTCAAGGACGCGACCGACTATATCGAGACCCACCAAAAGACAAAGTAATCCGCCCGATGCGGCATTCAACATCGAATGCCAGGCTTGGCTGCATACAGCTTCGTTGAAGCCGGCTGATCAGCGTGGTGTCCCTCTGAAATCGATTCCGCATCGATTCCAAAGCAATCACCCCTCGCGGAGAACAAAAGGATTGAGAGGAAGATGTCGCAACGTCGTGTCGTTGTAACGGGTATGGGCCTGATCTGCGGTGTGGGTAATACTGCTCCGCAGGTCTGGGATGGCCTGCTGGCGGGCAAGAGCGGCATGGCTGAGATCACTGCATTCGATCTCACCGGTCACTCCGTCCGGATCGCTGCCGAAGTGAAGAACTTCGACATACACCAGTTTGTGGAAAAGAAGGAGGCCCGGAAGATGGGCCGCTTCATCCACTTCGCGGTGGCTGCAGCGCAAGAGGCCATGCAGCACTCCGGCCTCCAGATTACCCCCGAAAATGCCGACCGCGTTGGTGTTCACATCGGCTCCGGGATCGGCGGATTCGATATCATCGAGCGGGAGCACACCGCCCTGATGAACGGCGGTCCGCGCAAAATCTCCCCTTTCTTCATCCCCGCAACCATCATCAACCTGGCCGCCGGCCACGTCTCCATCCGCTTCGGAGCCAAGGGCCCCAATGAGGCTACAGCCACTGCCTGCACCAGCTCTGCCCACTCCATCGGTGACGCCTTCCGCATCATCCAGCGTGGGGACGCCGATGCCATGATCGCCGGTGGCGCTGAGGCTGCCATTACCCCCCTCTCTGTAGGCGGCTTCGCCTCTATGAAAGCTCTGTCCACACGCAACGACGACCCCACACACGCCTGCCGCCCCTTCGATAAGGATCGCGACGGCTTCGTCTGCGGCGAAGGTGCCGGCATCCTCATCCTAGAAGAACTCGGTATGGCGCAGGCTCGCGGAGCCCACATCCTCGGTGAGATCGTGGGCTATGGCATGAGTGCAGACGCTTACCACATCACCGGTATGGCCCCGGAGGGTGAGGGCTGCCGACGCGCCATGCTGGCCGCCCTCCGCGTCGCCGCCATCTCTCCCGACAAAATCGACTACGTCAACGCCCACGCTACCTCGACTTCCGTCGGCGACTCGCTGGAGTCTCAGGCCATTGAAAACGTCTTCGGTGAAAAGGCAACCAGCCACCAGCTTCTGGTCAGTTCCACCAAGTCCATGACCGGCCACCTGCTCGGCGGAGCCGGAGGCCTGGAAGCAGGCATCACCATCCTCGCATTGCAACATCAGATCGCCCCTCCCACCATCAACCTGGAAAACGTCGACCCCAACTGCCGCCTGAATTATGTCCCCAACAAGGCACAGCCGGCCAAAATAGACTATGCGGTCTCCAATAGCTTCGGATTCGGCGGAACCAATGGTTCGCTGGTCTTCAAACGCTGGGGCGCGGAGTAAGCGAAAATTCACCTCTCATCTTTGCAAGGGTCCGGCAACTCCGGGCCCTTTTGCTTCTTCGCTGCATCCAAATACACAAACGCACAACTCTGGTGACCAAAGCAAGTCCACCACAACAGGAGAACAAAACCATGGCATTCCTGACCGTTGGCAAAGAAAACAGTGCAGACATCGATCTCTACTACGAAGATCGCGGCACCGGCAAACCCGTACTCCTCATCCACTGCTGGCCGCTCAACGGATCTTCCTGGGAGCGGCAGACCGCAGCCCTGCTCGCCTCTGGGTACCGCGTCATTACCTACGACCGTCGCGGGTTCGGACGTTCCTCTCAGCCCAGCATCGGTTACGACTATGACACCCTCGCCCACGATACCTCCAAGCTGATGGAGGCCCTGCACCTGCAGGACGTGACCTTGGTCGGTAATAGCATGGGCGGTGGTGAGGTCGCACGCTACCTGGGCAAGTACGCCCAGCCCGGACGCGTCACTCAGGCCGTCTTCTTGGCATCAATTACACCCGCTCTCCGTCACTCCGCCACTAACCCCGAAGGTGTCGACCCAGGCGTCTTTGAGGACATCAAGCAGTCCATCGCGGCAGACCATTTCGCCTTCTTCCAGGGCATGCTGAAGAACTTCTACAACTACGGACTGCTCGCCGACACCCAAATCTCGGAGGCAACCCTTCAGGCTAGCTTTGCCACAGCCTGCTCTGCCGGCTACCATGCTGTGCTCAACTGCGTCGATGCATGGCTGGAAGACTTCCGCCAGGATATCGCCTGCATCAACATACCCACCCTCGTGATTCACGGCGACAGCGACCAGATGGTTTCATTCGAGGTGAGCGCCAGGCGGATGACAAATCTGATCCCCAACGCCCAGCTTCATGTTGTAAAGGGTGGTCCCCACGGCATCTTCTGGACCCACGCGACTGAGGTCAATCAGGTTCTGCTCAAGTTCCTCGCTCAGTAACACCCCAGGCACCCGGGCCCCAACCCGCTGCCGTCGGGACTCATACGTTCTTCTCAAACTGGGACATGGAAGTCGGGGGCATCTCCACGCAAAGGAATGCCCCTAATTTCCAAGCTTCGCGACCTTCTCAAATGAAAAAGAGATTCCCCGGAGTGCTGAAGCCTTAACCTCTGGCCGCCGTCAATCCAACCGTAGCCAGCACAGCCACCAACCACCATCCCACCACAATCATGCCGGCCTGTGTCTTGCTCTTGCGCGAGATGGTCGCCGTCCCGATCACCATCAGCACTAGGGACCAAAGTCCGAACAAATCGAGGTAGCTCAACCCTGAGCGTATCCAGTGCGGCGCATCGGGAAAGTAATAACCCACATTGGTCCCGACGGGAAAGTTGATATCAAAGTTTTCCGTATTCACGCCCATCCACAAAAGCACGCTCTCAATCACCGCCAGAAACAGGTGCGGAAGATAAGCATAAAAGAACACAGCGAGGTTCTGTCCGAACGTCGTCAAAGCTCCCAGCCCAAAATTAAAACTCACCCACATCAGCAGCGCCACCATCGCCGCCATCCCCAGAAGCAGCAGCCCTCCCGCGTAGACCGAGTCCCTGGTGATCACGCTCGCTACACCCATCCGCGCCGCCCGTTGCTCGGGCGTCAACTGTGCCAGTTGATCAGTCGCCGTGGAGTTCTGCATAACTGCCTGCTCGGCAACGCGATCAAAGCCTACCTTCTTGTCGATGCTGAAAGCTGTTGCGATGCTCAACAGCAGCATCAGCAGAAACGGTAACCACCAACTGTTGTCGCGCAGAATGTCGTTGAAGGTTTTGCTCGGCTCTAGAAAGGTATCCACCACGCGCTCGATCTGCGACAAGCCCTTCACTTCGGGAACGGATGCTCCAGCAACGACGACCTCTTCCATGGGCAAGCTCCTTGGGTAATTCAGAACTCTCTCTGCAACGGATCCGACACTGTGCTGTATCTACGGAAGTGTATCCCGCTCTGCGAAGTGCGCAAAGAGTTTTCTTCGCCCTGAAGTCCTCTTTTTCTTTGAAGATAGCTCCCATCTCCCGCCCCGAGTTTGGCCAGCCCGCGAGGCTCAACGCCGGGTTATGGGAAACATCCCCCGAACCAGCCGGAGCGCCTCTTCTCTGCTCCTTACCCGCCCCTCCAGTTGCGCGTCTTCAGCCGCCTCCAGCATCACCCGGAACCCAGGCCCTGGCTGGTACCCTTCGGCAATCAGATCCTCGCCCGTCAGCAGCAGGGATGGGCGAATCTGCTCCTCTCCCAACTCCTCCAGATGCTGCCGGACAAACTCGTACGAGTCCAGATTCCCATGGGAGCTCAAAGAATCCGCCTTATGCAGCGCCAGATGCTCCTCAAACTTTGGTAGGCGGAGAAACCGCTTCAGCGTCGACTGCTTCATCTGCATCACATCGCCAAATTGCATGTGGTGCTTGATCAAAGCCAGAATCTGTTCTGTATCCTCACCACCAAACCGCAACCGTGTCAGAATCTTTCGCGCCACCGCCATACCCACCTCCACATGCCCGTTGAAGCGTATCCGGTCACCCGGACGGCGTGGGTTCGGAGGGGTAAATGTAGCAGGCTTGCCCACGTCATGCAGTAGCATTCCCCAGGCCAGGGTGGGGCTTGCCCCGGCAGGTAGATGCTCCAGCAGCTTCAGCGTATGTATCCAAACATCACCCTCAGGATGAAACTCCGGAGGTTGTTCAACCCCCTGCATCCGCTTCACCTCGGGTAGCACCTCCATCAGGAGCCCGGTCTCGTCCAGCAATTCGAATCCCCGCCGCGCTTCACCTTCGGTAAGAATCCGGGTCAACTCATCGCGCTTGCGCTCGGCAGAGACCACATCGATCGATGCGGCCTGCTCCCAGATTGCGTCCAGCGTTCGCCGCTCCAGCGTAAACCGCATCCGGGCTGCAAATCGGATCGCTCGCAACATGCGCAGCTTGTCTTCCATCAGGCGCAGGCGCGGCTCGCCAATGGCGCGAATCAAGCGCGCCTGCAGGTCTCCGCGTCCGCCAACGTAGTCCAGTACGCAGCTCTCCAGACGGTCTCCGGCTTCGAACGCCAACGCGTCCAGCAGCAGCCCATTGATCGTGAAATCCCTGCGCAGCGCATCCTCGCGGGGATCGAGCGAGAACTGTACCGTGTCCGGTCGGCGGCCATCGCTGTAGGCGCCGTCATGGCGGAAGGTCGCCACCTCCGTGGCCACGCGCTCCTCCCCCAGCGTGTCCAGAACCAGCACAACGCCAAAATGCGCGCCCACAGCTTCGGTCCGCGGAAAGGCTCGCAGCACCACCTCCGGCATCGCCGAGGTCGCCACATCAAAATCTTTTGGAACTACGCCCAGCAAAAGATCACGCACGCACCCACCGGCAAAGTACGCCGCATGCCCCAGTGCGCGCAATCGCCGAACAATCCGCAGCGCCGAATCATACTTTGCGTTCTTTACCACCGTTCAGCTCCCTCAAAAGCCAAAACCGCAAGCTCCTTCCCCAGCGGTCCCGGCCTGATTCCCAGCGAAACCATCCGGCTCTTCGCCGTCGCAGGATCCTTTTCCATCTTCGCGTTCCTCCGCGCCCTCCCATGGCGTAACACAACTCCACGTCCCGCAACTCAGCCGCAGGCCCGGCAGGACTCGCCCTACTAGTACGATAGACCTCGTGCCCCATTCCCTGATCCTCGCCATCGAGAGCTCCTGCGACGAGACCTCTGCCGCCGTCGTTCGCAATGGTAGTCAGGTTCTCTCCAACGTAGTCGCCTCGCAGCTCATCCACAGCAGCTACGGTGGTGTTGTGCCGGAACTCGCTGCACGAGAACACCTGCGCGCCATCGTACCGGTAGTGCGTCAGGCCATGCAGCGCGCTGGCGTCACCTACTCTCAGCTTGCCGCTGTCGCCGTCACCGAGGGTCCTGGCCTGGCCGGAGCCTTGCTGGTGGGCATCAGCTTCGCCAAAAGCCTCGCCTTCGGAGCATCGCTGCCGCTGATCGCAGTGAATCATCTCGAGGGCCACATCCACGCTGTCCTCATGCAGAACTGCTTCCAGCAAGATGCCTCCCCTCTCTTGGCTCTGGTGGTCAGCGGTGGCCACACCCACCTTTATCTCGCCACCCTCACGCGTAGGCTAGCCGGGTCGACCTGGAGCTACCGCAACGTCGGAAAAACGCTGGACGACGCTGCGGGCGAAGCCTGCGACAAGGTGGCCAAACTCCTCGGCCTGCCTTATCCCGGCGGCCCCTGGATAGACGCTCTGGCCACCTACGGTCAGGCCGACCGTGACCTCTTTCCATTAGCCAGGATCAAACAGAAGCTGAGCGGAAGAACCGCTCCCAAGCTGGCGCGCGAGTCCGTCGCGGCGCTCGATCAGAAGCGTTTCGATATGTCCTTCTCCGGCCTCAAAACTGCCGTCCGCCGCTACGTCGAACTGCGTCAGATGCAGCCCGCCATCCAAACCCGCCAGCAGGCTCTCCAGTCCATCAATCTGCACCGAGCCAGGCCGGACACAGCCAACATGGCACGCGCTCTGCCGCACTTCGATGCACAAACCCTGAACTTAATCGCCAGCTTTCAAAGCTCGGTGGTCGATAACCTCACGCGCGCCACCTTCAGCGCAGCCCGGCACTACGGAGTGCGCGGCGTGCTGGTCACCGGGGGGGTAGCCGCCAACAGCCACCTGCGCAAGGTCTTCCTTGGCAAGGCTCAGCGAGCGGAGTTGCCCATCGCCTTTCCTGAGGTCGCGCTCTCAACCGACAACGCCGCCATGATCGCCGCAGCAGCTTGGCCAAAGCTGCTAGCGAGCGAATTTGCCGCAGACAACCTGGAACCGGCACCACAGTTGCGCTTGGGCTGAAGCGCGCTCCCAATCGCCCGTTATAGTTGTTCTGCATAGAACTCTGCCCAATGCAACCGCCTCACAAAATCCGACGCAACAAAGAGTCTACGCCCGGGATGCAATGGGAATCGGCCCGGTCACAGCTCCGTCTCGGCTAAAATGGTTAGGTATCAACAAAAGAAGAAAGCTGCCTGGGCGCGGCGCAAATCAACCGCCCCGCGGCATCCTACGACGCGTGGCCTTAGAACTCTTCAATACACTCTCCGGGAAGATCGAACCACTCTACGCCTCCAACGGCCATGCCCTGCGCTTCTACTGCTGCGGTCCCACCGTCTACGACTACGGCCATATCGGGAACTTTCGCACCTTTCTGCATGTCGACGTGCTGCGCCGCGTCGCCCGCCTCAATGGTCTCCCCCTGCAACACGTGATGAACATTACCGACGTGGATGACAAGATCATTCGCAACGCCGCCGCCGCAGGACAACCCATCAGCGAGTACAGCGCCCGCTTCGAGCGCGCCTTCTTTGAGGATATGGACGCCCTCAACATCGAGCGACCTGAGCAGATTGCCCGCGCTACAGAAAACATCCCCAGCATGGTCTCCCTGATTGAGCGCCTGGCCGCGCAGCAGATCGCCTACAAGACAGAGGACGGTAGTTGGTACTTCCGCATCAACCGCTTTCCCGACTACGGCAAGCTCTCCAAAAAGGACCTGGAGGGCATGGAGGACGGCGCACGAGTCGACCTCGACGAGTACGACAAGGACGCAGCCCGCGACTTTGCACTGTGGAAGGCGGCCCGGCCCGAGGAGATCGTGAGCCAGGCCGCCTGGGATACCGTCCTCGGCCCGGGAAGGCCCGGCTGGCACATCGAGTGCTCCGCCATGGTCATGCAGTATCTGGGCGAATCCATCGACCTGCACGCCGGCGGCGAAGACCTCATGTTCCCGCACCACGAGAATGAGATCGCTCAGAGCGAAGCAGCCACCCACAAGCCCTTCGCCCGGCACTGGTTCCACGTCCGCTTTCTTCTCGTCGAAGGCAAGAAGATGTCCAAGTCAGAGGGAAACTTCTTCACCCTCCGCGACCTTCTGCTTCAAGGCTACCGCGCCTCCGCCATCCGCTTCCTTCTGTTGAGCGTCCCTTACCGCCATCAGCTCAACTTCACCTTCGACGGTCTCACCGAATCCACCAACGCCGTGGAACGCCTGCGTACCTTCCACGACCGCATGCGCAAGCAAGCCTGGCCAGAGAACACACCCGCGGACCACTCCCTGATAGAACTGATTCGCAAAGGAGACGCCGAGTTCACTGCGGCGCTGAATGACGATCTCAACACCGCCGAGGCCCGCGCCGCCGTCTTCGAGGTCCTGCGCGCCGTCAATACCGCTGCCGACCAGGGTAGCCTCTCTCGCCTGGCCGCCGAACAGACGCTCGCCCTGCTGGATAAATTCGACTCCATCTTTGCCGTCCTTCAGGACCAGGACGCCCAACGTACCCGCGATGCCCTCGCCTGGGCTGAAACCGAAAATCGCCTGGATCAGGTCTCACCCGAAGTCATACAGAGCTTTGGATCCGGCAGCCTTACAGACACCGAGATTGACGCCTTGGTAGCCGAGCGAACCCGGGCCAAGCAGCAACGCAACTTCGTCCGCGCCGACGCCATTCGGAACGAACTCCTTGAAAAAGGCATCCTCCTCGAAGATTCCAAACAAGGCGTCCGCTGGAAGCGCAAATAGACCCTCTACTCGACTACCTCAGCAGCAATTCCAGCCATCTCCCGCACGCCCTCTGTCTTCCGGCCGTACACCACAATCGCCACTCCGCACACAATCACGGCCATCCCCACCATCTCCGTCTTCAGCAGGCGCTCGTGCAGCAAGATCGCTCCTAAAAACACAGCGATCACCGGATTCACAAACGCATAGGTTGAGACCTTGGTCACCTCCACGTTCTGCAGCAAATAGGTGTAAGCCACCAGCCCGAAGAGCGATCCAAAGATTGAAAGATACACAATCGCCCCCAAGCCATGCCAGGTCCACACCGCGCGATGCCAACCTCCCGTAGCAGTGGCAAAAGCTGCGTTGAAGAGGCCCGCTGCGCCAATCTGCCATCCCGTTGCCACAAAGCTATTGGCGGTAAAGCGGAACCGCCGCGATAGCACCGCAGCGATGGCCCCCGCCAGCGCCGCCCCCAGCAGCACCGCCACGCCCAGCAAAGGGTGCGAACGGGGAACACCCCCTCCCTGCTGCGCGGCCCGCAGCGAAGGCCAAACCAATATCCCGATCCCCAAAGCGCCCAGCAACGTTCCTATCCAACCCCGCCCGTTCAGCGCATCACCACCAGGCAACTTCCACTCAATCAGCGCTATCAGAATCGGCATCGTGGATATGATCAGCGAGGCAAAGCCCGACGGAGCCATCTTCTCACCCCACGTGAGCAACATATTATTGCACGACATCAGCAACAGGCCCACCAGCGACAGCTTCCACCACTCGTCCCGCTCCACCCGCAGGCTCTTGCCAGAGAGCAGGGTGATAACCACAATCAGCGCGACCGAAATCAAAGACCGCGTGGCTGAGACCACGGGAACCGGCAGGTGCTCCCCGGCTACATGGATGGCGCCGTAGGTAGAGCCCCAAAGGAGATAAACACAGCCAAAAGCCAGCAGGATAACCGTCGATTTCGGCAACCGCGAGAACATCTTCCTCCATGCTACGGGAGTTGCCTCCGGACCCTTGCACCATGGGGCCAAAAGCCAAACCAACGCCCGCTCTCTCCACAGCGGGCGTTGGCCATCCGGAGATAGCAAGACCTCTAAAAGTTGAAGGCCAGTTGACCCGTAATCGCTCGAGGTGTCACATAGTGAGTGCCGCTGAAGGTGGAGAGAAAGTTATACAACGCATACTTGTTGGTGAAGTTGATCACCGTCAGCATTGCGCTCCACCTGTATCGCTTACCGTCAAACAGATTGTCCTGCCCAATCGAAAAGTCAAACAGACTACGCTTCCCCACACGGGGCGGGTTATGATCGTTATCTCCTGTACCCGGAGCGGGAACCTGCAGCAGTGAGGACTTGAGCTGGCTAGCCTCACACTCATAGTAAGGTGTATTCGGAATTTGGACTCCGATAAGGTTGCTTCCAGTTGCCCTCACTCCATCGCAACTCAGTCCAGCCTCGAACTCTTCGTCAGCGTCGAGAGGAAGATACGCCAACCCGCCAGTCACCGGATTAATGGTAGAGGGCAAATTGTTATCCACCAACACCACCGCTGGCACACCGTTCAACGTGGCAGGAGTCGTCGGCACTCCATCGGCTCCGATTGGGCTGTTGGGAGCGTAGGAACTGTTGGCGCATGCGCTGTTGGGGTCATGGGACAGCGTGTTGTAGCAGGGCGTCGAACCAGCCACCAGACCACTGTCATACCGCCAGTTAAAGCCGAACCACGGTGTAAACCGTCCTGGGATCTGATACTGCAAGTGTGTTGTCTGGTTGAGCCTTTCATCGTGATCGATCAGGAACGGATAATACACCTTGCCCGGCGCCACACCTCCGGTTGCCCCCGCGCCGGCTACCTGCGGCGGAAAGAATCGCGCGGCCACCGACTCCAGCACCATGAACGCGGAGAAGCCATGGTACTGCGGCACGGTCGCGTGCAGCATGAACCCCGGCACCTTCGCATTGTGCCAGTCAATGGGAAAGGTAATCGGCGTATTGCCCAGCACACTGAAGTCGAAGGCGTTGTGCGTGTACTTCCAGATGTACTCACCGGAGATCACCAGGTGCCTGCCTGCCTGCTGCTGAAAGCCCGCATGGAACTCGTTGCGGTATCCCGGTTGCATCACGGTGCCTACGCCTGGCTGGCACTGTAGCAGCGGAGCAAGCACATCACTGCCACAACCCAGGCTGGAAAGCACCAAGTTCTCATTGAAGGGAGTCTCCAGCGTTCGCGCATAGGAAAGACGAAGAATGGTTGCACTCTTCTTCACATCATAGGAGACGCCCACCCGGGGCTCCGCCTGGCGCGCCACCGCAAGGCCGTTATACAGATCGCCGCGGATACCCACGTTCCAAAGCCACGGGCCTTTCGTGATCTGATCCTCCACATAAAGCGACGCCTCCTTCACGTCTGTGTGACCAATGAACGTGTAGTAGCCGCCTCCACGGGTCAGGTCATACGGAGCAAGAACGGGAAGATAATTCGCGTTCGGCAACGTGCCGGCAGGGCACTGGCTGGGATTCGCATAGCCCGGCAGCGAATTGCCATACAGATCCACGCAAGGGGAGTTGAAGGTATTGTTCACTACGGCCAGAACGTCATTTTCACGCAGGAAGGTCTGCTCGTATTCTCCGCCTATCTTGATGTTGTGGATCCCTCGAACATACGCGATGTCCCCACGAAGTCCAGCATTGGTCAGGCTGCGCGCCTGGCCAATCGTCTGGTTCTGCAGCGTCACCGTGCTGAAGTCCGCCAAAGGATTGTCGCTGGGGTAGTAGTTATAAGTGTCACGGCGCACATAAGCCCCTAGGGTCAAAACGGCATACTGGTTCAGCGTCCAGTCATGCGAGGGAGCAATGTCGAAGGTAAGGATCTTCGATCGCTGATCGGTGTCTCCCACATCCACCAGCACCGGGTTCGGACTGGCCCCTCCGTCCGCAGTGGTTCCATCGCTCGCTACGTTCTCACGGTTCAGATTATTCAATGCATTGGGCGTCTGGAACCACGAGCGCGTGAAATTCAGATTAAGATGGAAGACGCTTGTGGGCGAAAACTGCCGGTCAACGCGATCAAAGAAATTGAGTTCGTTGCCCTTGTCATGGAAGACTTTGAACTCGGGAGCATCCAGGAATCGGCCCGTATCCAGTCCGTCGTCTTCAAAGAAGTTTCCCCAGGTCTTTCCTCCGTAACTGATATCAAAGGAACCCGTGGAGGATCCAAAACTACCATAAGAGGCTGACGTAGATCCGGTCGGCGTCGTCACACCCAGACCGGAGCGCGTTGTCACCTCGATGATCAGACTGGTCTTGTCGCCATACTCAGCCGGAGGAGCTCCGGAGATCACCTCGATCGACTGCACCGCATTCGACGGAAGTTCATTGGAGAAGACTTTGCTCTGCTGATCCGTGATGGGTTGACCGTCGATGGAGAACGAATTGGAGGCATGATCTCCCAGACCATGGAAGAGCCCATTCGAATCCGCAGCAACGCCGGGAGACGCCAGCGTCACCAGCGAAATCAAAGACGAGGACTGGCTCTCCAGCGGCAGCTTCCGAAAAGAACCTCGATCCAGATCGGTGTGAAAGGTGGAAGAGTTCTGCATCATCCCGGAGGGCGCTGTGACGGTAACCGTCGTCGAAGAGGTCGCCACCTGCATCGTGACCTTCAGCGTAACCGGCACCTGCGAATCAATCTGCGTGATCTCCTGAAACTCCTGGAATCCAGGGCTCTTTACCGTCAGTCGATAGGGACTGAACGGAATGTTGTAAAAGTGGAACTGCCCGGATGAGTCCACCGTCTCCGTGCGTGAATAGCCACTTGCAGAGTTGCTGATCGTAACCGTAGCGCCAGGAAGCATCGCTCCGGTGGAATCCGTCACGCTTCCATTCAACACCCCGGAGGTGCTTTGGCCCCCGGCCACACCTGCGGCAGTCATCAAGATCATCGCGCCTGCCACCAGCGCACCCCAAAGATTCAGCGATCGACGTCGGAAAACGCTTCGCATCATGAAAATCCTCCTGCGGGTAAAAGCCCGCCTATAGCAGCGTCAAACCCATTCATTTCTTCCACCGGGTAAGCTAGTTGCCTGCTAAGCACCGCTGAAAACTCCCCAAAGAGCCATACGATTCAGAAGAAGAGACAAGCCCAGCATCGCACCGCACAAACTCTGGCGAGTCCTGGAGTCGTCATCCCTTTGCTGTACTCCGAAGCCCAAACATCCAGGAGCGCTTCCCCTGACAGAAAACACATAGAACGATGGCGCCTGAAGAACTATCCCAAAGCAGATCTACCCTGCCGCCCAATGCCATCCTTCCCTCTTCCCGGAGTTACAGCCGGTAGAGAGGAGAACAACTCGGATGCGACTGCCCTTGGCTTCGATCCTTCGCTTCGATGTAGCTATCGATCAGATCAATCCTGAGTACCATCCCGGCATAAACCGTCGTCCATAACTGCGGACGACCGGACCTGTTCATGGAAGTCGACAAGGCAACCAGCTACCTTCGTTCTCGCACTTCCTCAAACATGGGTCTCTTCAGGATTTTCCGACTAGCGTGTCTCGTCAGGAGGGGGCTTGCTAAACGCAGCATAGTGCCAGAACGTCTCCGGCGCGTGGTTCTTCACGTGCAGCACCTTGCACGCCACCAACTCCATCTGCGGCAGCGCCACCTCCGCAACCGTGGGTATGGCGGTATGCATCGCCATGCAGAGAGGGCAATTCGCCTCGCCGCCCGGCGTCTGGGAACCATCTGGCGGCGCAGTAAGATGCGCCGCCCGCTGCGGAAGCCACTGTCCATGGATGTGGATTGCCTGGACCGTGCTCGCCGCCACAACCAGCAGCAAGCAAGCGCAGGTAACCAACTGCATCCACACGGAGTGTGCTGTCTTCATCGATCCGCTTTGGAGCCTTTTGGTCAAGTGTTCAGGTCAGGTGACGTTGAGACGTTGCCTATCCATTCAGTCTTACGCAGTTGAGGCCGTTCACGCAACCTCTATTTTGCCGCAGCCGCATCGATCTCGCGTCTCTGCTTTGCTTTGCCGCAGCGGCATTCCCCTGACGCACAGCACCCTGCCACAACGGAGTTCAAAGCCTTCGTTCTCTATCCTCTGATGGCCTTGGTGAGCGCAGGCACAAGCTCGAACAAGTCTCCCACAACCCCAATATCCGCAACCTCAAAGATCGGCGCATCTGCATCCTTGTTGATGGCAATCACGGTTTTAGCGCCCTTCATCCCCACCAGATGTTGAATGGCGCCGGAGATGCCTACCGCAAGGTACAGCTTGGGAGCAATCGTCTGTCCTGAGCTTCCCACCTGGCGCTCCATGGGCAACCAGCCTGCGTCGCAGATGGGTCGCGAGGCTGCGAGTTCCGCGCCTAAGGCCTGCGCAAGATCCTCCACCAGCTTCAGGTTCTCCTGCTCCCCAATCCCTCGTCCCACGCCGACAATTACCGCCGCTGCGGAGAGATCCACGGTCTGCGCTACCTCACGAACCGGCTCGCTGGGCACAGTCCGGATCTTGTCTGCAGTGAGCCTGGGAGCAAACACCCGTACCTCGCCCTGGCCCGACTGTACGGCATCGGAACGGAAACTCCCTGCCTGCACGGATATCAGACAAACCCCGTCTTGCTTTCGATGCCGGTACGACGCATTCAGCTTGCCTTGCATCCATTGGCGTATGAACACAGGTTCACTCTGCGCGTCTGCAATTTGAATTGCGGTCACATCGCCGATCAGCACCTCGCCCAGACGTGTGGCCAGCGCAGGAGCATAGTCTCTCACCTGGTACGTATGCGGAAACACCACAAACTTTGGTGCGGCTTGCGCCGTCAACTGCTCCAGGGCCGTGATCCAGCCATCGGCCGTGTACACGGAAAGTAGATCATCGCCTACCGCCCAAACCGTCTCCAGCTTTTTCTCGGCTAGTTCCGCCGCCAAAGGCTCAATCACTACGCTCTGGCCCAGCACCGCAGCGGAGCACGCAATGCCCAACCCGGCAGCCAGCGTCTGTCCTGCGGCCAGCGCTTCCATACTGATTCGGTGCCAATCCGCCGCCTCACCCTCACGACGCTCACCGGCACCCTTTGTCTCCATCACCACCAACACTCCTGCACTCATAGCACCTTCACCTCAAACCGCAACCGCTCCACCAGTTTCGCGGCAATCTCATCGGCTGACCCAGTCAGCATCTCCGTCTGTTTGGCGCGCGTCGGCAAAGCTACCTTCATCACCTCATCAATGCGTTGCGCAGGTGCAGCCACCGTCAACTCACGCATCTCCTTCTGCCGCGCTCGCTTGATTCCCATCAACGTGGCGTAGCGCAGCCGATTGCCGCCAGACTGGATCGTAAGCAGCGCCGGCAGCGGCATCTCGACAAACTGCGTCCACCCATCCTCCAACTCGCGCCGCACCTTGATCCGCTGGCCCTTCACCGGACCAAGCAACTCCACTTGCAATACCAGGCTGACGTGCGGAACCCCCAGCAACTCCGCCATCACCACCCCGGTCTGCCCTGCTCCCAAATCATCTGATTGCAAACCCGTCAACACCAACTCCGGTTGCTCCGCCTTCACCGCCTCTGCCAGTAGCCGCGCCACATCCAGCGAGTCCCGCTCTGCCAGCGAGCCCTCCCCACTGCCCGGCGTCACTACATGCAGCGCCCGGTCCGCCCCCTTGGCCAATGCCTCCCGCAGGGTGCTCTGGACCCTATCTGGCCCGGCGCACAACACCACCAGCTCGGCTTCTCCCAAGCCGGCCTCTGCCGCGCGTTGCTTTAGCTGCAACGCCTCTTCCAAGGCATAAGCATCTGGTTCGTTCATCGTCCACGTCACGTCACTCTCATCCACGCCGCGGCCGTCGGGGGTTACACGCAACACCGCCTCTCGCTCCGGAACCTGCTTGACTGCTACAACAATCTTCATTTCCAACTCCACTTCGGGCGCAAGCCGCCACGCACCAGCCTACCGCACTCGCGGCTAGGACGTCTTCAGCATCCTGGCTCGCCCGCACGACCTTCAACCCGGCAAACTGTCAGAGCCCGCAGGCGCCGCCGACAACTGCCGCGCCACCAGTTGAGCAATATCGAGCAGTTGCGGCGGTGCATCGCCACCTACCTCGCCCAATGCATCACGGAACATCGAGTTGCAAAACGGGCAGGCCGTGCTGATCGTCTTCGCCCCCGTCTGCACCAACTCCCGAGCTCTTCCATGGCTTACGCGATCGCCCGCCTCCTCGCCTAAAAACGCCAGCCCCCCTCCTGCCCCGCAGCAGAACGAGCGTTCTCGATGCCGTTCCGCCTCTACCAACTCCCCTACCGTTGCCACCACCGCGCGCGGCTGGTCGTACACCTCCCGATAGCGTCCCAGATAGCAGGGATCGTGGTAGACAATGCTTTCGCTCGCCTCACTGGCCCGCTGCTGCATGGCCGTCAGGCCACGCAGCAGCTCCGCGTGCCGCGCCATGAACTCCGAGTGGTGCTCAATCTCCGGCGCCGCTCCATACTCCCGCCAGTCGACGGCGATGGTCCGAACACAGTGTGGGCAGATGCTGACAATCTTCTTTACCCCAGCCCCGGCAAAGTTCTTCAATCCCTGCTCGGCAAGCTCCCCAAAGAGCAAATCGTTGCCCAGCCGACGCGCTGGATCGCCCGTACAACTCTCCTTCTTCAACACCCCAAAGCTGGTCCCCAAAGCCCGCATCACACGAACAAAATCAACAACAATCTCGCGCCCTTTGGGATCATAGCTGCCCATGCAGCCCAACCAAAGGCAGTACTCCTGGCTCCCGTCAAAAATGGGAAAGCCCTGCTTGGCGATAAACTTATCCCGCTCCGCAGCACTCATGCCCAGCGCATTGCCTTGCTTTTCCAGCGCCAGAAAGAGTTTCGTTCCATACCGATCCTCCCAGGCGCCCGTGTTCACCGCTCCTCGCCGCAGCCCAATCAACACCGGTAGATGCTGTACCCCGACTGGACACTGGTACTCACAGCTTCCGCAGGTCGTGCAAGCGAACGCAGCTTCCATGGAGAGCGCGGCCTCCGGCCTACCTGTATCATCCCGCAACAAAGGAGCCTCACTGCCCGGACCTTCCGCGTTCAGGTACGCTTTTACCCCCAGAATAACCTCCTTGGGGTTCAGCACCTTGCCGGTAGCCACTGCTGGACAGTGTTCTGTACAACGCCCGCACTCCACGCAACTGTAGGCCTGCAGAGCGATCATCCGAGTAAGATCCTTGCCGGCCACCAACCCGAAGTCTTCATCGTCCTCCAACTTGGGCAGCTGCGAAAATCCCGGCCGCTTCAGAAACACAGTGAACGGGCTCAGCAGTAGATGCAGGTGTTTGGTTCCGGGGATGATGGGCAGAAACGCCAGCAGTACCAGTGTGTGCGCCCACCAAAGGCTCGTGGCCGCCGGGCTACGTTGCTTTACCACCAGCATCCCCAGATACGTGACCATCAACGCAAAGATCAACAGCGCAATCACGCCAGACTCCGGGGAAACCTCACCAAGCCAACGCGGCCGCACCAAAAACCTGCGCACAAACAGCCCGGCGATCGCCACCGCCACCAGAAGCGCCCAAGCTCCTGCAAACGCTACATAGAAGGTTCCAAAGCCGCCCGCATAGCCGAGAAACTCGCAACCGAAACCCTCCGCCATGTGATTCAGACTCACCAGTACAAAGGCCAGGAACCCCCAGTAGACCAACGCATGCGCGAACCCGGGGAGCTTCCGTTGTCGAATCACCTTCGCTTGGCACAGCACCTCCCAGAAGAACCTCCAAAGCCGACGCCCCACCGGTCGCAGGCTGAAGTCCGTATCCTTCTTCGACCTCCAGATGTTCCGCGCGATCGGCGCGCCACGCCACGCAAACACTCCGCCAGACACAAGAATCAGCACCGCCAGCAGAACTCTCTCTGCTGGCCCGAAACTGGCCGGTTCAGCCAGCCTAAGATTCAGGCTCGGCCCAACCATCCCAGCGAGCATCCCAGTAACCGTCACTCCAGCCTCCATCGAATTTCAACACCAACCCAGATGGGAAACGCCACCGCGCTACAACATAGCAGAACTTCGCCTCTTGCGCCGGAAGCCAATGAAAACGGCGAGCCGCAGCCCGCCGTTGCCTCAATCTCTGATCTCTGGCGCTCATCCCTGCCTCCCTTGCAGCCGCCGCCAACTTCGATCTTCTTCAGTCATCCGTCTCGTTCGCCTCTCGTGTAACGATCAGTCGAACCCAGCCTCGCTCAACCCAGCGTCCGCCGCCCAAACGCAGCCCGGATCCGCTCTGCCCGATTCTCCGCCGACCCGACGGCCACCTCCTGCAGGTCAGCCACCGATTGAACTCCAACCACCTCAAACCGCTTCCGGCAGCGTATATTCTTGCAGGCTGCCATGTCGTCCATCCGCAGCATGTAGCTTCGCGCCTTGGCAAAGCGTGCGCGGTCGTTCTCATTGGCCCCCCGCGGAGCCTGCCCACGCTTCCGCCGCACCAGCCAACTCAACTCATACTCCCCAGCCTGCCCGCAGTGCGGACACACCATCTTGTGGACTTTGATCTCCGTCGCTTCGTCAAAGAAGTCGCGCTCTTCCATCGATACCCTCTCCACGCCATCTCCCTTCGGTCAAAACCTGATCTTCAAAGTCTGGCGCGTTGAACCCACCTCTCAAGAATACGCCCTCACCGCTTCAAAAGTAGCCCCCATCGCCCGCGATACACTCTCGGCAGGAGTCTACCGGACATGGCCCAACCCAAGGCAAAGAAACAGGTTTTTTCTCCCGCGAAGGCAGTAAAAGCAAACGCTCGCGCGCGTCTCGGCTCTCCCCCTCCTTCCCATCCGCTGCCCACCCTCAAAGATAAGATCGCCGCCCAGCCCAAACACAAGGAGACGCTCGCCCAGTTACTCTAGGACAGGGACCGATAGAGTCAGCCTGCTGGCGGCATCAGAACCAGACGCCACCTCACACCAGCGCCGCTCCATGGCCAAACCCTCGTGCCCACCTGCTCCAGAACACCTTCGCCCCCAAGGCCTCGGCCAGACGGCGCTCCGCATCGATAGCGAAACTCATCAGAAGCGCCAGAAAGAAGAACGGAGACAGCGCGGGCTGTCTCCGTTCTTGCGTAATCTCCGTGTCCGCCTGCATTGGAAGGGCAATCTGCAAGCAGAACCTCCCAGACGGTCCACGTCGACTTCACTGCCAGAAGTGTATACCCGCAGCAGGACGGTAAGGAACCTCAAAAACCAGCGCCTCCGGCAGCAGCCCTGCACTCCTCCCGTAAACTAATCCGTATGCCGCTGAACTACGCTTTGATCATCTTTGAGCTGGTCGTTATGGTGCTTTCCATCTCCCTGCATGATTGCGCCCAGGCTTGGGCTGCCAACCGGCTCGGCGACCCAACTGCCCGCATGATGGGTCGCCTCACCATGAATCCCGCCCGCCACTTTGATCTGCTCGGCACCCTCATCTGGCCGGTGCTCTTCATCTTTCGCAGCCCTCTCGTGCTGGGATGGGGCAAGCCCATCACCTTCACTCCACGCAACTTCCGCAACCCCTCGCGAGACGAGATGCTAGCCACACTGGCCGGCCCCGCCGCTCAACTGCTCGCCGCAGTGGCTGCCCTGCTGATCCTGGTCATCGTTCGCCACACCCTCCCCGGCACGCTCGACTCCCTGGTCATCGCCTCCCACCTCGCCATGCGCGACGCCAGCTTCGGCATTCAGGGTCTACCCAGCATCTTTCCTCTCATCCTGTTCCTCTACTTCTGCATCCTGGTGAATGTCCTGCTCTGCGTCTTCAACCTCGTCCCCCTGCCCTTCCTGGACGGCGGCAAGATCTTGATGCACTATCTGCCCTTCAATGCAGCCAGAACCTTCCAGCAGATGAGCTTCGTCCTCATGCTGGCCTTCTTCTTCCTCGGCTACTACGTCATCATGCTCTTCTTCCTTCCCGTCATGAGCATCTTTCAGGCGCTGCTCTTCACCCTCTAACAGACCCCGGAGACTCTCCCTGCCATGCCATCCCATCCGCTCCCGGAAGATCCTGAAGAGCTTTGGTCCGCCGTAGACCACTACTTGAATCAAACGCTCCTCCCGCCCGACCCCATGCTCCAGGCCGTGCTGGAGGCCGGCACCGCCGCCAACCTGCCGACCATAAGCGTCTCCCCCTTGCAAGGCATGCTGCTTCAGCTCTTGGCCCAGGCGCAGTCCGCCCGCCGAATCCTCGAGATCGGCGCCTTAGCTGGCTACAGCACTATCCACTTGGCCCGCGCCCTCCCTCCCGGCGGGCACCTGATCACATTGGAACTCGAACCCAGGCACGCCGAAGTTGCCTTGGCCAACATCGCCCGCGCCGGTCTCTCCCACGCAGTCACCCTTCGCCTTGGCCCCGCTCTGGACTCTCTCGCTCAACTTCAGGCTGAGCGCGTCGAGCCCTTTGACCTGGTCTTCCTGGATGCTGACAAGTCCGGCTACCCCGAATATCTCACCGCATTCCTCCCCCTCTGCCGCCCCGGCGCACTGATCCTGGCCGATAATGTGATCCGCGACGGCCAAGTCATAGATCCCTCCAGCAGCGACCCCGACGTTCAGGGCGTACGCGAATTTCTCCGCCTGCTCGGCAGCCATCCCCGCATCTCTTCCGTTGCCGTGCAAACCGTTGGTAGCAAGGGGCATGACGGCTTCTCCATCAGCCGCCTCCTCAGCCTCTAGAATAGCTCCGTCCCTGCATCCGAACCCCACATCGATGTATCCTTGAACTTCACACAATGAGCGCTACTTCCTCACGCACATCCCCCCACCCTCGCGTCCTCTCCGGCATGCGCCCCACGGGTCCCCTGCACCTCGGCAACTACATGGGCGCACTCTACAACTGGGTTCACCTCCAGCAGGAGTACGACTGCTACTTCTTCATCGCCGACCTGCACGCCCTCACCACCGACTACGCCGATACCTCTCTGCTGCGCCAGAACATCCAGGACGTCGCGCTGGACTTCCTAGCCGCCGGCCTCGACCCCGGACGCGCCGTCATCTTCAAGCAGTCTGAGGTGATGCACCATTCCCAACTCTTTACCCTCTTCAGCATGATGACGCCGATACCCTGGCTGGAGCGCGTGCCCAGCTACAAAGACCAGCAGACGCAACTCACCAACAAAGTGCTCAATACCTACGGCTTCCTCGGCTATCCGCTGCTCCAGGCCGCAGATATCCTGCTCTACAAGCCGCACTTTGTCCCCGTCGGAGCCGACCAGGTAGCCCACGTCGAACTCACGCGTGAGGTCGCCCGCCGCTTCAACCTCTTCTATAGTCCACGCTCGGCCGTCACCGAAAAGCACTTCCAGGCTGCCGCCTCCGACAAAGAGAAGATGGCCGCGCTGGAGGGCGAGACCCGCAAGATCTCCGCCATCCTGCCCGAGCCTGATGTCTTGCTGACCCCCAGCCCGAAGCTACCCGGTCTGGACGGTCGCAAGATGTCCAAGAGCTACGGCAACACCATCATGCTGTCTGAACCCCCAGCCGAGATCCGCGCCAAGCTGAAGACCATGGTCACGGACCCGGCGCGCATCCGCCGCAGCGACCTCGGCAACCCCGACGTCTGCCCCGTCTTTGACCTCCATAAGGTCTTCAGCTCCCAGCAGACCCAACACCAGGCTGCTGACGGCTGCCGCTCCGCTTCCATCGGGTGCATTGAGTGCAAAAGCTGGGTCGCCGACGCCATCGTCGAACGCATAGCTCCTATCCAGGAGCATCGCCGCGACCTCCAGCACCGCCCCCAGGTCATCAAGGACGTCCTGGCCAACGGAAAAGATCGCGCCACCAAGCGAGCCCAGCAGACCCTGGAAGAGGTGCAGGTAGCCATGGGTATCGCCTGAACGTCAACCCGAACCGGCTGTACCGGATCGCACCAAGGTCCCAAGCCAGAACGAACACCAGTGCCGCTGCCCATCCCGCCCGCCGGACGACCTCGCCATTCCTTGACGACGTTTCCCAACCACCCCAGAGGCTAACTCAACCATGAGCGAAGAGAATCACCAGGGACCCGAACCAGGCAATGCTCCTCATCCAGAGCACGGTTCCAACCCCGAGCACCCTCGCGAGCAGCCCACCGCCACGGAGCCGGCCCCCGGCAGCGCCGGCACATCAACCCGACATGAGCCCTTCGTGCTGGAACATCCCCCCGTACCTGCTCCTCACGCCCCCAGGCGGAGTGAGCGCGATAAGGGCCGGGATAGTAACCGTGACCAGGAGTCGCAATCCCCCTTCAGTATCACCGTTGGCCAGGTTTACGATGGCCCTCTGGACCTGCTGCTGGACCTGATTCGCAAACAGAACATCGATATCTACGACATTCCGATCGCCCGCATCACCGCTCAGTTCCTCGCCTATACCCACCATCTCAAAGAGACCGATGTCGATGCGGCTGGCGAGTTCATCTACGTCGCCTCTCTGCTGATCCACATCAAGAGCCGCATGTTGCTGCCCCGCGACCCACATACCCCGGACTCGGAAGCCGAGGACCCGCGACGCGAACTGGTCGAGCGTCTGCTCGAGCACGAACGTTTCAAGTCCGCTGCCCAGATGCTCCAGCAGAAGCAGATGTTGGAAGAGGCCACCTGGACCCAGCCCGGGCTCAAGAACTTTCTGCAGGAGGAGGGACTGGCCTCCGCAGAGCGCCTCGCCGAACTGGATCGCGAGATCGACGCCGACACCATCGACCTGGTGCGCGTCTTCCAGGACGTCCTCCAGCGTCTGCGCCAGCGGCCCGTCCACAACATCGACGAGGAAACCGTCACCGTGGCTCAGATGATCGACTTCGTCAAGCGCCGCCTGCTGATGGAAGATAAACCCATCAGCCTGCGCCGCCTCATGCAGAACACCCGCAGCGAGCGCGCGGTCATCTGCACCTTTCTGGCAATGTTGGAACTGGTCCGGCTGCAGGCCATCCTGCTCCGCCAAAGCGACCACTTCGGCGATATCCTGGTCAAGAAATCCGAACGGTTTGACCAGGTCTTCGCCGAGCAAGCCCAGATCCGCGACGACTGGAGCTGACCGTTCCACCTGCGGGGCTTGATAGTCCACCCCCTCCCCCTGTCCCATAATCGGAATACCTCCCGACTCTCACGCATCGTCAGTCTCACCCAGTCGGCGAACATCCTCCCACCCAACTGCAACCCCTAGCAGCCTATCCGGCACAAAACAGGGATCATCTGCTGCCGAGCAGGGAGAAGCCACCGGTCTGCGACGGGGAGCCGATCACGTCTCCTCTGCAAAGAAAAGTTGCTTGCACCCCTGCCCGCATCGCTTCCATCGGCTGAGCGTTCAAGTCGATGAAAGCTGCAGAATCTTCCCGCTCGACCCCGAAACAGATCGAGATTGCTCTATTCAGGCTGGCCGCAACCCTCCGGAGAGGGTAGACTTTAAAACAGTCTCACTGGCATCACTGCACGCACCGACTCATGAGCCCCTTATCGAAGAAGCCTGATGCGTTCCTAGCTCGCCGAAGCGTGAGGTAGGTCCCTACGACGATGGCCGCCCCCGTTCTCACTTCGCATGCAGCAAGAAATACTTCGATCCTGGACAAGAAGCTCGCCCAGTCGTCCCCGGGCAAATGGAGTGTACTCGCCTTCAGCTTTCTTTTGCTGATCGGCTTGCTCTACATCGGCGATGCGCTCAGGCTGGATCTCTCCCAGGCCCAACTCCACTCCATCTTTCCCTTACTGTTGCTGGGCATCGCCCTTCTCAGCGCCCTCGCCTTTGAGTTCGTCAACGGCTTCCTGGACACCGCGAACGCGGTGGCCACCGTCATCTACACCCACTCACTGGACCCCTACGTCGCCGTTGTCTACTCCGGCATTCTTAACTTCGTGGGCGTGCTGCTAAGTTCCGGTACGGTGGCTTTTGCCATCATCGGCTTGTTGCCGGTTGAGCTCTTCCTCAAGATCAGCCATGGCTCCGGCTTTTCCATGGTCTTCGCGGTGCTCATCGCCGCCATCGTATGGAATATCGGAAGCTGGTGGAAAGGGCTCCCCGTCTCCAGCTCGCATACCCTCATCGGCTCCATCCTCGGCGTCGCCCTGGCCTACCGGCTCACCCAGGGAGCACAGTCAGCCCGGCTCGACTGGGGACAGATTCAGCGGGTTCTCGTCTCCCTGCTCATCTCCCCGGTCATCGGCTTCATCTTCGCAGGCCTCGTCCTGCTCCTCTTTCGCCTGGTTGCGCGCGACCCTCGCTTGTACAAGGAACCAAGTGGAGCCGCGCCGCCCCCGTTCTACATCCGCGCTCTGCTGATCCTCACCTGCGGAGGCGTCTCCTACGCCCACGGCTCCAATGACGGACAGAAGGGCATGGGTCTGATCATGCTGATCCTCGTGGGCACAATACCCACCGCCTTCGCCCTCAATCATCAGGTCAACCTCCGCGGCACGCAGAACTTCACCGTTATCTCCCAGCAAGCCGAGTTGGCCATCCGCCACGCGATGGGGCCCGCCAAAGCTGCGTCCCCCTCCGTCGCTGCCGCGGGAGCCGAACTGCAACAGTTCATCTCCAGCAGAACCTACAAACCCTCCGTTCTGCCTTCACTCCAGGTCGAAATCGATAACCTCCGCGCAGAAGATGCATCCTACTCGTCTCTTGCCGCAATCCCATCCAGCTTGCAGCCCACCATCAGCAACCAGATGTTCCTCTGTGGCCAGGCACTGCAACTCCTCCCGAAACTCAAAGGCGCTCCTCGCTTCTACCCTCAGGATGCAGCCACCCTCTCCACGTACCGTAAAGTTCTCAACCGCTCCACCCGCTTCATCCCCATCTGGGTGAAGGTCGCCGTCGCGCTGGCGCTCGGTTTGGGCACCATGGTCGGCTGGCGGCGCATCGTGATTACTGTGGGCGAAAAGATCGGCAAAACTCACCTCACCTACGCCCAGGGAGCAGCCGCTCAACTGGTGGCCATGTGCACCATCCTTGCCGCCGGAGCGTGGGGGCTACCCGTCAGCACCACCCACGTGCTCAACTCCGGCATCGCCGGAGCCATGACCGCCAACGGCAGTGGATTGCAGTGGATCACCATTCGCAATATCGCCATGGCTTGGGTCTTAACGCTCCCCATAGCCGCTCTGCTCTCTGGAACCTTGTTCTATCTCTTCAGCCTCTTCATCCACTGATCCACCCCATCGCAGGCTTCCAGGCCCCAGCCGAACTCCAGATTCCGGCCCGGCGCTGCGTGCAGGCCCGGCAGAGGGTTGATACACTCATCCCTGCATCCATGAGTCTCAAAGCCAAGATCGAAGCCGTCATCTACGCCTCTGAAGAACCCGTTACCCTCGCCCAGCTCATCGGCCTCCTCGGCCAGGAGGGTCAGGCCGAACTGGACGCCATCGCCGCCCAGCAGCACTCCCTCACCCTTGTGGAAGCCTCGCCCGACGACCTGACTGAACCGGTGGAGGATTTGGAGCCAGAGTCCGACGTCCTATCGCCAAAACTCGCGACCCTCGTCCCTCCCTCCGAACCCGTTGGCGAATTGGAAAATCCTGCTGAAGGGACTCCGGAATCCGACGTCGGCCTGCCCTCCGCCGGTCCGTCCACCCAACCTGTCACCGAGCCGGAAGACCCTCGCTCCCCAGCTTCCGACGCCTCCGCTCCAGATGCGGGAACAACTCCGCAGGCGGCTGCCACCCTCGAGCACTCCAGCCCATCCAGCGAAGCCAGCCAGAAGCTCGCCGCACGCAAACTGCGGGACTACTTCCGTTCCCTGCTCGACCAGCTCATCGCCGACTATGCCAACGGGGATCGCGGCCTGGAGATCCGCGAGGTCGCCAGCGGCTTCCGCCTGGCAACCAAGCCGGAGTACCACGATGCGGTCCGGGGCTTCGTCAAGTCCCTCAAACCGCCCCTGAAGCTCTCCTTGCAGGCATTGGAGACCCTGGCGGTGGTTGCCTACAAGCAGCCTGTCACTGCTCCGGAGGTCTCCGAGATCCGCGGCGTCGACTCAGCCGGAGTCCTCGGCTCGCTCCTCTCCCGCAAGCTGGTCACCACGGCCGGCCGGAAGCAGGTGATCGGCCGACCCATCCTCTACAAGACCACCAAGGAGTTCCTCCTCCGCTTTGGCCTCAAGGACATCAATGAACTCCCCAGCATAGAGGAGTTCGAAAAGATGGCCGGCGAGCTCAATGATGCGGTTCAGGAAGAGATTCCCATGGAAGCCTCGTCCAACCCGCCTGAACCGGATACCGAGCACCTGGATTCAACGGAAGCCGCAGCTCCCGCCGACACGCTCCCTGCTCAGGCGGATGCCCGGGACGCAGATTCGCAGACCATCGCTGCGCAAAGCGACATCCACGAGCGGAAGGAGCAGGAACACAGCCCTGAGCAGGAACCCAGTCTTGAGCAGGAACCCAGCCTCTCTCAAACGCCAGCCTCCAGCCAGCCCGCCGCCGAGCCCGAAACCAAATCCGCAGGTGACCTTGCTTCCAGCCTTGCAGAATGAGCCATTGGAACGAAGACCTCATCTCCGGTCACGGCGCCCCACAGTGCTCTGCACTGCGGGCTACAGAGACGCCCACCCCAGTCGCAGGGGTGCGGAAGCCCACTTCCCTTCGTTCCGGCAGAGACTTGCGTCGCGCCCGCCCGGGATCCATCGCCGCAGCCTGGCCTTGCATCCAATAGCTCGGAAAGCTAAGCGATGGGAACGCTGCTGAAAAAAGAGAATCGCAGCGGCCAACCCCCAATGAGGATTACCCCGCCCGTTCTCAGACGTCTATTGGAAAGAATAGGATTGTAAAGAGACACTACTATGGAACCTCGCGAATTGCCCAAGAACCCGATCATCATCGATGCCCGCAACAGCGCCTTCGGACGCTCAGACGCCTTTGGTCGGGCCCGCACCCAGTCAGCATCCTCCCTGCTCAGCCGCGTGCTGGTCATCACCTCCCTTGGCTTCTTCGTCTCTGCCATCGGCATTGCCATGGCCCCGCCCTACTTCGCCGGGCCAGTGTTCTGGCTCTGCGTCCTCGCTACCTTCGGGCTCATCTTCGCAATTCGCGCTTCGCGCGAAAATACCCTCTTCTCCTTTGGCCTCTTCCTTCTCCTGGCCCTGGCCATGGGCTTTGAGATGAGCCCCTGGATCAACATGCTCTTGCACACCGGCCACAGCAACGTGGTCTTCAACGCCGCCCTCACTACCGCAGTCGGTATGGCCTGTCTGGGTATGGGTGCGCAGATCTTCACCTTCGACTATCGCCGGGTTCAAAACTACGTCTTCGCCGCGCTGCTGGCCCTGGTGCTGGCAGGCGTGCTCAGCATCTTCTTCCACTTCATCAGCCCCACGTTTTACTCCTACGCCACGCTGGCGATCTTCAGCGTCCTGGTGGTGGTTGACTTCATGCGCATCCGCAACGGCGGTGACGGAGCCACTGCCGTCGAACTCGCCCTCAGCATCTACCTCGACGGCATCAATATCTTCATGGCCCTCACAGAGATCTTCTCCGGCGGCCGCGGCAGGGATTAGCATACCTCCAGCCTTATCTCGCATCGGCTCCGCTTCACTGAGCCTCTTTCTCCATGGAAAGCGCTGCTTCATGCCCCGCTCAGGATGTCATCGCACCCCAGAACGGCTCGCAGCCCAGGCTCGAGCGCAGCGTATTTCGAAACCAGCGAATCTCCAGCGTAAAGTAAAAGAATCTCTGGTCCTGAATCTCCATCGAGCACCCACCAATATCCAGCGACCGCGATGAGCCGATCCGCAGTCAGAGGTCAATTTGCCATGAACAAGCTTCCTGCATCCAACTCCGATGAAGACCGATCGCTCGTCGGCGAGCGCCTGCAAAAGGTGCTCTCACGCGCCGGCATCGCCAGCCGTCGCGCTGCCGAGCAGATGATCCTTGAGGGTCGCGTCCAGGTAAACGGACAGACCATCACTGAGCTCGGAGCTCGCGCCGATCTCTCTCGCGACCACATCCGCGTCGATGGCAAACGCCTGCACGGCCCGGAGCCCACCCGCTACTTCATGGTGAACAAACCCCGCGGCTACGTAACCACCTTGGATGACCCGGAACACCGCCCAACCGTTGTAGAGTTACTCGGGCAAGCTGCGCAGAAGAAGCTCGTCGGAGAACACTCCCGGCTCCCGCGCCTTTACCCCGTCGGCAGGCTCGATTACCTCTCCGAGGGTCTGCTGCTGATGACCAACGATGGCGATCTGGCCAACAAGCTTTCCAAAGCCGCGAGCGGAGTAGCCAAGACCTATCTGGTCAAGGTCTCCGGAGTCCCCAGCGAAGCTGGAATCGACCAGCTCCGCCGTGGGATCATGATCGATCGTGGCAGACTCGCCGACACCCGAAGCTCCGGCCGCCGCGACCGCGTCCTCACCCAGCCGGCCAAAGTAGCACAGGTCCGCGGAGGCGACAATCCCTGGTTTGAAGTGACCCTCACCGAGGGTCGTAACCGCCAACTGCGCAAGATGTTTGAGGAGATCGGGCACCATGTGGAGAAGATCCGCCGCATCGCCTATGGCGCTCTAACCCTCGACGTCCCCCCGGGAAGCTTCCGTGAACTCACCCCCGGCGAGGTTCTGGCCCTGCATCGCGCTGCTGCCGGGTTGAAGGTCGAGCGGCGCAAAGTCCTGCCGGAGCCGGCAGTACTCAAAAAACCCGTCCCTCCCAAGCGCAAGGCCTCCTACAAATCTCCGCGCAGACCTGCTAGCCAGCCGCGCGGGGTAGCCAACAAGCCCAGCATCAACCAGCCCAGTACAAGGATCAGCGGCAAAAACAATCGTCCCGCATGATTGCTCCCCGCGTGATCGTGCCCCACCGCATGGCCCACCGCATCCTCGCCCGTAAAGTCCAGTCTGCACTGTCCCTTCGCCCAAATCCAGATGTTTCAACGGATGCCGCGGCCAGAACGGCCTCAGCGCCGCAACAACGGATTAGGATTAACAGCGAACCATCCCGTCAGGCCAACGCATGCTACACTGACACCAAGGTGTGCGTAGAGTGACTCTGCGCATGGTGCCGCGGGCAGACGACTCCCCTTGAAAGGGATTCTGGATTCCAGTCTGGCCAGAGACCGCGACCGCCACATATCCCCGCCACCGTTTTACCAAGCGTTGGTTGCTCTGGCTAGCAGGCAGATCCACAGGATTACGGGGTCACGCCTCGCCGTGCAGCAGCAGTGCTTACTATGCCTCAGGGCATCGGGAAGGCTTCTGGTATACCAGACCGCAAGCAGTGCTGATAGAAGAATCCACGCGGCCGTTCGCAAGCAGCCCTCGGTGTTCTTGCGCGCGGAGAGCGTTCCTGCATTCCATCACCCTTTACCGATTACAAAAGGAACATCTTGTCTACGCTTACTCTTGAATCCATCCTGAACCCGGAACCAATGCAGGTTTCGCGTCACATCACCACCACCCCGAACGAAGCCTCCACCCTCTGCTTCACCAGCTTTGATATCTCAGACTCCCTCAAGGCTCGCCTGTCCGCCGCTGGCTTTGTCCATCCCACTCCCGTACAGGCTGGGGCCATTCCGCCCGCGCTGGAGGGAGAAGACATCCTGGCCACCGCCTCCACCGGAACCGGCAAGACGCTCAGCTTTCTCATTCCGATGATCGAGCGGCTGGAGGAGATCTCGGTCCCCAGCACGCGCGGCAAAAAGAGCCCGGTGCTGGCTCTGATTCTTCTTCCCACCCGCGAGCTCGCCATGCAAGTGCTGGATCATTTTTACAAGATCTGCCCCTCGCAGAAGTCGGACGCCGTGCTGGTCTGTGGCGGCCTCTCAGAGAATACCCAGATCGATCAGATCAGCCGTGGACCCCGTCTCCTGGTAGCTACCCCGGGGAGGCTGGAAGACTTCCTTCGTCGCAAGGCCGTCAGCCTCAAGGATGTGGATATGCTGGTGCTGGACGAGGTCGATCGCATGCTGGATATGGGCTTCCTTCCCTCCATCCGCCGCATCGTCAGCGCGCTTCCGCGCGACCGCCAGACCATGTGCTACTCCGCCACCCTGGACGCCAACATCCGGGAGATCGTCAAAGACTACGTACAGGCTCCGATCCGGGTGGAGATCGGAACTACCTCTCGCCCCTCGGATAGCGTGGAACTTCGCGTCTATACCGTGATGCAAGACCAGAAGCTGGCTCAGCTCGATAAGATGCTGAATGAAGAAGAGGGCACCTACCTGGTCTTCTCTCGCACCAAGCACGGCGCAGATCGCATCGGCCGCAAACTGGAGAAAATCGGCCACCAGGTTGAGATCATCCACGGCGACCGTTCGCAGTCCCAGCGCACCGCCGCCCTGCGGAACTTTGCCACCGGTCGCAGCCGCATTCTGGTTGCCACCGACGTCGCCGCTCGCGGGATTGACATCTCCCACATCGCCCATGTGGTCAACTACGATCTGCCCAATGGCTCCGATGACTTTGTGCACCGCATCGGTCGCACTGGCCGCGCCGGCGCCCGCGGCATCGCCACCACCTTCGTCACTCCGCTGGAAAGGGGCGACGCTCTCAAACTGGAGCGTGAGCTGAAGATCAAGTTTGCCTGGACCGAGGCAGACAAGAACCTGGCCAAGGAAGAACGCAATAAGCCTATCGATTTGACGAAAAACGCTCAGGGCCTCGATGATCTGCTCCAGATGGAGACCCGGAGCTGGAAGAACTCCGATTCCGGCATGCAGGAGAGCGGCTCCCACAAGCCGCGCCGCTCCGGTGGCGACACGCAGCGCAGCAGTGCGCGAAGCAGCGGTTCCAGCAAGAACAGCCAGGCAGGTCACTCCAGCCCGACCAGATCTCACCGCGGCAACTCCGCACGTCCTGCCGGACGGCGCAGTTCCAGCCGCAGCCGCAGCCGCTAAAGCAACCTCCCTGCAAGGGTCCGGCGGGGCCATGACCTCCCTCCGTGGCGTTTTCCGTAAACCGGGGCCCCCGGCAGGCTTGTCTGCTGGGGGCTCGAATCCCAGACTCCGCAGCAGGTCGTCTCCGTTGCACCCAGTACGCAGACCGCTACCCGCAACCCCTGTTGTCGCTCCCAGGGATGACCAATCCACCGGGGGGGCTTGCAGCAAAGCGGGACATCTGCACCGTTGCCCCGGAAACGAAAATTGAAAACGAGTTGCGTTGCGTTTGCACTTTTTGTCGGAATTCGGCATACTTAGAAGGTTGTCTGCGCTCCCGTGCAGACCAGTCGGGACCACGCCCTTGCGGAAGAGCGCATGCCGGGGTGGAAGACGAGGAAATCATGGCAAAAAAGACATCTAAGAATATTGCGAAGGCTCGCGCCCTTGTTGAGCCCCGCCCCTATGCGATCGGCGAAGCGATTCCCCTCCTTCAGAAGGCAAAGTATGCAAAGTTCGACGAAACCGTCGATCTAACCATGCGGCTGGGAGTGGATACCCGGCATGCCGATCAGATGGTGCGTGGAACCGTAGTGCTTCCCCACGGCCTCGGCGGCAAAACCAAGGTTGTCGCAGTAATCGCCTCCGGCGATAAGGTAAAAGAGGCAGAGGCTGCCGGCGCCGAGTTCGTCGGCGGCGAGGAGATGGTCGAGAAGATCCAGAAAGAGAACTGGACCGGCTTCGATGCTCTGATCGCTACCCCGGATATGATGCGCTCCGTAGGCCGACTGGGTAAGGTGCTGGGTCCACGTGGCCTTATGCCCAATCCCAAGACGGGCACCGTGACCACGGATGTGGCCGGGGCGATCCGCGAGATCAAGGCTGGTAAGGTCGAGTTTCGCGCCGATAAAACCGCCTTGGTGCATGTGCCGGTCGGCAAACTCTCCTTTAGCCCGGAGAAGTTGGAGGCGAATGCCCTCGTAGTCATCTCTTCCGTGGTCAAGGCCAAGCCTTCCGCCGCAAAGGGAAAGTACATCAAGCGAATCGTGCTCAGCTCTACAATGGGTCCCGGCATCGAACTGGAGCCGTCCGTGGCGGAGTTTGCAACCAAGGCGTAAACACACGGTTTTGGGGCCTGGGAACAGATCCCCGCGCAACTGCAAAGGCTGGGATTCAAGCCGGTTCGAGCAGGCAAAGCAGGGCTGAGATCTCCAAGCAAAGCAGATAGTGGAACGATGGGCTGGCAGTATGCGACCAGCCGGTAAAGGTCAGGTTCACAATGTCATTAACCAAGGCGAAGAAGAGCGAAAAAGTACAGGCGCTGGCGACCGAGTTGGAGAGCTCGACCTCGGCCATCATCGGTACATTCAAGGGGCTTACCGCCTCCAAGGACTTTGAGCTGCGCAAGGTGATTCGCGCCGCCGGCGGAAGCTACCACGTGGTGAAGAACAAATTGGCCGCTAGAAGCAGCCAGGGCACCAAGGTCGAAAGGGCGCTCCAGGGACTCAAGGGCGTCAACTCCGTCGCCTACACCTCCGGGGATCCGGTGGCGCTGGCCAAGGCGCTCTCTACCTGGGTCAAGGACAACGCCGAGTACACCTTCAAGCTCGGCATCGTGGATGGCAAGTTGATTACGGTCGAGGAGATCGATTCGCTGGCGAAGCTGCCCGGCAAGGAAGAACTCTTCTCCAAGCTGATGTTCCTCATCCAGTCGCCCGCGCAGCGCCTGGCCACGGTGATCAACGCCGCAGGACGGGATCTCGCGGTAGTCATCAATCAAGGAGTCGAGAAGGGCAAGTTCGGAGCCGCGGCCATCCAGTCTGCGGTCGCCGATGTAACCGCAACCCGCGGCGAGCAACTCACAGCAAGTGCCCAGCCCTCCGGCGCGGCGGACCCGGAAAACACCACGGCATCACAAGCGGACGAGGCGCCCGGCCTCGATCCGGTTGCCGGATAACTCAGTTTCGCGGCAGTCTTCGGCAGGGGCGCAGTCTGGGCGCAACGGAAACCTGCTGAGGCTGGAGCAGCCTGGAGCAGAAGAAGCTTCGGGTAAGTTGAATCAGCGGTATAGCTGCACAAGTTTTGCAACTTTCACGTATACGGAGAAGAGACATGGCGGACATTCAGCAGTTGGAAGATCAGATCGTAAACCTCAGCCTGCTTGAAGCGGCGGAGTTGGTAAAGAAGCTTGAGGAGCGCCTGGGCGTCTCGGCGGCCGCCGCAGTCGCCGCTGCCCCCGCGGCGGGTGGCGGAGCCGCTGCGCCTGTGGTCGAAGAAAAGACCGAGTTTACGGTCATCCTGAAGGATGCCGGTGCCAACAAGATCAACACGATCAAAGCCGTACGCGAGGTCACGGCGCTTGGGCTCAAGGAAGCCAAAGACTTGGTCGACGGCGCTCCCAAGCCCCTCAAGGAGAACATCTCCAAGGAAGATGCGGCCGCCATCGCCAAGAAGTTCGAAGGCGTTGCGACCGTCGAGATCAAGTAGCTTTCAAATGGACTGCGGCAGGTGCGTGCCTGCCACATCTCTACCAGTTGCAGCCGGGGCGCTTCTGCGGTATTCTTTCCAATGGGAGACTACTGCAGACGCCTCGGCGCAATGTTTTCTGCAGAGTTCTAAAGGCCAAAATAGCGATCAGGTTTCGTCCGGTTCATCCTGGCACTGCGAAGCAGGTTATGGAATCGGCCATCTTGTGGTTTGAGCGGCGGGCCCACAAGGTGCAAACGTGCGACAAGCGGCAAACGTTGGACCCGCATCGGGTGCGGGATCAAAGGGCGGCGACTATCCACCGTTTCTGTACTGAATCACTTAGGAATAGAGAGTACGCGCTCTCCGGGCAGAACGTCCCGCAGGGCGCTTTCGGCGTCTCTGGCTGCCGGGCCCTTCGACTTGGTCTTTTCAGGTTGCGATCGCCGCAGCCTCCGTCTGGCCAGCCTGCACTCTGCTGCATAGACATATAGCAGCAGCAGGGCTTCAGCGGCAAGTCGGCTCAGCAGCCCACAATAGCCGCAATATCAGGTTTTCACCCCGCAGAATGCTTCGCTGGGGTTTGTACTACGCGCTTCAGGCGCCTCCTCTGCGAGGAGAGGGGGCAACAGAACAGGCGCACATCAAGACCCATGAGAGATGTCGCAATAGCGGCGTTTTCTCCTCTTTGAGGGTTTCCGGAGTAGCAGCGAGTAAATAGCGCGCACCCCGGGCGGCCCTCCAAGAGCCTCGAGCCAACGAGCCAAGCAAGAGGCCGGCCCCTAACCACTGGCCCCTGCAACAGGAGAGAGCATGTCGAACCCAGCCCCCAATGAAATGCGCGCGATTCGCACCCGACTGGACTTTTCCAAGATTCCAACCACCATCCAGATCCCTAACCTCATTGAGGTGCAGCGCCGTAGCTATGAGCGATTCCTGCAGATGGATAAGTTGCCCCGCGAACGCGAGGATAACGGTCTGCAGTCGGTCTTTACCTCCGTCTTCCCCATATCTGACTTCCGCAACGTCTCCGAACTGGAGTTTGTCGATTACTCCATCGGCAATTGGGAGTGCAAGTGCGGCTACCTCAAGGGCCTGAACCATCTGCGCACTGCCTGCACCAACTGCGGCCACATGGTCATCACGGATCCCTTCCATCCAGGCGATGTGCTGTGCAAGTTCTGCGGAACGTATAACAAAAACACCCCGGACTTTTGCACCAAGTGCGGCGACCCGGTCGGTCTGCAACTCAAGTATGACCAGGCAGAGTGCGAAGAACGCGGCATGACGTACTCGGCGCCGCTCAAAGTGACCATCCGCCTCAAGATCTATGACAAAGACCCCGAGACCGGAGTCAAGACCCTGCGCGACATGAAGGAGCAGGAGGTCTTCTTTGGCGACATTCCTTTGATGAGCGCCAACGGCACCTTCATCGTCAACGGTACGGAGCGCGTGATCGTCAGCCAGTTGCACCGTTCACCCGGTGTCTTCTTTGAAACCGCCAACAACCGCACCTACTTTCTGGGCAAGATCATTCCCTACCGCGGAAGCTGGGTGGAGTTCGAGTACGACCAGAAAAATACCCTCTACGTTCGCATTGACCGCAAACGTAAGTTCCCCGCAACCATCTTTCTGCGCGCCCTGGGGCTGCGCACCGATGAGGAGATCCTCAAGACCTTCTATGTGGTCGACACCATCGCGGTCAAGGAAGACAAGCTGCTCTGGGCGGTAACGCCGGAGAATACGCCCACCCACCTCGTGGGCACGCGCAGCGCCGTGGCTCTGCACCTGCCCGGACCCAAGGGAGGCAGCAAGGAAGAGGTGGTGGCTGCCGGCAAGAAGATCGGAGCCTCCGCCCTCAAGCACATTCGCGCCGCCGGCCTCGAGCATGTTGAGGTCGAGCCTAGCGAGTTTGACGGCGCGATGCTCGGAGCCGACGTCGTGGATATGAGCACTGGCGAGTTGCTCTATGAGGCCAACACTGATTTGACCGCCGATAGACTGCACAACATTCTGCAGAGCGGCGTCACCACCTTCCAGGTCTTCTTCCCTGAACGCGACGATGTCGGCAACATCATCTCCAACACCCTGCGCCGCGACTCGGTGCGCAAGCCCGAAGAGGCGCTGATTGAGATCTACCGTAAGCTGCGTCCCGGCGACCCTCCCACCCTGGACACCGCCACCGCCCTCTTTGAAGGCATGTTCTTCGATCCACGCAAGTACGACTTCTCCCGCGTGGGTCGACTCAAGTTCAATATCAAGCTGTATGAGAACCAAGATCCCAGCGGCCTCGACAAACGTACCCTAACCCCCGAGGATTTCTATGGAACCATCCGCTACCTGCTCAAACTGCGCAAGAACATCGGCGTGGTGGATGATATCGATCACCTCGGTAACCGGCGCGTCCGCGCAGTCGGCGAGTTGATGGAGAATCAGTTCCGCATCGGACTGGTGCGCATGGAACGCGCCATCAAAGAGAAGATGAGCGTCTATCAGGAGATGTCTACGGCTATGCCGCATGACCTGATCAACGCCAAGCCCGTCATGGCCGCTATCCGCGAGTTCTTTGGGTCCAGCCAGCTATCTCAGTTCATGGACCAGACCAACCCTCTCAGCGAGATTACGCACAAACGCCGCCTGTCGGCTCTCGGGCCCGGTGGTCTGTCCCGCGAACGCGCCGGCTTTGAGGTGCGCGACGTGCACCCCACCCACTACGGTCGTATCTGCCCCATCGAGACCCCCGAAGGCCCCAATATCGGCCTGATCTCTTCCCTTAGCTGCTTTGCCCGCATCAATGAGTACGGCTTTATCGAAAGCCCTTACCGCAAGGTGAAGGATGGCGTCATCCTGGACTATGTTTCGGTAAGCAACGCCGGCGAGTCCGGCCTGCGCCAGGGCGATGCCTTGGAGGTTCACGAGGCGGCCAAGCTCAATAAACAGCTCAAGAAGGATGGCAAGCGCACCATGGATCTGGAGCCCTATTCATTCTATCTGTCCGCTTGGGAAGAGGATCGGCACACCATCGCGCAGGCCAATATCAGCGTGGATCAGGATCTGCATATCGTGGAGGATCTGGTCAATGCCCGCAAGGCGGGCAACTTCGTGCTGGTCCCCAAGCATGAGGTGGACTACGTCGACGTAAGCCCCAAACAACTGGTATCGGTCGCGGCTTCCCTGGTTCCCTTCCTGGAGCATGACGATGCTAACCGCGCCCTCATGGGAGCCAACATGCAGCGCCAGTCCGTCCCGCTGCTCGTCTCGGAAGCTCCGCTGGTGGGTACCGGCATGGAAGGCGTCACGGCACGCGACTCCGGCGCAGTGATTCTGGCCAAGCGCAACGGTATCGTCGATTCGGTCGACTCTGAGCGCATCATCGTCCGCGTAGAAGGCGAGCATCATCCGACCCAGCTTTCTCGCGAGGTAGGCTCAGACATCTATCAGCTCACCAAGTTCAAGCGCTCCAACCAGAACACCTGCATCAATCAGAAGCCGGTGGTGCGCAAGGGCGAGCGCGTCGTCAAGGGCCAGGTGATCGCCGACGGCCCTTGCACCGAACAGGGCGAACTCGGCCTTGGTCGCAATGTGCTGGTGGCCTTTATGCCTTGGCGCGGTTACAACTTTGAGGACGCCATCCTCATCTCGGAAAAGCTGGTTCGAGAGGACTACTACACCTCGATCCACATCGAGGAGTTCGAGATCGAGGCGCGCGACACCAAGCTCGGGCCGGAAGAGATTACCCGCGACATCCCCAACGTCAGCGAGCATGCCCTGCGTGACCTGGACGAGAGTGGCATCATCCGCATCGGAGCCAAGATCGGGCATAACGATATCCTGGTCGGCAAAGTCACTCCCAAGGGCGAAACCCAGCTCACCCCGGAAGAGAAACTCCTCCGCGCCATCTTCGGCGAGAAGGCCGGCGATGTGCGTGATGCCAGCCTCACCTGCCCTCCCGGCATAGAAGGCACTGTCGTGGACGTTCGCATCTTCAGCCGCAAGGGCCAGGAAAAGGACCAGCGCGCTCTGCAGATCGAACAGGAGATGGTTGAGAAGCTCGAACGCAACCTCGCCGACGAGATTCGCATCCTCACGGACGAGCGGCTCAAGCGCCTGGAAAACATCCTTGGCAACAAGGAGGTGCTGGCTGACCTGCACGACGAGCGCACCAACAAGAAACTGCTCAGCAAGGGCGACATCCTGAACCGCGATGTCATCGAGTTGATCTCCACCCGCAACCTCAAGCGTATCCGTTACGCCGATAAGGATCCGCGAGTCAACGAGCAGATCGACGAGATCGAGGAGATGACCTCCCGCCAGATCGACGTGCTGCGCAAGATCACCAATGAGAAGATCGCCAAGATGCAGAAGGGAGATGAACTCTCTCCCGGAGTCATCAAGATGGTCAAGGTCTACGTCGCCATGAAGCGCAAGCTCTCCGTGGGCGACAAAATGGCCGGACGCCATGGCAACAAGGGCGTCATCTCACGCATCCTGCCTGAGGAGGATATGCCTTACCTTCCCGATGGAACCCCCGTGGAGATCGTTCTCAATCCGCTGGGCGTGCCTTCGCGTATGAACGTAGGGCAAATCCTGGAGACCCATCTCGGATGGGCGGCGCATGAACTGGGAGCCAAGGTCGCCGCGCTCGCTGAACAGCACCAGAAGGCAGCCGAGGTCAAGGAGATCTTCAAAGAGGCATTCAAGGGAACAGCGGCCCTCAACCAGTTGCTTGCACTCGACGACGAGCAGACGCTGCGCGTCGCCGCGGGCATGAAACGTGGTATTTGGTTCGGCACCGCGGTCTTCGACGGAGCCAGGGAAGAGGAGATCAAGGCGCTGCTCAGCGCGGCAGGCTTGCCCAGTTCAGGCAAGAGCATCATGTATGACGGCATGACAGGGGACGCGTTCGAACAGCCGGTCACCGTCGGCTATATCTACATGCTCAAGCTCAGCCACCTGGTCGATGACAAGATCCATGCACGCTCCATCGGACCGTACTCGCTCATCACCCAGCAGCCGCTCGGTGGCAAGGCGCAGTTCGGCGGTCAGCGCTTTGGAGAGATGGAAGTCTGGGCGCTGGAGGCTTATGGCGCTGCTTACATCCTCCAGGAACTCCTCACCGCCAAGTCCGATGACGTCTATGGCCGCACCAAGATCTATGAGGCCATCGTCAAGGGTGAGGCGGCCATTGAACCGGGCGTACCGGAATCCTTCAACGTCCTCATTCGCGAGCTGCAGTCCTTGTGCCTGGATGTTGAACTGGTAAAGACTACCCACGACTCAGAACAGATCGTGCCGCTGCCAGAACTCGCGGTTGCGGACTAATTCGTAGATTGGCTCCGCCTCTGCCGACCGGCTTTGGGCTTGGGTAACGGCAAAAGCTCCCGCAGAGGCGGTGAAGAGATGGCAGTGGTGAACCTGGAAGCGCAGGATCATCGCGAAGGTAATCGCAGTCGCCACTTTAGGACTGCATAGCTAGCAGCGAAGCTCGCAACGCAGACTCTTGAAGGTGAAGGGTCAAATAAAAAGTTGGTATCGAGCTAAGCACTGCAAACGGAGAGAAAAACATGTTCCGCTCCAGTCCCTTTGAAACGGCCGGTCCGATCACGGACTTTGACTCAATCAAGATTCAACTCGCTTCGCCGGAGAAGATTCGCTCCTGGTCGCACGGTGAGGTCACCAAGCCGGAGACCATCAACTACCGCACCTTCAAACCGGAGCGCGATGGCCTCTTCTGCGCGCGCATCTTTGGGCCCATCACCGACTGGGAGTGCCTTTGCGGTAAGTACAAGCGCATGAAGCACCGCGGCGTCATCTGTGACAAGTGCGGCGTCGAAGTCACCCTCAGCAAGGTGCGCCGCGAGCGGCTCGGACATATCGAGCTCGCCAGCCCCTGCTCCCACGTCTGGTTCTTCAAAGGCCTTCCCTCGCGCATCGGGCATCTACTCGATATCTCGCTCCGCGAGCTGGAAGCCGTTCTGTACTTCGAAAGCTACGTCGTGGTCGATCCGGGCGACGCGCCAGTAAAGGAACGCGAGGTCATCAAGGATGAGAACCGCTTCCGTGAGCTGGATGCCCAGTATCGTCCCACCGGCTTCAAGGCCATGATGGGAGCCGAGGCCATCAAAGAGTTGCTCAAGCGTGTCGACGTCAATGAGTTGGCCGTTGAGATGCGCGAACGCATGAAGGCTGAGACGTCGCTGCAGAAAAAGCTCAAGTACGCCAAGCGCCTCAAGGTGGTCGAAGCCTTTCGCCGTTCAGACAACAAGCCGCAATGGATGATCCTGGACGTGATTCCCGTCATCCCACCCGAACTGCGCCCCCTGGTGCCGCTCGACGGGGGACGCTTCGCTACCTCGGATCTCAACGACCTCTATCGCCGCGTCATCAACCGCAACAACCGCCTCAAGAAGTTGATGGACCTCCACGCCCCTGAGGTCATCGTGCGCAATGAGAAGCGCATGCTGCAGGAGGCTGTCGACGCTTTGTTCGACAACGGCCGCCGCGGCCGTGTGCTGCGCGGAGCCAACAACCGTCCCCTCAAGAGCCTCTCCGATACGCTCAAGGGCAAACAGGGCCGCTTCCGTCAGAACCTCCTCGGCAAGCGCGTCGACTACTCCGGTCGCTCCGTCATCGTCGTCGGTCCGGAGCTCAAACTGCACCAGTGCGGCCTGCCCAAGAAGATGGCTCTCGAACTGTTCAAGCCATTTATCTATCACCGCCTGGAGCAGACCGGTCACTGCGCCACCATCAAGCAAGCCAAGGAGATGGTTGAGCAGCAGGAAGCCATCGTCTGGGACATCCTGGAAGAGGTCATCAAAGATCATCCGGTGCTGCTCAACCGCGCCCCAACACTGCATCGCCTCGGCATTCAAGCCTTCGAGCCCGTGCTGGTCGAAGGTAAAGCCATCAAGATCCATCCCTTAGTTTGCACCGCGTTCAACGCGGACTTCGACGGCGATCAGATGGCGGTGCATATTCCCCTCAGCCCAGAGGCCCAGATTGAGGCATCCGTCCTCATGCTCGCCTCACACAACATCCTCTCCCCTGCCAGCGGTCACCCCATCACCGTGCCTACTCAGGATATGGTGTTGGGTCTGTACTATCTCACCAAGGCCAAACAGGGAGCCAAGGGCGAGGGACGTGTCTTCGCCAACATCGAAGAGGTGCTCATGGCGCTGGAGGCCAAGCAGGTGGAGACCCTGACGCCCATCCGCCTGCGCTACTCGGGGCCTGTGCTCGATATGACCGTCGCTTATGACGATCAGGACATCCTCCACACCGAACCAGTCGAGTTCCACAAGCAGTTCATCAACACCACCGTGGGCCGCGCGATTCTCAATGACGCTCTGCCCGCCGGCATGCCCTTTGTCAATGGCCTGCTCAAAAAGAAGGGTATCGGACAACTCATCAACTACCTCTACCTGAACCTCGGTTTGGAGATCACGGTAAAAGCCCTGGATAAGATCAAGGAACTCGGCTTCCAGTTCGCCACCCGTTCCGGCCTCTCCGTCGGTCTGGATGACATGGTCATTCCGGAGTCCAAGTATGAGGTGGTGCGTGAGGCTGAAAGACAGGTGATTGCCATGCAGCAGCAATACTTGGATGGCTCCATCACCAACCTCGAACGCTCCAATAAGGTCACCCAGATGTGGTCCGGCGTCACCGAGCGCGTCGCCGATGAGATGTTCAACAATATGAAGCGTGCGGACAAGGAAGGAGCCATGAACCCGATCTACATCATGGCCGACTCCGGAGCCCGCGGCTCCAAACAGCAGATCCGCCAACTCAGCGGCATGCGCGGTCTCATGGCCAAGCCTAGCGGTGAGATCATCGAAACCCCGATTACCGCAAACTTCCGCGAAGGCCTTACCGTGCTGCAGTACTTCATCTCCACCCACGGCGCACGCAAGGGCCTCGCCGATACGGCCCTTAAGACAGCTGACTCCGGCTATCTCACCCGCCGCCTCGTCGACGTCGCCCAGGATGTCATCATCTCAGAGTTCGACTGCGGAACCGTCGAGGGCATCTACGTAACGCCCATCATTGAGGCGGGAGAAACCATCGAGCCCCTGCGCGACCGGATCGTCGGCCGCGTCTCGCTGGAGCGTTTGAAGGACTTCGAAGGCAAGTTGATCGTCGATATCAATGAAGAGATCGATGAAGACAAGGCCTCCGCCGTGCAGGCTGCCGGCATCGAGCGGGTGAAGATCCGTTCTGTGCTCACCTGCGAGTCCAAGCGCGGATGCTGTATCCTCTGCTACGGTCGTAATCTCGGCTCCGGCAAGATGGTGGAGTTGGGCGAGGCCGTCGGCGTCATCGCCGCGCAGTCCATCGGCGAGCCCGGAACCCAGCTCACCATGCGCACCTTCCACATCGGTGGAACAGCATCGCGCGTGCAGGATACCTCTCACCTCGAAGCCAAGAACGACGGCAAGGTCCACTTCATCAACCTGGTCACCGTCCGCTCCAAGGAAGGCAATCTGGTCGCATTCAACCGCAACGGCTCCATCGCGGTCATTGACTCCAAAGGACGAGAGAAGGAGCGTTATTCCATCGTCTACGGAGCCAAGCTGCGCGTCGAGGATGGTCAGGACGTCAAGCTCGGCGACGTCATCGGCGAGTGGGATCCCTACACCTTCTCCATCCTTACCGAGATCGAAGGAACCGTTCAGTTCAAGGATCTTCAGGAAGGCGTCACCCTCAATGAGGAGATCGACGAGGTCACCGGACTCTCCCGTCTGGTCGTCGGCGAGTCTCCCGACGAGAAACGCCAGCCCGCGATCCTGGTCAAGAACGCCAAGGGAACCAAGCGCTACCTCATGCCCTCCCGAGCTCACCTCATGGTGCAGGATGGCGACGCAGTCTTCCCCGGAGATATTCTGGCCAAGATTCCTCGCGAAACCACCCGCACCAAAGACATTACCGGCGGTCTGCCCCGCGTGGTCGAACTCTTTGAGGCTCGCAAAACCCGTGACCCGGCCATCATCTCCAAGATCGCTGGCGTGGTGCGCTTCGGCGAGGTCAGCAAAGGACAGCGCAAGGTCTACGTCACCGCAGACAATGGACAGGAAGACGAGTACAGCGTCCCCCGTGGCGTCTATATCAACGTCCAGGAAGGCGAGCGGTTGCGCGCCGGCGATGCGCTTATCGATGGACCACGCAATCCGCATGACATCCTGGAGGTCCTCGGCGAACGCGAACTGCAACAGTACTTGGTCAATGAGATCCAGGAGGTCTACCGGCTCCAGGGCGTCTCCATATCCGACAAGCACATCGAAACCATCGTTCGGCAGATGCTCCGCTGGGTGAAGGTGGAGGAGGTAGGCGACACCAACTTCCTTCTCGAACAGCAGATCGACCGCTTCCGCTTCAACGCTGAAAATCAGCGTGTGCTCATGGAGGGTGGCCGTCCCGCCATTGGACGTCCACTGCTGCTTGGCATCACCAAGGCCTCGCTCTCTACCGATAGCTTCATCTCGGCGGCTAGCTTCCAGGAGACCACCCGCGTCCTCACGGAGGCTTCCATCAATGGCTCCGTAGATACGCTGCGCGGCCTCAAGGAGAACGTCATCGTTGGTCGTCTCATCCCGGCTGGCACAGGCATGCCCTACTATCGCAATGTCAAGCTCTCTCCAGAGTTGGAAGAGGTCGCAGCGCAGGTCCAGCAGGAGGTCACTGCGGCAATTGAAGCCGAAGAGCGTGAGCTGGAGCAGATGCGTATGGAGGGTGAACAGGAAGAAATGGCTGCCGAGTAGACTCCACACAGGCGGCGCGACCGGCTCCGCCACCCGGCAGAAACCACCAGCACAAACACAATCCGGAACCATTAGACACAGAAAGGCGGACTCAAATGAGTCCGCCTTCTTTTTCTCCGCTCCACAGGTTCTCACCCCGGAGGGACCGTTGATCCCAAACCACGTGCTGCTCTGGCTGCTTCCTCTGAGCATCCAGCCCGCCACCCAACTCGGCGAGCGTCTTATTCCCCTTCAATGCGACCCAGCAGGCCATCTTCATCATGCCGCTGTGTCGGTACTTGCGGGTGCAGTGGGATGTTGGCCTATCCGATTTTTGCTATCTTCATGGTTGTCCGAGGCCGCTCACGTCTACCCAGCCCGCCAGCCGAAATCCGTAGCCATCTCGCTGGAAACCACCTCGGTCCCTGGTCCCCTAAAGCAACCTGCCCTTGGAATAACCTCCGGGAGCGCCGCTGCTAAGGACGCTGTGCTTACCTGTGCCCAAAGCGCCACAAGACGCCTAGGGAGATGGCAAAGAAATACTTTGTATTGGTACCAAAGTGATCGAAGATCAACGTTGGCTGCAAACGCACCGCCAGGTTGTGACTTTGGTTGAAGTCGATATTGCTTCCCGCCGTGCCATAAGGCGCCCAATGGTTGCAGTACAGGTGGAGGTTCCCCACCTGACCAGGCTGCTGCTGCGCCGCGCAGGCGCTCACCGGACTGCCTCCGGGATAGTGATTCACAGGATAGTTGTAGATGCCATAGCCGCCGCCGAACAGTCCAAGAAAGTTGGTCGCCACATAGCGGTTTTTCGGCCCTCGAACCTCCACTCCTGCCATGCCGATATGCTCCATCACCAGCGTCCGGTTGTAGAAGGGACTAATCACCGGCGTGGTTCCAGCGCCAAACCGGTAACCCGCCTCCGCCCCTATCCTTCCGTTCAGCCAGTAGGTAATCATCCCTTCGCCACCACCCATGTTGAATCGCACCGGAATGTTCTGTCCTGCCTGTCCATTCATGTACAGCAGGCCGCCATAGAGCTCCCAGCGATTGTCATACTTCGGTCCCGTATACGGAGCCAGAGCTGCAGCCGCTGCCCGGGACATCGGAGCCGTTCCAGGCGCCGTCGTTGGACTCTGCGCCTGGCTGCCCGATGAACCGCTCCCCGAGGAGCCACTCGAGGAGGAACTCGAATCCTGCCCCAATGCCTTGGGCGCAGCCAAGCCGGCAACCACTCCCAGCACCAGTGCAAGTGCCATGCTCAAGGTTGTTACGCAGGCCACCTTGCGAACCTGGCCAGGGGCGGAGTCTAGAGTCTTCTTCATCAGTTGCAGCATCTTCCTCGTGGGCGCAACTCAAGCGAGCGGCGCGATGGTTTCGGGTGGCGGGCCTCGGCGAAGCCGCGATGGGCCTTGTATCTATCCAAGGATATACTGTCGCGTGCAGGTTAGACGTCTGGAACACGCTTTCGCAGCGAGATACTGTCCTCAACTGCGGTTCAAATGCGCTTCAGGCGTATTCTCGCGCCCCCAGATGCCTGGGCTGGCCGGATTACACCAACCCACTCTACCCCTCCAGGAGTCCAGGAGTCTTGCCGCCGGGGCCAAATCATGCTGTAATCGCAACAGTGAACCAGGGGTGCCCTACCGCGTGTACGGCTGAGAGATACCCTTTGAACCCGATCCGGATCGTGCCGGCGTGGGAAGGTTTTCAGGCGCAACCTGCTTGTCTTCCGCCTTCCAGCATAACCTCCTGATTCACCATCTACGGAGGTCCCATGCCGCAAACCGCCACTCAGATCGCCCGGCTCTCGCTCCCCAAACCCTTTCCCGCATCCCAAAAGCGTTACATCCAGGGTAGCCAGGCTAACCTGCGCGTCCCCTATCGAGAAATCACTCTCTCTCCCACGCTGCACTCCCAGGGTGTTCAGGAAAATCCTTCCATCCCCGTCTACGACTGCTCCGGACCCTTCAGCGACCCGGACTACACTCCAGACCTCGCCGAGGGCTTGCCCAAACTGCGCCGCCCCTGGATCGAAGAGCGTGCGGATACAGAGGTCCTGCGCGATCTCTCCTCGGACTACGGCCGCCAGCGCGCCCGCGATCTCCTCACCCATGACCTCCGCTTCCCATCCCCGCCGCGCCCCCGCCGCGCCCGCCCGAGCAGCAACGTCTCCCAGATGCACTATGCCCGCCAGGGCGTCATCACTCCAGAGATGGAGTTCGTTGCCCTGCGTGAGGCGATGCGTCTCGACCAACTGCGCTCCGATCCAGCCTACGCCGCTCTTCTCCGCGCCCATCCCGGCCGCAGCTTCGGAGCCTTACTCCCGGAGCAGATCACCCCGGAGTTCGTCCGTCGTGAGGTAGGTGCCGGCCGGGCCATCATCCCTGCCAACATCAACCACCCGGAACTGGAGCCGATGATCATCGGCCGCAACTTCAAGGTCAAGATCAACGGCAACATCGGCAACTCCGCCGTCAGATCCTCACTGGAAGAGGAGGTCGATAAGATGGTCTGGGGCATCCATTGGGGAGCAGACACCATCATGGATCTCTCCACCGGCGAGCATATCCATGAGACCCGCGAGTGGATCCTGCGCAACGCGCCCGTCCCCATCGGAACCGTTCCCATCTACCAGGCGCTGGAAAAGGTCGGCGGCCGCGCCGAAGATCTGACCTGGGAGCTCATGCGTGACACCCTCATCGAGCAGGCTGAGCAGGGTGTCGACTACTTCACCCTGCACGCCGGCGTCCGCCTGCCCTGGATCCCGCTCACCGCTCGCCGCCTCACCGGCATCGTCTCCCGCGGCGGATCCATCATGGCCAAGTGGTGCCTCGCCCATCACCAGGAGAACTTTCTCTACACCCACTTTGAAGAGATCTGCGAGATCATGAAAACCTATGACGTCTCCTTCAGCCTTGGCGACGGCCTGCGTCCCGGCTCCGTCTATGACGCCAATGACGAGGCTCAGTTTGCCGAGCTGCGCACCCTCGGCGAGTTGACCGCACAGGCATGGAAGCACGATGTCCAGGTGATGATCGAAGGCCCCGGCCACGTCCCCATGCAACTCATCGAAGAGAATATGACCGCCGAGCTCAAGCACTGCCTGGAGGCTCCCTTCTACACCCTCGGACCTCTGGTCACAGACATCGCACCCGGCTACGACCACATCACCAGCGCCATTGGGGCCGCTCAGATTGGCTGGTACGGCACCGCCATGCTCTGCTACGTCACGCCCAAAGAACATCTCGGGCTGCCGGACCGCGAAGATGTGCGCACCGGCATCGTCACCTACGGCATCGCTGCGCACGCTGCCGATCTCGCCAAAGGATGGCCCGGAGCCCAGCTTCGCGACAACGCCCTGTCCAAAGCCCGCTTCGAGTTCCGCTGGGAGGACCAGTTCAACCTTAGCCTCGACCCCGATCGCGCCCGCGAGTACCACGATGAAACCCTCCCGGCCGAAGGAGCTAAAACAGCCCACTTCTGCTCCATGTGTGGTCCTAAATTCTGCTCCATGAAGATCACCCAGGAGATTCGCGACGCCTACGGCCAGCCGGAGGGCGCCTTTGGTCAACCGGAGAACGACCTCGGCCCACAGGAGATCGCCAAGGCCATGGAAGAGAAGTCCCGCGAGTTCCTCGCCTCAAACAGCGAGATCTACCGCTAAACCAGCAAAACAAGCCATCTCACGCAACCAAGGGCGAGCCGCTTCGGCCCGCCCTTCTTGCATGCTCTCGCTACCTCATACCTCAACCCATCTGCTCTTGAAAGACCTCCGCAGCCGGGCACCCACCCGGTCCGCAGCCCCTCCCCTTCGCGCCTCCCTGTCTCCGCGCCGCTCCTCCCGCCTGTCGGCACCCGCGCCTCCCCCTCCCAAATCAAACTCAGGCCGCTCCCGGGCTGCACCCAAACCCCACCCCCAACCAACCCGCCCAGCCCAGTCGGCAGAGAATCGCAAACAGCGTAATTTTTTCATGTCTCACAAAAAAGCGACTCCTTCAGAAAAACAAGTTACATAAAATCATTTGTTTACATTTTTTAGTTGACAATCGTATTTGTTGAGGATAAAAATGATGAAGGTGACTATCGTCTCCTAGGAGGTTTTAAATGAGCCGTATCTTTACAGCCAGTCTTCTGCTCTCCATGCTGACTCTATCCGCGGCAGCGAAAGCTAGCTCCCCAGCCGACGGCGCCACCACCGCAACCCTCATCCGCGTCAGCACCGGAACCACCGCTCCGGAGCTCATCGGATCCCCCGTGCTCTCCCTGCCACAGAGAACACTCCTCCAGATCGTCCCTGAGGGAGCTCAGGTCGGCGTCGCCCTCACCGTCAACGCCAACGGCCAACCGGAGAACATCCGCGTGGTCAAACCGTTCAGCCCGTTTGTGGACCGTCGGGTCGTGGAAACCGTCAGCCAGATGCACTTCGTTCCCGGCAAGGTAGACAACCAGCCCACCGCCACGGACATGAACCTTCAGGTCACCGTCACCCACTAACAGTGGCATTAGCCAGTACGCTCCTTCTGGGCCTGCCGCCAAAACAGGCGGCAGGCTCTGTACGTCTTCACCGGTCGCATCCCCGGCCCACGCAATCCCACCCGGCTGCTTCCTCGCACCGGCGACACACGCAAACAGGGCGAGCCACTTCGGCTCGCCCTGTTCGCATAACCCCTTGTAACTGAATGGCTACTTCGCTGCCAACTCCGCGCTAGCACCAGCCTTCAGAGCGGCTACCTTGTCGGTCGCCTCCCAGGTAAACGCCTCGCCACTGCGGCCAAAGTGTCCATAAGCCGCGGTCTGCTTGAAGATCGGACGGCGCAGATTCAGGCTCTCGATAATGCCCTTGGGCGTCAACTGGAAGTTTTCCCGAACCAGATCAATCAACAAAGCCTCAGAGAGCTTCCCGGTCCCGAAGGTGTCAATGCGGATGCTCACCGGATTGGCCACCCCGATAGCGTACGCAAGCTGAACCTCTACCCGGTCTGCCAGCTCGGCAGCCACAATGTTCTTGGCGATATAGCGAGCCATGTACGCTGCGCTCCGATCCACCTTGGTCGCGTCCTTGCCTGAGAAGGCCCCGCCGCCATGTCGGCCCATGCCGCCATAGGTGTCCACAATAATCTTGCGTCCAGTCAGGCCGGTATCGCCCATCGGGCCGCCGATCACGAATCGTCCCGTCGGGTTGATGTGATACTTGGTGTCCGCATCCAGCAGCCGGGCCGGAATCACCGCCTGAATCACATGCTGCAGAATGTCCGCCCGCAGTTCATCATTGCCCACCTCTTCCGCGTGCTGCGTAGAGATCACCACCGCATCCACCCGTACTGGCTTATAGTTGGCGTCATACTCCACCGTCACCTGGCTCTTGCCGTCGGGCCGAAGATAGGGCATCTTGCCGGATTTGCGCACCTCGGTGAGCTTCTCGGCCAAGCGATGGGCCAGCGAGATCGGCGTTGGCATCATCTCCGGCGTCTCGTTCGTCGCATAGCCGAACATCATGCCCTGGTCCCCTGCGCCTCCCGTGTCCACGCCCTGCGCAATGTCCGGCGACTGCCGGTTGATCGTGGAGATCACCCCGCACGTATTGCAGTCAAAGCCCTTCAGAGCGTCATCGTAGCCGATCTCCCGGACCGTCTCCCGCACCAGCGTCTGGAAGTCAACATAAGTCTTGGTGGTAATCTCGCCGGCCACCACAATCAGACCGGTACAGGTAAGCGTCTCGCAGGCGACGCGGCTATAGGGATCCTCGGCCAGGCAGGCGTCCAGAATAGCGTCGGAGATCTGGTCGGCAATCTTGTCGGGGTGACCTTCGGTCACAGACTCACTCGTGAAGAGAAAACGATCGGTTGCAGTAGACAAAGCGGATAGCTCCTTAGCTCAGATAGCCGGACACGCCCGATATCCCACTTGGACTCGAAGCGCCCGACGACCGGCCCCATGGCTGCCGCCATCCGCGCCGCAGAAAAAATCCCTTTAACCTTCCAGGGGGCGGCGGTAGCAGTGGTCTCCGGTCGTTCCTCCACAAACGACGTACATCGCATGGGCGGAACCCCCCTATTCTAACCGTACATCCAGCGTTCCGGCCTAAGCCCAGCAGCGAGTGGCGCAAATTACGGGTTGAAGGGTGCGGATGCGGGGATGAGAGGCTTTGCCTCCAGCGCTCATCTGCCGGCGCTCAACTCCGGGCCGCCCGCAGGCGCAGCAACTGCGCCGGCAGCTTGGATCGCGTCACCAGCAGCGTCGGCAACGCCGCCAACGCCCACGCCAGGCTGCCTGCGGCAATCACCACTAGAGCCGCCCCATGGCTCTCCCCGCCCACGGCCACGCCCGGCCGCCCATGCGCCAGTACTCCCGCCAGGGCATGCGCACATCCATAGGCCGCCGCAAAGCCAGCCACGGCTGCCGCCAGCGCCCGTCCCAACTCACTGAACTCCAAGTGCCCGAGGCTCACCAGCCGCTTGCGATGCAGCAGTACCGCCAGCGTGGCCGTCTGCACCAGCATGCCCAGATCAGAGGCGATCGCCAGCCCCGTCAGACCCAGACTATGGAACAGCGCCCAGTACATCGGAATAGAAAGAATCGTAATCAGCGTCCCGGTCACCGCCGGCGTGGTAGTATCGCTGGCCGCATAAAAGGCGCGCGCGTAGATGCCCTGCACCGCCCACACCGCCAGCGTGATGGAGAAGATCTGGAACAACTCCGTAACGCTCAATACATCCGCACGGTTGAACCTTCCGCCCTTGAAGAGATTCAGCAGCCATGGAGCCAGCGCGATCATCCACGCTGAAACCAGCATCCCGGCCGCAAACAGCCGCGATACCGACCGTCCCACGGACGTTGAAAACTCATAGGCTCGCCGCTGCTGAAACAGCGCCGTGAAGAACGGCAAGGACGCCGCTCCCGCCGCCGGACCAATCACGTTGAACGGCGCATTGAACAGATCCTTGGCGTTCCCAATCAAGGTGATCCCGCCTCTGTCTATAGAAGCAAAGTAGTTCAAAAAGAATCCGTCGAACATCACCAGCGAAACCCCAATCATCAGCGGCAGGGTCAGCCGGAACCACTCCAGGAACGCGGGGTCGCGGAAGCCTACCACCGGCCGAAAGCGCAGCCCCGTGCGCCACGCGCCCACCGAGTTCAAAAGTAAGGATCCGCACGCCACCCCCGCAAGCACTCCCACCGCCAGCGAATACACCCCGATCCGGCGATGCAGCACCACCGCTCCCAGAATGATGCCCGCGTTGTAGACCAGAGGAGCCGCCGCCTGGTAGATGAAGATCTTCCGCACCTGCAACCGCGAACTCATGCAGGAGCCGATGAAGAAAAACAGTTGCGCAGGCAGAATCAGGCGCGTCAGCGCGGTGCACAGATGTGCTCGCAGCGGATCGCTGCGGAATCCCGCGTTGGCCAGCCAGACGTACTCCGGCGCAAACACCTCGCACAGCAGCACGCCGCACACCAGCACCACGCTCATCGTGGTAACCACCACGCTCAGCGCATGGTCCGCTCCCTCCTCGTCTCCCCGCTCACGGTACCGGTTCAGAATCGTGATAAGTGAGATCGCCACCGCCCCGCCGGTCAAGAAGTAGCTCAGCAGATCAGGCAGCTTGAAGGCGGCCCGATACGCGTCCTGCGCCGCTCCTGCCCCGAACAGATAATTCACATACTTGATCCGCACCAGCGCCAGCAGACCAGAGCCAAAGGAGCTCAGCATCAGCAGCACGGCCGCCGAGCCCACCGTATGGGTCTTGCGTGCGCCGGGCGCGGGCGTCGAACTCGGCTGCTCGGTCATCGCGAACTCGGCTGGCAGGGCACAGCAAGGCTGCTCCGCCGCATACTCGCCCAGCCTCGGTTAGGCACACAGGCCAAGCTGCGATTCGGAATACTCGCCCAGCCGATCTCCGCCATTCTGTTCAAGCTGCGTAGGCACACTGCACCCAAGCCCGCTACCTCCGCCTCTGGCCCGCCTTCGCATCCGCAACCACAGAGCCGCCACTATCAGTATTTCATCTCGATTTCAGCTCGACGCCCGGCTCACTCCCGTCTCATCGCCAGGCTCATTCGTAAGAGAATAGATCTCCCTGCTCGGTCTGCCGACTGCCGGCTCTCCCCTCGGCCTTGGGCTCCAGAACCAGTCGCGGACGTATCGTTCTCGGCTTGGCCGCCACTGCGCCCACCTCAGCCATATCGCCCCCGTCAGCATCGCCCGGCGTCGTCTTTGCCCTCCCAACCGGTTGCGCCAACTGGTTCGCCAGCTCGCGCAGTTCGTCCCGCAGGGCCAGCATCTCTGCCCATCGCTGCTCCTCCTCGTGTCCTCTCAGGCCACTTTCACCGCGATCCATCAGGTCGCGTCCATCCCGCCCGGCCCAGCTCAGCTCTTTGCCATCCGCCCCGCTGCCGGGTCGCACTTCGCTGCCGACTTCATCTCCAGCTCGATCCGCTCCTGCCATTGCCTGGGCCCGGGGCTGGCTTGCGGCCTCTGCCGCATCGTTCCCCTTGCCGTCTGAAGCCTTGGCGTCCCCAGCCTTGGCGTCGGCGGCAAAGGCCTGGCGAGCCCCCGCAATCGTATACCCCTGCTCGTACAGCAGGTGCTTGATGCGCAGCGCAATCTCCACATCCCGTCTGCGATACAGCCGCTGTCCGGTGCCACCCTTATTCGGCTTGAGTTGCGGAAACTCCGTCTCCCAGAACCGCAGTACGTATGCCGGAACCCCGCACAGCTTCGCCACGTCGCCGATCCGGAAGTAGAGCTTGTCCGGAATCACCGCCGCGGCAGCGGTCACAACCTTTCGTATTGGATGATAAGAGCTCACTTGCTTCTTCTGAAGTACTAACTATAGGATCTCAGATTGCAATCGGCCATTGCCAAGTCCGGTTCCGCCCCTGATTCACCCCTTTTGATCCAACCTTCGGGTATAGCCGTATCATAGTAGTAAATAGCCGGTTCGAGGATTACTTGAAGAGTCCGGCCGCGATGCTTGAACCGCCGGGAACATCTCCGCTCGGTCAGAGTTCCAACGCCTTCAATTTACAATATAGCTGACGTGTCTCCCTCCTCCCCAGCCGCCGTATTCCCGCCCGAACCCGCTCCGCCCGCGGTCATTCACAACTGTCCCTCGTGCAGCCGCTGGCTGCCGGAGGGCACCTTAGCCTGTCCGGACTGTCATACGCTCACCTACGGTGCGCATCTCAACCAGCTCGTCGGCCAGGCCCAGCAGTTGGAGCAGGATCAGAAGTGGGCCCAAGCGAGGGAGCGTTGGACCTCCGCTCTGGCCTGGCTGCCAGAGGATGCCCAGCAGTCCCAGAGCCTGCGCCAGCACATTGCCCAACTGGATGCACGCATCCAGGCTGAGCAGCAGACCAAGGCCAAGTGGACCAGGCGGCTGGGCCCCCTGGCGCCCGTGGCCCTCTTCCTCATGAAGATCAAGTCCGCGATCTTCCTGCTCTTCAAGCTCAAGTTTTTGCTCAGCTTCCTGGCTTTCTTTGGCATCTACTGGGCGCTCTTCGGCTGGCAGTTCGCCGCTGGGTTTCTTCTCTGTCTCTTCATCCATGAGATGGGTCACTTCGTCTCCGTCAAGCGGCGCGGTCTCCGCGCGGAGATGCCGGTCTTTATTCCCATGATGGGAGCCTACGTCCGCTGGTACTCGCAGGGCGTCTCGTTGGAAGACCTCGCGTCCATCTCTCTGGCCGGCCCGCTCTACGGCCTCTTCGCGGCCATCGCCTGTTACGGCCTGTTCCTGGTCACCCACTTGCCCATCTTTATGGTGCTGGTCTACGTGGGAGCGTGGGTCAACTTCCTCAACCTGCTGCCGATTCTGGGGCTGGACGGAGCTCAGGCCACCTTTGCTCTCTCCCGCCTGCAGCGCGGCCTCATCGCCACCACCTGCCTGGTCCTCTTCGCTCTGTCCATCTCCAACGGCAACCTCTTTGGCGCCTCCACCCTCTGGATCTTCCTTATCGTGGCCCTCGGCATGGGCTGGCGCTGCCTCACCAATGACCAGCCAGAGAAACCCAGCACCCAAACCTTCCTCTACTTCCAGGCACTGGTCCTCATCCTGGGCGTCATCGTCTACCGCACCCAGTTCGCCGGCATGGCCACCCCGCCGCGCTAGCCGTAGACCACCCGCTGCGCCGCTCTGCGGGTCACCCGGCCCAGCACCACCCAGCGCTCATTCATACGTTTCAGCGTCTGCTGCGCCTTCTTCAGATGCTCGGGAGGCACTGCGGCCACCAGGCCGATGCCCATATTGTAGGTGCGCAACATCTCCTCCATCTCCACGCCGCCCAGCCGCTGCAGATGTGCAAACAGCGGCGGAACCTCCCAGGCGGAAAGATCGATCTGCGCCGAAACTCCGCGCGGAAGAATGCGCGGCAGGCTCTCCGTCAATCCTCCGCCGGTGATGTGGGCAAAGCCGCTGGCAACCTCTGCCTCCATCAGCTTCCGAATCGGGGCCAGATAGCTGCGATGCGGCCGCATCATCGCCGCACCCACCTTGTCGCCAATCTCATTCACATACTGCTCCGGCCGATACCCGGCGGTCTCCAACAATGACTTCAGCGCAGACCCGTACCCCGTCGTGTGCAGCCCGTTGGACGCCAGCCCCAGCAGGCAATCGCCCACCCGGATCCCGTCCCCGGTCAGCAGGCGAGACCGGCTCACTGCGCCCGTCATAAACCCCGCCAACTCGTAGCTCCCTTCGCGATACAGCCACGGAGCCTCCGCCGTCTCTCCGCCCAGCAGCGCGCAGCCGTTCGCCTTGCAGGCATCCACCAGCCCACTGGTCACCTGCTGCACCACCTGCGGATCCACCCGCCCGGTGGCAAAGTAATCCATAAAGAAAAGAGGCGTCGCGCCCTGGATGGCGATGTCGTTCACGCAGTGGTTCACCAGGTCCACGCCGATGCTGGAGTGCAGACCCAGTTCGATAGCCAGCTTCAGCTTGCCGCCTACGCCGTTCGTCGCAGCCACCATCACCGCATCCGGAAAGCGCTCACCATCCAGGGCGAACAGCCCGGCAAAGCCTCCAATCTCGCTCAGCACATGCCGGTTGAAGGTGCGGCGCGCCAGCCCCGTAATCCGCTCGTAAGCCAGTGCATGGCGATCCGTAGGGGCCGTGTCGTGATCCTTGGCCACCGCCGCTCTGCTTCGGCTGGTCTTCCGCCCACCGCCCACCGCTGCGTCCGCCTCTCGCGCCCCGTCTGCCGGGTAACCCTCATGCACTGTGCCCGTCTCCCCAGGAGCAGGAGCGGGCTCGTCATTGCCGCAGTCTGACTTTGCCACAGAGGCCACCTTCGTTGGCTGGATAAGGATGCAGATGCTAAGTTTATCAGCCGCTCTTGTGGACTCGTGCACCATCGTTCCTACCAACCCGCGCAGCCCCCCGTCTCGCCTCACTTCTTTTCTCATCGGCTCGCTCCTCCCGCACCCAGCTCCCCATCCGCAGCCTTCCCCGCCGCCGCACCCTCCGCCAAACCTCTTTTATACTGTGCTTTATGGCCATCTCATGGGAACGTTCAGCACAACTGCAAGCGCGCGCAGAGAAGTTTTTGCCCGGCGGCGTGGACTCGCCCGTACGCGCCTTTCGCGCCGTGGGCGGGCATCCGCCCTTCGTCGCCCAGGCGGAAGGCGCTTACCTGCTGGACGCTGACGGCAACCGCTACGTCGATCTCTTCGGCTCCTGGGGACCGATGCTGCTGGGCCACGCCTATCCGCCCGTCGTGCAGGCCATTCGTGAAGCAGCCGGCCGCAGCCCCTCCTTCGGGGCCAGCACCGCAGCAGAGGCAGACCTGGCGGAACTCTTGCAGCGCTGTTATCCCTCCATCCAGAAGATGCGCTTCGTCAGCTCCGGCACAGAGGCCTGCATGTCCGCCATCCGCCTGGCTCGCGGCTTTACCGGACGCCCCTTCATCATCAAGTTTGAAGGCTGCTATCACGGCCACGCGGACGCCCTTCTGGTCAAGGCCGGCAGCGGCGTCGCCACCTTTGGCCTGCCCGGCTCCGCTGGAGTTCCAGAGCAGACCGTCATGCACACCCTGGCTCTGCCCTACAACGATCTCCCCGCCGTCGAAGCCGCCTTTGCCTTGCATCCCGAGCAGATCGCCGCCGTCATCCTGGAGCCTGTCGTCGGCAACGCCGGCGTCATCCCTCCCCAGCCCGGCTACCTCGCCAGCCTGCGCCAACTCACCCGCCAACACGGAGCCCTGCTCATCTTCGATGAGGTCATGGTCGGCTTCCGCCTGGCCGCCGGAGGAGCCCAGGAGCTTTACGCAGCCGAGCTCGGCGGCCCGCCGGACCTCACCACGCTGGGCAAGATCGTCGGCGGCGGCCTGCCCGTCGGTGTACTCGGCGGTCGCGCGGAGATCATGGACTTCCTGGCCCCGCTGGGGCCCGTCTACCAAGCCGGCACACTCAGCGGCAATCCCCTGGCTATGGCCGCCGGCATCGCCATGCTCTCCGCGCTGCTCCACGCCGGTAACCAGCTCTACCAGCAACTCGACAACACCACCGCGGCCATCCAGAATGGTGTAGCTCTGCTTGCTGCCGATCACGGCATCGCGCTCACGTCCAACCGCGTCGGCAGCATGTTCACCTGGTTCTTCACCTCCCAACCGGTGCAGGACTTCGCTTCCGCCTCCACGTCAGACACTGCGGCCTTCGCTCGCTTCCACCGTGCCATGCTGGAGCACGGCGTCTGGCTGCCTCCCAGCCAGTATGAAGCCGCGTTTGTCAGCGCCGCGCACGGCGACCGCGAGGTGGATCTCATCCTCCAAGCCGCCCGTGCCGCACTGCGCGCGGTCGTCAGTTAACCTCTCGCCTCGAGTCCCCGTAGCCTCTCGCCCCCGTAGCACGTTACACTTCGAATTGCATGTCATCTCGTCCCTGGAATCAGATCTACGCCTCAGGAGAACTTCCCTGGGACTCCGGCCAGCCCGAGCCACAGCTCGTCGAACTCGTAACCTCCGGTCGCATCCAGCCCACCCCAACTCTGGAGATCGGCGTCGGTACCGGCACCAACTCCCTTTGGCTGGCCGAGCAGGGCTTTGATGTCCTCGGCGTCGATCTCGCCCCGCTCGCCATCGAGCGAGCGCTCGCCAAGCTGGACGGCCGTAATCTTCCCTGCCGCTTTCAAATCCTGGACTTCCTCGCCGCGTCTCCCTCCGGGGGCCCGTTTGGATTCGTCTTCGATCGCGGCTGCTTCCACGTCTTCACCCAACCCGAAGAACGTGCCCACTTCGCCGCACAGGTCGCGGCATCGCTCCTCCCCGGTGGCCTCTGGCTAAGCCTCATCGGCTCTGCGGAAGGTAGCACCAGAGAGATAGGCCCTCCCCGGCGTTCCGCCCAAGAGATCGTGAGCGCGATCGAGCCCGCCCTCGAAATCCTCGAACTGCGCTCTGCAACCCTACATAGCTACGCCGCTCCGGCATGGCGCTGCCTCTCCCGCCGCCGGCCTTAGTAAACGTAACTCGCCTTGCTCCAATCGGCCCGTTGGCCACGCAGCTCGCTATATATCGCTGAGGCTTGCGCATAGGCGTCCCCGTTGGGAGCCAAAGCGAAGTGGTCTGGCTCCCGGTTCCACCTATACTCCACGGTAAACCAATCGATAGGCTCGGATTTGCCGTTGGTCTTCAAGGCTCGATCAAGGCTCTCGAAATAGAGCCTCCAACGCTGGGAATAGAGCGTGCCAACCAGGCTGGCCCAGTCCTTGTTGGCATAGTCATGCAGGTCAGTACTCTCGCTGCGGTCTCCCCAGGTTGTAAGAATCGAATGGGCATCGTACTCCAAGGCCTCTTCCTCGGCGCTGTTGCCCGCCCATCGCTTGGGCGCCTCCAGCCACGGCCCCAGCAGGAACCAGCGATTGGTCTCCAGCGGCCTCAGATCTCCTGATCTGGGGGAAGTCAGGTTGAACCGAGTTTGAAGACGAGTTTGAGGTTGGTACCGGGGAAGATGGTTTGTGTGTCGTTGAGTTCAGCTGAGAGTTTTTCGATGGCCTGATCGTGAGCCGCCTGGGTCAGGTGGTGGAGACGGACGGTCAAGGTGTTGTTGGACGGGTAAGATCGGCCTCGGTGTCGAAGATCTGGCGCAGCAAGGCCCGTGCATCATCGGCGCGGGCAATATGTTCGCGAAGAAGGGATGCCATGCTGGTTTCGGCGCGATAAGCGATCATCTTGATGGTATCGACGAAGCGCTTTCGTTCCGTGCGCAGGCGAGTAAAACGGTCCTCTTCTGGCAAGAATCCGGCTGGGATGTGATGGGGAGTCTTCTTTCGCGCCTCTTTAGAGTTGGTCGATTTGCTTATCGAGGCCTTGGATATCTTCCCGCAATTGAGCCTTGCGCGACTGAAAACTCTGCAGTTCGGAACTGTTTGGATCCTCCGCCAGGGCGAGGGATCCAAACAGAGCCGCTTGGCGAAGGCGTAGGCCGATTTTGGATCGGATCAACCCGTCGAGTTTGCGCCACTCCGGATTGACCACGGAGATCGCATCAGGAACGGGTTCAGTTCCATACTCGATCAAGCGTTCCAGGCCATAGTGTTCGCGCATGTATCGGAAGAAGTTTTCCTGCGACCATCGAGCGAACAGGGACGGCGCCAAGGTGGTCATCGGCGCCTTGAAGTTGGTGGCCAGAATCGAAGTCTGGTGGCCGCCGTCGCTGAGCTTGCGGATCTCGCGCACCCAGAACCGGTTCGACAACCGGGTGCCGCGCTCGGCCAGTTGCATGGAGACCATTTCACCGCCGGCCAGTTGCACACAATGGGTGCTGAACTCTTCGCTGGGCCAGCTGTCCTGGGGAAACTTGTGATAGGTGAGAATGGCAATCCGCTTCTGCCATAACTGCTCGAAGAACTCAGGGCTGTATCCTTCGCGATCCAATACCATGGTGAACCAGGGCGCGAGAGCGTCCTGGCTCCGCTCCGGCTCCTTGGCCAAGTTGGCTTCCAGCCAGGGAATCACATCCTGCTTCAGGGTGGCGATCAGCCCCGGATCCACCTCTTTGTTCACGTACAGATAAGGCTGGCCGTCCAGGCGTTCACCCAATAATCGGTGGTGGCGCGCAAACACAACTTTTCCCGCGCCACATAATGACGCGGCAACTGCGTCAGATCCCCGTGATAGACGCGCACGTGGCCGTCGCAGTAGAAGCAGTAGAAATAGAGGTCGGCAGCATCTTGCCGCGCAATCCACTCCTTGGCCAGCGCCGCATTCCAGCGCATCGCTTGTCCCAGTTCGCCACAGAGCAGCTTCAACTTCTCCCGCAACGTTCGCACTTCGGGAATGCGATCCAAGCCCAGCAGTTTGCCCCACTCGCCTGGGGCTTGATAGCGCAGCTGTTCCAGAGACTGGATCCGCCCCAGAGCCATCAGCCCGAGAAGGAGAAAGATGCTGTCGATGCCATAAAATCCATTCGGGAGTTGATACATCTACGGCGTGTAGCGCAACAGGCCGACCGCCAACAACGCCGGCAATGCCACCTGAATAATGCACAGAAGCCATTTGGAACCCCTGAGAATCCTGTTTTACAACAGTAGAGGCGCGAAGTTGAGAGC
>JBMFGX010000019.1:0-65866 GCA_049977105.1 Acidobacteriaceae bacterium | reverse complement strand
CCGCGGCCTCATTGAAGCGGCCGACAGTCTCCGGCGATTCGCGACCAGCACACGCCGTCTCCGCGGTGAATTCACCGCGGCCTCATTGAAGCCTTGCCTCTTATGTATTGATCATGCCAGAGTCATCATGTCTCCGCGGTGAATTCACCGCGGCCTCATTGAAGCCTGCTCTGACAACCAGTCCAGAACCAGACTAAAACGTCTCCGCGGTGAATTCACCGCGGCCTCATTGAAGCGGCAAGAACCCGGCCCAACTCCCCCGGCTGCCCTTTCGGTCTCCGCGGTGAATTCACCGCGGCCTCATTGAGGCCAGCACGGATACGTTGGCCGTCGCGCCCCACGCGGGGATAGACCCTGGCATACAAAGGGGAGCTAAACGCAAAGAGCGCAGCTTCAATCTGATGCGGATTGAGATCTACCTGGGCATCCGAGAGGGCAGACGCAAGTTTGTCTACGTTGTCGGAATTGGACCGTCTGGTTAACCCGTGCGCAAATAGCTTGGCATGGTATGCGGCCAGACTCATACGATTGGCTCCGGCAAAAAGTCTGACAGGAATGTCTCTAGCGGCGTCACTTCCGTCTTTTTATCCAGCTTGAAGCGTTCCTCACCGGGATAGAGCACGATCTGTCGCGTGGCCTTGATGTCTTCGCAGCCATTGTAAAAGCCTTTGCTGGGCGCGGGGCTGCCGAGCGAGCGCTTGATCTCGATGGCCCAACGCTCCTTCGCGCTGAACTCAATCACCAGATCGATCTCCGCTCCGGCGGAGGTACGGTAGAACCAGGTTCGCGCAGTGGTCGGCAGTGCGCCCAGGATGTTCTCGATCAGCATCCCCTCCCAGCTTGGGCCGACCACCGGATGCCCCAGCAACTCTTCCAGGTTGCGGATGCCGAGCAGCGCGTGCAGCAGGCCGCCATCGCGGACATAGACCTTCGGTGTGCGCACCAGGCGCTTCTTTCCATTCACCGCCCAGGGCTGCAAGCGGCGGACGAGCAGCAAGTCCACCATGATGTCGAGGTAGCGCGCGACGGTATGCCCGCTCACTCCGAGTCCACTGGCGAGCTGCGCCGCGTTGAGCATCTGCCCCTGATTGTGCGCCAGCATCTGCCAGTAGCGCCGCAGCGTCTCAGCCGGAATGCGCGGGCCGAGTGCAGGAACATCACGTTCCAGGTAGGTCCGGATAAAGGCAGAGCGCCACGCGAAACTATCCTCGTCGCTGTCGGCAAGAAAGCTGTCCGGGAAGCCGCCGCGATTCCATAGCTGGTCAGTCGTGCCCACTCCGGAGGCAGCAACTTCCGCCACGGAAAACGGAGTCAGTTCTTCGTAAGTAATGCGTCCGGCGAGAGTCTCTGCGGACTGCTGCAAGAGGTCAATGGACGCGGAGCCGAGCAGGAGAAACTGGCCGTTGCGTTTGCCTTTGCGCCGCCGCTGATCGATCAGGCTTCGCAGAGTTGCGAAGATGCCGGGCAGTCGATGAATCTCATCGAAGATGACCAACCTGTCTTCGTGCTGCGCGAGGTAGAGTTCCGGCTCGGCCAACTTCGCCCGGTCGGATGGCAACTCCAGATCGAGGTAGAGCGCCTGCGTGCCAAGTTCTTCCCCCAGAGAGTGCGCGAGCGTAGTCTTGCCCACTTGCCGAGGGCCAAGCAAGGCCACGGCAGGAAACTGCCGTAGCAGCTTTCGCAGCTTTGGTTGGGCAAGCCTGGGGATCATACCTTGCAATTATGCCACAGTAGTACATAATTGCGCGACGCGCCCCACGCGGGGCGCATGGATTGAAACGCAGAGCAGCCAAGGCATGCGGTATCCAGACCAGCGTTAACCGCTCGCAGCGCGTGGTTGGGACCTGGCTCCAACCAAGGACGCGCACGCGACGACTCCACCGCTGATAAAACCCGCGCAATACACGCTCGGCCCGCAGATGCGAACAAGAAGACCGCCGCCGGAATCCGCAACACCGGCCCAGACCCTCTTCTTGCTCCCTCGCCGTTCCTACCCAAAGCCTCGGATTCAATGCTTATAGCATGCTTTTTCCATGTCGCGGCTCCCAGGATTGACCTACGTGAAATCCGTCCCGTCACCGACCTCCGGCGAAACGCAAAGGAGTATGTTGGCAAACTCAAAGGCTCCAAAACGCCGCCCGTCCTCACTGTGAACGGTCGAGCAGAACTTGTGGTCCAGGATGCGGCCGGCTACCAGGATATGCTAGCCCGCCTTGAGAAGCTGGAGGCCGTTGCCGCGATCCGGACCGGCCTGCAAGACCTGGAAGACGGCAAGGCGCGGCCGGCCCGGAAGGCGTTGAAGGATCTTGAAAGAACTTGGACTCCAGCGTTGAAATTGCCGAAACGGCTTTGGCTGACGCAGAGAATGATCTGCGGTTTCCGCAAAAGGATCGACAGCAGCCCCGGGGCCGCCGAACGATGGTGAAACGGGCTGCTGGATGCCACGCCAACCCTCCCGGCCGGAGTTCCCCTCCATCCAGCGGGAGATCTCACCGCGCGCGTCGACTCCTCTCATTGGAAGCTACTTTCCCAGTTGCCTACGCAATTCCTTGCACATCTCCCGCTCCACCCAGATCGGAGCACCTTTCCCCCAAGGAAAAGGCAGGGAGATATTTGGCAATTCAATTGCATTCACAAGTTGCGCTCACTCAAGCATCTGTCCAATACCTGTACCACTCGATTAAGGAGTCATGAAATGGTCAAGCATCTTTCCTCCCTCGCCATCCTGGCTGTGGCAGCCGGCATCGTTACGGCAGCACCGGCCGCCCGCGCTGACGCCATCTACAGCCCTCTCACTGTGACTGTCTGGAACGGCCTCGGCACTACCGATACAGCAGATCTGGGTTCAATGCCATCGCCGACGGCTGCGCTGGCAACCTTCACCTACACCGGGCCCCTGGACTTTGCGAACAACGTTTACGGCAGCACGAATACGTTCCTACAGTTCTTCAACAGCCAAGGCAGCACAAACTACACCAGCGACATCTCCAACTTCTCCTCCTCTGACACCTTGTCCAGTTTCCTGAGCACGGTGATGAGCACACCGGGTGAAAGCAAGGGCATCAATACCTATATGTCCTTCACCGGCTCTTACACAGGTGGCGGATCTGTGAGCGTCGTGCACGACGATGGCGCCAGCCTCTACACAGGCATGGGCTATATCAACACCGTGCTCTCCAGTCCTAATCCCACCTCCGCAATACCAACCACCGGTACCCTGCCGACCGGTACGAACACCCCGTTCGACCTGATTTATGTGGAATCGAACGGCGCCCCCTCCGATCTGGAGGTCACCGGCCTCTCGCCCGTACCGGAGCCGGACAGCCTGCTACTGCTGGGCACCGGGCTACTCGGCGCCGCTGGAATTGCTCGCAGAAAGCTCTGCTCTAAGATGAACTCGTAGCCGGGCTCGTAGCCGGGCCCCAAGATGGGCTCGGGCTCGTCGTTGGGGCTGGCTCGTAGCTGAACTCGTAGCTGGGCACCTAGCTGGGCACCTAGCTGGGCACGTAACCTCATCTACAGGGAAGATGCTGAGATTCTCCTGCCTCTCCAGGAGCGTTGCTGGTCGGACGCAACGCTTCGGAGAGGCTGTGGACGTTTACGGCGGCTTCTGTACATAAACAGAGATCGAGCTTCCCCAGCACCAACGAACCCACCAAGCCCCCTATGACGGCTGGCGGCTTCGCAACGGAACCGCCTGCAGGCCCAACTTTTGCAATCAGCCCCGAACCTGGGTCAATCTACAAGGACCGGATCAAGCGGGATATTTGCCTTTTTCCCCGCAACGCAGCTTCGTCAGCACTACGGCAGCCGAAGCGGTCCACTGCCAGAGCTGCGCCTGGCCTCGAACGCCGGCGGAGGATGCCGCGCCCTTTGCGGCGATATCTTCATTCGCCCGCTGCCACTCTCAGGCGTAGAACCGGCGCACAGCCTCCACCACACTCTCCAACTCCTCCACCCGCAGTTCGGGATAGATCGGCAGCGCCAGAACCTCCTTTGCCGCCTGCTCGCTGCGCGGCAGGTCGCCGAGGCGATAGCCCAACCCTTGCAGGCTCTGCTGCAGGTGGAGAGGCAGAGGATAGTACACCTCGGAGCCGATGGAGTGCGCAGTGAGGTACTGGCGCAGATCGTCGCGCCGGGGAGCACGAATGACGTACTGATGGAAGACAGAGACACCGCGCGGATTGGTAAAGGGGAGCACGATGCCGTCCTGGGTGGTGGGGCCGACCAGGCCGGTGGAGGTGAATCGCTGGTGATAGAGGGCGGCCAGCTCTCGCCGCCGCTGGTTGCCGGCCTCCACGCGGCGCAGCTTGACGCGCAGAACTGCGGCTTGGAGGGCGTCCAGCCGAGAGTTCCAGCCCACCAGCTCGTGATAGTAGCGTTGGCGCATGCCGTGGACGCGGAGCATCGCGGCAGTTTCCGCAGTTGCCGGGTTGCGGGTGGTGACCATGCCGGCGTCTCCAAACGCGCTGAGGTTCTTGGTGGGATAAAAGCTGAAGGCCGTGGCATCGCCCCATGCACCGGCTGGAATGCCCTCCCAGGAGGCTCCAAAGGCTTGGGCCGCATCCTCGACCAGTTTGAGTCCGTGGCGTTGGCGTAAGGCGTCGAAGGCCGTCATATCGGCGCACTGACCGTAGAGATGGACGGGCATGAGGCAGGCTACGGGCTCTGGCGTGCGGGCGAGGGTCTGTTCGACGGAGTGGGGTGATAGGTTGAAGGTTTTTTCGTCGATATCGGCGAGGATCGGGCGGGCTCCAACGCGGAGGATGGAGCTGACGGTGGCGAAGAAACTGAAGGGGGTGGTGATGACGGCGTCCCCGGGGCCGATGCCGAGGGCGGCCAGCGCGAGCCAGAGGGCATCGGTGCCGCTGGCGCACCCCACGGCGAAGGGAACCTGGCAGGCCTGGGCGGCTTCTTCTTCGAACTGGGTGACCTCCGGACCGAGGATGAAGCGCTGGGACTCACAGACGCTGGAGATCGCCGAGAGAACCTCGGAGCGGATCTGGTCGAACTCGCGGCGGAAGTCAAGCATGGGAACTGCGAGGAGGGTTGGCTGGGAATCGGTCTGGCTCATCCTTTTCATCGTAAATCTCTGCCGGTTTTGGAGTGTCCGGTTCGGGATGCGCTTGTGCGGAGGTGTCAAAGGCATTTAAGGTGGAGATTGCAAGTCTGTTTGGCTGCAGGGTTCGACCGCGAGGTTTCAGCGCGGAATGTCAAGAATATGGTTGGGTGCGATGATACGAGGAGATCGGCACATGGATTCCAAGCCGGCACAAAATATTCAGGATACGTTTCTGAATACGGTCCGTAAGGACAAAAGCCCCATTACGATCTACCTTGTCAGCGGAGTGAAGCTGACAGGCAAGATCCGTTCCTTTGATAAATACTCGGTTCTTCTGGAGAACAACTTCCAGGAGCAGTTGATCTTCAAGCACGCCATCTCGACGGTAGTGAGCGGGCGCCCAACGATCTTTGGGGAATCGCGCGGCGAGGCCCGGCCGGCAACTCCGGCTCCTCCGGAGAGCCCGCAGGCGGGCGCGGGGACGGCGAACGGCTAGGGCTGTTGCGTTCTGCGCGAAGATCGACCGCTGGGCTTGTACAGGATGCGGGCGGAGATCGGCCAGAGTTTGGCGAGGCGTGAAGACGCCGCCAGCGGGTGGGATGAGACTGATGGCCGCCAACGGGAGCGAGGCTCCAGTTGGCAAAGGTGTTTCGAGAGTTTGGGGATCTGCCTGGATGTCTTTGCGCCATGCCGAGTGGGGGCGGTGGAGCTGAGGTTGGCCTCATCGAGGAGGCGTTTGGGCGCTGGGCGGCGATCGTTATCCGCACAATTTTTCGACTTGGCCCAGGTGGAGATGCTCGTTCCGGTTGTCTGGTGGAGCAGAGGATGGCGGAGGGTGATGGGGCGGCGGTGAAGGTGTTTTCGAGGATTGGATATTCGTTGGTGCTGCCAGAGGCAGGGAAGGCTGCTTAGCGATGAAACCGGCGTTGAAGACTCGACCCAGCCGCGAAGCGATTGAGCGGGACTTGCTGCGTTCAAGGCAGAGCGCGTCGCGCGAGAGTGCGGTGCTGGTAGCGGTGGAGTTCACCTCTGACCGGTATTGCCCTTCGCCGGCGGCGTTGCAGGCTCGGAAGGCGGCGGCCATTGCGGAGCGAAGGGCCGGGCGGGTGGATGCGGAGGGGGCTGGCGAGGGAGAACGGGAGCAGGAGGGCGATGCTCTGGAGTTGTTGGCAGCGACGACAGCGTCTGGCTCTGCTGGGAGTGCAGCGCGGCGGGCGGCCGATGTGGACTTTGATGCTTCGTTGGCGGAGTTTCAGGAGCTTGCCCGGTCGGCCGGGGCCACGATTGCGGCAGTTCTGATTCAGCGGCGCGCGCGGCCGGACCCGGCCACTCTGGTGGGCAGTGGAAAGCTGACGGAGATTGTGGCTACGGTGGCCTCGACGGGCGCGAGCCTGGTGCTGTTCGATCATGATTTGACGCCGACGCAGGCGCGCAACATTGAAGCCCGGCTGCCTTGTACGGTGATCGACCGGACGCAGTTGATTCTGGATATCTTTGCGCACCATGCGCGGACGCGAGAGGGGCAGTTGCAGGTGGAGCTGGCGCAACTGGAGTACCAGCTACCGCGATTGGTGGGGCGTGGCAAGACGATGTCCCAGGCGGGCGGCGGGATTGGGACGCGCGGTCCTGGGGAGACGCAGTTGGAGACGGACCGGCGCAAGATCAAAGTGCGCCTGGATCGGATTCGGCAGCAATTGGAGGGGGTGCGGAGAATCCGGCGGCAGCAGCGTGGGCGGCGCGAGGCGGTTCCGGTGCCTACGGTTGCGCTGGTGGGCTACACGAACGCGGGCAAGTCTACCCTGTTCAACTCCTTGACGGGAGGGGAGGAACTGGCGTCGGAGCGAATGTTTGCGACGCTGGATCCGAAGCTGAGGCAACTGACATTGCCTTCACGACGCAAGGTTTTGCTCTCTGACACGGTGGGATTTATCCGCAATCTTCCGCATGCGCTGGTTACGAGCTTCCGAGCCACGCTGGAGGAGGTGGAGCGAGCGGAGCTTCTGTTGCACGTGCAGGATGCAGCGAGTCCGACACGGGAGGAGCAGAGTGCCCAAGTTGAGGCGGTACTACGGGAGCTGGGCGTGCAGGATAAGCCGAAGCTGCATGTTCTGAATAAGATTGATCTTCTTCCGGAGGGATCGGAAGAGACGCCGGGAGAGCAAAGTCCGGGTACGATTGCCGTTTCAGCGCTGACAGGGGCGGGGCTGGAGGGTCTGTTACGGGCGATGGATGGGGCGTTGACTGTGGATCCGCTGGAGTCTGCGGAGTTCCGCATTCCGCAGGCGGAGGGTCGGGTGATTGCTGCTCTGGAGCGGGGAGCGACGATCACGGGACAGCGGTTTGAGGGGAATCTGCTGTATCTGCAGATGGTTGGGCCGAGTTCTTTGCTGGAGCGCTATGGGCGTTATCGGACCGCCTGTGGACGGAGCGAGGGCAGGTGAGGGTGGGAGATTAAATACTACAGGCCGCCTGATCGGGGAGCGGAGGTGGTGTCCCTGAATCACGCGGCCTGCACGACCCGGAATGGGTCTCAGGATGGTGTTTTAATTGTACGCCTGCGCTGGGGTGGGGGGAGAAAAAATCTGTGGCGTGGGGCGGTTAGCGGCGGGTGAGCAGCTGGGTGTTCCGGGGATGCGGATGGCGGCGTTCCTTTGGCCGATTCTGGACTTTCAAGAGCCAGATTTGCTACAAATAATAGGAAAGACATATCCATCCTTTCGATTGTTTGAGCGCGTTCTCCGGCATAGGGGAGCACGTTTTGGTCTGCCGCCTGAATAGAAACGGCTCGGTATGCCTGCTGAAGAGTCTGGAATCTCATGGACATATTGCATCAACTTGGCGGTTTAGTGCTTGGCTCTGTGCCCGCCATGGTGTTTTTCCTTTTGTTGGTGGTTGCTTACGGGCCGTTGGTGCGTAGGCCGCTGGAGAGGACGCTGGCGGAGCGCCGCGCGCGCACGACGGGTGCGGTGGAGCAAGCGCACGCTGCGATGGCGGCCGCAGAGGCGAAAGCTGGGGAGTACGAGGAGAAGTTGCGGGCGGCGCGCAACGAGATGCTGGCGGCCCGGGAGCGCAAGCGCCAGCAATGGAAGGCGGAACGCGATGAGGCGATTGAGAGCGCTCGTGTGGCTGCGCAGCAAAGAGTTCGAACGGCGCGGCAGGAGATCGAGATGATGGCGGAGGGCGTGCGCAAGCAGATCGAGGAGTCTACCGCGTTGCTGAGCGATCAGATTGTGCAGGCGATGCTCCCGAAGGGTTCCGGCTATACGGAGGCGCGCCAGTGAAGAGTTTCCGAGGGTTTAGGACAGCCAAGGGCGGCTGGCCGGTGGTTGCGCTGGGGGTGATGCTGTGGCTACCGGGAACAGGTGCTTTGCGTGCCCAGAGTGCGGCTCATGGTGTGGTGCAGAGTGAAGCGCAGGGCACGAGCGAGGGTGCGCAGCAGAATATGGCCGCAGGGAAGGGTGGGTCCTCTTCAACCCCTTCTTCTTCCAGTGATTCATCCGGATCGGATGAGATTGACCAGTATTGGGTTTCAGCGCCTGTAGTGAAGTTGGGCGGCATGCTGGGGATGAAGCCGGAGACGGCGTCGCATGTCTTCCAGTTGATCAATCTTTTGATTGTTGGGGCTGGTATTGGGTATGGGCTGCTGAAGCTGTTGCCTCCGGCGATTCGCCGCCGCAACCAAGCGATTCAGAAGCATCTGGTGGAGGCGCGCACGGTCACCGAGGAGGCTAAGGCTCGGCTAAGTGCAGTGGAGGAGAGGTTAGCGAAGCTGGATGGGGCGATTGCGGCGATTCGCATGCAGGCTGAGTCTGATCTTGTGCGGGATGAGCAGTTGATCAAGGCTGGGGTTGAGGAGGAGAAGCAGAAGATACTTGCCGCGGCTGAGGCTGAGATACAGAGCGCGACGAACTCGGCTCGCCGCGAGTTGCAGAGATATGCCGCGGAGCTTGCTGTGGCGCAGGCCGAGCGCAAGCTGGTGGTGACGGTGGAGACCGATCGACAACTGGTGGAAGGTTTTGCGCGCAGGCTGGGTGAAGGGAGCAACAACTGATGGCGGTGATTGATCTTCGCTACGCGCGCGCTCTGGCAGATGTGACGCTGGAACAGAAGCTGAACGGAGTCGTGGTGCAGGGGCAGTTGAACGACTTTGCCGAGGTGCTGGAGCAGAGCAAGGAGCTTCGCCAGGTGCTGGCTGATCCCTCAATCCCCGAGGGGCAGAAGCTGAAGGTGCTGGAGGGAATTGCAGGGAAGTTGAGTCTGGAGGTTGTGGTGCGCAATTTTCTTGCGGTGGTGATCCGGCATCAGCGTATGGAAGAGCTGCGTAGCATGATGCGGGCCTATGAATCCCTGATGGAGGAAGGCGCGGGGATTACGGAGGCGGAGGTGATCAGCGCACTGCCGCTGGATGAGGGCAACCGCAAGTTTCTGGAGCAGAAGATTGCAACTCTGACTGGTCGGAGGCAGGTGCGTGCCACCTACCGGGAGGATCCGGCGTTGTTGGGGGGAGCGGTCGTTACGGTAGGGTCAGAGGTCTACGATGGTTCGATTCGTGGGCAACTGTGCCAGCTGAAGAGTCGGCTGATCGCTGCTGGAGCGTAGTGGGCCGCCGAGAAGCTCATCCGGGCGGATGAGCGACGAAGGGGCTGAAGCCGGAGGCATCCAGCGGCAACGAAGAGTTTGGAAGCACGCGAGGGAAAAGGAATACATGGTAAAGATTCAGGCAAACGAGATCACGGAGCTGCTTCGACAGCAGATCGAGAACTACGAGCAGCGCATCCAGGTGGATGAGGTTGGAACCATCATTACGTTGGGCGATGGAATTGCGCGCGTGCATGGGCTGGATAAGGTGATGGCCGGGGAGCTGATTGAGTTTCCGCATGGCGTCTCCGGTCTTGCGATGAACTTGGACGAAGATCAGGTGGGTGCCGTGATTCTTGGCGACTACACCGAGCTGAAGGAAGGTGACCAGGTGAAGCGCACTGGACGGATCATGTCTGTGCCCGTTGGTGACGCTCTGGTGGGGCGAGTGGTGAACGCGCTGGGCCAGCCGATTGACGACAAGGGATCCATCCAGACGGAGACGTACTTTCCTGTGGAGCGACTGGCCCCGGGCGTAATCTTTCGGCAGTCTGTAACGGAGCCGATGGCTACGGGGATCAAGGCCATCGATACCATGATTCCCATTGGCCGCGGCCAGCGCGAGCTGCTGATTGGCGATCGCCAGACGGGCAAGACGGCGGTTGCGCTGGATACGATCATCCACTCGGCAAAGAATGATCTGATCTGCATCTACTGCGCGATTGGGCAGAAGCGTTCTTCGGTGGCCAGTGTGGTGCAGACCCTGGAGCAGTACGGGGCGATGGCGTACACCATTGTGGTGGCGGCAACGGCTTCAGAGCCTGCGCCGATGCAGTATCTTGCTCCGTTTGCGGCCTGTGCGATGGGCGAGTATTTTCGCGACAATGGCCGCCATGCGCTGATCATCTACGACGATCTCTCCAAGCATGCGGCCAGCTATCGCGAGATCTCGCTACTGCTGCGGCGGCCGCCGGGGCGCGAGGCGTATCCGGGGGATGTGTTTTATCTGCACTCGCGTCTGCTGGAGCGGGCGGCCAAGATGTCTCCCGAACTGGGAGGAGGTTCGCTCACCGCACTGCCCATCATTGAGACCCAGGCGGGCGACGTATCGGCCTACATCCCCACCAACGTCATCTCTATTACTGACGGACAGATCTTCTTTGAGACCGATCTGTTCAACTCAGGGATTCGGCCGGCCGTCAACGTCGGCCTCTCGGTTTCGCGCGTGGGTTTTGCCGCCGCCATCAAGGCGACCAAGCAGGTTGGGTCGACGCTGAAGCTGGATTTGGCGCAGTATCGGGAGTTGGCGGCCTTTGCTCAGTTCGGATCGGATCTGGACAAGGTGACGCAGAGCCAACTGAATCGCGGTGCTCGCCTGACCGAGTTGCTGAAGCAACCGCAGTTTGATCCGTTAACGGCGGCGCAGCAGGTGGCGATTTTGTTTGCCGGGACCCAGGGTTTACTGGACGATCTGGAGGTCGAGGAGCTACGAGCCTTTGAGGACGGGTATTATCGGTTCTTTGACGCGGCGCATCCGGATATTCTGGCGGATATCACCCGCAAGAAGGCATTGGACGACGATCTTCGCAAGCGATTGACGGATGCTATCCAGGAATACAAGGCAGACTTTGTGGCGGGACGCAAGCCGGCGGCGGCAAGCAAGATATAAAGGCACAGCAGCAGGAGACGCGCAAGCGCGGGCAAAAGGACGAATGGCAAACGTACTGGATCTACGACGGCGCATCCGCAGCGTGAAGAATACGCGGCAGATTACCAAGGCCATGAAGATGGTTTCGGCGGCGAAGCTGCGCCGCGCGCAGGAACGCGCGCTGCAAGCGCGGCCCTACGCGCAGATGCTGGCCAGTGTCCTGAACTCTGTGGTGCGGCGCAGTGATCTATACAACGAAGAGATCGGGGAGATAACGCATCCTCTGCTGATGGAGCGTGAAGAGAAAAACGTGCTGGTGCTGGTGATTGCCGGAGATAAGGGATTTGCGGGCGGCTTCAACGCCAATATTGGCAAAGCGGCGCAGCGATTCATCGATGAACGGCGTGCACTGGGGCAGAACATTGATGTGGAGCCAATCGGGAAGAAGGCTATTACGTTCTATAAGAAGACGACTCCGATGGCTGTCTATGAGCACAAGGTAGAACGATACGACAATGATCTAGCGCGGCATATTGAAGACATCCGACATCGTGTAGCCCCCGTGGAGGTAGCAGCCGAACATCCTACGCTACTGATGAAGGCGAATATCTCTGAGGTTGCGGAGTTGACGAACTCCATTATTGCGCGTTACGAGCGGGAGGAGATTGACTCAGTCTACGTTGTTTACAACGAGTTCAAGTCGGTGATCTCACAAAGGGTGGTGGTGGAGAAGTTACTGCCGATCCGGAAGTTGGGATCCCAAGAGATGACGGTGATGGAAGAGATGACCGAGGAACAGAAGGAGGCCGCAGCGAAGGCCGCCAGGGAATCCGGAGTGCCGGTCAGGCTTGCCGAGGAGGAGCCCTCGGAGAATGAGGCGAAGAAGTTTGGAGCAGCGAATGTGGATTACATCTTCGAAGAGAGTCCGGAGCGGATCTTCCGGTTTCTTATGCCGCGCTACGTTACTACGCAGATCTTCCACGCATTGCTGGAGTCCATTGCGGCGGAACATGCGGCGCGGATGACGGCGACCGATGCAGCTACGAAGAATGCCGGGGAGTTGATCGATCAGCTTTCCCTGACCATGAACCGTGTGCGCCAGGCAGCGATTACCAAAGAGATTATTGAGATTGTGAGTGGCGCGGCAGCGCTTTAAACCCCGACGCGATTTTACGAAAGAGACTTATGGCAGAGACAGAGAATATCGGAAAAGTGATCAGCATCAGCGGGCCGGCCGTTGATGTGCAATTCGATGAGGCGCACATGCCTCCCATCTTCCAGGCGGTGCGTATTGTGAGTGAAGGCTTCCAGACGCCGGCGCCCATGGATGTTGTGGTTGAGGTGCAGCAGCACCTGGGCGAGGGCCGGGTGCGGTGCGTTGCGATGGTTGCCACCGAGGGTCTGGTGCGGGGCATGAAGGCGATTGATACCGGAGCAGGTATCACGGTGCCGGTGGGTCGCGAGACGCTGGGCCGGGTGCTGAATGTGCTGGGGCAACCGGTGGACGAGTTAGGACCGGTGAACGCCAAGGTGCATATGCCGATCCATCGCCAGGCTCCCTCATTTGAGGAGCAATCCACCTCCGAGGAGATGTTCGAGACCGGGGTGAAGGTGATTGATCTGATCCAGCCCTTTCTGAAGGGTGGGAAGATTGGTCTTTTTGGCGGTGCCGGGGTGGGCAAGACGGTGATCATCCAGGAGCTGATTAACAATGTTGCGATGAAGCATGGGGGCTTTTCGGTTTTTGCCGGGGTGGGCGAACGGACGCGTGAGGGCAACGATCTGTGGCATGAGTTTCAAGAGTCCGGCGTGATTGATCTGAAGGATTTTTCGAAGAGCAAAGCAGCGCTGATTTACGGCCAGATGACCGAGCCGCCGGGAGCTCGTCTGCGAGTGGCGCTGACGGGACTTACGGTGGCGGAGTATTTCCGCGATGTGGAGGGGACCGACACGCTGCTGTTTATCGACAACATCTTCCGTTTTACGCAGGCCGGCTCAGAAGTTTCTACGCTGCTGGGGCGTATGCCTTCTGCGGTGGGTTATCAGCCGAATCTGGCGACCGAGATGGGTGAGTTGCAGGAGCGGATTACTTCCACAAAGAAGGGTTCGGTGACTTCCGTGCAGGCAGTGTATGTGCCTGCGGACGATCTTACCGATCCAGCCCCGGCTACGACGTTTGCACATTTAGATGCAACGACAGTGTTGTCACGTCCGCTCTCTGAGCTAGGCATTTATCCGGCGGTGGATCCTCTGGCCTCGACTTCGCGGATTCTTTCTCCGCGCATAGTGGGGCAGGAGCACTATGATGTAGCGCAAGGCGTGAAGAAGATTTTGCAGCGTTACAAGGATTTGCAGGATATTATTGCGATTCTGGGCATTGATGAACTGTCAGAAGAGGACAGGATGACGGTTTCGCGCGCCCGCAAGGTACAGCGTTTCCTGTCACAGCCGTTCCATGTGGCCGAGGTTTTCACGGGCATTCCAGGGGCGTATGTGAAGGTGGAGGACACGGTGCGGAGCTTCAAGGAGATCATCGAAGGAAAGCACGATGACATACCCGAGCAGGCGTTTTATCTGAAGGGCGGCATTGAAGATGTTCTGAAGGCGGCGGAGAAGCTGAAGACAGTGAGCTAGGAAAAGGCCGCAGAGAGCAGACGAGAGATGAGTGAAGCTGGAAGCAATGCGAGGTTGCTGGCCGTGCGGCTGGTGGCTCCGGACAGGGTGCTGTTGGATGCAACGGCGGAGTCCGTTGAGCTGCCATCGATGTGCGGCTATATGGAGACGCTGTATGGCGCAGCTCCGCTGTTGGCGGAGCTGGGGTCGGGCGAGGTTCGTTTGCATGGCGGCTCGGCGGGAGAGCAGACGTTCTTTGTTGCGTGGGGATGTGCGGAGGTTCTGTCTGATAAGGTGACGATTCTGGCCGAGGTGGCCATGCCTCTGCAGGAGATCGATGTGGAGGAAGCGCGTGCCGAGTTACGACATGGCTCCGAGTTGTGGGATGAGGCTGGGGACGATCCGGAGAAGTACGACAAGGCGAATGCCGTAATACGGGTGGCGGAGGCGAAGTTGTACAGCGCATCAGCAAGCGCCAGTGAGGCTGGGAGTAGTGGCGAAGCTGTGCGGAGCGGATCCTAAGTTGCTTGGATCTTGCGTTCATTCGGTGTTGAGCAGCTTGGATCCTGCGGAGTTTGACTACTAAGTTGTTTATATTCAATGACATGAGGATGGCGAGCGCACGGATGCAGGAAGCGCGGCCGACATTCTGGAAGCCGTGGTGTATGGGTGAGGCGAATGCCTGCATGAGGCACCGGGGCTGGATGGTTTTTGGGGAGTGATCGGGCGGATCTGTCTGGAGGTCCGTGTGGGTTGCGCTGGGCCGGCTTGATTCGCCGTGGCTACCGGGCATTGCATCTGAATTTGAGCGGTGATGTTTCCGGTGGATGAGCGCTGCCGAGGGGTGTCGAGGTGTTGGATGGGAGCAGGTTGCGCTTGAGGAAGGCCGGTTGCACAGTTGCCAAAGGTGGAGATGGTTTGTAAGGTTTCTGTAAGGTCTGTGGAGGAGAGAAGCATGAGCGAATGGGTGCGAGTGAAGGCGGTCGATGGCCACGAGTTGTCTGCGTATGTTGCCAAGCCGGAGGGTGCAGCCAGAGGAGCTTTGGTGCTGGTGCAGGAGATTTTTGGAGTTAACGGGCACATCCGTGGCGTGGCGGATGGATATGCCAGGGAGGGTTATCTGGTGATTGCGCCGGCGCTCTTCGATCGTTTTGAGAGAGGCGTGGAACTGAAGTACGAGGGTGCCGATATGCAGCGGGCGTTTGGCTTTTACCAGCAGTTGAAGCCGGAGACGACCTTGCTGGATGTAGCCGCGGCGTTTCAGTATGTGCAGGGCGGACACAAGACGGGAGTGATGGGCTACTGTTATGGCGGTTTCACGGCCTGGATCAGCGCGACGCGTGGGCCGGCGGCAGGGATGCGTCCGGTGTGCGCGGTGGGCTACTACGCGGGAGGGATTGGCTCTGTGGCGGCGGAGAGACCGGCCTGTCCGGTGCTGCTGCACTTTGGAGGAAGAGATACGCACATCGGCGCTGAGCAGGTGGATGCCGTGCGTGGGCAGGGCTATCCGGATGTGACGATTTTTCTATACCCAGAGGCGGAGCATGGATTCAATTGCGACGAGCGGAGCAGTTTCAATGCTGTGGCGGCACAACTGGCCCGTGAGCGCACCCTGGAGTTTCTGAGCAAGCATCTGGGAGGGTAAGAGGCGGCGGGCAAGGTGGGACCGTGTTCGGGGATTGGCCTTTGGGCCGGAGAGGGAATCGATTGAGATTGCAAGGTTGAGGGGCCGGGAATAAGTGTCTTCGCATGATATTCTTTAATCCGGAAACTACGAATCAGTAGACTTATAGAGAATCAGGAGTAAGACCCGCAGTGTTGGCAACAGCGAAGAAGACAGAGATTATTACGAAGTTTCGCACGCACGATTCGGACACTGGAAGTCCGGAGGTGCAGATTGCGATCCTCAGTGAACGGATCGGTGAACTGACCGAGCACTTCAAGACCCATGCGAAGGATCATGGTTCGCGCCGTGGTCTGCTGATGCTGGTGAGCAAGCGTCGCCGCCTTCTTGACTACCTCAAGAAGACCGATGCGGATCGTTACCGCGACGTGATCACCAAGCTGGGAATCCGCAAATAGTCCAATTCGTCTGCTACAGATCCGGTCGGCAAGGATCCTGCCTGTATTGGTTTGGCTTTGTTTAAACCTGGTTTTTCCGGGGACCGATACGGGAACGGAGATCTGATCAGGCAGGATTTGAACGCCGCGGGCATTGGCGTGGAGCAGGGCGGAGCGGGGAGTGGAGAACGATTGAATCTGCAGAAGGGCATCGACGAGGTGGAGGCAGCCGTAGGCGTCTCTGGTCTGGTCTGCTCCCTAGGCGGCAGGCATCGAGCGGTGGCCGACTGGCTGCTGCAAACGAGAATTTGTAGAGCCCCGGTCGAAGCAGCTTCGACGGGGCTTTCGTCTTAGCCCATGCGTTTTGAGATTCCGTGCCGAGATGACGAACGAGCTTAGAAGAAGAGAGACAGAGAAAACGAGGAACGTTTATGAAACAGGAAGTGATTGTGGAGCTTGCCGGCGGCAAGCGGATTCAATTTGAGACGGGGCGGATTGCCAAGCAGGCCTCGGGTGCTGCGTTTACCACCAGCGGCGACAACGCAGTTCTGGCTACAGCGGTAGCCTCCCCTGACGCCAAAGAGGGCATTGACTTTTTTCCGCTCACGGTGGAGTATCGGGAGTTCACCTATGCTGGTGGTCGGATTCCAGGCGGTTTTATCAAGCGCGAAGGCCGGCCGAGCGAGAAAGAGATTCTGACTGCGCGGCAGATTGACCGTCCGATTCGCCCTTTGTTTCCGGAGGGTTTTCGGAATGAGACGCAGGTGGTGGCGTTTGTTTACTCAGCAGATCGGGAGAACGATCCGGATGTGCTAGGCATCAACGGTGCGAGCTGCGCTCTGGCGTTGTCAGATATTCCATTTCACGGCCCTGTGGGCGCTGTGCGGATCGGATATCTGGATGGCCAGTATGTGGTGAACCCGACCTATGCCGAACGGTTGGCGAGCAAGCTCAACATCATGGTGGTGGGCACCAAGGATGGCATTGTGATGGTGGAATCGGGTGCCTCGGAGGTGTCTGAGGAGGTGGTGGTGGGGGCCATCGAGTTCGCCCATGTTGAGATCAAGAAGATTGTTGCGGGTATTGAGGATCTGGTGAGCCGCGCAGGCAAAGCCAAGCGGCCGGTTGCCGTGGAGGAGGACGATATAGAGTATCTGGCCGCGCTGAAGGCGAGGATCGGAGACCGTCTGAAGGATGCGCTGGACACCCAAAAGTATCCGAAGTTTGAGAGCTATGCGAAGGTGAAGGAGATCAAGGACGAGTTGAAGAAGGAGCTTCCGGCCGATGATGCGGAGGCCGGCAAGAAGCTTTCGAAGTACTTCGAGAGGCTGCGCGAGACGATCTTCCGCGAGCAGGTGCTGGGTGAGCGAATCCGTCCGGACCACAGAGCTTTTGATGAGATTCGGAAGGTGACGATCGAGACGGGGGTGTTGCCGAGGGTGCATGGATCGGCGTTGTTTACGCGAGGCGAGACGCAGGCTCTGGTGAGCGCGACCCTGGGCACCACGGATGATGCGCAGCGCATGGAGACCTATGAAGGTGAGCAGAAGCGCCGCTTCATGTTGCACTACAACTTCCCGCCGTTTTCGGTGGGTGAAGTAGGTCGGATGACGGGTGTGGGGCGCCGCGAGATTGGCCATGGGGCGCTGGCCTGGCGGGCCATTGATGCTGTGCTTCCGAGCGAAGAGGATTCGCCTTATACGCTGCGAGTGGTCTCTGACATTCTGGAGTCGAATGGTTCGAGTTCGATGGCGACGGTGTGCGGCGCCTCGCTGGCCCTGATGCAGGCGGGCATTCCGTTGAAGGGCTCTGTGGCTGGAGTCGCGATGGGACTGGTGAAGGAGGGTGACAGGTACGCGATCCTGACGGACATCGCCGGCGCCGAGGACCACTATGGAGACATGGACTTCAAGGTGGCGGGAACCCGCAACGGGATCACGGCGCTGCAGATGGACATCAAGATCATGGGCATCACAACCCAGATCATGCGGGAGGCGCTGGAACAGGCCCGTCGTGGACGGCTCTTCCTGCTGGATATTATGGATGGAGTGATTTCGCGTGCTGCGGAGCAGACCAGTGTCTATGCGCCGCGCATCCACACGCTACAGATCCCGACCGACAAGATCCGCGACCTGATAGGGCCGGGCGGCAAGGTGATTCGGGGCATTGTCGATGCTACCGGGGTGAAGATTGATGTGGATGATACAGGCCGCGTGAATGTGGCTTCCTCGGATGCAGAGGGTCTGGCGAAGGCTATCCAGATGATCTCTGACATCACAGCGGTTCCGGAGGTTGGAAGGACCTATCTGGGCAAGGTGGTGCGGCTGGCGGAGTTTGGGGCCTTTGTGGAGATCTTCCCGGGAACGGACGGTCTATTGCATGTCTCCGAGATTGCTGAACATCGGGTCCGCGAGGTGAAGGATGAGCTGCGCGAGGGTGACCAGGTGCTGGTGAAGGTCCTCTCGATGGAGGGCAATCGGGTGAAGCTCTCGCGTAAGGCTGTTCTGCGGGAGCAGCGCGAGAAGCTTGGTCTGCCTCCCGTAGCGGAGCAGGCAGGCAGCGGGGAACGCGGTGGCCGTGATCGGGATCGGGGCGAGCGCGGACCGCGTCCGGAGCGCTCGGCTGCTCCGGCACCACCTCGCCATGAAGAGACAATTGTGGTGGAGGGCGGTGAAGACTTTGATGACGAGGATGACTTTGATGGAGAAGAAGAGGTAGGCGAGGAGTTGGAGGTGGCAGTGGGGCAGGGTGAGGATGGCTCGCAGGTGGTCTCGCAGCCAGCCTCGCAGCCGGGATCGCGTCCTACGGGGCAGCGCCGTAATCGCCGCCGTCGTGGTCGTCGTCCGGGAGGCAACGGAGGCGGTTCGCAGGGTGGAGGGAACAGCTAACTCGCGAGAGCAGGAATTGGTGGAGGGGCCGCGATGGATCATCTGGCGGGCAAGCATGCCGCGGGTGGGACGTTGCGGCCTCTCCATTTTGAGCGAACCGGATGTTTGGGCGCCTTGTGGACGGGCGCGGTTTGTGGGTGAGGGGATCCAGCGGTGAGGCTTCCGTTTTTATCCGCAGGGCGCTAAACTCTTCCCCATGGCGGCATCGATGTACATTGTTGTGGAGGGTGAGGATCCGGGGTATTGCATTTATGTGAACGGTCGAACGCTGGCCCGCTATGAGAGTGTGGTGGAGAAGCTTGCACTGGATCTGGGCGTGAGACCACTGCTGGAGTTCTTCTCTGCGGATGAAAACTCGATGGCGCTGCTGATCCAGGAGGGTGGTGGAGATCCAGCGCTGCTGAAGCGTCTACCCCCGCCGCAGTGGTACCGTGCGGAGGACGGACTGCGCACGCTGGATGCGCTGATTGCAGCGCTGGAACCGGATCCGCAACAGCTTGGCAGTGAGGGCCCGGAGGTGCTGAGTGAGCTCCGCGAGTACCAGACGGTGCTGCGCAAATCCGCGCAGCATGGTCACCGATGGCATCTAGCGGTGAGTTGGCGTTAGAGGGAGAGTTGGCGGAGCGCCTGGATGAGGCGGACTTGGGGCTGGGAATTTCCAGGGCGTGGGCTGCGCGGGGCTTTTTGCGGTATGGGACGAAGGAACCGGGGCATTCACAGGAGGGGTGATGGGGGATGGTTGTCACTTCGGCTGAGTCTGGGCCATGATGGGCTCCGTATGGGCAGCGTCCGAGGCTGTGGACGGGGTCTGTTCTGCGGTATGCGTGGCATCTCCCGCGGCGGGTTCCGCATTGCGGCCGACTGAGGCACCGAGCCCGGTGACTGGGCCTGAGACTGCACCTGCAACGGATCCTGCCGCTGACTCAGCGTTGTGAGGGCCCAAGCCTAGCAGGATCAAAGCTCGTGAATCCGGTGTGATTTTGGTTTGCCAACCATGGTCTGCCTGGAGCTTTTGCATGGCGGCAGCGGTTTGGGCATCCCACTTTCCAGTCGGCTCGCCGGTCTGGTATCCATGTTGGATCAGCGCCTTTTGAATCTGGGTAACCCGATCAGGCGGCATCTCCACTGGACCTCCGAGGCGGTGGGCGGAACGACGATGAAAGTGTCTGCGAAGGCGTTGCGAGAGATGGTGCTTGCTGGAACTCCTCCGGTGAATCACAGTCCTGGAGTGGGTTGAAGACGCAGTGGAAGCAGAGGCTGTGAGGGTCAGCATCAGGAGCAGTGCGGGAATCGCTGACGAGATGATCTTCCCAAAGAAAAGGCGCATTGCGTGAGTATGGTCCCTTTCGGTTGCGCGAGTGTGGGTTCAGGTGGAAACGGTCCGACTCGCACCCTCAGGCTAGTCAAATCTTCGCCGGGATGCAAGGGTAGCGGAAGTGTTTGTTGTAAAGGAAGATACCCTGCTTGCCCAAGGATTAGCCAAGGTTACAGCGTTGAGTGGGGGGTGAAGGGCAGGGTGAGGGTGAAGGGTTGAATAAAGTGAAGGGTGCGGGCGCAAAGCCCGCACCCTTCTGATGGAACAATTGGGTGGTTTAGGGCAGGGTTCCGCCGATGAAGGAGTCGCCGCCGCCTGGGTTCTGGGGATTGCGTACCACGAAGACAACATCATCGCCCGACTTCAACCCGCTTGCGATGGCGTTGAAGCTAGCCACGTCGGTAACCGGTTTGCGGTTGATCTCCGTGATCACGGCTCCCTGGTAGAGGCCGATGGCGTCGGCGAAGGAGCCCGGCTTGACACCGGTGACGACTATGCCACCGGAGATGTGCAGGGTGCTATTGATCTCTGAGGTTGTGGGTTGAACGGAGACGCCAAACTTGACCTCACCGGCGTTGCTGGGCGAGGCAGGATTGGCCGCAGTGGCGGTGGACCCGAGGTTGGCATAGAGCTTAGTCCGGTCTTCGACGCCGCAGCTAAGGGTGATGTGCTTGCCTCCGCGAATGATGCCGAGGCTGATGGTGGTTCCGGGACGTTTGTCAGAGACGATACTGATGAGCTGATCTCCGTTCCGGATCGGTTGTCCATCGACGGAGACGATGATGTCCTGGGGTTGCACGCCGGCCTTGGCTGCTGGTCCGCCGGGAACGACTTCACTTACGATGACGCCTCCGTTGGGGAAGCCGTACATTTTGGCGACGGCGGAGGATGTGTTGGCCTGGAACTGAACACCGATGGAACCGCGGACGACCTTATGTTCCGGTCCGATGAGCTGGTTGTAGACGTTGACGATGGTATTGGAGGGCAGAGCGAATCCGATGCCCTCATTGCCGGCTGACTGAGTATAGATGGCGGTGTTCATGCCGATGACCTGGCCGGCCATATCGACCAGAGGTCCGCCGGAGTTGCCGGGGTTGATGGCGGCGTCGGTCTGGAGGAACTTCTGGAACTCGCCTTTGGCAACCTGATGGGCGTCAGCCCCTTCGTCGATCGAACGGTCCTTGGCAGAGATGATGCCAGCGGAGACTGTCTGGGATAGGCCGAAGGGTTCGCCGATCGCGAGCACCCAATCACCAACTTCTACGCCATCGGAGTTGCCAATTTTGACGGTTGGCAAGGGGTGATCCGAGTGGATCTTGATGACGGCAATATCGGTATCTTTGTCAAAGCCGACAACGGTTGCCAGACGGCCGGGATCGGGGGAGTTCTGGGGATCGGAGGAGAGCTTGACGTAGATGCGGTCGGCTCCATCGATTACGTGGTAATTGGTGAGGATATATCCGCGAGGGTCGACGATAAAGCCCGAACCCAAGGCGCGGCTGGGGGCCTGGGTTTCCTGGCCGCCATTGCCTCCGGGCATGCCAAAGCCAAAGAAGTGGTTGAAGAAATCCTGCATGCTCTGGTCGCCCTGGCCCTGGCCCGGGCCTCCGGTGTTGCCCTGTTTGGGGAGGGTTTCTGTATTGATGTTGACCACCGCAGGACCGACCTGTTTGACGATTGCGGAAAAGCCGTTCGACAGAGTGACCGGATTGGGAATGACCAAAGGCCGCGCGTCGCTGCTATCAACGGCCTGCTTGGCGCTGACGTTTCCGGTCAGAATCGACCCGGCCAAAACGCAGGCGGAAAGTGTTCCAAGAATCGTAAAAACCGCAGACATGCGTCCCTGGCGAATCTTGTGCCAGAGACTTTGTCCGAATCCATTCCATGGTTGCATGATGATGTTTGTCCTCGATCTGAATTCGTTCTATTCCATCTGATGCTTTGCGAAGATGCGGAGATAACCTGCTCAGCAGATTCGGCTTGTGGATTTCGCTCGCCGAGGGATAGACGTGAGCAGCGACGAAAGGTCGCGGAAGAATTTTAGCGGGCGCTGCTGCGTCCGTTGGGAAAGCCTTCTCTAGTGTATGCATCTTTCCGTTATTTGGGGATGTTGATTACGCGCTGGTGTGCGCTCCGGGTGGGCGAGACGGCTGGATGAGCGAGGAGGCTTGAGCAGCGAGCGACCGGGTTTGGGCGGATCGAGGGGTTTGGGGCGCGGCAGGGCGCGGCGTTTTGGAGGCGTGTCGGGACGCCGGGTGAGGATGATGCGAGGGCTGGAGGGTAGTTGTGGCCGGTTTTGTGGGAGGCCGGTTCTGTCGGGGGTGGTCAGGCGCCGTTGATGGGCAGGAGTTGGCTGCGTCCGCGGGTAATGGGGCGCAACTCCGCAAGGAGGATTCCGGCGAGAATGAGGCCTGCTCCCAACAGGCCGCGGGGTCCGAGGCGTTCACCCAGGAAGAGCAGGGAGGTGAGCCAGGCAAAGACGGGTTCCAGGGTGAGGATGAGCGCGGTGTGCGAGGGCGGCAGATGTTGCTGTGCCCAACTCTGGATGGTGAATGCGGCGGCAGTGGCCAGGACGGCTGTGACCGCCAGGGCTAGCCAGACGAGGGCGGTGCTATGGAAGTGAGGGCGGCCCTGGAGCGGGAGGGTGAGGAGCATGAGGATGGCGGCGAAGCCGATCTGGAGGGTTGCCAGCCGTCGCGCGGGGACCACAGGAGCGGCGCGGGCCAGAGTGAGAAGGTGGGCGGCAAAGGCCAAGGCACAGCCGAGGCAGAGCCACTCTCCGAGCCCGATTCCGGCAAAGAGGGCCAGTCCGAGGCCGGGTGGAGTGGTGAGCAGGACAAGACCCGAGAACGCCAGGAGTGCTCCAGCATAGGTGTCCAGGGTGGGACGCAAGGCAGAACCGGGATCGAGAGGGGAGTTGGGTGAGACTGACGCGGAGTTGCGGGGATCGAAGGGAGGGTCTGCGGAGAGGTTGTCTGTTGAGGTCGAGGCGGGAGGGGGGGTGTGCGGCCGGGCGGGTAGGGGGTGGTTGGGCAGAACACCCGGCACGGCGCTGAGCAAGGGCACGATGACGACGACGAGACCGGTGATGAAGGCGGCGCGGGAGGCGGAGGTGTGCATGAGTCCGCTGGTCTGCAACTGGTATCCGAGGCCGAGGAACAGGCCTGCGGCGACTCCCAGTTTGAGCTCGGCTGGAGTGATCTGGCGCAGGCTGGGACGGTTGACTGCGGCGAGCACGAGGAAGGCCAGGGTCATACGCAGCAGGTTGAAGAGAAGTGGCGTGATATCGGCGAGCGCTGCTTTGACGAGGGAAAAGGTTGTTCCCCAGACCAGCACGACGGCCAGCAGAAGGAGATGCGCGAGCAGGGTCTGGGAGTTGCGAAGTTTTGAGCCTGGCCAAGGGGTCATGGTTTGCAGGATTTTGACGGCGCGGGAGTGATGGGCTGGAGGGGCGGGGCGGTTTGCGGCCGGGGTGGGGATGGGATCTGGGCGGAGAGTGTGCAGGTATCGAGGAGGAGGAGCAGGACGCGGCGAAGGGCGAGGTCTCTTCCGGATGGGTCGTAGCCCTCGTCGAGGGTGTGGATGCCCCAGCCTTGGCCACCGGCTCCGATGGCCAGGGCTGGAATTCCGAGGGAGAGCGGCAGGTTGGCATCGGTGGACCCGATGCGCGGCTGGGTAGCGATTCCGAGGTGCCGATCCACCGCCCGCAGCGTGGCCGCCAACCCGGAGTTGGCGGCGAGTTTGCCGGGGGCGCGGTCGCCGATGCGCAGAGTGTGCAGGGTGAGCGTCTGATCTCTCCGGCGCCGGTTCTCTGCGTCGACCGACTGCTGCAAGGTCTGGAGCACCTGCATCTCAAGGTGATCCAGTTCGGATGCGGTGACGGACCTGAGATCCAGGTCTGCAGATGCAGACTCTGGGATAGAGTTGACGGAGGTTCCTCCGCGGATGATTCCGCAGTTGAGGGTGGTTCTGGGTTTTGCGGGCAAAGGCTGCTTGTCGAGTTGGAGCAATGCGGCCGCGAGGGTGAGAATGGGGTTGGCGCGGCCCGCATCGGCCCAGGAATGTCCGCCGGGGCCGATGATGGTGACTCTGAGGCGACGGCTACCCAGAGCCTGATCGACGACCATGCGATCTCCGGCCCCCTCGAGTGCAATGGCGGCTTGAATTCGGCCGGCGTAGGGCTCAGCGTGAAACAGATGGCGCATACCGCGCAGGTTGCCCTCACCTTCCTCCCCGACGTTAGCGGCGAAGAGAATGGTGCAATCAGGCGTGATCCGGGCATGCTGGAGGGAGGCCGCGAGGCCGAGGAGGGCCGTGAGGCCGGCTCCGTTGTCGCAGGCCCCCGGGCCGAGGATTCTGGAATCCGTCTCTCTGGGTGTGCAGTCGGTTCCGGCGGGGAAGACGGTGTCAAGGTGCGCCGATAGCAAAACCACCGATGGGTTGAAGGCGGGCTGTGGGGAACGCAGTTCGGCGATCGCATTGCCCTCCGCGTCCAGCCTTGGTTCGGAGAGTCCAAGCTCTTGAAATTGCCGACAGAACCAAGCTGCCCGCTGAGCTTCGCCGAAGGGCGGCGCGGGAATGGCGAGGAACTCCAACTGCCAACGACGCAGCTGCGGCTCATGGAGATGCAACCAGGCGAAGGCATGGTGGAGGCGGCGATCGGTGGCGAGGTGGGTGATACGGAACTGATCGGCGGCGCTCACGGCTGTTCTCCGGGGTTCAGGACTGTTCTAAAGGGCTCACGGCTGTTCTCGGGGGCTAAGGGATGTTCTTTCTCGTGCTCCGGGGAACCAAGGCCAGTGGTTTCACCATAATCGACGCTGACCAGGAACAAGCCATGGGCGGGAGCGGTCGGTCCTGCTAGGGTTCGGTTTTGGGCATGAAGAATCTGCGTCATTCGCTCGGCGGGCATGCTTCCGCGCCCGATTTCGACGAGGGTTCCGACGATGTTTCTGATCATGTGATGGAGAAAGCCGGTTCCGGTGACGCGGTAGAGGAGCAGCGCATCCTGACGGAGGACGTAGGACTGATGGATGGTCTTGATGGGGTTGGGCCCGAGGGCGGTTCCATAGGCGTCCTGCTCGCGCAGGGGCAACTCAGGATCGGTGGCGGCGAAGGAGGTAAAGTTGTGTGTTCCACAGAGGGTGGCGGCTGCCTGGGAGATCGGGGAGAGATCCAGCGGCCAGCGGCAGTCCCAGACGTAGGGCGCGAGGAAGGGCGAACAGATTCTCTCTTGAGTGGAGTGGTGCGATCTGCGCTCAAAGATTCTGTACTCGTAGGATTTACGGAGGGCGCTGTGGCGGGCATGGAAACTCTCGTCCACTGGGTCGATGTGGAGCACGCGGATGCTGCCGGGGAGCAGACGATTCATGGCGCGGAGGAGGTTCTGCGCAGGAAGCGGGGCGCACAGGGAGAAGCCGACTACCTGCCCGAGGGCGTGGACCCCGGCGTCTGTGCGGCCCGACCCCTGGGGAAGCACGGTCTCTCCGGTAAGCCTTTTGAGGACTGCGGCAAGCGCTCCCTGCACGGTGGAGAGGCCGGGCTGCACCTGCCATCCGTGGAAGGCGGTGCCGTCGTAGGAGACGACGATCTTCCAGAAAAAGCGACTGCTTGTACTGGCCATGAGTCTGATTGTAGAGAGCAGCCGGCCGGATCTGTGACCGATATACTTTGAAAAGTTCCCTGCCGTGTGCGTGAGCGTTTCTGTGGTTGTGAACAAAGAGGCTTGCAGCAGAGTGGATGGTCAAGGCTTCTGGATTGGGCTGCGAGCTGGAACCAAGCAGCCGTTTTTGCCGTATCTGTAGCTGGAAAGTCCCCACAACCGAAGAGTCGCCGCGAGTGGATCAAGCCCTATGTTGGAGAAGTGAAACGTGAAATTAAGACATCTTCAGGCGAGCGCCTGCGTGGTTCTTACGCTGGCCGGAAGCATTCCCCCGGCCGCAGCCCAGCAGAGCGGGATCTCCTCTTCCGCGACGCAGACCATCTCTGCGCAGTCCTTCCAGAACGGTTCGAACGGGAATGAAGGTCTGCCTGAGGAGCCGCGGCCGAACCTTACGGGGCCGTTATTTCTTCGGCCGACGGCGCATAATTACAGTAATGGTAAGTTTGGCTTTCCGAACCCCTTCCGCTGGTATACGGCGACCGGGTACCCGGCTCCGCGGTTGCGCAATACGCCGCGGCTGTACGATCTTCTGCAGGATGGCAAGATCTATTTGAGCCTGCCGGACGCGGTAACGCTTGCTTTAGAGAACAATTACGACATTGCGATCGCGCGCATCAATCTGGACATTGCAGATACGGATCTGCTGCGAGCGAAGGCGGGCGGCTCGCTGCGAGGAGTCTCAACAGGGATCATCAGCAATACGCTGGGCACGACGGGAACTGCGGCGGCGAGCGGAGGGGGCCCAGGAGGGACATCGAGCAGCGCCGGGGGTGGTGGCACGGGGGCCAACGGTCTGGTGCTGAGCACAAACGGTGGTGGACCAACGCCGGAGGACCTGGATCCCGCGGTGACGAGCCAGCTGGAGTACAACTCCAATGTTCAGGAGCAGTCCAATCTGCTCTTCAGCGGTGGTTTGCCAACCATTTATACGAACACCAGCACCTTGAATTTCGGTTACAACCAAGGCTTTGCAACCGGCAGCATGCTGCAGGTGAACTTTCAGAACACCCGGATCACCACCGATAACCCATTTGTGGATTACAGCCCAGCGATCACCTCCACCTTCAATGCGCAGATTACGCAGCATCTACTGCAGGGATTTGGACTGTGGCTGAACCACCGGTTCATCATTCAGGCCAGGAACGATCGCCGGATCACGGACTCATCCTTCCGCGAGCAACTGCTTTACACCATCAACCAGATTGAGAATATTTACTGGGACCTGGTTAGCGATTACGAGGATGTACAGGCCAAGGAGCGGGCTCTAGCGCAGTCGACGCAGCTCTCTGCGGACAACCGCCAGCAACTTGCCATCGGTACGCTGGCTCCGCTGGACGTAGTGAACTCCGATGCCTCAGTGGCGGCTGACAAGCAGTCGCTGATTTCAGCGCAGACGAAGCTGGAATATCAAGAACTGATTATGAAACAGGCGATTACGCGCAATTTGGATGACCCCAGAATTGCCAATGCGCCGATTATCCCTACGGATCGAGTGTCGCTGCAGCGGCTCTCTGAAGAGGATTTGCCGGTGAACGAACTGGTTCGCGAAGCGGAGGAGAACAATCCGCAGATTGAGCAGGCGGTGCTCAATATGAAGAACAACGAGATCACGATCAAGGCGCTGAAGAACGGGCTGCTACCGACGGTGGACGCTTATGCGTTTTATGGAGGAATGGGATTGGGTGGCGCGCAAAGCCCTTATGCAGTGAATGCATTTACGGGCAGTGGCGCTTATCCTCCGGGTACATTTCCTACGGTGACCTATGGCGCGACCTTTGAGTCAGTGTTCAACAACTCTTCGCCCAACAAAGGGGTGGGATTGAATATTAATATTCCGCTGCGCAACCGGCTGGCGCAGGCCGATGCGGCCCGCTCGCAGATGGAGTTGCGGCAGTCGGAGATGCGTTTGCAGCAGCTCTACACGCAGATTCGGATGCAGATTATCAATGATTTGTACGCCCTGACCAACGACCGTGCTCAGGTGGCTGCGGCCCAGGCGCAGCGGGATTATGCTGAGCAGAGCTTTGTGGCGGAGCAGAAGAAGTACCGGCTGGGCGCCAGCACCAGCGCCAACGTACTCCAGCAGCAGCGTAACCTGGCAAAGGCGGAGGACACGCTGATCTCTGATACGGCGACGTACGCCAAGGATCGCGCCGGTTTGTTCCAGGTGCTCTCAACGACATTGGATCGCTACCATGTCAGCATTACTGATGCCGCGAGTGGGGACGTGACTACGACTCCTCTGATCCCCGGGCTGACGGCTCCTGTGCCGGAGGCGGCTCCGCAGCCGTTGAGCAGGAATCCGCCGCCTCCGCCACAATAGCGCCGCCGGAGGGCTGCGAGAAGGTGAAGAGGTAAGGCTTTGGCGGGTAGCCGGCGGGGCTGATGCTGTGTTTCAGCCGGGTGGGGTTGCCGAAAGCTCGGCGAGGGTGGCATGCTCAGGAGATGAAGCAATTGAAATGGAAACACATTGTCTTAGCGGGATCTCTTGTAGTTTGTCCGCTGATGCTTGCGCAGGATGGCTATTGGCGCGCGGCTGGTACCTCAGCCAAGTCGATCACGAGCGATGTTGCGCTGGGTGGGCAGAAGATATCCATCAACGAGTCCAAAGGCTATTGGATGGCTCAAATCCGAGCTTTGACTCCGGCGGAGAGAAGCGCAGCCTTCGGCGTGGATCTGAACGCGCCTGGGGTGGGAAGCCTCTATCGGCTGAATATTCCGGGAGACAAGCGGTTTGCCCATAAGAACACGTTGTGCGGGGGCGAGGATGTCACGTGGATGGCCACGCAGAGTGACGGCAACAGACTTCAGATTGCCTTCTTTTCGGGTTCACAATCACCGGTTCTGACGCAGGATGCGCTGAGTAACTCTACCGCGCTCTGTGGAGTGTTCCAGTATGTGCGCTGAGGTGGGTCGGATGGCGGCGGTGCGGTCCCGCACCGAGGCAATGCATGCAGCGCAGAGACGATTTGCCTAGGATTCCCGAAAGTCGATCATTCGGGGCGGCTTGCGAAAGAAGTTTGTGGTGGCGACGAGGTAAGCGGCGCCAGCGAGGAACCAGATGCTGCCGACGATTCTGGCCAGGATGTTGAGGTTCCACCAGATGGAGGCGCAGAAGAGAAAGCCGAGGAGCGGCAGGACGGCGTCGCGCATCGGCTTTTTGCTGTAGTCGGGGTTCCCGTGAGTCGAGTCCCCGTGATGCTGGCTGGGGTTGGGGGTATGTGATTGCGCGGTTCGGCGCAGAAGCGTGAAGTGCCAGAAGACGGCGAGGTTGACGCCCATGAAGGCCAGGAATGCGCCGAAGTTGAGGAGTTCGCCGGCGTGTTCGTAGGCGCTGCCGATGGAGTTGAGGGCCACGGCTCCGAGCCAGGCCACGGCTCCGATGAGCAGAATGTTCCAGGTGGGGGTGTCGGTCTTAGGGTCAAGGTGGGCGAAGAAGCGGCGGGGAAGGACGCCATCGCGGCCCATGCCGAAGAGCAGGCGCGCGGCTCCCAGGCCTCCGGTGAGGGCGCTGCCTAGAGCGGCGAGGATGAGAACGACGCCCATGGCTTCAAAGAGCAGTGGTCCGCCGACGCGGCGGCAGACGTCCATGAAGGCCGTCTCCAGGTTGGGGAAGGTATGCCAGTTGGGCCAGATGCGCTGGCCAAGGTAGATCTGGGCCCCGCTGAGCAGGCCGGTGAAGACGCAGACCAGCACGGTGGCGAGCAGGACGTTGCGGCGGGGGTTCTTTACCTCCTCCGAGAGGGTGGTGATGCCGTCAAAGCCGATGTAGGTGAGGGCGGCGAAGGATGTTGCGCCCCAGATGCGGCGAATGTCGAAGGTCTTTGGGTCGTAGAACGGAGTGACGGAGAAGAGCGCCGACCATTGGCCGCGGTGGTAGAGATAGTGGATGCCGAGGACGAAGAAGAAGGCGATGACCACGCACATGGCCAGGAGCAACAACTTGTTGAGGCGAGCCGAGGAACGGATGCCGACCAGGTTAAGCGCGGTGATGAAGGCGGTGATGGCCAGAGCGGTGATGGGAAAGGGAATGAAGGTGATGTAGCGGCTGTGCAGTGCGACCGAGATCCATACGACATTGATGAGCGGCTGAAGAATGTAGTCCAGCAGCATGGCCCAGCCGATGAGGAAGCCGAGGTGTGGATTGATGGCGCGACCTACGTAGGTGTAGGCCGAGCCGGCGGAGGGATAGACGGCGGCCATGCGGCCGTAGCTGACGGCGGTGATGACCATGGCCAGCATGGCGATGAGGATGGTGGTGACGGTGTGGCCGTTGGAGAGCTTTTGAGCCACGCCGAAGAGGGGGATGCCAGCCACGGGCTGGATGAGCACCATACCGTAGAAGATGAGATCCCAGAGCGTGAGCACCTGGCGCAGATGGACTGGGGCTCCCTGTGCGGCGGTGGATGCGGCGTTCTGCTGCGAGGCGGCTGGCATGGTTGTGGTGTGGTCTCCGATGAGCGGGCGGTTATCTTTGTGAGGTCGGGTGGGCGTTGGCCGGGGTGAGGGTCTGAGGAGTGATATTCCAGCCATCGATGTGAATGACGGGAGAGGAAGGTGCGTTGGCGGGCAGGAGTGCGGTGAGCGTGCGGGACTCGCCGGGAACGAGTTCGATCCAGTTATCCGACCAGAGGACTGGAGCGACCAGACCGTTGGCTGAGGTGCGAACCGCGGCACGAATCTGAAAGGCCAGGGCGGAGGACGGGTTGTGCAAATGCAGTCGGATCTGGCGGCCGGTGGGTGTGGCGGCGATCTCGGCCCGGGCGTTGAGCGTAGCCGGAGGGAGATGGGTGAGGGCGTGGAGGTCTGGGAAGTACTGCGCGGGGGTGTAGGTGTACTGGGTTGCATCCCAAGCGAAGATGGCAGGGGTGTACGGAACCCAGTAGAAGTTGCGGCTGAGGGTATGGCCGCTGGAGTCGGCCAGCGTGAGGTCGATGAAGAAGATCCTTTGCACGCCGTTGAAGAGGGTGAAGGGAAGGTTGATGACTTGCTGTGCGCTGTCTGCAGGGGCATGGACGGTGGTGGTGGTGCGGTAGAGCTGGTTCCAGTGGACGTCACGGACGTCCACGGTGGCCTGGAGGCCGTCAGCGCGCTGATAGGTGCTGTTGACGACGACGATGGAGTGGTCGTCATAGGAGTACTGGATGTGCAGCGGCTGGCAGGCCTGCTTGACGCCGAAGTATCCGGCATCTGCTTCCAGGTTGTAGTCGTAGAGGTGCCAGATCATGGAGGGCCATGCGTTGTTGAGCATCCACTGGATGACTCCGGTGGAGTAGTACTTGTTGCGGGAGTAGGCCTCAAACATGGCGCGCTCGGAGGCGTAGGCCATAGTTCCCGCCATGCGGGTGTAGTCCGCGGCAGAGTTGGGTTTGGCGAAGATTGCCGTCATGGAGGAGTCGATGTCCTTGAGTGTGGTAAATCCTCCGCCACCCATGTGGAGGCTCCAATCGGCGGATGCCGGCCAGGCATCAGGATCGGGGAGGAAGGTGGCGCGGCTGGCGCGAGAGGGAATATCGGGACCGGGACCGGTCTCAGTGTTGTAGCCGCGGGCTCCGCCGAAGCGCTCGGCAAAGTACCAGTAGCTGGGCTCAACGTAATCGTAGGGGCCGGTCATCTTGACCCCTGAGTTGCCGGAGACGGTGGTGGGGTTTTCCGTGGCGGAGGAGAGGATGGGGTTGGGCCAATGGGTCTGGGCCTCTACGTTCAGATATTCGGTTTCGACGTCGGCTGGGGGGTGATGGTCGCTGCCATTGAGCCAGACGAGAAGACTAGGGTAGTGGCGCAAACGGAGCATCTGGGAGCGCAGTGATGCGTCGGCGATGACGTGATCCTGCGCGGTCCAGGTCTTCCATTGCTCCCAGTGATCACAGCAGCACCAGCCGGCCATCACGAGCATGCCGTTCTGGTCGGCCAGGCGGAAGAAGTCGCTGGTTTCCAGCTTGCCCTCCAGGCGGAGGGTATTGAGGCCGAGGTCGCGGACCAGGCGGAACTGTTGCCGCAGGCGGTGCGGATCGGAGCGGAGCAGCATGTCCTGCGACCAGCCGCCGCCGCGGATGAGGATGGGCTTGCCGTTGATGCGGAAGAGACGGCTGCCGGTTCCGGTGAGCTCTGAGGTGACCTCGCGGATGCCGAACTCGACGGTCTTCTGGTCGCTGATTTGTCCTGCGACGGAGGCGTTGACGGAGAGATGCTCGAGGTGCGGGTCACCCATCTGCCAGGGCCACCAAAGGCTTGGATTGTGAATGCGTAGCTGAGGAAACTGTTGCGGAGTGAAGACGACGGTGCGCTGCTCGTGCGGGGCGAGGGAGACGGTTTGTTGAAAATGAGCGCCGGCTGTGGCGCCAGAGACGACGGTCTGGAGCGGTTGACTGGTTGCGTTCTGAATCTCTGCATAGACGGTGAGGTTGGCGGCATCAAGGCGGTCATCCGAGAAGTGGGTGACGACGGTGGGGTGGCGCAGGGCGACCGGGCCGGAGCGGACGAGGTCCACGGCTCCCCAGAGGCCCATGTCTTTGTCGGGTGGTGCGGGGTTCCAATCGACCCAGTTGATGCCGAGATCCATGGGGGTGGGAGCGAAGGTTTCGACGGCGAGGACGTTCTTCTGGCCGGGTTTGAGGATGCCGGTGACATCCAGATGGTAGCGACGGTAGGCTCCGGCGATCTGCGAAGCGTCAGCGATCTTGTGGCCGTTGAGCCAGATGTCAGCGCGATAGTTGATGCCGGCGAAGCGCAGCCAGAAGTGGGCTTCCTTTTGGTCTGAAGCGGGGGCGGTGAACTCATCGCGATACCACCAGCCGCAGCGGTAAGGGCTGTCTTCAGGCATGGGCAGGTTCGAGAAGTTTCGACCGATGGGGTAGGATGTGCCGGGAATCTTGCGCAGGTTATCCCCGTAGTAGGGATCGGGCAGGAGGCCGGCAGCGACCTGCGCGGCGAGCACGGTAGAGGGAACGGTGGCGCTGATCCAGCCTTGGGTGGAGAGGCCGGGAAGGGAGATGGCATCCCCGGTGGCTTTGATTTTGCAAGAGGACTGGAGACGCCAGCCGGTATGCAAGGGTGTTTGGTTGAGAGGGACGGGATCGGCGGCGTGCAACGCCGGAATGAGGAGGATGGAGAGAAGAAGAAGTCCAGCCGATTGGCTAACTGAACATAGGTTGGCACGATAGAGGGCGCGGCGTGTTGCAGGAATCATGGGAATGAGTGTCCTCTCCGCCCGGCGGCCCCGCGGGGCGTTCGAGCGTTGTTCCGGATGGGTGGTGCAGGTGAAAGACATGGAGAAAACCTTTGTTTACCGCTGGGTTGGAGTGGCTCGACGGGCAGAGATGGTTGGTGAATGCCGGGGTGTGGGAGCGGACCGGGCGCGCTGTCTGGCAGGGGGTGGCGCCGAGGAGGAGCGCACGACAAGCTCCGGCGCCAGCATGTGAGGCTTATGTGCGGATGGGTTTTCTCGATTGGGCCGTTGAAGGACATGGAGCAGGCGTTGGGTGGCGAGCGATCCCATATCGTGCAGGGGCTGGCGAATGGTGGTGAGGCCGGGAGTGCAAACGGCGGCGGGAAGGATGTCATCGAAGCCGATGACGGAGCAGTCTTCCGGTACGCGTACGCCTTCTTCCTTGAGCCCCCGCACCACGCCAAGGGCGGTGAGATCGTCAAAGGCAAGCACTGCGGTGAAGCCGGGCGAGGAGGAGATCATTTGTCGGGCGAGTTTGAGACCGCCGTCAAATCCAGAGGTTGGATCGACCCGGTTGGGCAGCGAGACGACCAGACGCGGGTCCAGCGGGACGCCAGCCTGGGCGGCGGCCTGCTGGATGCCCGTCCAGCGAGGCTGACTATCGAAGAGATCATCCGGGCCGCGGATGACGGCGATACGGCGATGGCCGAGGGCGAGCAGATGGTTGATGGCCATGGCTCCGCCGGCCTGGTTATCGACGAGAAAAGAGGGGATTCTGCGCTCGGTGAGATCGCGTCCGACGATGACGATGGGGACGCGATTCTTTTTGACGTCGGCGAGCAGGTTGGCCTCTTCGAAGATCCAACTGGCGATGACGATGACGCCCTCGGCGCGCCGCTCGAGGATCATGCGCAGAGAGCTATCGAAGAGCTTGCGCTCGGTCTGCGCGTCGACAAGTAGAGAGAAGTAATCGAGGGGTTGCAGATCCTGCTCGATACCGCGGATGACCGGGACGCAGAAGGGGTCTGACATGTCATAAGCGAGCACGCCGATGGTTCTGGTGCTGCGGTTGCGCAGGGAGCGTGCGTAGGCGTCGGGATGATAGCCAAGACGGAGAGCGGTGGCGTGAATACGCTCGCGCGTGGTCTGAGCCAGGCGCAAGGAGAGCGGCGCCTGACTGAGCACAATGGAGACGGTGGAGACGGAGAGCCGACAGGCGCGCGCTACGTCTGACAGGGTTACATGTCCGGATTTGCGGTCACTTCTTTTGAGCACGAACGAACGACTCCTTCTATGAATTTGCACACGGAGAGTGGCCATGGGCTGGTGCTCCGGCGGTGAAGGAAAAACGGGTCTGGCGGTGGCCGCCAAGATTTTCCTTGACAGAATCTCGAATTGTTCCTAGTTTTTACACTATTCAAACGTTTCAAGTCCAGAAGTTTCGGAGGCCGTGCTGGATGCAGGGAGATTGGTGAGGTTACAGAGCTGTGCAGGTTCGATCTTGTCCTGGGGATTCCGCGTGTCTGCTTTGCCCCGAATGTTGTGCTTGTCTGTGATGCTGCTGAGTGCGGGAGTTTGCGCATGGGCACAGGCTGGGCGTGGAAGCGTGAGCGGAACGGTTACTGACCCCAGCGGTGCTCCGGCGCCCGGAGCTGAGGTGAAGTTGGTGGCGATGATGACTGGCGCAGCAAAGGATTCCGCTTCCAACGGAGCGGGCGATCATGCGTGGACTGGTGACCCCGGCGGCCTGCCTACAGGGCTGTTGGTTGTTGGGCGGGCTACAGCTTCTCGAACTTGACGTAGGGCTCCATCATGGTTTCAAGGGTCGGCATGGCATCGTTAATCCATGCGAAGTCCCCGTCCCTTCTCGGGATTATGTTTTTGGCGAACTTATCTGCGCGGTACCGGAATTCTTCGAGAAACTGATGGACCCCGGAGGCCTTTGGAAATATGAAACGCGATTCTCGCACAGCCTTTATGAATGGCGTGGTTATGGAGTCGCTTGGCACGCCTTCGCCTTTCAAGACTTCCTGGTAGTAGTCGAGGACGCGCAGGTATACGTCGAAGCGCCTGTTGAACAGGTCTAGCCGCAGTTTGTCTCTGCTGATTCTCCATTGGTTGAAGCCTATGATTGCAACGAAGGCAGCTATGAATACCGTGGCGACGGACGTGATGGCTGTAGCGCTCATCCGATGATATTACTGCGTGGGTGGGGGCGGGGCGGATCTGGATCGTCTGCGCACGGAGGGAGTGCGGGAGTTGATGTCTTGCTCTGCGAGAACTTCAGGACGGGTGCATTCCTCCGAACGAGGCCGTTACGCCACAGAACGCTAGAGATCAAACGGACAACTGGAGACGCGCTGCATCTTCTCGATCACCAACGAATCTCTCTCGATGGAGGGTGGAGTCCATCACATCCTTGCCAAGGGTTCCGCCCTTACAATGCAGGCAAGGGACGGTGGAACCTATGAGCGAAGCGACCGGGAGCAGACAGATCAGCACGCGCGAGATTCCGTTCAACTACACCTCGGCAGATGATGCTCAGGCCATTTCTTTTCTGCTTGGGTCTGAGACCGTCGAAGTTCTCGAGGGGCTGCGTAGTGCTCGCGTTACCGGCCGGAGTGCGCGGCGCCTGATGCGCATCTTTGGGGATCTGCTGATTCATCGCCGTAACCCGTACCTATTCCAGGAATTGCTTGACTCCCCGTCACGCAGCGAAGGTCTGTTCAAGCAGATCGGCAAAGATGTGGATGCGATTGCAGCCGCAGCTAACGGTGATGCTCGCGTGCTGGAAACACTTGCACGCTGTCGCACACTGATTGACCAGTTCCGCCAGGATGTGAGCGGGATGCCCGACCTGCGTGCGCGCATCAAGCGTGAACTGAGCCCCATTGTGGGCGCAGAGAATGTGCTCTTTGATCCATTCTCGCTCGTCTCCCATGCCACGGACGCTACCGACTGGCGACTGTATCTGCCACTGGCCGTTATTACTCCAGAGACAGAGGCACAGGTGGCGCCTCTCCTGGCTGCCATCGCCAGGCTTGGCCTGAAGGCGATTCCCCGCGGCGCGGGAACTGGCCTGACGGGTGGCGCGGTACCGCTGCGTTCCGGCTGCATCATGATCAACACGGAGCGCATGAATCACATCCGCTCGATCTCTGAGCATGAAGTCACACTGGAGAGCGGCGCAAGGGTGACCACGCACGTGATGGACGTTGAGGCCGGCGTAGTGACGGAGATGGCCATGGAACACGCCAGCGAGCATGGTCTTGTCTTCGCCACCGATCCTACCAGTGCGTGGGCCAGCACCATCGGCGGCAACATTGCAGAAAATGCCGGCGGCAAGATGGCTGTCCGATGGGGAACATGCATTGACAACCTGCTTGAATGGACGATTGCGATGCCCGGCGGCAAGAGTTGGATCGTGGCTCGCGTCAATCATCCCTTGCGCAAGATCCTTCCCAACGACTCGGTGGTCTTTGAGATCCGTGATGAGCAAGGGGCGAAGCTTAAATCCATCAGCCTGCGGGGCACCGAGATCCGCAAGAAGGGGCTGTGGAAGGACATCACGAACAAGGCGCTGGGCGGTGTGCCCGGCCTGCAGAAGGAAGGCACGGACGGCGTTATCACCTCGGCCCGCTTCATTCTTTATCCCGCGTACAAGGCCAAGCAGACGATCTGTCTTGAGTTCTTCGGCAGGGATTTTGACGAAGCCAGCCGCGTTATTGTCGAGCTCTCCAGAGCATTCCCTTATGCCGCCGATCACGAGGAGACGCTGCTTGCTCTGGAGCACTTCGATGACGAGTACATTCGCGCCATCAACTACAAGGTGAAGGCCGCCCGCGCACAGACACCGCGCGCCGTGCTGCTGATCGATGTGGCCGGGGACGATCTGGAGCAGACCGAGCGCGGCGTTGAGCGCATCCGCAGGTTGCTTGCCGCGCACTCCAACACAGCGATGTTTGTGGCCCGCGATAAGGAAGAGGCTACGCGATTCTGGCAGGACCGCAAGAAGTTGGGTGCGATTGCGCGCCGCACGAATGCCTTCAAGATGAACGAAGATATCGTTCTTCCGCTGGAGGCGCTGGCCGAGTTCGCCGACTTTGTCGATGAAGTGAATACCTCTGAAGAGCGCTACTCGCAGCTACAGTTTGCCGCACGCGCCGAAGAGATCCTTGGCAACCTGCTCGCCAAAGAAGACGCCGAGCAGTTTGCAGCGCAGGCTGCGACCCGTGAGGAACTCTTTGTGCAGTTCCGTCAGCGAGTCGAATTCGAAGAAAGAGAGTCTCTGCGCTCGCTCACGCAGCTTGAAGCCTTCAGGCACGATCTCGAGAGCCTGTTGCGCGGCTACTCGTCTATTCTCGAGGCCATCGAAAAGGCCTATCAAGAGGTGCGCGATCGCCGCATCATTCTAGCCACGCACATGCATGCCGGCGATGGCAACGTGCACGTGAATGTTCCCGTGCTTTCAAACGACCGTCCCATGCTCAAGCGGGCCGACATGCGCATTGACGATGTGATGGCCAAAGTGGTGGCGCTGGGTGGAGTCGTCTCTGGCGAGCACGGCATTGGCATCACCAAGCTCAAGTATCTTGATCCCGCACGGGTGGCCGATCTTGAGGCCTATCGCGCCAAAGTGGATCCCGATGGTTTGATGAACCCTGGCAAATTACAGGATTATCAGGCGCTCGGTCACGTCTTCACGCCGTCGTTCAACATGCTCGAATTGGAAGCCAGCATTCTGCAGCATGGAAAGCTCGAAGAACTCTCAAAGATGATTGCTCACTGCGTGCGCTGCGGCAAGTGCAAGCCGAACTGCTGCGTCAACTATCCCGGCAGCGGGATGTTCTATCATCCACGCAACAAGAATCTGGCCATTGGCTCGCTGATTGAGGCACTCCTCTATGACGCGCAACGCAAGCTCTCGGCGAGTTTTGAGTTGCTGACCTGGCTGGAGGAGTTGGCCGATCACTGCACCCTGTGCCACAAGTGCCTTGCGCCATGCCCGGTCGATATCGACACAGGCGCCGTTTCAGTGCTGGAGCGTGAAATCCTTGCCAGCAGCGGCTTCAAGCACACACCGATGGCGACGAAGATGACCTTGCGCTACCTGGATAGTCAGGCACCCACCTTCAATAAGGTCTTCCGAAGATCAATCGTGCAGATTGGCGGAACGGTGCAGCGTATCGGCAGCAAATTGGCTGCTCCGTTGCAGTCGCTCAAGGTAGCGTCGAACTTCTATCCGCTGCAGATGCTCAAGTCCGCAGTTGCGCCTGTGCCTGCGTGGACGTTGCGCGACGTTCTGCCAAAGTGCGAGCCGGATCAGGCGCTCCTCTTTGAGCCTGCAAGGCCCGCGAAGGGCGCAGAGATCAGGACGGTCTTCTACTTTCCGGGGTGCGGCAGCGAGCGCTTGTTCAGTGATGTTTCCATGGCTGCCATTTACATGCTGCTGGAGATGGGCCAGCGTGTCGTGTTGCCTCCACCCTTTCTGTGTTGTGGCTTTCCCGCCCACGCCAATGCGATGACGGCGCAGGTCTCACGCAATGTGTTGCGGGACTCAATTCTGTTTGCACAGATCAGCGAGATGTTTGCGCACCTCGACTTCGATGCCTGCGTGATCACTTGCGGAACGTGCAAAGAGGGCCTGAGCGCGATGAACACGGAGGCCCTCTTCAGCCGGATCGTCGATGTCACGGCCTATCTTGCGGAGGTTGGGTTGAAGCTGGATGGTTTCGGCGACTACCTCTATCACGCGCCCTGCCACGATTCGCTCGAGGGCAGGGCCGGCAGCGTGCTCCAGCAGATAGGTGGCTTCGACTCCATAACCGCTGTGCCGCACTGTTGCTCCGAGGCTGGAACGCTCTCACTCTCCCGGCCGGACATCACCGATCAGATGCTGCGACGCAAACGTGAAGCGTTGAAGAAGGACATGAGCGACGATCGTACGACGGTGCTGACCAACTGCCCCTCGTGTTTGCAGGGACTAGGGCGGAACAGCGATCTTGGCATCACGCCGCAACACATCGTGGTGGCGGTGGCGGATAAGTACTCGGGGAAGGCATGGCGGCGCGAGTTCGAGGCAATGGCCAGCCGGGCAATGGCGGTTCGCTTCTAGCCGCGGTTTTTCTCTGCTTATGCTCCATTGGTTGAAGACTATGGCTGCAACGAGGGCAGCCAGAAAGTTGATGTTTCGCTCTGCAAGAACTTCAAAGATGGGGGCATCCAGCAAGCTGCGTTTTGAGGTCAGTTGCTACAACGTGACCAAAACGCCGCAGTTTGCTGAGCCCTCTTTGCCGTCGATTTATGACGTGGAGACACAGCCCGCTGTGGCTGCAACCTTTGGGTTGATCACCAGCGATGTGAATACGCCGCGCCAGTTTCAGTTCGGAAGCCGATTCCAGCTTTAGGCGAAGAAGAGCGAGGAAGCGCGCGATCAGAAGAGGGTCTGGATGACGTCAATCACTTGATAGTTGCGGTCGAGGAGGGGAAGGTAGCGCCATTTGTCGAAGGTGAGGCAGGGGTGGGAGATATCGAAGCCGATCATGTCGCCCACAGCGATCCGATCAGCGGGGTCGATGTGCAGATAGGCGTGTTGATCCATCATGCGGGTCGGCCTCCAGTGAGCCGGCGCGGGCTGAAGATTGCCGGTGGCCGGAGAGAGATGAAGCGCGGGTGAGGGGAGACCGGAGTCGAAGGACGCGTCTCGCTTTCCCAAGCCGACGATGGCCTTGGCTGGTTCTGGGATGGATTGGACATACGCCCAGAGCTGGAGCGCCTGCTGGAGAGAGGACGGCATCTGGCGAGCTACCGGGTTGCCGGCCTGGATGCGGGCCTGGGCCACGGCGTAGGCTCCAGCATCGTGGGTGAGATAGCAGCCGGGGCGTAACACGATCTGTGCGGGGATTTCGAGGGCCGCTGCGGAGAAGGTTTCAGCGACCAGGTCGTACCACGCGGAGCCTGCACCGGAGAGGAGAAATGGAGTTCGTTGGAAGAGGCTCGCGCGGGCCAGGCCGCGGGCGAGATCCAGGGCGCGGTGGAGAAGGCTGCGGATGGCGGACTCGTCTTCGCTGACGCCTTCATAGATCTCAACGCCAGACAAGAGGATCTGCTGCCGCCAATGGGAGATGGCCTGGAGCAGATCTTCGGTCTGCCGCGGGTTGCGTACGCCGGTGCGGCCGCCTTCCATTCCGACTTCCAGCAGTACGTGCAGTTGCTTGCCGGAGGATTGAAAGAAGCTGCCAAGCTGCTCGACGTTAGCCGCGGAGTCTACCAGGCAGAAGAACTCAAAGCCGGGGTCGTCGAGGAGAGCCGCCACCATGGCCATGTTTTGTCGACCGATCAACTGATTGGCCATGAGGATGCGACGTACTCCGTGCTGGTACGCGGCGGAGACCTGCGGCGCGGTGGCCAGGGTGATTCCCCATGCTCCCGCCGCGAGCTGCATGGAGAACAGTTTGGGCGCCATGGTTGTCTTGCCGTGAGGAGCGAGAACGGCTCCGTAGCAGTCTGCGAACTTCTGCATCCAGGCGATATTGTGGTTCAGTTTGTCGGCGTAGAGAACGGCGGTGGGCAGGCTGAGATCTTCGTGAAGAAGGTTCCAGCGCAGGGATGCAATCTGGTCGGCGGAGAGCGCGGTGGTCATGCATCCCAGTCCCTTTTGATGGGGTGGAATCAGACCGGAGGGTTGGGTTGGGGAGGGAGCAGCGTTGAGCTGCGGATGGAGATCAGGCATGGGAGTGGCCTCCGATTTGTTCCGGGGCAGGAGGTGACGCGGGCGGGAGTTCTATCTTCTTCCCGTTGCGGAAGATGTGGTGGATTCCGGTGGGAGGCGTTTCAGGGGCGTCGTAGTCTGCCTTGCTGTCCATGGCCTCTGGATCGAACAGGGTGAGATCGGCGTAGTAGCCGGGCTTGAGCAGGCCACGGTGGGGGATGGCGAAGCGCTCCGTGGGTTTGCCTGTGATCTTGTGTATGGCGTCTTCAATGGTGAGCCAATGCCGGCCGCGGCAGAGTTCGCCGAGCAGGCGAGGGAAGGTTCCGTGCAGGCGAGGATGAGACTTGCCGCGCACGTAGAGGCCGTCCGTGATGATGATAGAGAGGGGATGGGTGAGGATCTGGCGAAGGTTCTCCATGCTTTGATTGAAGGTGAGCATGGTGGCTTCGCCGTGCTCTTCGATGAGCAGATTCAGCAGGGTTTCAGCAGGATCCTGGCGGCGAAGGAGGGCGATGGCGGCGAGGCTCTGGCCGACCAGAGGCTGGTTTTTGCTGGATGCGACGGAGGTGAGAACAACGTCTGTCCAGGGCACCGCCATGGAGGAGCGCGTTTCGTCCAGAATCTGGCGGCGAAGGAGTGGATCGCGAAGGCGGAGGACGAGAGCGTCAAGGCCGCCGTCGAGAGCCCACTGCGGCGTCAGTTGGGTGAGGGTAGAGTTTCCAGCGGTGTAGGGGTAGCAGTCGAAGGCGACGTCGACGCCGTTCTGCGCAGCGGCTTCGATGCGTTCAAGCGCGGCCGCCTGATGGGGCCAGTTGGGACGGCCCACTGCCTGCAGATGCGAGATCTGTAGCCGACAGCCGGTGCGCCGGGCGAGCTCCAACTGCTCCTCGATGGCCGATAGGAGACCGAAGGAGTAACTGCGCATGTGGGTTGCGTAGACCTTGCCATGCCGGGCGACCACGCGGCAGAGGCGCTCGAGTTCCGATTGGGGTGCGCAGGAGCCAGGAGCATACATGAGCCCGGTGGAGAAGCCAATGGCGCCGGCAGAGAGAGCGTCATCGAGCAGATGCTCCATGCGATCCAACTCCGGTTCCGTGAGGGGCCGCTGCTGGTTGCCGGCGACCTCAATGCGTAGACTGCCATGGCCGATGAGAGAGTAGACGCTGGCGAAGGGAGCGCTGGAGAGGGCTTCAAGATAGGCTGAGGCGGTGGGCCATCCCCAGTCCTGATGGCCGCAGAGGATGCCGTTGGCAAACTGCTGGACGGCCTGGGCGTGTTGCGCCATGGGGTAAGGAGAGAATCCGCAGTTGCCCACAATCTCTGTGGTGACGCCCTGGCGCGTCTTTTCCAGCCTGCCCTGGAGGACTTGAAGATCGGAGTGGCTGTGGGCGTCCACAAAACCAGGCGCAGCGATGAGACCGGTGCAGTCCAGGATGCGGGCGTGGGAGGGAGGGGTGAGGGTTCCAATCTCTGCGATGCGCTGGCCGGAGAGGAGGAGATCGGCGGTGCGTGGGGCAGCGCCAGAGCCATCGACAAGGGTGGCGTTCTTCAGGAAGGTGAGATCGTCCTGAAGAAGCTTGGCGCGGGATGGAGTGCTGTGTGGTTTTGCCGGGCTGCTGGTCATGGCGTTTACAGGATAGTCTCTGTGGAGCGCGGGCTGGCTGGACCCAGCGCTTTGCAGCCAGTGGTTTTGTTGCATTGCCGTCAGCCGGTCCAGGTCGGGGATGCCAGGATCTGCCCGGCGAAATGCCGATAGGGTGGGGCTATTCGAAGAGCGTGGCGACCTTCGCCAGCACTTCCTCCATGATGGACGCCGGTAAGGAGTCCACCTTGCGGGCATGGCGGGCGGCAAGGTCGAGAACACGCGGCTGGTCGCAGCGCACGACGCCGGTGGTGTGGATGCCTGACACTGGTACCGCGAAACCCAGGCGTCGAGCGAAGTCGCCGCCATTGGTAATCGGCAGGACCACGGGCAGCTTGGTAGCCTGGTTGAACTCGGCGGGTGAGACGACCAGGACGGGGCGGCTGCCGCTTTGCTCATGCCCTGCGGCTGGGTCGAGAGACACCATATAAATATCGCCGCGCCTCATATCAGCTCGCCACCCACAGTGGGCGCATCGACCCATTCACGTTCCTCGGCGGGTTGCGGCTGGGAGTAGTCTGATGCGGCCAGCAGCTCTGCGAGCGTGTAGCGCGGCCGTGGGTTGGGGTTGACCACCAAACAGCCGCGATCCATGTCAAGGCCGACGGTGGCGCCAACTTGCAGATTGAGTTGATCGAGGAAGGCTGGCGGGACGGCCAACATGATGGAGCCACCCACTTTGCGGAGATGAGTTTTATACATGATGCGCCTCCCTGCGATGCGTTACATAAAAGTATAACTTGCGCCGATCTGCTTTGCCGGTCTGCGTTGCTGATCTCCTTCTCGGAGCGAGGGCGACTGCAGTGCGCATGGTGGTGGGATTGGAGCCGAGCGAGCGGCGGTGAAGGACTCTATTGGCCGACAGAATGGCGATCCATGGAGTGGCGGAATGGAGTAGAACCAGCGCGGGCTTGTCCAGGAGGGCTTTTCCGGGAGGGCGAGCAGGCGCGCTAGTTTCCAGGGGCAGCGCTCTGGCCGGTGCGCCACTTTGTGGAGAGCAGAGCGAGCTTTTCACGGATGGAACTGGGCGCTGAGGCGGGGGCTTTGTTTACCTTGCCGGGACGTGAGGCGCGGTTGGCGCCGGCAGGGGCCTGGAGGGCCTTGATGGAGAGGGCGATGCGCTTGGTTTTGGCGTCAGCCGAGAGCACTTTGACCTTGACGATCTGGCCGACTTTGAGCACCTCGGCCGGCTCCTTGATGTAGTGGTTGGCGATCTCAGAGATGTGCACCAGTCCGTCCTGGTGGACGCCGAGATCGACAAAGGCTCCGAACTTGGCCACGTTGGTGACGACGCCCTCCAGCACCATGCCGGGTTGAAGGTCAGTGAGTTCGCGGACGGAGTCGCTAAAGGCAGGGGCGACGAAGCGGTCGCGGGGGTCGCGGCTGGGCTTTTTCAGCTCGCTGAGGATGTCCTGGAGGGTGAAGCTTCCGGCAGAGAAGGTGGTGTGGTCGAGGTTGGCGAGGAGTTGCGGGTTGCGAATCAACTCTGGGAGCGGTTGGGCGAGGGAGTGGGCGATTTGCTCTACCAAGGCGTAGGACTCCGGGTGCACGGCGGTGTTGTCCAAGGGATGGTCTCCCTCGCGGACGCGAAGGAAGCCAGCAGCTTGCTCGAAGGTTTTGGGGCCGACGCCGGAGACCTGATGAAGCTGTGCGCGGGAGCGGAAGAGGCCGTTTTGATCGCGGAAGGCGACGATGTTGAGCGCGATGCGCTGGCTGATGCCGGCGACGTAGCGCAGAAGCGTCCAGGAGGCAGTGTTGAGGTCTACGCCGACGCGGTTCACGCAGCTTTCAATGGTTGCTTCCAGGGATTGCTGTAACTGGCGCTGATCGACGTCGTGCTGATACTGGCCGACGCCGATGGACTTGGGATCGACTTTGACGAGTTCGGAGAGCGGGTCTTGCAGGCGACGGGCGATGGAGATGGCTCCGCGCACGGTGAGATCGAGGTTGGGAAACTCCTGGCGGGCGAGATCGGAGGCGGAGTAGACGCTGGCTCCGGCCTCTGAGACGGTGACGCGGAAGATGTGGGTGAGGTTGTTGGTTTGGAGGAAGTCGCGTACAAAGGCGTCAGTCTCTCGGGATGCGGTTCCGTTGCCGATGGCGATGGCGCGGACCTGGTGTTGGGCGAGGATGGCGGCGAGCTTGTGGTTGGCTTCTGTGGCGCGCCCGGTGTGGGGGTAGATGACGTCGTCGGTGAGGAACTTGCCGGTCTGGTCTACGACGGCCAGTTTGCAGCCCGTGCGCAGGCCGGGATCGATGCCGAGAACGGAGATTGGGCCAGCGGGAGCGGCGAGAAGGAGGTGCTCGAGGTTCTGTTGAAATGTCTCAATGGCGGCGAGGTCAGAGCGGCGTTTGAGTTCCAGGCGAATCTCTGCCTGGATGGAGGAGTTCAAGAGGCGCTTCCAGCAGTCTTCGATGGCGAGGTTGAGGTGAGGGGTCCAGTCGCCTGCCTGACGCATGACGCGGGGGCGGATGCGATCGAGGACGCGAGTCTCGTCGAGTTCGATGAGCCAGTAGAGGACGCTTTCTGATTCACCGCGGCGAATGGCGAGCATGCGGTGAGAGGGAATCGATTTTACCGGCTCGCGATACTCGTAGTACATCTTGAATTTTTCCTGATCGTCTTTGGCGTCCATTGTCTTGCGGCTGACGATGAGGCCTTCTTCGAAGAGCAGAGCGCGGGCTTCTTTGCGCACGGAGGCGTCTTCACTGATCCATTCGGCGACGATGTGGCGAGCTCCTTCGAGAGCCTCCTCCTGGGTTGTTACCTCCCTGGCGGGGTCCAGGAGGGAATGGGCGAGGGTGAGCAGGTCCATAGGACCGGCGGTCTGGGCATAGATGTAGGCGGCCAGGGGCTCCAGACCCTTCTCCCGGGCGATGGTGGCCTTGGTGCGGCGTTTGGGTTTGTAAGGCAGGTAGAGGTCTTCCAGCTCGTTGCGATCGAGGATGGCCTCGATGCGGAGCTTGAGTTCGTCGGTGAGTTTGCCCTGCTCGGAGATGGAGGCCAGGACAGTGAATTTGCGCTGCAAGAGGTCACGCAAGGAGGCAGCGTGTTCGGAGATGTTCCGGATCTGCACCTCATCCATGTTGCCGGTGGCCTCTTTGCGATAGCGGGCGAGGAAGGGGACGGTTGCTCCGTCGTCGAGCAAGTTGATGACGGCGAGGACGCCGCTGGAGGGGAGATTCAAGGTTTGAGCGATATGCGAGACGAGGTGCGAGGGGAGGGGAAATGCTTCAGACATGTTCCTTTCCATCATAGGGAGGGGAAGAGAGGAAAAGATGGCTGAGGAAGGAGAGCGCTGGGAGGAGAGTGATGCAGGGAGTTGTGGGGTTGGATGACAAGGCCGGCGCCGAGCGAGAGGTGCGAGCGGATGGTGGTGCGAGGGGTGACAGGTGGGTTGATATGACTGGTTTTGCACAGATTTCGATCTATTCCAGTTCAGGTCTTTGACTTCTGTGATGCTTGCGAGTAATACTCAACGTCAATGTGTTTCAATAGAAACGGTATTTCAGAGGCATAAGAAGATGAAGACAGCCGAGGAGAAGATCATCGAGGCTCTGGATGGATTTGCGATTGAGATTCCATCCTGGGGATTTGCCAATACTGGCACGCGCTTTGGGAAGTTTGTGCAGGCGGAGGCGGCGACCTCGATCGAAGAGAAGTTCGCCGACGCAGCGCAGGTGAACGCCCTGACCGGGGCGAGCCCGACTTTGGCGCTGCATGTGCTGTGGGACCTGCCCCATGGGGTAAGTGATGCGCCGTTGATCCAGGCTTTGCAGGAGAAGTATGGAGTCCGGGCGGGGTCGATCAATCCCAATCTCTTTCAGGACCAGAAGTACAAGCACGGGTCGATCTGCAATCCGAGTGCGGAGGTACGGCAGATGGCGATCCAGCACCTTGTGGACTCGGTGGAGATTGCGCGCAGGCTGGATTCACGGGACGTCTCTCTTTGGATTGCAGATGGCTCGAACTATCCCGGAACGCAGAGCATTCCGCGACGGATTGATTATCTGATGGAGGCGATGGCGGCTACCCACGCCAAGCTGGGGCCGGAGCAGCGCATGCTGATTGAGTACAAGCCGTTTGAGCCAGCCTTTTACCATACGGATATTGCTGATTGGGGCATGGCGTTGTTGCTGGCCAGGCACGCCGGCGCGAAGGCGTTTGTGCTGGTGGATACCGGACACCACTACCAGTCGCAGAACATTGAGCAGATTGTAGCGTGGCTGCTGCGGGAGGGTGCGCTGGGCGGATTCCACTTTAACGATCGGCGCTATGCCGACGACGATCTGACGATTGGCTCGATCGATCCTTATCAGGTTTTTCGCATCTTTCACGAGCTGCTTTCACACCCGTCTGGGTTGAAGCAGACGGCGTTCATGATTGACCAGAGCCATAATCTGAAGGGGAAACTGGAGGCGATGGTGCAATCGGTGTGCGGCGCGCAGGAGTTGTTTGCCAAGGCGACGCTGATTGACCAGGAGCGGTTAGCCGAACTGCAAAGGGAGGCTCGGCTGGTAGAGGCTGAGGAGTGCCTCCGGACAGCGTTCTGGTATGACGTTCGTCCGGCGGTGCGGGCGTGGCGGCGGGGCCGGGGTCTGCCGGAGGATCCTCTGGAGGGGTTGCGCGGGAGTGGGTATCTGGAGAAGATTCGGGCGGAGCGTCAGGAACGGAATTCAGGGTCGGTGAGCAGCTACGCCTGAGGGATGAGGAAGAGGCGGGATGTTGCAGGGACTAGACTTCTGTGCTGGTGTGGAGAGTAATATCGATTGCATAGGAAACCTGAACGGAGTGATTGCAAGCGAAGGTTTCAAGGAGCATCGATTTGTCCAAGTCCTCGAACACCCGTCTGTATCTGATACCGGTTCTCTCCAAGGCGCTTGACATCCTGGAACTGCTGCAAAAAGAAGACAGGCCGATGGCGCTGGAGGCGATCTATGAGCGCACACGGATTTCAAAGACGACCGTTTACCGGATTCTAAAGACGTTTGTGCATCGAGGCTATCTGGCGCATTCGCAGGATGGGCTTTACCGTCTGGTGACACGACCGAGGAAGGTGCGCTTTGGTTTTGCGAAGGAGAGCGCGGAGATGCCGTTCTCCGAGGCGGTTGCGGCCAGCTTGCAGTTTGCCGCCGATCAGGCGGGCGTGGACTTGGTGATCCTGGACAATCGGTACGATGGGGCCACGGCGATCAAGGTGGCGGAAGAGTTTATCCGGAAACGGGTAGATCTAGTGATTGAGTTCCAGATTGATCAGCAGGCGGCTCCGATCATTGCAGACAAGATTTCAGCCGCAGGGATTCCGATGATTGCCCTGGATATTCCGCATCCCCATGCCACCTATTTTGGGGTGGACAACTACAGAGTGGGGGTCGAGGCGGGTGAACTGCTGGCGAATCAAGCAATCGAGCACTGGGGCGGAAAGGTAGATTGGGTGCTGGGGCTGGATATTGAAGAGGCTGGTCCGCTGGTGCAGAGCCGAATTACGGGTGCGTTTCAGGGAATTCGGGGCAAGCTGCCGGGGTTGCCGGTGGAGAGCTTTGTGCGGATGGACACACGGGGCATGCGGGATAGCAGCCGCAAGACGGTAGCGGATTTTCTAGATCGGCATCCGCGGGACAAGCATATTCTGATCACCGCAGCCACGGACACGGGAGCTTTGGGAGCTCTGGAGGCGGTTCGGAAGCTGAAGCGGGAGAGGCATGTGTGGCTGACGGGGCAGGATTGTATTCCCGAGGCATTGGAGGAGATTGGCAAGCCTGGGAGTCCGTGGCTGGGTTCAGTTTCCCATGAGGCGGCTAGTTATGGTCCGCGGCTGATTCAACTTGGGTTAGCGATTTTACGGGGACAGACCGTGGCTCCTTACAACTATGTGGAGTACAAACTGGTGACGCGCGAGACGCTGGAGTCCTGCACGCCGGCCTAGTGTGAGGGCGGGAGGAGTCGGCATGTGGAATGTCGACAGTTATTTTTTGTATAGAAACATTTGCTCTATTGACTAAAAATGTGCAATGATTTTTGCGGACCTAAATTCGAGGATGACGGGACGTGAGTGAAATGGCGCTGAATTTTTTGAAGGATCTGTGGGACGAGAACGCGGCCTCCCGACTGGATGAGCCGGAGCTACTGCGGTACCGCTCGAATCTGTTGGGAGCGGATCTGCGGATTACGAACTTTGGAGGCGGAAATACGAGCTCCAAGATCCGGCAGAAGGATCCTTTGACGGGCGAGGCCTGCGAGGTGTTGTGGGTGAAGGGGAGTGGTGGAGATCTGGGCAGCATTGAGCGGAAAGGCTTTGCCACGCTATATCTGGATCGGGTACGGGCGTTGAAGGCGCAGTATGAGGGGGTAGCGAAGGAAGACGAGATGGTGGCGAAGTACCCGCTGTGCGCCTTTGCGGGCAACCCGGTGGCGGCTTCGATCGATACGCCACTGCACGCGTTTCTTCCCTTTGCGCATGTGGATCATCTGCATCCGGACTGGGGGATTGCACTGGCGGCGGCGGCCAATGGGCGGGCGAAGATGGAGGAGTTCAACGCTCAGTTTGGGCACAAGCTGGTGTGGCTGCCATGGCAGCGACCTGGATTTGAGCTGGCGATGATGATGCTTGACGCGGTGGAGAAGAATCCAGGCTGCGATGGCATTGTGCTGGGCGGACATGGTCTTTTTACGTGGGGAGAGACGCAGCGCGAGTCATATTTGAATACGATTACGATCATCGATCAGATAGGGCGGTTTCTTGAGGCGCACGAGGGGAGACGGCGCGGGCCGGTGTTTGGGGGTGCCGTGGCGCAGCCACGAGCTGATCGCCGGGATGTGGCGTTGGATGCGATGCCGTACCTGCGCGGGCTGGTGAGCGGGAAGAAGCGGTTGATTGGGAGCTTTACCGATCTACCTGAGGTGCAGGAGTTTATCAACAGCAAGGATGCGGCAGCGCTGTCGCACCTAGGCACGAGCTGTCCCGATCATTTTATCCGGACCAAGATTCGGCCGCTATATGTGCCGGTGGATGCAGGGGCGGATCTGAAGGCCGTGAAGGCAGCCATTGATGCTGCGATGGAGAACTATCGCAAGGAGTATGCGGCGTACTACCAGAGGCATGCTACGGCGGATTCGCCGGCAATGCGTGATCCGAATCCGACGGTGGTGCTGCTGCCGGGTATTGGGATGTTCTCCTTTGGGAAGAACAAGGCGGAGTCAAGGATAACGGGCGAGTTCTACCGCAATGCGATCGGTGTGATGAAGGGAGCGACGGCGCTGGCGGAGGAGGGTGGTCCGGCGGCGGGTGAGGTGCCGCAGGCGGGAGCTGCAGCTGAGTCGAAGGAGTTCCCGGTGTACGCGAACTACGTGGCGCTGCCGGCAGCGGAGGCGTTCCGCATCGAGTACTGGGCGTTGGAGGAGGCGAAGATCCGTCGCCAGCCACCGGAGAAGGAGCTTAGTCGGCAGATTGCGCTGATTGTGGGCGGAGCGAGTGGGATTGGACGTGCTACCGCTCTATTGGCGTGTGAGCGTGGAGCGCATGTGGTGATCGCCGACCGCGACGTGGAGGGAGCAGAGGCGGCAGCCAAGGAGGCGCAGGCGATTGCAGGGCGGGAGGCGGTGACGGTTGCGGCCATTGACATACGCAGCCGGGAGTCGATTGCCGCAGCGATCCGGGAGACGATAGCGGTTTTTGGCGGGCTGGATATTTTGGTGAATACGGCGGCGATCTTCCCTGCTCCGCCGAGCGGGGTGGTGAGCGACGCGATGTGGGGCACGACGCTGGAGCTGAATGTTACGGCGAATTTTCTGCTGGCGGAGGAGGCGGCGAAGATCTTTGCTGAGGAGAATCTGGAGAGCAGCGTGGTTTTGACGAGCTCTGCCAATGCGGTGGTGCCGAAGCGCGGCAGCGAAGCCTATGATGTGAGCAAGGCGGCGCTGAGCCATCTGGTGCGTGAGCTGGCGGTCTCGCTGGGCCCGAAGGTGCGAGTGAACGGCATCAATCCGGCGACGGTAGTGAAGGGTTCGACGATGTTCCCTCGGGACCGTGTGATTGCATCTTTGACCAAGTACAAGATCGAGTTCCAGAAGGAGAGCACGGACGAGGAGCTGCGCAATCAGTTGGCAGAGTTTTATGCTCGGCGCACGCTGACGCATCAGCCGATTGAGCCGGAGGATTGCGCGCAGGCGATTCTGTTCCTGGCGGGGCCGAAGGCTCGGTGCACGAGCGGTCATCTGATTCCTGTGGATGGCGGTTTGCCTGAGGCGTTTCTGCGGTGAGCGGCGATCCGGCTCTGGTGGGCATCGATCTTGGGGCGGAGAGCTGTCGCGTCTCGTTGCTGCAGTGGCGGGCAGGAGAGCCGAAGATTCGCATGGTGCATCGGTTTGCGAATCGGCCGCTGCAGCAGGGCGAGAGCCTGTACTGGGATCTGGAGCGCATCCTGCACGAGTTGGAGCGGGGGCTGCGGGAGTGTGCGGAGCTGGCGCCGGAGGGGATTGCCTCGATTGGGGTTACGGGCTGGGCTGTGGACTATGTACGGCTGGACGGCCGGGGTCGGCCGTTGGCGCAGCCATTCTGCTATCGCGATCCGCGGACGGGCCTGGCGATGAAGGAGGCGCATGAGCGCATCTCCGCAGAGCAGATGTATGCGCTGACTGGGGTCCAGGTCCAACCGCTGAATACCGTGTATCAGCTCTATGCGGACAAGAGGAGCGGGATGCCGGTGGGTATGCCGTGGGTGAACCTTCCGGAGTATGTTCTGTGTTGGCTGGGGGCTCCGCGGGTTGCGGAGGTGACGAATGCTTCGCACACAGCGTTAATGGGGTCTGCGGGAGGGAATTGGGCGATAGGTTCGGAGGGCAGGCCGAGCACGGCGCAATGGGTGGGAGAGATTTTTGCTGCTTTGGGGCTGGATGTGGCTGAGGCTCCGGAGCTGGTGGAGACAGGCACGGTACTGGGAGGGATGAGGCATCCGTTGCGAGGATTTGCGGCGTTCGAGCAAACGCGGCTGGTGGCGACGGCGTGCCACGACACAGCGGCGGCGATTGCAGGCATTGATGCTGAGGATGAGAACTGGGCATACATCAGTTCGGGAACGTGGTCGCTGGTGGGTACGCGGGTAGCGGAGCCACACAATACGAAGGATGCGTGCGGCAAAGGGTTTACCAATCTCCGGGCAGCAACGGGAGATATTCTGTTTCATCGCGGCATGGTGGGCATGTGGCTGCTGAGGCAGTGTATGGATGTTTGGGAAGAGAAGGGTCCGTATCCTCTGGAAGAGTTGATGTGTGGGGCGCGAAGGCTACCCGCACCGGAGTGTGTTCTGGATCTTGACGATCCGGAATTGCTGCTGCCGGGCAGGATGCCAGAGCGGATCAACGCGCAACTGGAGGCCCGTGGAGCGGTTCCTCTGGCTGCGGGCAGAGAGGCGGCTCCGGTGTATGCCAACCTGATCTTCCACAGCCTGGCGAAGCGCTATGCGACGCTGCTGGAGGATCTTCGTGGCATGGCGGGCAAGAAGCTGAACCGGATCTGCGTGGTGGGTGGAGGTAGCCGCAACGAGTTTCTGAATGAACTGACGGCCGCTGCGTGCGGGGTTCCGGTGGAGCGCTGCTCGGCGGAGAGTTCGACGCTGGGGAACTTTGCCGTGCAGTGGGCGCGGTTGGAGCAGGCTGACGGGGCGCTGGATCCTGAGTTGCTGTCGCGGCTGGCCGGGCGGTTGAGGCGACAGAACGGCGAAGGGGATCTGTGATCGATGGGAAGGGCAAGGCGCTCTGCTTGCGTTGCCTCGGATTGGTCCAGAGTGGGGACATGGAGCAGAGGCGAAGGTCTTGTTGGAAAGGTTCCTGGGAAGTGTAGCGCACCCGAGCCCAAGCGGTGGGTAGGTATGGCGTTCGGTGGAGGGGTAAAGGTGGGTTCGCGATCGGAGGGGTCGGGTTTTGGGGAACTCATTTATGGTGTGCGTGGGTTTGGGCAGGTGGTCTCCTTCGGTTTGATCCTGCTTCAATCCGGACGGTTGGCGAGGTAAGCTCAAAGGGTGACACTGCCTTCAACGTTTTCTGAGTTTTTCGGCAATCAGGCGACCGTGGATCGTCTGCGCGCGGCCATCGCTGTCGGCAGATTGCCGCATTCGCTGATTGTGACCGGTCCGCGCGGGGCGGGAAAGTACAGCCTTGCGCTGCTGCTGGCGATGGCGCTGGAGTGTGAACGGCAACCGCGCGAGATTGCAAGAAGCGGGACGCACGCCGGCCAACCACTGGCGGGATTTTGCGCTGATTGCCGCAACTGCACGCGCATTGCGGAGGGGGCGGATCTTGAGGCAAAGGTTGAGGAGGCGGTTGCGTCCCGCGAAGAGATGCGTGAGGTCGATAAGAAGGACACCCGCGTAATGGTGCAGACGCATCCGGATGTGCTGATTCTGCCGCCCGATCCGCCGCAGTTGCTGATTAAGCTGGGACAGGTGCGGACGATGATTCAGAGAGCGCAGTATCTGCCCACGGAGGCTCGCGCCAAGGTATTCGTGCTGACCTCTTCGGCGCTTATGAAGGAGGCCGCAAACTCGCTTTTGAAAGTTCTGGAGGAGCCGCCGGCTTATGTCCATATTTTGCTGCTGGCAGAGAATCTGGGGGAGTTTTTGCCGACGATCCGTTCCCGGTGCGCGGTGGCGCATCTGGGGGCTCTGCCCGCGGAGGAGATTGGGCCGCTGCTGGTGAAGCGGCGTCCTGAGCTTAGCGCGGTGGAACGCGAGCTTACGGCGAGGCTGAGCGAGGGTGCGGTGGGACGAGCCTTAGGATTCCAGTTGGCCGAGTATGCTGCGGCGCGAGCGGATGCTTTTACGATTCTGAACACGGCGGAGCGCTCCAGAGGTTCGGAGGATCACTCCGCTTTGTTTCGGATGACGGAGACCTATCGAGCCGGCGCGGAGGGTCAGGTTAAGACAACGGCGCTGCTGCGGGCGCTCTCCAGTTTGCTGGAAGACATGCTACTGCTGCAAGCGGGGGCGCCGGATGGGGTCCGGAACATCGACAAGCGAGCCGAACTTCAGCGCCTGGCGGACACATTTCCCTTCGAATGGATTGAGCGTGCGGTACGAGCTATGGATGGGGTACAGAGCGGCATGCGCCGAAACCTGCTGCGGTCCCTGAGTCTGGACGCGATGGCGGTTGAACTGGAGGGGAGCCTGGGTTAGGAGGGCGTAAAGAGACGGCAAGGGGTGGAGCAGGATGCGAGGTCCATTCCGCAGGCGGCGCAGGTTGTTGGGGGAGGGAACGAACAACCTGTCTGGATGGAATGGGCATCGAAACGAGGCATAGACAGGATGAGACGCAATCCGGATGGTGGCTGGAGGATTTTGGATCCGGGTTGACACCTCGCTTGAATTCCAGGTTGACGCAGAGACGGTCGAATGGAGTGGTTGTTTTGAGCGCAGTTTTCTCTGCGCCGAAGAGGTTGTGAGGATACCTGTGAAGAGAGCGATCATGGAGAGCAGAACGGCATTGCGTAGCGACGATAACAGTTTCAATGGAACGCGCAAGCTGGTGCGTCCTCGGCTCCCGACCTGGGAACATCGACGGGAGATGGCGCACACGGAAGATCCGCTGACGCACGCAACGATTACCGACAACCACGGAACTGCGGAGACTTCGCACGCTGAGGCGTTTTATTTCCAGAAGCAGATGCTGCAGCAGACAGAGATGACGATTCTTCTGGAAGATGGAGAACAGATTCAGGGTGTGATCCAGTGGTATGACAAGTGCACCATCAAGCTGCGTGTGGGGCGGAGCCGGATTCTGGTGTACAAGTCGGCCATCAAATATCTATACAAGACCAGTGACGCCCATACGGCTCCCAGTGTGATGAAGTAGCGCGGGAGTTCACCAGGAGGGACAAATGGCTGCGAACGAAATGGGTGCAGGCTTAGGAGCGGGCGGCCTTTTGCAGGCGGTCGCGGATGGCGTCACCTAGTCCACCGGAGGGTGGCAGCGGACATAGGATGGTTAGGACTTTGAGGTCATCCAGCGCGCGAAGGCCCGCGAAGAGGCTGGTGGCGAGCGCCTTGGGATCACTCCAGGAGGCCCAGCGGACGACGACGACGCCGGGATGCAAGGGGCAGTTTTTCGGCAGGTTCCAGTCGGTGGGCAGGAGAAGGCCGACGGGTGCGGGGTGGGCTGTGAGCGGGGTTATGGGGTTGGTCTGCAATTTTTGCACGGCGGCGCAGAGGGCTTGAACCGAGCCGTCCACCAGTTCCAGGTGGGCTTGCGGAGCGTAGTGCCGTATTCCGAAGCCGGGCGAGGGCAGAGCTGAGGGCTCGAGTGGGGACGCGCCGGATGGGGGAAGGAATGTTTCCACGGCGATGCCGGTGGCCGCCAGTAACTGCTGTGAGGTGATCGCTCCGGGACGATAGAGCCGCATGGGTGTCTGGGTGGGATCGAGCACGGTTGATTCGACTCCGACGGAGGTAGGGCCAGCGTCCAGGACGGCGTGGATGCGGCCGTCGAGGTCTGCGAGTACATGGGCTGCCGTGGTTGGGCTGGTGTGTCCGAAGCGGTTGGCGCTGGGAGCGGCGACGGGCAAGGCGGCGGCGGCAAGCAAGGCTTGGGCGGCCGGATGCTTTGGAACTCTTACTCCGACCAATCGACGGCCTGCGGTGACGGCGTCTGGAACGGCCGGAGTCCGCGGCAGCAGCAGGGTCAAGGGGCCGGGCCAGAAGGTGTTTATGAGGGCTTGTATGCGTGTGGAGAGCGAGGGAGGAATCATGGCTATCTGTGCAAGCTGCCGAGGTGAGGCCAGATGAACGATGAGGGGATCCCAGGCGGGACGTTGTTTGGCGGCAAAGATGGCGGCGACGGCCTGAGCGGAGAGGGCGTTGGCTCCAAGGCCGTAGACCGTCTCGGTGGCAAAGGCCACGAGGTCTCCACGGCGCAGGATGGCGGCGGCCTGCTGGATGGCGGCGGGGTTGGAGGCATCGAGGTGGAGTGTCTTGAGCATAGACGACCTTCTCCATCGTAGCGAATGGAGCTTGCGGGATGAAGGATCCCTGTGGGGCGAAGGATACGGGAGGAGGATGTTGGCTGATGCGGAGGACGCTTTGAACTGGGGCGACAGCGCCCCGAGAGAAGGGATGGACGTATACTGGCGGCATGCAGGCTGCGGAGATCGAGCTGAAGTTTTCAGTGGATGACGTGGAGAAGCTTCGGTTGAGTGCGCAGAGACTTGGCTTTCGGCTGGTGACGGACAGGACCTTTGAGAGCAACACGCTCTACGATTCGGTAGATCGCAGACTTCGCTCACGGAGGCAGATCCTGCGGATCCGCCACTATGGAAAGATATGCACGGTGACGCACAAACGAGTGGCGGATGGGGATGGAGGCGACGTCCAGTACAAGACGAGGATTGAGACGGAGAGCATAGTGGAGGATGGTGACGCGCTGGCCGAGATCTTTCTGCATCTAGGTTATGGTCCGGTGTTCCGCTATGAGAAGTTTCGTACGCAGTGGGAGTGGGAGGGTGGACATCTGGTTCTGGATGAGACCCCGATCGGGGTATGGGCGGAGCTGGAGGGTTCACCGGAGTGGATTGAGAGGGTTCTGGAAGATCTGCACGTAGGCCCGGAGCGACGCAGTACGAAGAGTTATGGGGCGATGTTCCTGAGCTGGAAGGAAGAGACGGGAAGCTCTGCGGAGAACCTTGCCTTTGATGAGATTGAGGCGTGGGCTGAGGCGCGAGATCTCTCTGCGGCTGGCCGCTAGGGTAGTACGTGCTACAGAGCATCACCTCTATGTCGAGGCTGATGCTCCGTGTTGAGGATCTGGCACTTTACCTGAAACGGCGGCGAAGTCTGGTCGAAGATGGCGGGAGATCTGAAACGCGGCGGTTCCTGATACAGCGCGAACGCACCTGTTGTTGTGGTCCCGGTCCTTTCGCGGAGAAGATGCACGGGAGTTCGCAGCGGCTCAATTCGATTCGTCGAGAACCTCAATGGCGGATATCGTTGCGTAGTTCCTGATGGGCTCAAAGACAAGATTGAGTTTGCCCTGCGCGGTGGGCTTCAGGTGATAGAAGGTCTTGACCAGCGGATGGCCGGGGGCAGCCTCGTGGAGGATGTCGAAGTTGTCCAGCAACGTGCTGCCATTACATAGGACGCGGAAGACTCGACTTCCCACCCCTCCACCCTCGGGGCCCTTGGGGCCGAAGTAGAGTTCTGCAAAGTGCAAAATGACGGTGTATTGGTCTCGAAGATCGACAGGGATGGCGTAAGAGAAGTGTCCGTAACGTTCTGTGCGGTAAAGATCGGCGTCGGTTCCCGGGCCGGCCTTGAAACTGGCAACGTCGTAATGCGTCAGCCGCCTACCGCCCAAGTAGTAGGTGTCCGGATGCCAGAGCTGTCCATGAGGATCCATCCAGAACGTGGCTCTGGTAATGATTCGGGTCGGAAGTTGCTTGTGGGGCAGGCCGGGCAGGATCTTCAGGGCGCTCAACGAGGGTGAGCCGACATAGGTGCTGAGTTGAATGTGCAGGAACCCGTCCGGAGCCGGAGAGATATCGCGAAGAACGCGTTCATCGGCGATATTGCTCCCCATGGCGTCTGAAAGAGGATCGAAGTCCTCGAAGGTATTCTTGCCGTTGATTGCCACTGTAAATACAGACTTGTCCTGATCTTCTTCCGGTTCCGGGGTTGCAGCCGCCGAAATGAAGTAAAGATGAAGCTCGTAGATCCCCGGAGCTAGAGGAATCTTGTAGCTGAAGTCCCCAAAGCGGCCGTAGCGAAAGAGAAAGGGATCGCTGGTTCGGGCGATATAGACGGTTGGCTGACTCTTTGTCCAACCATTCTCCCAATATTGATCAGGCTGCCAGAGGTCCCCCGCGCTGTCCATTTGGGGAGGACCAAAGTAGCCGCAGATGATCCGCAGGGGGACGGGGACACTGGCGGCGGCCCCGCGGTAGGCGGAGACGCCACGGTAGGCGGAGACACCACGCGCGGCGAGCGACGCGGCTTGTGCTTCCGACCAAGTGGGGCGCATAGGCGGGGCGAAGTGCATCCAGATTGCGAACCCGACTCCGAGAGCGAAGATCAAGAACAGGAGCGCCAAGAACCGAGCCTTCTGCAAAGTGGCTCGATGGCGCTGCTCCCCGGCAGCGAGGAACGCCGGAGCGGCGTTCTGCGGCTCATCCGGTTGCGATGCGGTAGCCTGCTCATCTTTCCAACTGGATTGGGCCGGGGATTGAATCGAGGATTCGACGGCGGAGTGGGATGCACTGGCCGGGTGGGCCATCGCGGTCGCCGTATCCGGTCCGTCGAGAGGCGGGTTGTCCTCCAAGCGATGGTATACAAAGACAGGGACGTAGGTCCCTGCAGGCAGCGCAATCTGGATAGGGTGGTCTCTGCCTTTGGTCTGGTAATAGGTTTTGAGCCATTTGCGCAGCCGGTGGGCTTCCACGCGGGCAATCGCATCTTCGCTGGTCGCAAACGAGCTTTTGCTCCGTCCCAGAACCTCGGTGGCGATGTTGAACTCGGTCAAATCGTGGGCGCAGCCGGAAAAATACTTTTCTCCCAGATACTGCAGCAGCTTCCAGAGCCGATGAGCGTGCCGAAGGTCCGCCGAAACCATCTCGAACTCGGCTCGCTCGGCCGCAAGAGGGCGTGGAGACGTGATGTCTTGGGTCTCTGATCCTTTGCGAATATCCATATCGGCTAGGACCCAGGTGGCCTACCCGATAGGGGCCGTTCAAACCCAGCGTAGTATCGGTGACCTCGGGCGGCAGGCATCATTATACATCGCTAGCGCAGGAACTCTCCCGTTTCCTGAACAGCGGGTAGGACGGGCGGCGGAGCGGGACGAGGAGAGGCAGGCAAGAGGCAGGTGGGCATTTTCATTAAATCGATTTATCCGGCTATGTAACGTGGCAGGATCCGCGTCTTTGCGCGAACACGTACGTGTTTGATTTTACGAGGGTTGCACCTGTGAAACGGGGTTGCGTACTTTTTTGTACTTTAATAACTCTTCCCAAGGCACCGCCAACGAGCTGAAATGGTTTTGAAACACGGCTGAGCCGCAGCGCAGATTCTGTTTGCGTTATGGGGCTCAGCAGGTTCAGCCACAAAGACTTCAGAGGTCGTCATGCAGACAGAGGTCATCATGCAAATTTGGAATTGCAGGAGAAGAGGGAAGTCCGGTATGGAAGCAGGCCAGGGGAAGCGCAGCGGCGCTTTCCTAGGCGTGGCCCTGTTGCTGGTCTGGGTTCTCGCAGCGTATCCGTCCGCACAGGCTCAGATCGCCGCCTTGGCTAACCTGAGCGGGACGGTGGTAGATCCGACCCACGCTGTAATTCCCGGTGCCCAGGCAACGTTGACCAATCAGGCCAGCGGCTCTACCCGGGTCGTCAAGTCGAACCAGGTTGGAGCGTTCCTGTTTGCCGATGTTACTCCCGGCGACTACCGTTTGAGCGTGACAGCCGTCGGCTTCAAGGCATTGAAGGAAAGCGACATCCATCTCGACCCAGGAGACTCGCGCAGCCTGCGTGAGCTCGTGCTGGAGCCCGGCGCGGCTTCGCAGGTGGTGAGCGTCAGCGCGACTACGCAGGGAATCACGCTCGACTCCGGCACGGCGAGCACGATGATCTCGTCGGAAGAGATCAAGCATCTCTCGGTGGAGGGTCGCGACGTCACGGAGTTGCTGAAGATTCTGCCCGGATTTGCCATCAGCGGCGGCAACAACAACGTGAGCAATACGGCCTATGACCCATCCCAAGTGAGCGTGGCAGGCGCTTACGGGTCATACTCTGGCGAAGGCACGATCACCAACGGGGTGGAAGTGCTCTATGACGGCGTTGATCTTACTGATCCCGGTGCCTACGGGGGCACGCTGCAGAACACCAACTACGACGAGGTCTCCGAGGTGAAGGTGCAGACCTCGGCCATAACGGCGGACCAAGCGTATGGTCCGATCGTGATTGATGCCGCGGGCAAGTCGGGATCGGATCAACTGCACGGAGAGGTCTACACGTATGGCCGCACCTACCAACTGGATTCAACCGACTGGCTGGCGAACTACGACGGCCAAGGTAAGCCGCCCGATTACGAGATCTACCCTGGGCTGGCAATCGGCGGACCGATCGTGATCCCACATACGAACTTCAATCATAACCGGCACCTTACTTTCTTTGTGGGCGCAGAGGACTACGTGCAGCGTGACGTGTATGCGTATGGCAACGCCACCAGCGCGATCCTGACGGCGCTGGTGCCGACGCCCAAGATGCATACCGGGGACTTCAGCCAGTCGCAGATCAATCAGTACCTGGGGCCGCTGGTTTCCAGCAGCACCTACGCCAACATATCGTCGGTGCCGGCGACGGGTTTGGATGGCAGCCCTCTCAGCAACGGTCAACTCGGTTCGAATCTGAACCCTACAATGCAAGCGCTGCTGAATACGTTACCGCTGCCCAACCTGCCATCGACCAACTCCGAAGGTTACAACTGGGCGACTACCAACCTGGTGGACAACGATGACTGGCAGGGGCAGGGCCGCGTGGACGAGGAACTGAACGACAAAAACCATATCTTTGTGATGTACAGCACAGAGCGAGGCAAAGAGGGTATTCCGCAGATAGAGTATTACTCTCCGCGAGGCAATATGGGAGGCACCAACACGCCTGGCGGTGGTATGCTGGCCGACCTCAACTCCGAGATGGGAACGTTGAACTGGACATGGATCGCCAGTTCCACCTTAACCAACAACCTGAGCGTTTCCGGTGTTTACTTCGATCAGGACTTTGTGGACAAGGACTTCTCGGCGCTGTCGCTCAATGGCAGTTGGAACTTCCCTGGAATCTTCAATAATGGCTCCAAGAGTATTCCCCAGTTTCAGGATTACGGTTATGACGGTTTGCCGGTGAATCTCTATCCAGACACCACCTTCGGCGGCATCTACGCGAAGAAGTGGGTGCGCACGGGTGAGGACGACGTAACCAAGGTCTATGGCCGCCACACGCTGCGCAGCGGTGTCTATGTGCAACTGGACAACAACCATCAGGTCAGTGATTTCGTCGATACCAATGGCGCTATCGCCATGTACTACATTGGTCCGACGTATAATGGCACGCCGGCGGGGACGGTGGCATATTCTACGGGCGCGATCGGCAGCGGTAACGGTGGTAACTATCTTGCCGACTTCCTGGAGGGTGGGATCTTTTCCTACACCCAGGCCAGCCTTCTACCCGCGCCGGATGTCTACGACTGGACGATCGACGGGTATGTTCAGGATCACTACCGTATGACAAACTATCTGACGTTTGACGTTGGAGTGCGGTTGAATCACCTGACACCATGGAGCGCGGCCAACTTTGCGGGCATACCGGTGTGGGAGCCTGCCACGTATGGCACGACGCAGAATCCCAGTGCGCCGGGTTTCCTGTGGCACAGCCTGGATTCCCGCATTCCTAAATCCGGGTTGCTCTCTCGCTGGGCGTTCGTTGAACCGCGCGTGGGCTTTGCCTGGGACATCGGTCACAATGGTCGATCGGTGCTTCGCGGAGGTGCCGGCATCTACACCGCACACGACTCCACCAACGACATCGAGAACGCCGCGAGCGCTTCCATGAACCAACGCACCGTAACCGTTGACGGACCGATGCTGCTTGCGGACGTACCTGCGAACGCACCGCCGGTGGGTTCGGTAAGCGCCTTTACCCCAACGCAGGATGGGTTTGGCTTCTTCCCGAACGATGATCATCAGCCACAGGTCTACACCTATAATCTGATACTTGATCAGGAGATGCCCTTCCATTCCATGATGCAGATCAGCTACATCGGAAACGTCAGCCGACATCTACTGAACGACGGGTCGACGCAGCCGGTGACGCTGGACAACATCAACGCCATGCCAATCGGCAGTCTATTCAAGCCGGATCCTATCACTGGAGAGAATTACCCCCTGGTGTGCCCGACCGGCAGCACGACCTGCACCGATATCAGCGGGATGACCCAGCAGGAGGTGGACGACTACCGCCCCTTCCCGGAGTATGACGAACTGGAGGTCGCTTACCATAACGTGAATGCCAACTACAATGCGCTGCAGATCGTATGGAATAAGACATCCAAGGCGCTGAATTACGGCATTAACTACACTTGGTCCAAGGCGCTGGGTGTATGGGGCGCTGATGGCAATGGAACGCCGGTGACGCCCTTCAACTATCGCGATGATTATGGTCCAGAGGCATTTGACCGGCGGAATATCTTCAATGCCAGCTACTCCTACACGCTGGGCAATATTGTCCACCAGCGTATCCTTGGTGCGTTGGTGAATCAGTGGATGATCTCTGGCATTACGACCATTCAAAGCGGGCCGGATCTGCTGGCAACCAACAATCCTGACTTTTCACTGGAGGGCGAACTCGACGTAGCTAGCGGCGGAAATCAAGGGGAGATTCCGGTTGAAGCGCAGGATCTGCTGGGCACCCCGGATGTCTACCTGATGCCGGCGGTGAGCTGCAACCCGTTCTCTCGCCACGGTTCGCGGTATATCAACGGAAGCTGCTACTCGCTGGAGACACAACTCGGTGTGAACGGCCCCTACCATGAGCCCGATCTGTATGGTCCGGCTTATACCGACAGCGATCTGGCTCTGCAAAAGAGTTTTGGTTTTGGCGGGAGCCGGAGCCTCCAGGTGCGCTACTCCGCTTTCAACTTCCTCAATCACGCCAATCGAACCTATTCCAGCGCGGTGGACCCGAACGCCATCACTCTGTATGAGACCAACCTGCCGCAGAACTCCTATCAGCCTATCTCTACGGCGCTTTCCGATGCTACGAACTCCAACTCCAGTGTCTTCGGATTGGTTCCGCTGCGTACGGGCCGGCGCATCTCGGAGGTTCAGATCACCTTCAACTTCTGATCGATTGATGGTCCGGGAGGGTGGGAAGGCCTGCGGTGACGGCGGCCTTCCCACAGCCTTCAAGCGAAGGCTGACGGCGGCGCTCCGGCGTTTTAGAGATGTATCCCACGGCGCGGGAGGCGGAACGAGTTTCAAGCCGTCCGTTTGGCATTCCTCCCGGCAGCCCAACGGCGCGGTGGGGGGCTTTCTGGAGAATGCATGAGCAAGCAGGCTTTTGTGGGGGTGTTGTGCTGTCTACTGGCGGCCTCAGCCGAGGCGCAGAGCCCTGCAACGCAGCCGGCCCCAACTCTGAAGGTAAATGTGCGAGATGTGCTGATTGATGTGACGGTGACCGACAGCCACGGGAATCCAGTACAGGGGTTGAAGAAAGAGGAGTTTCAGGTATTCGACGATGGGCAGCTTCAGACACTGAATGCGTTCGAGGAGCACTCAGGCAACTCCAGCATCGCCGCTGAACCCGCAGCGGGGGCTGCGGGAGTGTTCACCAACAGAGGGATGCTGCATCCGCCGCCGGTGGTGAACGTCATCCTGATTGACACAACGACGATTGGCATTGCGGACCAGATGTATCTGTACCAGCAGTTGGCGCGGTTTGTGCAGAATTTGCCGGCGGCGTCGCCCGTGGCCATCTACAGCAGGGCGGGGCAGATGACGCTGCTGCTGCAGGGATTTACCTCCGACCATGGGTTGCTGATGAAGGCGATCCACAGGGCGATCCCTCATATTGAGCAGCCGGAGGCGCAGTTCGCCACCGACGACCAGACTTTGGAGCAGATCGCCGGCTCCCTGGTCCATGTTCCGGGAAGGAAGAACATACTGTGGTTCAGCGGCGGTTCGCAGTTGTTTCTGCAGGTGGACCCGAGCGCCACAGGAGCGACACAGGTAGCTTCGGGGGCGTCGGTATCGATCCCGGTTCCAGCCATTAGCGCCGACGCAAATCAGCCGGACTTGCAGTATCTCTATGACCTGCTTGAGAGGGCGCGGATAACGTTGTACCCGATCGACGCTCGTGGTCTGGTTTCCAATCCCATCCAGGGATACGTGGCGCAACGGGAGCAGATGAAAGAAGACGCTGAGGCGACTGGCGGACAGGCCTGGTATGACACGAATGATCTGGCGCAGGTAGCCGGGCACATCGTCAGCACAGACGGCGATTATTACTCTCTGGCGTATTCGCCCGATCACCTGCGTGGCGACGGCAGATGGCACCACATCCAGGTGAAGCTGCTCGTGCCCGGCTATCGGCTGAGTTACCGGAGAGGATACTTCGACGAACAGTGGAATCAAGCGCCACCGGGGGCGGAGACCAAAGGCCTGCCGGCGGAGAACGAGGCGGCGCCGGACATCAGCAGCGAGCCGATACCCCTGCAGGCAGAGGTCGTAGAGATCTCGCCGCTGGCATGGGCCTCAGCCGTGCGTGCCGGCGAGGCCCATGCGCCGGAGCGAGGGGATCTCTCCTACGTGATCGATTACCAGGTGCCGGCTGGGATGCTCACCCCCCAGAGTGTGAGCCAGAACGGCCGCGGGACGTTTGTTATCGGAGCGGGAGCGTTCGCCTTTGACCGCAACGGAGATGTCATCAAACGGCAGGCGCGAGTGGTAACGCTGACGGCGGACGAGACGGAGATTCGCTCCAAGCCGGACGGCAGGATGAGCTTCGATGAGACGATCAGCCTTCCCAAGGGGCAAGACTACCTTTACCTGGTGGTGTGGGATGCAACCTCGGGCCGAATGGGCACGATAAATGTTTCGCTGGATGTGAAGAGATCCGCAAGGGAGTAAAGACAGCTTGATGATTCCATACCGCCGAAATCTAACAGCCGTGGCCTTTGCGGCAATAGCCGTGCTGCCATCAGGGGCAGGGACGCCGTCTCTCAAAAAGGTGTTGGGCCCCGCCCCCTACATCGGAGTCGCCATCAACGCCGCGCAGATCACGGGACAAGATGCGCAAGGGGATGCGATCATCGAAAGCCAGTTTGACTCGATCTCCCCGGAAAACGTCCTCAAGTGGGAGAACATTCATCCCCGGCCCGGGGTGTATCGCTTTTCGCTTGCGGATAAGTATGTTGCCTTTGGCGAGAAGCACCATATGTACATCGTTGGCCACACCTTGGTGTGGTATCAACAGACTCCTGCCTGGGTGTTCCGAGACAGCCATGGGAATCTGGTGGATCGAGACACGCTGCTGCGGCGCATGCAGGGCCATATCCAGACAATCGTGGGGCGCTACAAGGGAAGGGTTAAGAGCTGGGATGTTGTGAACGAAGCGCTGAATGACGACGGAAGCCTTCGCCAGACTCTGTGGTACAAGATCATCGGCGAAGACTACATCGCCAAAGCCTTCGAATTTGCACACCAGGCAGACCCCGGGGCAATCCTGACATATAACGATTACGATCTTGAGTACCCCAGAAAGCGCGCCGGGGCTCTGGCACTTATCACGAAACTCAAGCGGGAAGGAGTTCCCGTGATGATGGTTGGAATGCAGGGACACGTTTCCCTGACGCAGCCATCGCTCAAACAGGAACAGGATACGATCCTCGCATTTGGGAGGCTAGGCGTGAAGGTGGCGATCTCAGAGCTTGACGTCGATGTGCTTCCCCGGGCGGCCAAGAGATTGACGGCGAATATAAGCCTGAGCGTCCACCCGAGCGCAGCGCTGAATCCCTATACGAACGGCCTGCCGGATGACGTACAGCGACGGCTGGCAGATCGGTATGAGGGCCTGTTCAGGATCTATCTTGCGCATCGCGACATTGTGTCGCGCGTTACCTTCTGGGGTGTTACGGACGCCAGTTCGTGGCTGAATAACTGGCCCGTGAGAGGACGGACGAATTATCCCCTGTTGTTCGATCGGAATGGTCAGCCGGCGCCGGCGTTCTTTGCCGTGCTCAAGGCGGCGTCGGCGAGCGCCCGATGAAATGCTATCCCAATGTGCGCTCGGACTGAGTGCGAGGCCCCTGGCATCGAGCGTATCGGCTTTGTTGGTATTGCCCATGCGCTTCCTGGCCTCGGTCGGGTTGGCGAGATGCGGACAGTGGTCCGGCTTCTCCATCTCGTCGACCATCCAGCACCAGTGGCCGGTGGCTTCGAGCGCAATCTCGCTACCAGGCGGAAGGGTGTGGAGGAAGTCGATGTACTCTTGGCAGCGGTGTTCGACTCTGACGGCGGGTGAAGTCTTGCCCTTGCTGTCGATGGTCACGAGGACTGAGAACTGCTTGTGCGTCGCATCCGATCGCTGCCGACATATCGCTCTCCCATGGGCGCAAGTGGCGCTTTCATAGGTTCACCCCCGAATGGGAGCTGCACAGTAACCAAAAGTTCCCCGGCGGGAGCGTGTCTGGAATGAGCGACCTACAGTGAATAGGCGCGAAAACGCCGGCGTTTCCAGGTTGCGGTGGGTGAGCGTGAGTGGGATGGGACAGTTGCGGCGCATCAGCGTGACGGCGGTATACGGCGCGGTAGCGCGGCGGTTGCTGTGCGTGAACGTGTTGAAAACACAGGGACGGGCATCGCCGGCCGAAGTACTCTCCGCTCCGGCCGCTTGCGCGGCACTGCGTGGCCTTGACCGACGCCGACGGGAAGGATCGTGGTGGACTTTTTGAACCGGAAGTTTCCGGCGTATGTCGATACGGGGTTGAATCTGGT
>JBMFGX010000018.1:0-70308 GCA_049977105.1 Acidobacteriaceae bacterium | reverse complement strand
TCTTCTGCTGGGACGAGAGGACCTGCGAGAGCAATATGGGCTGGCTGCCCGAGAGAGAGTTGTCGAAGAGTTTACCGCCGATAAAATGGCGGAGCGAACGCTGGCTCTATACGAGGAGATACTGGGTATGCGATGAGCACCTGCCTCGTGAGCGAGGCGCCTAGGGGCGCATGAGGTCCTCACGGGAGGCATTCGCGGCAGCGTTGATGCTTCCGTGCAGGGACTGAAGGGGTAGTCGCGGCCCATTGTGGGGGAGCGAGAGCGCGCTCGCATTCTGGCGGCGCTGGCGGTTGTGGATGCGGCGGCGGTCTTTGACGAGCCGACACCACTGCGCCTGATTGAGGCTCTTCGGCCAGACGTGATCGTGAAGGGCGGGGATTACAGCGAGGAGACTGTGGTGGGAGCAAAAGAGGCGCGGTCCTGGGGCGGCCGAGTAAAGATTGTTCCGACCGTTGAGGGCTTCAGCACCACAAAGCTGATTGCGCGGGCAGCGGCGCCTGCCGGGGCTTAGGCCGATGCCGGCGCAGTCGCACGCCGCGGCGGGGCGGACGGACCGGAGCGCGGGGCAAAGGTGGCTCCTTGCACGCGGCGACAGGTGAACGCGAGAAGGGCGTTGAGGAAGTGCGATCCAGGGCGGCGTGGCAGGGCGGCCGCCGGTTCGGATAGCCGCGCGGGCAGATCATTCCATGACGGGACGCCCCGCGTCTGATCCGCGAGTATTTGCCTTCGTTTCTGTGGCGTGAGAAGTTTTTCTAGACCCAGACATTTCTAAACCCAGACAGAGTGACAGTTGCCATCTATTGCCAAAACGGCTTATTTTTGAGTCAAGGAGCCTTCCATGCCGACACGAAACGTCTCTCTGTCCGACCAGTTGGACAGCTTTATCGCAGCGGGCATCGAGGAAGGCCGCTACAGCAATGCCAGTGAAGTTGTACGCGAGGGCTTGCGCCTGCTGCAGCAACGCGAAGCCGAAGACCGCGCGCGGATCGACTGGCTGCGCGGTGCGGCGCAAAAAGGTATCGACGCCATCCAGCGCGGCGAATATGAGAATTTCAGCTCTCCGCAAGGGATCACCGACCATCTGCGCGGCCTGCGAACCGCCCGGTGAGCCGCCTTCCCTTTGTGGTTTGGCTCGCCTCGACGGCGGACCGCGATTTTCTGGACATCCTGGACTGGAGCGCCGAGCATTTCGGCGCAGATGCCGCCAACCGTTACGAAGCGCTGATCGGTGAGGCGCTGATCGACCTGGGCGACGATCCTTTCAGGTCGGGGGCGAAGCAGCACCCCGAATTACCGCAAGAGATGTTTCTCTATCCTCTTGCCGGCAGCCGCGGCCGCGCTGCCGGCGACCGGGTGAAAGCCCCGCGTCATTTCCTGCTCTACCGCATCGAGACGGGCCGGGTCGAGGTGCTGCGCATTCTGCAGGACAGCCGCGATCTCGCGCAGCACGCGCCGTCCGCCGTCTAAACAGGGGTAGGTTCAGAAAGCGGACCAGATCAGGAGCCGCTCGCGTACTGTTCGCGGACGATGTTGCTGCGATCGCCCTGCGGCGGCGACAGAGGAGCGCGGGAGGGGCGTTGAGGAGATACAATTTAGGGGAGCGCGGAAGGGAGCGGGCAGGCGGCGGTTTGGGCGGACGCTGGTCCGGATGGCTGCGTCGGGCGATGGTTCCATGGCTAGTTCTGTGGCTGTTTCTCAGGCTTTTTCTGTGGATCGTTCTTCAACTAACTTCTGTGGTCATTTTTTCCCTGATTCTGTAGCTGATTCTTGTAGATAGCTGAATGTCCGAAGACCCAGCCGCTGTTCCAACAGCACCCCCGAGGTGAAGATGTCGAACAAAAAGTCTGACCAGCGCAGATCTCCATTTGGATCTTCCAGCGGATCGCCCAGCGGAACTCCCAAAAGGACTCCCAGCGGAGCTCCCGGTGGTTCTGGAGCAGGCAAGATCCAGCCGCCGTTTGGAGCGGAGCAGACCCTTCGCGATCTGGAGAAGGTGCTGCGGAGTAAGAATTTTGGCAGCCTGGAGGATGTGAACTCCTTTTTGGCGACCCTGACCGGCGGCGGCCTGCAAAAGGCGGTGGCCCATGCGCCTGCCCCTACAGCGAAGGAGCAGGCGCAGGAGCTGGCCTGGCAGGCGCTGGAGGCTCCCAGCGCGGCGAAGGCGCGGAAGCTGGCGCAGCTCGCGCTGGCGAAGGACGCCGATTGCGTGGACGCTCTGACGCTGCTGACGGGCCTGGATGCCAAGTCTGCGCAGGAGCTGATCGAGGGCCTGCAGAAGGCAGTTGCGGCTGGCGAGCGTTCCCTGGGCGAGACGTTCTTCCAGAAGAACAAGGGCCACTTCTGGGGATTGCTGGAGACACGGCCCTACATGCGGGCGCGGCAGGAGCTGGCCGATACATTGCGCCAGATGGGCCGGTACAAAGATGCGATTGGGCACTTTGAAGCCATGTTGGAGCTGAATCCCAATGACAATCAGGGAGTTCGCGAGCCGCTGCTGGCCCTGTATCTGCAGATTGGCGATCTGGAGGCTGCGGGAAAGCTGCTGAAACAGTACGAAGAGGACGGCTCCGCCAGCTTTGCATGGGGGAGCGTGCTGGAGAGGATCCTGGCCGGGGAGATGGAAGAGGCCGCGCGGCTGTTGAAAGAGGCTCGGAAGCAGAATCGCTTTGTGGAGCAGTACCTGACGACCCAGCGGGAGTTGCCCGATGAGATGCCGGATGCTTACGTGATGGGCAGCGAAGAGGAGGCGATGATCGCCGTGGAGTGCCTGGCGGCAGCGTGGGCAGCGCATCCCAAGGCGCTGCTGTGGTTGCTGGGGGAGATCCTGGAACAGGGGGCTCCCACCCCGCCGAAGCGCGGAGGCGGAAAGGTGCAGAGCATCCGAAGGGTCAACTGACAGGAGCCCTCAGCCGCAGAAAACAGCCCTCAGCCGCAGAAAACAGCCCTCAGCCAGAGCTGCCGACAAGAACAAGGGAAGGGCAGCAGAGCCCGGGAGCGGGCTGCGCGGCGCGAGAAGCAGGCGCTGGCTTGCGCGTGCGGCGAAAGCAGCCTGCCATCGACATGGGCGCGGCGGGGCCTATGGTATTCTCGCTGGGATGAGATCCTTGCAGCGTAGGGAAGCTCAACGTCAATACGGGCTTCAACATCGACAGCAACAGCAACCTCGACAGCAAGCCGGTAAGATGATCTCAGGATCCGCTGAATGGACCCACTGCCGGGATGCACTGGATTGGGATGATATTCGAATCCGGTGGATGAGATGACTACAGGATTGAGCCGCACTCTTTTATGAACTTTACTGACACCGTTCTGGTTACGGGTGGGGCCGGATTTATCGGCTCGAACTTTGTGCTGAGCTGGATGGAGAACGCAGGCACGCCGCTGCTGAATCTGGACCTGCTGACCTACGCCGGGAATCCCGCCAACCTTGCAGCGATGGAGGGCGATTCCCGCCACCGGCTGGTGCGCGGGGATATCTGCGATGGCGACCTGGTAGCCGCATTGCTGCGTGAACACAGGCCGCGCGCGATTGTTCACTTTGCCGCGGAGAGCCATGTGGACCGCTCCATTGTGGCTCCTGATGCGTTTCTGCGCACCAACATTGAGGGCACTTTTACCCTGCTGGAGCGGGCCAAGGCGTACTGGCTGGGGCTGGAGGAGAGCGATCGCAGGGCGTTCCGCTTTCTGCACGTTTCCACGGACGAGGTGTATGGGTCGCTGGGCCCCAACGATCCAGCGTTCTCTGAGACGACGGCCTATGCGCCCAACAGCCCGTATTCGGCGTCCAAGGCGGCCTCGGATCATCTGGTCCGCGCCTACCACCACACCTTTGGCCTGCCCACGCTGACCACCAACTGCTCCAACAACTACGGTCCGTTTCAGTTTCCGGAGAAGCTGATTCCGCTGATGATTCTGCATGCGCTGGAGGGCAAGCCCCTGCCGGTGTACGGAGACGGCAGCAATGTGCGCGACTGGCTGTTTGTGGAGGATCACTGCGCGGCGATCCGCGCTGTGCTGGAGCGCGGGCGGCCGGGAGAGACCTACAACATCGGCGGGAGGAGCGAGAGAAAGAATCTGGACGTGGTGACCACGCTCTGCGACCTGGTGGATGAGATGCAGCCTGACCCGGCGCAGGGGCCGCGCAGGCGGCTGATTACCTTTGTGAAGGATCGTCCCGGCCACGATCAGCGCTACGCGATTGACACCGCTAAGATTGCCCGCGAGCTGGGCTGGACCCCCGCGGAGACGTTTGAGCGGGGGCTAAGGCGTACGGTACGCTGGTATCTGGATCATCTGGAGTGGGTGGAGCAGATCCGCTCTGGCGAGTACCTGAAGTGGATGGAAGCGAACTACGCGGAGCGGCTGGCGCGATGAAGGGAATCATTCTGGCCGGCGGGTCCGGCACACGGCTCTACCCCGTGACGCACGTTGTCTCCAAGCAACTGCTGCCGGTGTACGACAAGCCGATGATCTATTACCCGCTGAGCACGCTGATGCTGGCCGGGCTGCGAGAGATCCTGGTGATCTCTACGCCGCAGGATACGGGACGGTTTGCCGAGTTGCTGGGCGACGGCAAGCGCTGGGGCATTGAGATTCAGTATGCGGTGCAGCCAAGCCCGGATGGGCTGGCGCAGGCGTTCCTGATCGGCAAGGAGTTTCTGGGCGGAGAGGCGAGCGCCCTGATCCTGGGCGACAACATCTTTTATGGCCAGTCGTTTTCCAAGCAGCTCCAGAGAGCCGCGGCGCTGAAAGAGGGAGCGACGGTGTTTGCGTATGCGGTGAATGATCCGGAGCGCTATGGGGTGGTGGAGTTCGACGCCGGCGGCCGCGCAGTGAGCCTGGAGGAGAAGCCCGCGCAGCCCAAGTCTCATTATGCCGTGACGGGGTTGTACTTTTATGATCAGCAGGTGGTGGAGCTGGCGGAGTCCTTGCAGCCCTCGCCGCGCGGCGAGTTGGAGATTACGGATTTGAATCGGCGGTATCTGGAGGCTGGACGGCTGAAGGTGCAGATTATGGGACGCGGCATGGCGTGGCTGGATACCGGCACGCATGATTCGCTGTTTGAGGCGGGACAGTTCATCCAGACCGTGGAGCGGCGGCAGGGGTTGAAGATCGCCTGCCCGGAAGAGGTGGCGTACCGGCTGGGGTACATCAGCGCGGAGCAGTTGGAGGCTCTGGCCCAGCCGATCCGCAAGAGCGGATACGGACAGTACCTGCTGGACTTGCTGCGCGAGCCTTACTTTCCGGCTGGCTGATTTTTGGCTTCCTGGCTTGCTGGCTGATTTTAACGATCTTTTCGCTGGCTGATCCTGACTACCTTTCTTGCTGATTTCTTTTATCTCTCCGGCTGGCTTTATCGTTGCTCTTTTTCTGGCTGAGTTGTTTTAACCTTTCTGGCTGAGTTTTTAAAATGAAGATTACCGAAACCAAGCTACCAGGCGTGCTGATCCTGACGCCCTCTGTTTACCGTGACGACCGTGGCGCCTTTCTGGAGACGTGGAACCAGCGGCGGATGGCGGAGGCCGGCCTGCCGATGAACTGGGTGCAGGACAATTTTTCCGTTTCCAAGCGGAATGTGCTGCGCGGGATTCACTACCAGGTGATCCAGCCGCAGGGCAAGCTGGTGCGCGTGTCCGGCGGCGCGGTGCTGGATGTGGCTGTGGACCTGCGCCGCAGCTCACCCACCTTTGGGCAGCATGTGGCCGTGGAGCTGAGCGAGGAGAATGCCCAGATGCTTTGGATTCCCGTGGGCTTTGGCCACGCCTTTCTGGCCCTGACCGAGACGGTGGGCTTTGCCTACAAGGTCACGGATTACTACTCGGCGGCGGGCGAGCGGACCATCCAGTGGAATGACCCGGATCTGGCCATTCCGTGGCCGGTGGATCCGGCGGAGGTGATCGTCTCTGAGAAGGATCGGCGGGGAGCGCGGCTGCGCGACGCGGAGACGTTTGCGTGAGCGGCCGGGAGGGATTGCCGCGGGTACTGATCCTGGGCGCAGCCGGGCAGGTGGGCGTGGAGCTGCAACGGACCTTTGCAGACCGGGCGGAGGTGACGGCGCTGACGCGGCAGGAGCTGGACCTCTCCGCTGCGGAGAAGATTCGCGCAGCCGTGCGCCAGATTGCGCCGGAGGTGATCCTGAATGCTTCCGCTTACACGGCCGTGGATCGAGCGGAGTCCGAGCGGGAGGCGGCGATGGCCATCAACGCGCACGCTCCCCGGATTCTGGCCGAGGAGGCGATGCGCCTGAACGCGCTGCTGGTGCATTACTCCACCGACTACGTCTTTGATGGAAGCAAGCAGGGGCCCTGGACGGAGACGGACACGCCCCACCCGCTGAGCGTGTATGGGACGACCAAGCTGGCCGGCGAAGAGGCGATGCGCCAGGTGGGCGGGCGGTATCTGATCTTCCGCACAAGCTGGGTCTATGGCCCGCACGGGAAGAACTTTCTGCTGACCATGTTGCGCCTGGGGCGGGAGCGCGACCAGTTGTCCATTGTGAACGATCAGTTCGGGGCTCCCACCAGCTCCCGCGAGCTGGCGCAGGCCACGCAGGCGACTGTCTCTGGCGTGCTGGCCGGGGAGTATGGCCAGGCGGAGACGTGGGCAGGCTGCTACCACATGACCTGTTCGGGCGCGACGAGCTGGTATGGGTTCGCAGAGGCGATCTTCAAGCGGGCGGCGGTGCGGTTGGAGCAGCCGAGCCCGGTGTTGACGCCCATCCCCTCCACGATGTATCCCACGCCGGCCAGGCGGCCGCGCAACTCTGTGCTTTCAAATGAGCTGCTGGCAGCGCGCTTCGGCGTCCGGCTTTCGCCGTGGCAGAGCGCGCTGGATCACGTGATGGTGGAGCTGGCGGTTGAGGCTGGCGGCTGAGAGTGGCGGGTCGAGAGGTAGCTGTGGGCTGCGCCGGCGCGATCTGCCTTGGTCCGGATGGCGCTGCCGGACGGGCGAGGCAGCAGCCTTGGGCCGGAGTTGGGTGCGGACGGAGTGGGCCGGAGGATGGCTGGGAGCAGGTCTCGAGCTTGAGCGCGTTGAGGAGTGGGTCTGTTTGGAGTTCCGGGCGCTGGGGATGCGGCAATTTGCTCCCCGCCCCAAACTGCCTGAGGCGAGGACAACCGATCATGCCCCTGGGTTCCGGCCCATGGCCTTGGGTTCCACAGTCTTGTTCCTGGACAACAGAGCCTTCAGGCGCTTGCGGAGGGTGAAGAGAGCACCCGTGAAGAGGGCTCCGGCGGCTTGCAGCATCAGCAGGCCGGAGCCGGGGTCGACGTAGGCGTAGGCTCGCTGCTCCGTGCTGAGGCAAAGGCTGGCACAGAAGGCCGCGGTCACAAGGCCATAGGCGAGCCCATGGGCGAGCCCTTTAGCGGTACCATTGTCGGTCCCATGCTTAAGACGAACCAGCTCGCTCCGAGATCGCCGAAAAGAGATCTTGAAAGCCCCCGGAAAAGGGACGCCGTCTACCGACGCCCTGGAAGTATCTTGTTCCTGATTTCGTCCCTGATATTGTTCCTGATGGTTCTGTTTCACGTTGATCTCCAGAAAAATTCTATCGGCGCAGTTGCAGAGGATCTTGAGGTCTACCGTTCTCCAACCCCGGATCGCTGGGAAAGTTGCGGCGGATTCCGACAAAGCAGGACGAACCACGACAAGAAGCGGCCGACCACGAGTGGTTTGTGACCATGCCGGTCACAAGCGGAGCGGAGATGCGAAGAGCCTGAGAGCATTTTCAGAGGAACCTTCCAGTGAATCCTTGCACGCCGAGCAGAACAGGAGCCACTGCAAGCCCCCGGCCTGAAAAAACCTTCCAAGCCGCTCCAGTTTACGGCTGGCGGCTGGGCTGCGGGTAGAGCCGGAGTTGGTTCTCGCGTTGCAGTCGACGGCTTCAGGCTTTGCCCAGCGCTTTGACGATCTCCTCCGTGCTGCGCACCCGTCCCAGGAGCGGAAAGATGTTCTGGATGGAGTTCTGATGGGCGGCGCGGCCGGTCATGGCATCGTGAGCCAAAACCACGGCATAGCCGTGCTCATGGGCGGCGCGAGCTGTGCTCTCCACACCAAACTCCGTGGCGATGCCGCACAGAATCACCGTGCGGATACCGCGCCGACGGAGTTGCAGGTCCAGATCGGTGCCGTAGAACGCTCCCCACTGGCGCTTGAGGATGAGCACATCGCCGGGCTGCGGGTTTAGATCCGGGTGCAGCTCAGCCCAGTCTGGCGGGGGCGGCGCCGTGGAGCGCCAGGGGTTGTCCACCGGCGTCTGCAGGGCGTCGCGACCGTCTGGCGAGCGGCCTACGCGCACCAGCACCGCTTGCGCTCCGGTGGCGCGGCCGGCATCCAGCAGTTGCACCGCGCGGGCCAGCACCTCCTGGGGGGTGTAGGGACTGCTGCCGGGCATGGCGAGGATGCCCTTCTGTAGATCGATGACGACGATGGCGGTTGTGCTGGGGTCAAGATTCAGGTCGCTCATGGATCTATTTTAAGCTTCCTGTGGGCGGCTGCCTTTGGTTGCGCCGGGGCGAAGGAGGACGACGGGCTACCTGAGAAGCCTGTGCCGCCGCAGACGCCAACCCAGGCGCGGTTGCGCCGTGAGGTTTTTTCAGCGCACCGGCTGGTTTACGTCAGGACTCCATCAGGGGCGCCGTCAGGGTTCCATGGAACCCTGGTCCTGCGCCTGGCTGGCGGCCAGACGCTTCGTCTTTCGGTAGACATTGGCTACCGAAAGGGTCCACAAAGGGGCCAGATCGACCCCCGGCACCAGCTTGGCCGCAAAGGAGGGAAGAAACTCCCAGTGAAAGCCCAGCAGGTAGATCATCAGAGCGCCGACGGCCAGGTCGATGACGTCGTCGGGCGGTGAATCGGCTCCTTCTACCAGCAGAGGGAGAAAGAGGAATTGCAGAAGGTCGGCTGCTATGGCGGCAAGCAGGGCGATGCGGAAGCGCGTGAGCTGCTGGTTTGGAATGGGATTCACGCTCATTGCCATTCTCCGCTGCTCTTATCCTATGCTCTGGCGGGAACAGCTTCGCCAGCCGGCTCGGCTTCTGCTGCGGCTTGCGCTCTGCCCGCCGTGCCGGGCTTCGTCGATGGATCTATGGATCTATCGAATCTGTGGATTTGGGGATCTGGCTTTGCAGCCCGAACCGGCGCTATCCTCCCAGGTGCTTCTGCGGCTTCTTCTGGCCCGGCGAGCGGGGCTGGGCAGCATGGGGCTGCGTGCGGGCCTGGGCGGGGAGCTGGATACGGCGCTGGCTACGGGCCTGGGCGCACTGATGCTCCAGCACATCAGCCAGCCTCTGCGCCCCGATGCGGATCTCACGTTCCTCCACCGCGGCGAAGCCTATCTGCAAAGCCTCGGGCGCCTGCACGTTGTGGCAGTAAAAGCTGAGCGGAACCACGTCAATACCATGCTGGGCCGCAGCCTGAGCCACCTGTTCCGCCGTGATCCCCAGCTCGGTAAGGCTGCGGCGCAGGTGAGCGATGGTCTGCAGACCGGCCTCGATCCTTGCGACCTCCAGATACTCAGCCAGATACTGCTCCGCACTCTGGCAAAGCAGCGCGAAGCGTTCGGCGTAGATCTTGCGCATGCGGCGCAGATGGCGGCCAAGGTGCCCCATCTCCATGAAGTCGCACAGCGGCGCCTGGAGCAGGTTGGAGTGATGGCGGGTGGTGATGGCCTTGGCGCGGAGAAACGGCTCCAGCAGGCTCTGCGGCAGCACCAGATAGCCCAGACGCAGGGAGGGGAAGATGGTCTTGTTGAAGCTGCCGCAGAAGATCACCTTGCCGCCCTCATCCAGGCCCTGCACTGCCGGAATGGGACGGCCGGAGAAACGGAACTCGCTGTCGTAGTCGTCCTCGAAGATGGGAACATTGTACTGATTGGCCCAGGCGAGCAACTGGAGACGGCGGGGCAGGCTCATGGTGACGCCGAGGGGATATTGATGGCCGGGGGTCACGTAGACCAGCCTGCAGCCGCGGAAGTCCGCCTCGAACGGAGCGGCTCCCTCAGCGTCCACAGGCATGGAGACGATGCGCGCTCCCATGGCCTGGAAGAGCGTGTGCGCGCCCTGGTATCCGGGGTCCTCCAGAAGCACCGTATCGCCCGAGTCAACCAGCAGCCGCGCGCTCAGGTCCAACCCCTCCTGCACGCCGGAGACGATCACGATCTGCTCTGCCGCGCAGCGGATGCCGCGCGATTGATGGCTATAGGCGGCGATGGCCTGGCGCAAGGGCAGGTAACCGGCCGCATCGCAGCCCAGCAACTCTGCAGCCGTAGCCGAGCGCATGCGGCGCGCAGCCACCTGCGCCCACAGCGTGGTGGGAAACAGATCCAGCGCAGGAAGGTTGGTGCGAAAGGCGCGGTTCTGCGGCTTTACGGCTAGCACCATCGGTTGCACCCGCGCGGCGAAGGAGGAGACACGCGGGCGGCTGGGCGGGGCAGAGCTTCCCTGCAGCGCAGGCCCGCCAGCCGAAGACTGTGCCGGGGCTGCGCCGCGCGCAGGGAGCTGGAGAAGCTGCTGGGAAACATAGGTGCCGGAGCCGCGGCGGCCCTCCAGATAGCCCTCCGCCTGCAACTCTTCAAGCGCGGCCAGAATGGTGGCGCGCGAAAGATGATACTGGCGCGCCAGTTCACGGCTGGAGGGCAGACGCGAGCCGGGCTGGATGCGTCCGGCGAGAATCTCATCGCGTAGCGCGTTGCGCAGCCAGCGGAAGGCGGAGACACCCTCCGGCCGGGGCGGAAGGATCCACTCGAAGCTGGAGGACTGCCGCGCCATCAACTGCTCCTGGCCACTGGCTGCTTTGCTGGTTGCCGCCGTGGCCGCCCCCGGGGAGAGATGGGGAAGAAGTGGTCTGGTGAAACCGGGCTAAGTGGGTCTTTTCAGCCGAACCAATTGGGATGATGCTAAATGCGAAGGCCCTCCCGGTCCAGCCCCCAGGATCTGATTCGGATCCCGGTGTGGCCAATGCTCGGCGGTTGGGTTGGAGCGTAGCCCACGCGGAAGCATCGGGGGCCCGCTGCCAGGCCGTTGCGCAAGGCCAGCGACAGTGGCGGATGGGAGCAGACGATCGGGCCGTCGGCTGGTTCGTTCGCTGGTTCGTTCGCTGGTTGGCCAGATTGGGGCGCTGGTTGGTCCGATTGGGTTGAAGGAGCAAGCTCTATCTGGAGCGGGAGGTGGTCATGAACTGGTCTTCGAGTACCTGTCTCGCAATCCGTCTCCTTCGCCGGAGCGTGGCGGTGGGGGTTGTGGCTGGCTGCGTCCTGCTTGCCGGGAGCGCGGCGATTGGGCAGCAGACCACGCTGGCAGATGCCGGTTCCGGCGGATCCCTGGCCGCTGCCGCGGCTGGAAGAGCGGCCGGGGGATCGGCCGGGGAGTATGGATACGGCGCCTGGTCGCCTGCCCACGAAGCAGCGAACGATGGGCCGCAGCAGGGTTCCTCCTCTGCGCAGACCGCGCCGGCCCTGCTGATTACGCCGGAGTTGCGCGCGGATACGCTGCTGGCGCGGCAGCGGTATCAGGAAGCGATTGCGATTTACAGCAGGATCCGGCCGCAGACCGCCGAGATCGAAAACAAAATCGGCGTAGCCTATCAGCGCCTGAACGATGACGCTACGGCCATCGACTACTATCAGCAAGCCATTGCCACCGACCGCAGGTTCGCCCCGGCTTACAACAATCTGGGAACCATTTACTTCCAGCAGAAGCAAGACAGGAAGGCCAGGCGGCTGTACAGGAAGTCCATCCGGCTGGATGCGCGTCAGGCGGCGTTCTGGGGCAATCTGGGGATGCTCTCGCTTGCGCAGAAGCAGTACAGCGATGCTGTGGAAGCCTTTCAACACGCCTTCAAATTGGATCCCGACATCTTTGAGGAGATCGAACTCAATGGAGTGCAGGAGAACGAGCCTTCCCAGGTTCTGGCTCGGCTGTATCTCTCTTTTGCAGAGATCTACGCTCGCGCCGGGATGAAGGCAGAGGCAATGCTCTACCTTCGCAAGGCCTTCGGCGAAGGGTTTCGGAATCTGAAGATGATTCAGCAGGACCAGCAGCTCGCCAGTCTGCACGGCTATCCGGCCTATGAGCAGTTGGTGACGAAGCAACCGCGCTGATCCAGCTTCGCTGCGCCGGGGCCTCTGTGCGATCTCTCTCGCCCTGCGTTCGATCCATGGCCGAGAGGAAACGGCACGCAAACCACTTCTGCCGCACGCAGCGAAAATCGCTGCCGAGCAGGACTGCCGCTCGGGAAGCTTTGGCAAGCTGGCAGAGGCTCGCCAGCGGAAGAAGTCCAACAGCATGCCCTTTGTGTCGGGGGCCTTCGCTGCCGAACTGCATCGACTTGCGACGATCCCGCAGAACAGCTCCAGCCTGTTGCGGGAGCCACATAGGACCGCCGCATCAAGCAGATCCTGGATCGTGTGGTCTGACCATATGAAATAAGCGGCTCGAACTGAAGTGCAAAAGCCTGCCAAGGCTGAAGGCTAGAGGTTGCTTTGACGCCTGGGCTCTGGATGGCAGCCATGCACCAAACGAGCGCCCACGAAACTTGGTAACCTTCTTAGAGCAGAGCCAGGATGCCTGTTGGGTGAAGAAGAGGTCTCCGAACCCTATCCTTTGCGGATAGGGAGCCATGCGGAGGACGCGCCGCTGGGCATAGAAGTCTGGGTTCTGCGGATCGCAGGAATTGATGAAGCCACGCATTGCCATTCCCGTACCAACCACCAAAGATGCTGGGTATAACCAGCGGTCGTGGCCGAACTATGCGGAGGCGGTCAGCCAGGCCGGAGGCGAGCCGGTGAGGATCGACCTGGGCGCACCACCGGAGGAGTTGCCGAGGCTGGTAGCCGGTTGCCATGGCGTGGTGCTGCCAGGTAGTCCCGCAGACGTCGATCCGACGCTCTATGGAGCGGAACGGGACCCGGCCTGCGCAGCGGCGGACCCAGCGCGAGAGGCAGTGGACTACCTTCTGCTGGAGGACGCCGAGAGGCAGGGGAAGCCGGTGCTGGCGATCTGCTATGGGATCCAGTCGTTGAACGTGTGGAGCGGTGGAACGCTGGTGCAGGATCTGATGCCCGTGCCCGTGAACCACGCCGCCGGCTCCAAGGTGGCTGTGGCGCATACGGCGCAGATCTTGCCGGGAAGCGTGCTGGCCGGCTTGCTTGAGCCTGAGGAGGCGCCGCTGGTGGACGGGTGGCTGCGGCTGCCAGTGAACTCAAGCCATCACCAGGCGGTGGCTGCGCCCGGCGAGGGTCTGCGTGTCGTGGCGAGGAGTACGGAGGACGGCGTGATTGAGGCCGTTGAGGGCGTGGCAGAGGAACCAGGGGACGCGGAGAGGCCCAGGGAGATTGCGGGTGAAGGGAAGAAGGTGTTCCACGTGGAACACTCCGGCGAGGAGACACGGCGGAGACAGTTTGTACTGGGTGTGCAGTGGCATCCGGAGCGCAGCTTCTCCATCAGCGCCGCTAGCCGCGCCATCTTCGCGCGGCTCGTAGAAGAGGCGCGGCGCCTTGCCGAAACTAGGTGCGTGAGCCGAGTAGAGCAGATCTCCCCTCACGACCAGGAAGCTCCGGCTCACCAAAGCGCGAGAGGCAGCTCTCGATAACTGTCGCACGCCTCCCGATTCAGATAGGAGATCCTCAAGAACCATGACCGCAGCTCTTCCCGCGGACCGCATCTCCACGCTGCTCGCGCCCTACCTGCGCGACGCTGCTCCGCCCGCAGATCTCTACGACAGATTATCCGTGTATCTGGATCTGCTGCTGAAGTGGAACGCCCGCACGAATCTGACCGCGATACGCTCCCCGGAGGAGATCGTGCGCCGCCACTTTGGTGAGAGCCTGTTCGCTGGGCTTCAACTGGAATCCAGGTGGAAGGCCAGACTGGATGCGGGCCTGGGAGCCCAAGTTGAAGCTTCTCCGCAACTCCAGTCGACAGCCCCGCCGAGGGTCCAACCGGAAGCTGCGGCAGGAGGGAATGTGTCTGGTTCTCTCGGAGACTGGGTGAAGGCTCCGAAGACAGTGCTGGACTTTGGCTCCGGTGCGGGATTCCCGGGCCTGCCTATGCAGCTTCTGCATCCAGAGTGGAGCGTCACGCTGGCTGAATCGCAAGGGAAGAAGGCATCGTTTCTGCGCGAAGTTGTGCGTGCCCTGGAACTGGAGACAGAGGTCTGGTCGGATCGCGTACAGGCCATGGCCCCGGTGGCCGGGCTTGTCCGGCAGTTTGACGCCGTAACCCTCCGCGCCGTGGACAAGATGGAAAAAGCTCTGGAGGAAGCCCGGCGGAGGGTGCGGCCCGGTGGCTGGATGCTGAGCTTTGCGACCCAGGTTTCGGAAGTGGGGGAGCAGGTGCGACTTCCCGGAGACGCTCCGGGATGGCTGCTCTTCGAGCCGATGTGGCACCAGACGGGGCAGTAGCCGAAAGGAAGCACCTGAATCCCGACCCCCCTTTCTCCGGCGGCATGGATCTCCGTAGCCTGACTGTGGCCAAACTCCTCTGGGCTGAGTTCTCCTGGTGTGAGTTCTCCCGGACTGAGCCCTCTTGACCCAAGCTTTCCTGACCCAAGCCTTCCTGATCCAAGCCCTCCTGACCCGAGCTTTCCTGACCCACGCTTTCCCGGGCTGAGCTCTCCTGAGCCAAGCTCTCCCGGGCCAATCTCCCACGAGAAAGGCTCGGAATTGCCTCCCGATCGCCTAGAGGCGTGGACCCTCCGGCGGAGCCGCTTCGACTTCGACGCGCCAGCTCCGGTTTCAACGGCTTGCGCCTATCCAAGGTTGTGCGTTTTTCGTGCGTCTGGCGCGTGTTTTTCCAGGGATGCACAGCTTTTCCGCCGACGTTCCACGTGGAACATCGTTCCGCCATCGTTCCACGTGGAACACTCACCCTCCGATTCTGCTAGGCTGGGGATCGTCCGTCATGCCGTCAAAGATCCCATCGCCCGTAACCATGCCCGCAGGCCCCGCCCAAACCGATCCGCTCCAGACCGCCAGCCCATCCGGCGCCGATGCCTCTGCCCGTGCCTCCGGCAAGGAGGAGTTCGGCAGCGACCGGCCGCAAAGCAAAGTGATCGCGATCGTCAACCAGAAGGGTGGCGTGGGCAAAACCACCACCGCGATCAATCTTGCCGCAGCCGTCGCCCTGGAGGGTATTCGAACGTTGCTGCTGGACGTTGATCCGCAGGCCAACACCACCGGCGGCCTCGGATTTGCCCGCGACGAGGCGAGGCTCTCCGTCTACGACCTGCTTCTAGGCAATGCCACGGCCACAGAGGTGATCGTGCCTACCGAAGTGCCGAATCTCTTCCTGATCCCCGGAACCAAGAACATGATCGGCGCCAATGTGGAGTTGGTGGGAGTGGAGCATCGCGAGCAGCGGCTGCGCGAGGCCCTGGAACCGGCACGCAACCACTATCCCTTTATCTTTCTGGACTGCCCCCCCGCGCTGGATCTCCTGACCCTGAACGCCTTGGTCGCCGCAGACACCCTGCTGGTGCCCATGCAGGCCGAGTACTTTGCACTGGAGGGGATCTCTGAGCTGATGGCGACCCTGGACCGCGTCGCCGCCAGCTTCAACCCCGAGTTGGCCATTGAGGGCGTGCTGTTGACCATGTTTGATGACCGCACCAACCTCTCCCAGCAGGTGAGGGACAATCTCAAGGGGTTCTTTGAGAACAAGCTCTACAAGACCACAATTCCGCGTAACGTCCGCCTGGCGGAAGCTCCCAGCCACGGCAAGCCCGTTGCGCTTTATGATCCCCGCTCGCGCGGTGCGGAAGCCTACTCCCAGCTTGCAGCGGAGTTGTTGGAGCGTAATGGCGTCCAAACCTCTAAAAAACCAATGCCCGCCCCCAACCTCTCCGTGCTGGAGAGCTTGGGCGAAGCCAGGCGCGGCATCTGGCCGTTCCGAAGATAGCGGCGATCGGTCAGGAGACGTCGCGCTGCCGTCCTCTTCCGCTCGTCCCTTCGCTCTTCTGTTGTCTCGTTCTCCCGCTCCATCGCTCTCCCGTTCCATCATTCTCCCGTTCCATCATTCTCCCGTTCCATCGTTCTCCCACTCCATCGTCTCTCCCACTCCATCGTCTCTCCGTCCAAGCCCGAATCCCAGCCGAGATCTCTCATAGGAAATCCAAATGCCAACACCCAATAACACCCAGACAACCACCACCACTGCGTCCAACCGGCCACGAGCGCTGGGAAAAGGCTTAGAGTCCTTACTGCCGTCCCGGCCTGCTCCGCAGACCACGATCGCCTCTGCTCCGACGCATCCCCCTGCGGAGCCCACGGGGAAGCCGCTGGAGATTCCTTTGGAACGGATCGATCCGAACCCATTCCAGACGCGCACCCACTTCGATGAGGAGAAGTTGGCCGAGTTGGCGACTTCGATCCTGGCATCTGGCGTGGTGCAGCCCATCGTGGTGCGGCACGGGGTGAACTTTCGTCAGGACGGGCGCTATACCCTGATCACCGGGGAGCGCCGTTTGCTGGCCAGCCGGAAGGCCGGCAAAGAGACGATTCCGGCAATTGTCCGCGAGGTCTCCAATCTGCAAGCTATGGAGATGACCATCGTCGAGAACCTGCAGCGCGCTGATCTGAATCCCATGGAGCAGGCTCACGCCTACGTACGTCTGAGCCGCGACTTTCACATGACCCAGGAACAGATGGCCGAGCGCACGGGAAAAGATCGCGCTAGTGTGTCTAACTTCCTACGTTTATTGAAGTTACCGGAGACGGTCCAGCGTCAGGTGGAGTCTGGCGCGCTGAGTTTTGGACACGCCCGGGCGTTGCTGGCGCTGGAGACGCCGGAGGCGATCGCCACCGCTGCGCAAAAGGTTCTCGCTTTACATCTCTCCGTGCGGGCCACGGAGAACTACATCCAGGGCTTGCTGCATCCAGAGACAAAGGCCAAGCCCTCTAAGGCAACCGTACCTGTCGATCCGAATGTGCGCGAGGCGCAGGAGTCTTTGCGGCGCAGACTGGGGTTGAAGGTGACCATCGAGGATAAGAAGGGCAAGGGCAAGGTGATCATCGAGTACTCCGGCGTAGAGGACTTCGACGCGATTCTGGCTGCGCTTGGGGCTCCGAGCGGAGAGTAGCGTGGGGGCTGCGAGCGGGCAACGCAAGCGTGGCCCGGCGAGTTTGCTCTATACTTTGCCGGTGTGCGGGCCAGGTACCTGGAGCACCGCGACCGCAAGCTGATTTCGGCGTGGCTCTTCGCCATGGGATTGGCGGTGCAGGGACGGTTCGTCGGAATCCTGCTGGGGCTCCCGGGTTCACCGTCGGCTGCGCAGAAATCAGGCTGCGCCGGGACTCGGCGTGGCTCAGACGGCAGAGGGCTCAGGCTCCAGAGGAGTGGCGCTCACCATGCTGGGCGGGATCCACTGCCGGGGCGTCTTTCTGACCCCAGCCGTCTTTGGACGGGATCGCAACGCACAAGCTGCTGCTTCAGGATGTGCTGCTCTTGGTCGCTCTGTGACAGACAGCGCCTACGCTACGCCTGCGATGAGCGCAGAGAGCTATGAGGTGGATGAGGTCAACGAGGTCAGAGGGGCCGGAAGACCGGCTGATCGCTGACCTCGTCGATGACCCTAAAGCGCACCGTCCGGAGAGTGAAACCGGAGCAAGCGGAGTTACTTCTTGGGCGGAGCGATGGTGTCCTTGGCGACCTTGGCGACGCGGAACTTGACCACGGTCTTGGCCTTGATCTTGATGGCTTCGCCGGTCTGCGGATTGCGGCCGATGCGTGCCTTGCGCTCTGCCTTCACCAGCTTGCCGATGCCGGGAATAGTAAACTCACCGTTCTTCTTGGTCTCCTTGACCGCGGTCTCGGCCAGCAGGTCGAGGAAGGCCGCCGTCTGCTTGTTGGTGAGTTCCATTTTCTCCGCGAGATTGCGAACCAGCTGCGTCTTGGTCATTCCCTTTGCCATGTGTATGTCTCCTTCGTTCGATCAGATTAAAGATTTGGGTGAAACCGACTGCGTATGAGCTTCGGGCTACTCTCCGTCCCTGGCCACTGGCTGCGTCCCATTCTCATCCTCCTTGAGCGCCCAGCCGGGAGGTTTTGCGGAGCGGAAGATCGCCAGTATTTATAGGGGTGCGAAGAACTGCGCCGATGTTCACCTTCAACCTTCCGGAGCGCTTTGTCAACGATAATTCTCCTATTTCCACAGATATTTGCCGGTTTTTTCCTTAAATGTGCCTCTTAAGGCCTGTTTTCCTCGGTTTTGGGGTGTTCTGGGCTTAAAAGAAGGACCTCCTCGGGGTGGTTCGGGGCAGCCCTACGGGCGGCATCGAAGCGGTATTCAGGGCTGTCATCGGCGGCTCGGCATCGGCCTGCAGGATGGCGCCGTTGAGCATCTCCACCAGGGGAGCACTGCTGCGCAGCCGCCGCACGATCTGCTTGCCGAGCTGGGGAGAGAGCGCCAGTTCAGGGGGAAGGCAGGCTTGCACGCCCCAGTTGTTGGCGCGGACCAGTTCACCGGCAGGGTCGTCGCGGAGAAAGCCCTTGGGCATGCGGGTAAGTGCTGCGGGATCGATTGGCGCAAAGCCCGCGCCGCGGGTCTTGAGCAACCGCTGCAACGTTGTGCGATAGAGCAGGTGGTGAGCGCTCATCCAGCGGCGCAGGATGAGCAACTGCTCGCGGTCCGGCATGTAGACGCCGGCAGCGACTATCACCTGCTGGGGCGAGATCTGCAGATAGAATCCTGCTCCGGAGGTCTTCTCCATGGCGGCGCGCGACCACCACGCCGCCAGATGCGTCTTGTAGGGCCGCTTGTCTTTGCTGAAGCGGGTATCGCGGTAGATGCGCATCATGACCTTATGCGCGGGACGCAGGTGCCGTGGAGCGAAATCTCGCATGGCCGCATTGATCTCATCGACCAGGGCCAGCATGGGCGCCTTCACAGCCTGCTCGTAGATGCTGCGTCGCGCCTCAAACCAGTCACGCTGATTGTTGCGGGCCAGACCGCGCAGGAAGGTGATGGCCTGAGGAGAAAAGTGAGTCGGCATGATCCGATGGTATTTGAGGACAGCAGGGCTGAGCGTTGCGCTTTGGGGTGAGAGCTTGACGTGGGGATTTGGAGTGAGGCATTGCGCCGCTCGTGGGCAGACCCCGCAGCCACTGCGCACCCGGCAGGTCCAGTTCACTCGGGAAGCAAGCTCAGCGAGAGCAATCAACACCTCCGCAATCACCAGGCCGCGCAGAGGCTGTGTCTGGCTGAAGGCGGGATGTGTTCCCAGCGAGATCCGAAGGGTCAGCATGGCCATGATGGTGCCGAAGGAAGCGAGGAAGAAGGCTATGCTTCCCGCGGCGGCGCATATACCGATGCTTAGAAGCCGCTTGAACCCACTGGCGCCCAGGGAGGATGCCCGACCGATGCGCTGCCCGCGTGGGTGTTGGAGATCGTTGGTGACAGCCGAACTCATTTAGAATAAAGCTGTGACAGAAAGCATACAGAACGGCCGTGCGCCCCAACTGGTACGCCCGGCGCGTCTGGTTAACGCCGCGCAGATTGCACGCGACACTGAGGTCCGGCAGTCGCCCAACGGGGTCCGCTTTGCCACCTTCGGCGAGACCGGGCTAGCGGATCTGGATCTGGACCGCATGCTACAAGCTGTGCCGATGGCGATCACTGCGGCGCTGAAGTCGAATACCTACTACTTTGTGCCCCTGGCCATGCGGGAAACTGGCGAGGGTGCAGAAGGCTCTGAGATGCCGGACGGCGTGAGCCAGGCATCCGCCCTGCAAGCGATGAGCTCGCAGGCAGAGGGTATGCCATCCGCTGCGTTGCAGCCTGCCATGGTTGCCAGCGCCTACAGCGAAGAGTTCTCTGACGCCGCCATCTGCCATCGCAACGTTGATCTGGAGCAGGGCCGACGGGGCGTCTTTATCTCCACGCGGCTGATGGGCGACCGGTTTGCTCTGAGCTTTGAGTTCTTCATCAATGTGGCTCACGCCTTTGTGGATCAGACAGGAGTGCCGGAGTCTTTCGCTGATCTGGTGTGGCAGCAGGCGGTGCGTGAGGTGCGCGGCGAGACCAGCATCGATGCGTGGGAGACCCGTAACATGGCCTTTGGACGACCGGCCGACGCTGTGCCGGAACCCATCCCGCCGGCTTCTCGGCGCAATAGAGGCTCTATGGGCGCCCGGGGTAGCATGCTAGCCCGGGACCGCGCCTTCGCACGTGCAGAAAATGAAGCTTCGCACCTGGCTTCTGCGGACGGCCTGGCGCAGCCCGGCAGCTTCGCAGATCCCAGCAGACCCCAGAACCCCAGCGGCCAGGATCCAAGCGGCCCGCTCCAGAAGGAGCGCCAAATGTACCTCGAAGCGGCCTTCTCTGACGCCGTGGCGATCTACCTACTTTCGCTCGCGCTTGACTTTGATTACAGCGAGCTGCGGGAGCGCGAGTATCCGCTGCTGCATCCGTCCGCGCTGGCGGCGCGGCTGCGCCTGGTCTCCGAGCTGTTTCCGCCCAATCCGGACTACGAATTCGCGGTGCGCTACCGGCGCAGAGGTTGAGGCGTCAGTCCGACCGGGCCGCAACGATGAGAATCTCCCCGCCAAGCGGAACGTGGAACCTTGGCATGAGTTGAAGTTCTCCCGACGGAAGAAAGAGAGTTTCGCTGTCTGCGGTTACGCCTGTGATTCGCTATGCCCCTGCTGGTCGCGCCTCTCCAGCAAACTTCCACTCATGGCAACCCCACGCCTGCAAGGCTTAGAGTGGTTTTCCAAGGCGTGTCCTTGACCCTGCGCGGCAATCCGTCGAAATAGCCACCACGACCTCTGTGGGAGGGTATGATTCATGCTGAGAGACTTCTCCACGCAATCAGCATCTGCTTCCAACGGTCGTCAGGAGTTCATCCTATGGCAGCAACTTTTGAATGCGCCCAGTTGATTGAGGCGATTGGCGATGCGGTGATCGTTGCAGATGTGAAGGGCGCGATCACGCTTTGGAATCCCGCAGCCGAACGGATGTTTGGCTTCACTCGCAACGAAGCGATGGGGCAGTCTTTGGACCTGATCATTCCGCAGCGCTTGCAGCAGCGCCATTGGGATGGGTATCAGAAGACGATGGAGACGGGAAAGACCCGCTATGGCCACGATCTGCTGCGCGTGCCTGCGGTGCATAAGGACGGCAGAGCACTCTCGATTGCATTCACGGTGGCCTTGCTGTTCTCTGAACAACATGAGGTGACAGGGATTGCCGCCGTGATCCGCGACGAGACGGAGCGCTTCCAGGAGGAGCGGAGCTTGCGCAAGCGCTTGGCGGAGTTCGAGGCGAAGACAGATAAACCGGGATAGGGACGGCGGTGATCCGCCGATCCCTGCGCCACCACCGAACACGCGGGTCAGCATCCGGCGGTTTGGTTGGGTTGGGCTGCTTCCCAACACGCAACATCGGAAGCCCGCGCGATCCGAGGCCGGTAAGTGGAAGTGCGATTGCCAGAGCGGAGTTCTCATGGAGCAGGTACCCGCCGACGTCAGCGAGGATCCTTACCTTCCGGGAGTCGGGGACCGCCCGGAGCTTGTGGCCGGGATCCATACCCACCATCTGACGTCTAGGCGAGGCCACGTTCCTCAAAACCGCGTCAGGTCTTCCCAGCACTTTCTGGTTTATCGGGTGGTCACGGACCGGATCGAGATTCTGCAGGTTCTTCATGACGGCGGGGACCCTCGCCGCCAAATTCCCCGCGACTAAACTATCGCTATGTTCACAATGGAACAGATCGAAAACCTGCCCTCCGTAGAGCACTGGACACACATGATGCAGACTGCTTCAGCGGCAGAGGCAATCAAGCTTTGGCAGTTGTCCATTGAGTGCCTGAATGCGACTCATTGCCAAGGCTAGGAGGGGTGGGGCAGGCGGGTCGGTATCGCTGAAAGAATCTTGGACGAGCGCGGGATTCCACGAACCTAATTGGGAACTACTTAAACACCCAAGCCCAGAATGCGGCCCACAAGACCTCCGTCGGTTTTACGAGATGCTCAAAGACCCAGCTTGTTCCGCGTTTCGCGCTCTCCAGGATCCTCGCTGCGGTGCGGTTCCGATAACCTTTGCAGCCGGGCGGGCAGCTTACATGCGGAGCCCATTGCCCAATGGTCGTATAAGTTATGGGGCTGAGGGGCTGCCCCAGCATGGGCATGCGAATCTGCTGCGCAGCGCCATTTCTGGCGAAACGCCCATCTGAACACAAGGGTAGGTATACAACCACTTGATCCGAGGCCGCCGGTAGACATTTGAGATTCGCCCAGCGACGGAACCTGTCGGTCTCGAGGAACCTCTCCACAGCATTCCTGTCGCTGAAATCAAGGCCGTTAGGGATCACGGTACCGCCTTCGTCATATTCCGAGCCGTTTCCCACCATTCCTGGGGAGCGTAACCTGCCGTTCTAAGCCGGCAAATCCGCTGTTTGCCGCAGCCTCCATTTTACAGGGCGCATCGTCGGGCCCTTGGCCTATTCGATAGCGAGAAAAGGCCGCCCACCGTCGCCTCATCTCATCGTCCGGGCGCTCTGCGAGCGTCGATTCCTGGCTCCTGTGGGCGCGACAACAGGCCGCGTCCTTGCGGAGCGTTCCAGCCGGGGTTCAACAGCGCGTGGAATCCAGATATGCAAAATATACGATTCCATCGCATATTTCGCACGGCTGTGAGGTCAGGGTTGGATATTGCTTGACTCGCCTCACCGATGTTCTGGGCCACCGGACCTTCAAGGGCATCGATTTCCGGCATACCCCGAGCGGGTTGCGTCGTCACCTCGACGACGTCTCTCTCATCGCAGCCCAGGAGTTCATGCTGGATTCATTCCGGAGGAGGCGATGAGTGGGTAGTAGTATTTCTTGCGGAGCTTCGTGTTAGGCGGTGTGCACCCGCAACTCGATACTGACGCCTTCCCTTCTTTGCAGCGTAGCGATGACGCCAAATAGGTTTTGAGCGCTCGGATTCCCAGTTGGCCCAAACATCCGTTGCAGGCTGGGCGAGGGAATCTTTGTTTCACGGGCGAGTTCAGTGAAACCAATCGTTGCATTGATGTAATTGCGCAGGACAGCACCGCCTGTAGCAAAGTCACCGCTGTTGATGAGTTGGAGTCCTTCACGAAGAAGGCTTTGGCGAAAAGCGGGTTCGCGCTGCGCGCGTTCACGGATCGTTTCGCGGAAATCTCGTGTGAGCGCCATGGTTAATCCTCCTGCTTGCGTATCACTTTCTTCCGTTTTGCCTCGGTCTTTGCCTCGGCCTGCTTCAGAGCGTCCTTCTTCAGCCGCTTGTACTCGCGCCAGGCTGCTTTGGCCTCCTCGATATCTTGATTCTGTCGCTTCTTTGTTCCCCCACCAAGTAAGATGACAAGCCGTTCTCCGTCCTTGCCGAAATAGATCCGATAGCCGGGGCCGAAATCCATCTTGTATTCCGATACGCCCTCACCAACCGGCTTCATCGAGGACGCATTGCCTGCGGCAATCCGTTACAACGCGATGGCGACTTTGGTTGCCGCCGCGGCATCCAGGCCGTCAAACCATGTCCTGTATTCGTTGCGGCAACGAGCGTCCAGGTACTCACGAATCTCAATCATCTTCACTCAATTAATAAAATATGGGTTATCACTGTCGATCGGGCCGGGAATGCTGCCTTCAGGCTGACGACATCTCAAATTCCCCATGCAATCGCAAATTGACCCTTGGGCTCCTCACCCGACGGTCATTGCCTGAAATCTTCGTCCGGGCAGCTCCAGCGTTGCGCGTAGGTTGCCGACTTTCAGGCAGCGTCTGCCAGGCCTCGCAACGCCGTGGTCCTGCATGGCCCTGCTGCCGAGTTCATCCTTTGGCAACTGTCAGGCTACGCGCTCCAGGGATGCAGGTGAGAACACGCAGCCTCGTCCAGAAAGGATCGGGCCTCGCCGTCGGCCTTCGCCAGCGATGGTTTTAACGCACGGCGGACATCGCGGCGCGGAAGAGATGTTCGAAGTCGCCGGCGACCGATGGATCGCTGCCTGCGGCCTGCACCGCCTTCTGCGCCACCGGGCGCGGATACCCCAGGTTGATCAAGGCGCTCAGCACATCCTCCGCCAAGGCGCTCAGGGACGGCGCAACCACTGCTCCACCCGGAGCAGAGGGCGCCACATCGTCGAGTTTGTCCTTCAGCTCCAGCACCACCCGCTCCGCAGTCTTCTTGCCGATTCCGGGGATGCGCGTCAGGGTCGCATGATCACCGCTGCGGATGGCTCCAGCCAGGCGCTCAGCCGAGATGCCGCTCAACACCGTGATGGCCAGCTTGGGTCCGATGCCGGAGACGGCCAACAACTTCTCGAAGAGGCGCTTCTCGGTGAGATCCGCAAAGCCAAAGAGAAGAAGAGCGTCCTCGCGGACGTGGGTGTAGACGTGCAGGCTGGCCGGAGCGCCGGGTTCGGCGAGTTCGGTGTAGGTGGTGACCGCAATCGAAAGCTCATACCCCACGCCGCCGCACTCGATCACCACCGTGTTCGGCGTCTTGCTGAGAATCTGTCCACGAAGATGCGCAATCACAAGAGTGAGTGTACTCTTAGCTCTGCTGCGCGACGTAGGTCTGGTGGATCACCGCAAAGAGCCGTTCGGTGAGCGCTTCCGCCTCGCGGGTGCTCATGCCCTGGGTCGAGATCGGTTCCCCGACGATCAGCTTCAATGGTCGCGGCTTGAGAGCATAGACGTGGATGGGAAGCATCTCATAGGTGCCTACCAGGGTGATCGGTACCAGCGGCACTTGCGCCTTGATGGCCATCCACGCAGCCCCGGCAACCATTGGTTGCAGCTCTCCGTTCGCCGCGCGTCCGCCCTCTGGGAAGACCACCAGCGGCATGCCTGCCGCCAAGGTTCGCGCGCCCCGCCCCAGGCTCGCCACTCCCGCGCGCGCCGAGCTCTGATCGATTGGCACCTGGGCGGAACGGTTCAGGTACCAGCCGATGAAGGGAATCTTCCAGAGCGAGGCCTTGGCCAGGATTCGAAACTGAAAGGGGAGCTTGGCAAAGAGCACGGGCGTGTCGTAGTAGCTGAGGTGATTGCAGGCGTAGACGGCAGCACCCGAAGGCAGCCGCTCGGCGTGCTCCACCGTTACCGGCGAGAGCGCGATCCGCAGCAGGGTGCGCGCCCAGAGGTTGGCGACGGCATGCTGTTGGCGTCCACTCTTGTCCCACAGGCCGCAGATCAGCGAGACGGAGCCGAACCCAACCGTGGCCAGAGCGAGCAGGGGAATGAAGACCAGATTGTTGGCCCAGCGCCGGCGCCAGGAGACCTGTGGCGGCGGGGGCGGTTCTGGGTCTACGGCGAAGTTGGCCGCCTCTTCGGTCTTCAGGCTGGGATCGGCTGCGTTCATCTCACCCCATCCTAACGCTGTTGGCCCAAAGAGGGCTCACCGTGGCTCTGCGCTCTGCTCATGAGTGCCTGCCCAGCGCCAGGGAGCGAATCTCCCCCACCAGGAAGACAGAGCCGGTGGCGACGATAACGCCCTCTGGGGGCGTCACCGCCCAGGCATGCTGCAACGCCTCGGCTACGCTGCCGGCCTGGTAGACCGGCACATTCAGCCGTTCGGCGGCGGCGGCCAGTTCGGCCACGGTGGAGGCGCGAGGATGCGCGATGGGAGCAAGGATGACGTGATCGCCGCGGCGCGCCGGATCACTTGATGTGGAGTCAAAGAGTGGCAGCAGCACCTGCTCGATCTCGTCCACCTTCTTATCGGCCAGGCAAGCGAAGATCAGCGTGCGGGGAAGATCTTCAGGCAGATAACTGAGGGCCGCGCGCAACGTCCAAGCTCCCGCTGGATTGTGGGCCACATCCAGAAGGAGCGGGGCGCGCAGGCTCTCCGCGTCTGCCCCGATCCACTCCAGCCGACCGGGCCACTGGGTCTGCCGCAGGCCCTCTTCGATGGCCGGGTTGGGAATCTGCATTGGCCGACCATCCAGAAGTTGGTGATTGGCGCGCAGCTCCAGCGCCGTAGCGATTGCCAGTGCAATGTTGCGCTGCTGATGCTGTCCGGAGAGCGGAGAATCAACGTGCACTACTGCGCCCTCCAGAACCAGGTCATAGGTGTTGCGTCCCAGTGGAGAGGCTGGGCGCGAAAGTGGTTCGGATCTCTCTCCTGCTCCCGGCATCGACCGGGATGGGGGAAGACACCGGGCGGCATCCACGCCCCGGACTTCCAACCGCGTGGCTGTCTCTCCGATGGCGGCGTTGGCTTCCGGATGCTGCGCCAGCGTGACCAGAACTCCGTGAGGGCGAAGGATTCCCGCCTTTTCGCGCGCAATCTGGCCGATGGTATCGCCGAGATACTCGGTGTGGTCGATGCCGATGTCTGTGATCACGCTGACGATGGGTTCCACGGAGTTGGTCGCGTCCAAGCGGCCGCCCAGTCCGACCTCCAGCACGGCCAACTCCACCCTCTGCTCGGCGAACCAGGTCAGGCCGATGGCTGTCATCAGCTCAAAGTAACTGGGGTAGTGGGGCAGTTCCGTCGCGGCAATCAGGCCGCTCGTTACACGATCCACCCTCTGATAGATGCGAGCGAAGTCGGCGTCAGGTATCTCCTTCAGCCAGGCAGTCTGGTTGACCACGGAGCCGGGGTGACCGACCGCTTGGCCGGAGACCTTGATGCGCTCATTTACCCGCAGCAGGTGCGGCGAGGTGTAGAGCCCGGTCTTGAGCCCGGAGGCGTGGGTGATGGAGGCCAGGGAGGAAGCCGTGGAGCCCTTGCCGTTGGTGCCCGCAATCAGCACGGATCGGAAGCTCTGCTGCGGGTCGCCAAGAGCCCGCAGCATGGAGCGGATGTGATCCAGGGAGAACTTGCGGCGCGCACCCGCGGCAGGGCTGGCCGAGGAGGGTTCACCCGCTCGTCCGGTTCGCAACTCCGGCCCTAATAGCTTCAAACGTTCGAGTACATCTTCGTAGGTCATGCCGTCCATCCGTCTCCCACTCCTGCTCCTTTCGTCCTACCCGGGTCTTAGTCTGTCGCTGCCTTGCCACCGACTGTAGCCACGCAGATTCGGCCCGCCTTGCCTTTGAGCTTCAGGGCGTCGTCGCGTGCGGAGAGAAAGCGCTGGGCGAGCGCCGCTGCATCCAGGTCTTCCACTACGCGCAGGCTGAAGCGATCGAGCTCCTGGGCCAGTTCGAGCGGGGTAAAGAAGAGCTGAAAGGGCTCTCCTGCGGCGGCCACGCGCGCGCCCAACGAGTCTTGCATCCGCTGCTCCACTATGGGCAGAGCGGAGCGGGGCAGCGAATAGTCGAAGACCAGCACGCTGCCCATCGTAAAGCCTGCCAGTACTTGCAGTGTGGAACGGAACGCGGCGGAGGTAAGGTAAGGCGCCACGCCCAGCCAAGCGGTTACCGTAGGCAAACGCTCCTCAAAGTCCGCGGCCAGCAGCCGCTCGCGCAGGCCGTTCTGCTCAAAGTCTACGGCCACGAATCGAGCGCTGAGGGGTGGAAGCACTCCGGCCTGCTGAAGCTTCTGCAACTTCCAGGTCTGCGTAGAAGGGTGATCCACCTCAAAGACACGCACGCCAGGATAAGGATTCCGGCAGGCAAAGGTATCCAGACCTGCGCCCAGCACCAGGTACTGGCAAGCGCCCAGCCGGCGTACGCAGTCCTGCAAGATATCTTCGGCCAGCCGGGAGCGCACCACGATCCAGGCACGCAGGGCCGCGGAGAAGGGCCGCCTGTGGCCATCGGGCGTTCGGCGCAACTCCTGCTGATACTCCCTGCCCAGGATCGTGATTGCCAGCGGGTCGTTGAAGACGAGCGGCTGGGAATCATGGATCTGGTGCGCGGCCCGGCGCAGGGCTACGCGCAGCGCGGTCCGTGATGGAAGAATCTCATGCAACGCCGGTGGGCCGTTGCTCTGGATCACTGGCTGCAGGAGCCGCCGTCTGGCCGCCGCTTGAGTCCTGTGTCATCCATCTCAAGGAGTCGGCGAGGAAAGCCTTGAGATCTTTGCGCTCCACTATGGCGTCCAGGAAGCCGTGGTGGAGCACGAACTCCGAACGCTGGAAGCCCTCTGGAAGCTTCTGGCGAGTGGTCTGTTCGATTACACGTGGGCCGGCAAAGCCAATCAGAGCGCCGGGTTCGGCGATGTTCAGATCGCCCAGCATGGCAAAGCTGGCGGTAACGCCGCCGGTAGTCGGGTCTGTCAGCACGCTGATAAAGGGAATCCGTTCGGCGTCCAGCCGGGCGACGGCGGCAGAGACCTTGGCCATCTGCATCAGGCTGGCGATGCCTTCCATCATGCGCGCTCCACCGCTAGCGGAGATGATGATCAGCGGGATCCTCCGCTCCAGCGCCCGGTCCACGGCGCGGGCCAGCGTCTCTCCCATCACCGGTCCCATGCTGCCGCCGATGAATCCGTACTCGATTACGGAAAGCACAACCTCCAGTCCGTCCAGCTTGCCCAGCGCGTTGAGGATGGCGTCATTCAGTCCGGTGCTCTTTTGCGCGGCGGCCAGGCGCGCCTTATAGGGCTTCAGATCGGTGAACTCCAGGGGATCGATCGAACGGAGTTCCAGGTCCACCAGTTCATAGCCGGGCTCCAGCAGGCTTTCAATGCGCTGGCGTGCGCTCAACTTGAAGTGTTTGCCACAGTTGGGGCAGACCTGCTGGTTGGTGTCCAGATCGGCCTTCCACAGCGTCTTGCGGCATTGGTCGCACTTGATCCATAGACCCTGGGTGCGCACCTCGTGATCATGGGTGGGAGAGATCTCATGGGTATCGCGTTTAAACCAAGTCATCGCCGGAGCTCACTTCCTGCCGCTGGCTGCGGGACGCCAGGGACGTCTGCCATTGTATCGAAGTCTCACCCCGGGGCGCGTCTGATGCACTATCCTTGGGAGATGAACAAGTTCATCAAGATTCAGCTTCCTGACGGCTCTCTGCGTGAGGTTCCGCAGGGAAGCACGCCGCTGGAGATCGCCAACAGCATCTCGCCGCGCCTGGCCGCAGCGGTGGTGGCAGCCCGGGTGCGACCGATCAACCTGGTAGCCTCCAGCGCCAACCAGGCCGCGCTGGAGCACTCCGAAGAGGAGATGTACTCCGGCCACCACTCCGCCTCAGAACGCATTATCGGGTTGAACACGCCGCTGCAGGAAGACGTGGCCCTGGAGTTACTGAAGGAGAGCGATGCGGATGCGTTGCAGGTTGCGCGCCACTCCGCGGCCCACATTATGGCCACGGCGCTGCTGGAACTGTTTCCCGAGACCAAGCTGGGCCACGGACCGGCCACGGAAAACGGCTTCTTCTATGACGTGTACCGCGAGACTCCGCTGACGGAGGCTGATCTGGCCGCCGTGGAGCAGCGCATGGCGGAGGTAGTCCAGCGCGATGAACCCTTCGTGCAGATTTTCCAGCCGCGGGAGCAGGCGCTCTCCGAGTACGCGGCGCGCGGAGAGTTCATGAAGGTGCATTTTATTGAGCGATTCACCGCACCCGGGGAAGAGATCTCGCTGTATCGAAACGGCGGCTTCACGGACTTCTGCCGTGGCCCGCATGTTCCCTCCACCAGCCGGGTGAAGGCGTTCCGGATCACGTCCATCGCGGGCGCCTACTGGCTGGGCGATGAGAAGAATCAGCAACTGCAACGCATCTACGGTACAGCCTTCTTCAACGCGAAGGATATGGAGGCGCACTTCAAGCGTCTGGAGGAGGTAAAGGCGCGCGACCATCGCGTGCTGGGCAAGCAACTGGATCTGTTCAGCATTCAGGAGGTGGCCGGCGCCGGTCTGATCTTCTGGCACCCCAAGGGAGGGTTGATCCGCAAGACCATGGAGGACTGGATGCGCCAGGAATGCAGCCGCCGCGGGTACCACATGGTCTTTACCCCGCACATCATGCGCCGCGAGATGTGGAAGATCAGCGGCCACGAGGGCTACTACGCGGACAACATGTACCCTCCCATGGCGCTGGACGACGCCGAGTACCGACTGAAACCGATGAACTGCCCGGGCCACATCCTGATCTACAAGAACTCACCGAAGAGCTACCGCGACCTTCCGCAGCGCTACGCCGAGCTAGGGAACGTCTACCGTTACGAGCGCAGCGGCACGATGCACGGCCTGCTGCGGGTGAGGGGCTTTACCCAGGACGACGCTCACATCTTCTGCACCCCAGACCAGATCGGCGGGGAGATTGAAGCCTGCCTGGATTTTGCTGAGGCGGTCTTGAAGACCTTCGGCTTCCAGGAGTACCGCGTCGAGCTCTCCACGCGCGATCCGAACAAGGCCAGTGAGTTTGTGGGCAGCGAAGCGGACTGGAACCACGCCGAGGGTGCGCTGAAGCGTGTACTGACGGGGCGGGGACTTAGCTTCCAGACATTTCCGGGCGAGGCCGCCTTCTACGGCCCCAAGATCGACGTGAAGCTGGTGGATGTGCTGGGCCGCCCCTGGCAGCTCAGTACCGTCCAGTTTGACTTCAATCTGCCCCAACGGTTCGAACTGGAGTACATCGGGGAAGATGGCGCCGCCCACCAGCCGGTGATGGTGCATCGCGCCCTGTTCGGCTCCGTGGAGCGATTCTTCGGAGTGCTGATTGAGCATTATGCGGGGTCCTTCCCTCTGTGGCTGGCTCCGCTGCAGGTGGGTCTGGTGCCCATCAGCGAGAAGCACCACGCGTATGCGCACAGCGTGCAGCAACGCCTGGAGGCCGCTGGATTGCGCGTAGAGACAGATCTCAGCAACCAGAAGATGAATGCGAAGATCCGCGACTTTGGTCTGCAGAAGGTTCCTTTCATTCTGATCCTGGGCGACAAAGAGGCGGCCAGCGACTCCGTGAGCGTTCGGGTTCGCGCCAAGGGCGATCAGGGCAGTCTGACGGTTGCAGCGTTCCTGCAACGCGCCACACGGCTGGTAAGCGAATACGCCACCGAATTGCTGTGAAGCTTGTTTTGGGGCGCTCTGAAACGACGATCGGTCTTCCGGCATCTCAAATGGTTGGAGGCTCCCCATCATGAAAGCCGTCGTTCTGGACCATTACGGTCCACCTTCCAACCTGTGTTACAGAGATGTTCCGACACCTGTAGCGGGCCCCAATCAGGTGCTGATCGAGGTACGGGCCGTCGGCGTGAATCCGATCGATTGGAAGATGCGCGCTGGCCAGATGCGCGATCTGTTTCCTCTGCAGTTTCCGATCATTCTTGGCTTTGACGTAGCGGGGGTGGTGCGATCTTGCGGACTGGGCGTGACCAGCTTTGGCGTGGGGGAGCGCATCTTTGGACGCGCCTCGGCGGCTTACGCGGAGTGGGTGGCGGGCGAGGTCTCATGCCTGGCCAAGATCCCCGCAGGCGTCGATTTTACGACTGCGGCAGCGCTTCCGGTAGTAAGCACCACAGCCGACCAGTTGATACGCAGAGCGATCCAGGCACAGAAAGGACAGACCATTCTTCTGACTGGAGCTCTGGGTAGCGTCGGTCGCCTGGCGCTGTTCTGCGCGGTGGAGTTGGGCGTTCAGGTGATCGCCGGGGTGCGCTCCAGCCAGATCAGCGAAGCGCTGGCGCTGGGTGCCGCGCGCGCAGTTGATGTTGGCAGCGAAAATGATCTGTCGAGTCTGGGTCCGGTGGACGCCATTGCTGACTGCGTGGGAGGGGATCTCGGTCCGCGGCTGCTGCCCCTGGTGAAACCGGAAGGTGTTTACGGCAGCATCGTGGGACCGCCGCGGCGCGCCGAGCAGTATCCCTCCGTGCGTATCCAGGCCATCGGCTCGCAACCTGATCCAGAGGCCATGGTGCGGATCGCCACGGCGATTGGCCAAGGCAGGCTGAAGCTTCCCATCAGCCTGGTGCTGCCCCTGGCCCAGGCTGCTGAGGCCCACATCCGCGGAGAGCGGGGCGGTGAAGGAAAGATCGTGCTGACGCCGTAGCGCCCTTCAGGCCAGCAGGCCGGGAGTATCCCGTCAGGAGACGAGCCAGGCAGAGAGGATCGAGGCCAAAGCGTGATTGACCGCCGCGGGCCAAGGATTTGACGGCAGAGGCCGCATGGAAAAGACCGCCCGAGTGGGCGGCTTTTTATCTGACAGCAGTCGAATGCACCTTTACCCGAGCGTTTCCAGCAGTTTGTTGACGGTGCGATTCAGATCTTTGTCGGTGCGGCGCTGGCCATCGATCTTGGCGATGGAGTGCATGACGGTGGTGTGGTGCTTGCCGCCGAACTGGCGTCCTATCTCCGGCAGGCTGGCCTCCGTCAACTGCTTGGCGAGATACATCGCAATCTGCCGCGGGACGACAATCTGGCGCGAGTTGTTCTTCTGTTTCAACTCTGCCACGCGCATGCCGAAGCACTCCGCCACGGCGCGCTGAATGGCTTCAATGGTGATCTTGCGCACCTGGGTATCGATGAACTGCTTGAGGCACTGTTGGGCTGTGGGCAGTGTAATCTCCACCCCATGCAGCGAGCACCAGGCGATCAAGCGCACCAAGGCTCCTTCCAACTCACGCACGTTGGTGCGGACATTGCCTGCGATGAACAGGGCTACGTCGGTGGGCAGCGACGTCTGTTCCAACTCCGCCTTGCGCTGCAGAATGGCGACCTTGGTCTCGAGGTCGGGAGGTTGAATGTCGACGACCAGGCCCCACTCAAAGCGTGAGCGCAGCCGGTCTTCAAAGTCATTCAACTCTTTGGGCGACCGATCACTGGCGACCACGATCTGCTTGCTCTGCTCATGCAGCGCGTTGAAGGTATGGAAGAACTCCTCCTGGGTACGCTCCTTGCCGGCCAGAAACTGAATATCGTCGATGAGCAGCACGTCGACTGAGCGGTAGCGGTCGCGGAAGCCGGTCATCTTGTCATAGCGGACGGAGTTGATCATCTCATTGGTGAACTTCTCGCCGGAGACGTAGCTCACCGACGCGATCGGGTTGCGGGCTTTGATCATATGCCCGATAGCCTGCATCAGGTGGGTTTTGCCGAGGCCTACGCCGCCGTAGAGAAACAGCGGGTTGTAGGCTTTGGATGGACGTTCTGCGACGGCCTGCGCGGCCGCCTGAGCGAACTGATTGCCGCTGCCCACCACGAAAGAATCGAACTGATAGCGCGGATTGAGCTGGGCGGCTGAGTTCCAGTCAAACCGCGCCTGCTCCGGCCCGGGGGGCATGGCGCCGCCGTTGCCGCGACGGGGCGCATTCTGGCTGTGGCTGGGTTGGGGAGCGAATCCGCCGTCTTCCCGGACCCGCACAGGCGTCTCCTGTGGGGGCACCTGAAAGACCACCTGATCAATCTCCAGACCAAGGTTATCGATGGCTTCACTGATCAGATCGCCGTAGCGGTCTCCCACGTGCTGGAACTCTTCAGAGGGGATTCTGACGTACAGACTACGCCCATTGATATGAGAGAAGCGGGTTGGCTTGAGCCAGGTTTCAAAACTCTGGCGATTGATCTTCTTCTCAAGCGCGCTCAGAATCCGAACCCACTGGTTCAGGACAGCCGCCGGCACTGGAACAAATGACATTGTCTAAACTCTTTCTTGCTTTCGTGAAGCCGTATTCCCTGACGACCCTGACTTACTGGCGAGGCAGGGGAGACAGAGAGACCTAAACAGCAATTCGGCAAACCGTACAGTGTTCTTGAACAACCTGACCTGAAAAAAATCAAACTGAAGATCCAGCAGACAAAAGAAATCCTTATCCGCGAACCGCTCGCGAATTCGGCACCACTGAGAATGCTCTTGAAGTCCGGCGCCTTGCTTTGCACCAGAAGAGTGTTACAAGCGCCGACTCACCGGGCAAAACATCGACCGCGAGTCTCTTCCAACATCACGGAACGGATTCGATACTAGCATGCCAACCGGCTCTCGCCAGCAAGCGAAATTCGTGAAATCGAGAAACTTCTTTGGAGTTGCACCATCTATTGTGAAGAATCTGTAAATAGCCTGAGGCGGTCCGCGTTGTCCGGTGTGGCTACGCTGTTCTCCGCTCTATTTTATTGCCCGTTCTCCTCAGCTCGGGTATACTAAGAGACTGCTGTCGCGGCGGTTTTTCGGCCACTTTCGGGCGATGTCTCTGGGCTGTTTTGAAGGCTTGGAGCGTTTCCAACTCTCGGGGTGTTCTGAAAGCCGTTCGCAAGCCGCTTGAAGGCAGTTCCGGGGCTTTTACTTCTGTGGCAAGATCCCCAGGGCCGGCCCAAGGGGATTTGGCAACACGACCTCTGTGGCTTACAGCCTGCGGCGCCTGAATGCAGGCCCTGCACACATCTTTTGAAACAGGACGAATACGATGCCCAAGCGCACCTTCCAGCCCAATCGCCGCCGCCGTAGCAAGGTTCACGGCTTCCTCTCCCGCATGGCCTCCAAGGCCGGGGCAGCCGTGCTCAGTCGGCGCCGCGCCAAGGGTCGCCACAAGATCGCTGTCTCAGCCGGCTTTCGCGACTAGGCACGCGATTCGGCATTGGTTCCAACGGGGCGTCGAAAGATTACGTGCGGCGCTGACCATGGTGAAGAAGCGAATCGAGCCGACAGGCCAGAAAGACTGCGGCACAGGGTACTCATCCCGCTGGGGCACTGTTTTTCTGATTTCGGTTTGCGCCTCTTGATTCCATGAAGGGTCTTGAAGCTTAGCGCACCGGAAGCCTGAGCTTGGCGGAGCATCTTCTTGACGGAATGCGCAACGGCTCAACCACCGACGATCCTGGCGAGCTCGGCTATCTTCACGAACGAAGATGGAGTCGCAACCCAAGCCGCTCGCGATCCTCGCTGTGACGTGGCGGAGGATTCGGATAGCTGTGGTGGCGCTTTGCTCTCGGCTTCTGCGATTGGGATCCAGCGAAGGTGCAATGCTCGCCGGGGTAGTTCTGGAGCAGCATCACCGATCCAACCGAACCGGTGTTGGCTTTCCAGCCTCTCGCCGCTGTGCGGCGGGTGAGATCGCAAAGAACGATGCTCTGATTCCTACCCGGCTGCTAAGTCCTTGTTCTCCGGCTGCAAGCGAGGATTCTGAGACCTGACTGCCGCAGACCTGGCTTTGGTTTACAAGGAAGTTGAGCATGACACGATGTCGATCGCGCACAACTCGCACCGCCTGGCCAAACACGCCGACTACCAGCAGGTCTACAAGGCAGGCCGCAAACAGTTTGGCAAACAGATAGGTTACTTCTACCTTCTGCGAACCGACCAGCAGGGGTCGGCGGGGATAGGCCCACGCATTGGGCTTACGGTTCCCAAGGCGTTGGGCAAAGCTGTTGATCGCAATCGGATCAAGCGCCGCATGCGAGAGGCTGTGCGGAGCGCGCTCCCTCGCCTGACCGCAGCCGTGGATGTGGTCTTGCATCCGCGGCGCGTGGTGATCGATCTGGATTTCGTTCAGTTGCGGCAAGAGGTCGCCACGCTGTTCAGCAGCATTCAGGCTGCCTGTGAGAGAGCAGAGCGCAGAGAGGGACAAGCGGGCAGGGAAGCAAGCGCACGACACGCGGCGTCCGCATGCGTTTGCGTGGCGCCAGGCGCTATCAGCCATAACAGAGAGCGGGCTGTCAACCGGAGCTTAAGCTCATGAGCCCTGGTGATGCAGGCAGGCGCCGCGAACGTATGGCCTACGCCATGCTCCGCTTCTACAAGCGTGTGCTTTCACCGGCCTGGAATGTGCTTCTCCCGACCCAATGCAAGTATCTTCCCACCTGCAGCGAGTATGCTTACATCGCCGTGGCGCGCTATGGTTGGGTGCGTGGACTGTGGCTGGCGCTGCGGCGGCTGGCACGTTGCCATCCCTTTGCTCCTGGCGGTCACGACCCAGTTCCCTGAAGGTGATCGTCTGCATGGATTATTCGCAGTCCTCCTGATTGAGCGCGTCTCCTGCCGCTGGTTGCGTCACTCGGAGTTGCTCTGCGGCGAGCCTCTGACCACCGTGGAGGGGCGACCTGCGATTGTGCCGGGACGGCAAGCGAGATCTGGGTAGCTGGAACCACCCCTTATTAACCGGTCACATTCGGCTCTTGCTACGCAATGGCGGCCCTCTCCATTTACCATGAGAAAGACTGTGGCTGTGAGTGCAGACCGGCCACAGAGGAAAGAGCAGGAGTTCTTTTGCCAGAGATTCGGAATCCCAATCAGGGCGGAAGCCAGGATAATCACGCCTTCCTGGTCATGATGATCGTGATGCTCGGCGTCATCTTTGGTCTACAGTATTGGCGTGCGCAACACAACCCGCCGATCGTACCCCCAACCCACGCCTCCCAGCCAGCTGCGGCCGCGAGCACGGCGGCTCCTGCGGCGACGCCAGCGTCTTCGGTCGGCAAAGAGGTAACGCCCACGGTAGCAGCCTCGCAGGCCACCACTACAGTCGTTCAGAACGAACTCTATCGCATCACCTTCTCGAATCAGGGTGGTCAGGTGATCTCCTGGATCTTGAGGAAGTACAAGGACACCGCCGGTCATCCGCTGGATCTGGTGCACCAGGGAGCGGCGCGCAGGTTTGGCTTTCCACTCTCTCTGTACACCTACGACGCCGACCTGAACGATCGACTGGCGAGCGCGCTGTACGTGGCCTCGGCGACAGGGAAGCTGGATGCTCCCGCCACACTGACCTTCAAGTACGCCGAGGGTGGTCTGTCGGTCACCAAGACCTTCACGTTCGGCGACACCTACGTCATTCATGCGGACACGCAGGTGCTGCGCGACGGCGTTCCGGTTCGTGCCTTGCTGGCCTGGCCGGCGGGACTAGGCGACACAGTGACCGCGATGGGCTACTCCGGCGAGCAGATTGACACCAATGGCGACGGCAAGACCCAGCACCTGGCCTTCAAGAAGATCTCCGGAGGAAACACTCTGAGCGGTCCGTTCGACTTTGCCGGAGTCAGCGATCAGTACTTCGGCGCCGTGTTCCTACCGGATCATCCGGATCAGGCAACTATGGTCGCGTTCGAGCACACGGTAGACATTGCTCAGGTGAGGCCGAACGACAGCAGCGGGGAACCGACGCCCGCCGCCAAAGTCTTGCCGGTGCTGGGCGCCGCAGTGGGATCACTCAGCGGGCATGACCAGGTGAACCTCTTTGTTGGGCCAAAGGCGATTAACGTCCTGAAGAACATTCACACCGCGAATGGGGACAACCTGGAGCCGTTGCTGGACTTTGGCTTCTTCGGCCCCATCGGGAAGTATCTATTCCTGGGGCTGCGCATGGTGCATAGCTGGATTGCGCCCCACGACTCCACGGCGAACAACTACTCGTGGGGATGGGCGATCATCATCTTCACGATACTGATCTACATCGTGCTGCTTCCGTTGCGGGTGCAGGGGATGAAGTCTGCTTTGAAGATGCAGCGGATCCAGCCCCAGATTGACGCCATCAAGGCCAAGTACAAGAACCCGAAACCCACTGATCCCAAAGCCGGAGAGATGAATGCGGAGATCATGGCCATGCAGAAGGCCAACGGAGTGAGCATGCTGGGAGGCTGCATCCCCTCGCTGATTCAGCTTCCTCTGCTGTTCGCCTTCTTCACCATGATGACGAAGGTGGTGGAGCTTCGTCAGGCGCACTTCTTCTGGCTTCCGGATCTCTCCGCCGCAGACCCTTATCACATCCTTCCTATCCTGATGGTGGTGACATCGTTTCTGGCGCAGTTCTACACGCCTTCGCCGGGGGTTGATCCGCAACAACAGAAGATGATGGCCTTTATCATGCCGGTATTTTCCGGCTATCTAACCTGGAACTACAGCTCTGGTCTTGCCCTTTACTGGAATGTCGGGAACATCGTGATGATCGCGACGCAACTCGTGATGAACCAAACCTCGATGGGGCGGGAGATGCGGGAGATCGCGGCCAAGCGTGCCCGGCGCAAGGCAGCCGCTCCGAAACCAGGGCTTCGAACCATCCAGGGGCGGCGCTAAGGAAGAGTCTGTGGAAGATGCATTTCTGCTCCAATCACGGAGCTTGATGCGATGACGATGTCAAGCAAGATGGGCAGTTTCCATCGCTCGGATGATGGCAGATCTTTTCCTAAGTGTGCTAAGTGTCATAATGGCGGCTGGTCCTTTGGACTGTTCCTGGAAGCCCTATAGGAGTCTCGTTGCCTGTATCTCTTCTATCTCCGTTCCCAGCCAGCACTTGATGAGGATTTAACTTTTTCATGGAAGATCTAGCCCAAGCTGCAGAAAAGGTAGCCACGTTGATGCGGTTGATGACCACCACCGGAGGTCTTCGGCTGAAGTTTCGTATTACTGCCGGTGCCGGAGCCATGGATCCGGACGGATTTGAGCGTCGCGACATCTACGTGGAGTGTAAAGGGCCCGATGCTGATCTGCTGTTACAGAACGATGGAGAACTTCTTCGCTCCCTGGAGCATGTAGCCGCAAAGATGCTGCGGCTGGAGCCCGAAGAGCACGATCGTGTGTCCTTTGACGCCAATGGCTTCAAAGCATCTCGCGCCCGCGCGTTGCGCGCTGCTGCGCTAGACGGCATCGATGCGGTGGAAGAGACTGGTGAACCCTATCGGTTCCCTCCTATGAACTCGCGGGAGCGCCGCATGCTCCATCTGTTTTTGCGTGACTCCGGTCTGCAGACGGCAAGCTCCGGTGAAGGAGCGCACCGTTCTGTGGTGCTGTATCCGGCCAACTATCGCATCCCGCCAGAGCGACCGTATCATGATCGGGAACGTCGCGATCGGCCACGCCGTCGCTTCCCCTCCAGCCGCTACTGAATCCGTTCTCTGTGTATCGTTCTGAGGAAGCGGAGGTGCCGATGCGTCCTGTACCAGTTAGTGGTCCGGCTGGGTGAACGGTGGGCTCCGTAGCTGGACGACGAGCCGCGTGCCGATGACCCGTCAGCAGAGCCACGCTGGCTTCGTTTGCAGCCGGATCCTCGGCTCACGCCCAGGATGGGGTCCCGCGAAGACCATCCCCAGCAGGTATACTCGGTGGTTGCCGCAGATCCAACCTGATCCGGTATTTCCTCATAGCCTTTCCAGCCTGTCGAAAAGTCCACCCTCTCAAAACCCTTTGATCAAGCGGTTTTCTGCGCACTCCCCACAGAAGCTCCAGCTTTCGCTCAGGCCGCAGCACAGCGTTCTGTGGGTAGAGGGGAAAAACCAGTTCCAAACTTGAGACGCGTGCCCTGGTTTCCGGGTTCCAGTCATCAAGGCAGGCCGGTTTTAGAAACCATGTACCTCACTGCTACCTAGTCTCCATGCGGTTTCGTCTGTGTTATCCACTATTCCACGTCAAACGACGGCTACTACGAGAACTATCTATCCTTTCACTCTGTTTTTAGAAGCAGTCTTACCCGGCAAGCAGCAGTAGCTCACCAACTCTCTCTGGTCGGCACAGAGCGTTCCCCACAGACCCTGGCATTCCAAAGCCAAACTCACCCCCGCCAGAGAAGGCCTGGGGGTAACGATCCGGGTCCGCCCTTCAGGCGCTTCCTGGTTGCGGAATAAGCCGCGGAGATCCTCCATGACGTGAGGCAGCGAAGTGTTGTAGCGGCAATCACCACAAGATGTCCAGGAAATTCACAGGCCAGGCCTCTCGCATGAAACCCCTCGCACCACCTAGAATCAGGGTGTTGCTCCCAGTAAACCTGAGGGAGGAGACCTGGCAGTCTCCAACGCTAGCCCTATGGGCCTGGTTGAGCAAGAGCAAGGGAGATCCGCTATCGTGTCTACCGCCGCCGTCACCCCTGAAGCAGTGCCCACAGGTAATCTCGAGATCACCGTCTCACGCGCCGAGTTGCTGCGCGAGCTCACCGCCGCGCAGTCGGTGGTGGAACGCAAGACGACCATACCCATCCTTTCCAATTTTCTTTTTGAGGCTACGGTAGACGAGCTGGGTGCAGGCCGGCTGAGTATTACAGCGACCGATCTGGACCAGTCTGTGCGGACCTCCTGCGCAGCGCGGGTGAAGAAGCCAGGCGCTTGCACCATACCCGCGCGCAAACTCTTCGACTACATCAAGTTGCTCTCTGACGGCGACATCTCCATCAAGCTGATGGACAATCACTGGGTGCAGATCCGTTCCGGCCGGTCCAATACGAAGATGGTCGGCATGGCGCGCGCCAACTACCCACAGGTGCCGGAGTTTCCCGTGGCCGGAAGCTTCCATGTCTCCGCGCCGGTGATGGCGAACATGATCTCCAAGACGATCTTCTCCATCTCCAATGAGGAGTCACGCTATACGCTCAACGGAGCTCTTCTGTTGCTGAAAGCGGAGTCCATGGCTATGGTGGCCACTGATGGCCACCGTCTGGCGTACATCGAAAGGGTGGGAGAGGCGCTGGAGGGTATCTCTGGGGAGAAGCGGACGCTGATACCACGCAAGGCTCTGGCAGAACTGGCCAGCCTGCTGTCCTCCTCTGACGCAACGACGATGGAGTTTGCCGACGATGACCAGACGCTCTTCTTCCGGGTGGGCGGACGGGTGCTGACCAGCCGTAAGCTCACTGGGCAGTTCCCCAACTTTGAAGCCGTGCTGCCGCGGGACAACAACAAGTTCGTAATTGTGCGCAGCGAGGATTTGATGGCCAGTATTCAGCGCGTCGCCCAGTTCGCAGACGAACGTTCCGGGGCGATCAAGATCCGCCTGGAGCAGAATGAGCTGAAGCTGAGTGCGCAGTCCACAGACTCTGGAGAGAGCGAAGACATCATCGAGACTCCGTATAACTACGATCCGCTGGTTGTTGGCTTCAATAGTTCCTATCTGGTGGAGTTTCTGCGCGCCATCGGGGTGCAGGGAGAGGTGCGATTGGAGTTCAAAGATGCCCAGTCCGCCGGGCAGATGCGTCCTGAGGATGGCGGTGAGGAGTACCGCTACCGTTACATCCTGATGCCGATGAGAATCTGAACTCCCGCGGCGCAGCGTGGGGAGAGAGTGACTTTGCATAGCAGGCAGAGCCGACGAGTTGAGGTTGCACTGGGTGGGTAGGGGACTGGAAACTGCAGGGGATCTACAGGCTGCTGGAGACTAGGAAAGAGACTCTTTCCAATCGTGTGCTGCGCTGCTCTTTCCTGTTATTTTGGCTGTTTCTTGCGACGGGGCTGGATCCTGACCAAGTTCGGAGATGAGGGGCTTAGCCTGGCCTGCATGCAGCGCGGGAGCAGGAATACCAGTATCCACACGCTGACGCGCCTGTTGTTGTGAGGCCAGCCTGACCAAGAGTTCAGCAGAGGACACGGGTTTGCCATAGAGCCATCCCTGGGCGCGTATGGTCCTGCTGTGAGCAGCGAAGTACTGCTCCTGCTCCTCGGTTTCGATCCCTTCCACTACCACCTTGAGAGCGAGGCATTCGGCAATCGCCAGGATCTGGGGCAGCAGATTCACCGCCAAAGATCCTGTTCCAACAGCCTGGGTAAAGATTCTGTCGATTTTGATGCCGTCGATGGAAAGGTCGCGCAGGTATGCAAGGCTGGAGTATCCGGTTCCAAAGTCGTCTATGTATACCTGATGTCCGCAGGCGCGCAGACGATGAATGGACGCGACGGTTCTTGCGTGGTCTGCTGTGGAAGTTTCGGTAATCTCTAACATCAAGCTCTGTGGGAGGATGCCTGCGTGCGCCAGGGTGGTCTCCAGCATGGGGACAAACTCTGCATCGGCAAGATCGGCGGCGGACACATTCAGACTCACGGAAAAGCCTGGGCTGGAGCGCAGCAGGCTGCCCATCTCGCGCACAATATGGCGCAGGGCAAGGCGTGTTACCTCTCCCACGAAGCCTTCCTTCTCAGCCAGAGGAACGAAGACATCGGGAGGAATGGCGACCCCGTTTCTGTCTGTCCAGCGGGTCAACGCTTCGGCAGCGACGATACGCCCATCTTCCAGGCTGACGATGGGCTGGTAGACCAGGAAGAGGCTGTCTCTGCGAATAGCCTTGCGCAGATCGTACTCGCAGGTGCCCTGGCGGCAACAGGTGAAGGCAATGAAAAAACCCAGTAGCGCCCCGGAGAGTCCCAGCAGTGCCGAGGAGGTTATCAGGAGAGACCGGCCCATTTGCAGTGCATCCCGCGCGGATACCTTTGCCGTGACGCACTGCGGGAAGCGGGCGGAGCAACGCGTGCCATAGATCTGTCCGCCCTCACGCCAGGAACCGCCGGTTGTAGCGATCGCTTTCGGCATTTGGGGCTCCAGGTTCAACGGTTGGCCTGCTGGATCGAGCAAGGTCAGCCCCAGCCGGGTGTTGGCGGGCAGGCTATGATTCAGCAATGTGGCGGGCAGCACCACAAAGGAAGCACCTTGGCGAAGTACCAGACTCGGCTGGTTGCCCAGGCGAAGGGGCGTGGGATTCCAGTAAACCTGCAAGCCGTCGGGTATGGAGTAGCGGGGGGTGAGCTGCTGCCGCGGCAGGTTATGCCGGCCAAGCCGGGTGGAACAAACGATGCGTCCGTGGCGGATGCGGCCACCGACTCTGGGGTAGCGTTGTTGATCGAGGATCAGACGAAAGTAGCGGAGCTCCGAGTGAGAACAGAAGGGATAGGGCGAGGCGTTCATATTTGCGAGCGCCGCGAGTGCGTTGATTTGGAGGATGTCCGCTTCTGCAAGGTTGGCGGTCGCCACGGTGACGAGCCGCTGTGCGGCAACCCGAAGCACTATGGCCCGACCCAAGAGAAATCCCGCGATGGCCCCAACCGAACCCACGGCGAGAGTGGCTGCAAGAGTTACTGCGACTCGTCGTTTTGATGCCTGAACCAATGCCACCCAGCCCCTGTACTGATCGTTTTATCGTCCGCATGATCCTTTGCATGAATCGAAGGCCTTGTTGCGAGCGTTTCTCGCTCGGCAACAGACTTGGACCCATCAGCAGCATAGGCATCGAAAATGCTTATAAAAAGGAGGTTTTTGCAATATCTTCCATGCGGAGAGAAAGGCTGAACGGAGGGCGAGGGGATGTCGCGTTCCGAAGCAGAGCCCGGAGTGACCAACCAGCCGCCGACGGCGAAAAGACGCTTCCGAAGAGCGGATTTTTTTATAATGGAATCATGTCGAAACGAGAGTTCCAGACGGAAGTCAGCCAACTATTGCATCTCATCGTCCACTCGCTTTACTCGCATCCGGAGATCTTTCTGCGCGAATTGATCTCCAACGCCTCGGATGCGTTGGATAAGCTTCGCCACGTGGTACTGACCGAGGAGGCCTTCAAGGATTTTTCCTTCCAGCCGCGCATTGATATTGAGATCGACGAGGCGAATGGGACGCTCACCTTCTCTGATACCGGCATCGGCATGAACGAGCAAGACCTTATGGAGAACCTCGGGACCATCGCCCGCTCCGGCACCAAAAATTTCTTATCCCAGCTCTCTGGCGACGCCAAGAAGGACTCCAACCTGATTGGCCAGTTCGGGGTAGGCTTTTACAGCGCCTTCATGGTCGCAGACCGCATTGACGTGACCTCCCGCAAGGCAGGTGAAGAGCAGGCGTGGCGCTGGACCAGCGACGGCAAGAATGGTTTTGAGATTGAGCCCAGCCAACGTGAAACCTGTGGCTCCACGATCCTTTTGCACCTCAACCAGGAGGGCAAGGAGTACGCCAACGGATGGCGGCTGCGCGACCTGGTGAAGAAGTACTCCAACCACATCGCCTTCCCCATCTTTTTAACCTATGACAAGAGCGAGTGGAACGCGGAAGAGAAGAAGTCCACAACCGTACGCACCACCGAGCAGGTGAACGCGGCCAGTGCTCTCTGGCGGCGTCCCAAATCGGAACTCAGCGACGACGACTACAAAGAGATGTACAAGTCCATCTCCGGCGATTTTCAGGATCCACTCTTCTGGTTCCATACCCGCGCCGAAGGCAACCTGGACTACACCACGCTGTTCTTCATTCCGGCCAAGGCTCCGCTGGATCTGTTCCACTCCGACTACAAGGTCGGGGTGAAGCTTTACGTGAAGCGCGTCTTTATCATGGACGACGCTCGAGAGTTGCTGCCCCAATATCTGCGCTTCGTGCGCGGCATCATTGACAGTGAAGATCTGCCCTTGAATGTGAGTCGCGAGATCCTGCAGCAGAATCGGGTGCTGGCGAGCATTCGCACGGCGAGCGTCAAGAAGATTCTCTCCGAGCTGAAGTCGGTTGCGGCGAACCAACCGGAGAAGTATGTGGAGTTTGTCACGCAGTACAACCGCCTGCTGAAGGAGGGTCTGTACAGCGACTTTGCCAACCGTGAGGCTCTGCTGGATCTGATCCGCTTCAAGAGCACCAAGGTAGAGGGTCTCACCAGCCTCGCCGATGTGAAAACCCGCATGGCGGCGGGGCAGAAGAGCATCTACTACATCACCGGCGGGGCGGAGAGCCTGCTGCGCACCTCGCCACTGCTGGAGATTTACAAGAAGAAGGAGATCGAAGTTCTGATCCTGGATGATGAGGTGGATGAGATTGTCTTCTCCGGCGTGGACAAGTACGACGGCATCGATCTGAAGGCGGTGAACAAGGCCTCCACCAGTGACGACCTGAAGGATGAGAGCGCTGCGGAGGGCGACGAGAACGAGCGGTTGAAGCCTTTGCTGGAGCATCTGAAGGTGGCGCTCGGCGACCGGGTGAAGGATATCCGCCCTTCAGTGCGGCTTGCGGACAGCCCATCGTGCATCGTCTTTGACGAAGAGGAGCCTTCTCTGCAGATGCAGCAGATGCTGCGAGCGATGGGGCAGAAGGACATTCCGGCGCCGCGACCGACACTGGAGATCAACCCTCACCACGAGATTGTGCAGAAGTTGCTGGCCCGCAGCGACGACAGCCTGACGCAGGACGCCGCCTTCATGCTCTTCGATCAGGCGCTGCTGCTGGAGGGAGTTCCTCTGCCTGACCCAGCCGCCTTTGTGCAGCGGCTGAACCGAGTTCTCACTCACTCGATCTGAAGAAGCAAGGCGGAGAAAGGAAACAGAGTAGTAACGGGCGGCGGCCGCTCCGGCAGGAGCGGCTGTCTCGAGTCTAGCGGTCGATGCCCATGAACAGGCTTTTCTTCCGCCTGAGTGTGGAGCTTTTCAGTTCGCGTGGATGCATTGCTGCGCGTCACAACGGCGGCATCAGGGCGAGACAGGTTGCTTTGGTCCGGATCACCCAGCGACCCGGTCGGCTGTCGGTAACCTTGACCGAAAAGCCTGGGCTCTTCCTCGAGATCTCCGCGCGCAGTCGGATACAAAAGCCAAACGAGGCGACGGGGTCGACCAAGCTGGTCTAAAGGGTGAGCGATTCAAAACAAGCGAATGACGATGCCGAGGCTGATCTGCTGCATTCCCTCGCGACCACCTACGTCTGACCCGATGGTCCCTGTGCCGTACTCAAACCGCGTATCGACATGCGGGAAGAGCGTGTAGTCCAGTCCGAACTGCGCCTGGTAGGCGAAACTGCTGGAGCGGGAGGAAAACCGTCCATAGTTGGTGCCGGCTCCGCCGATCTCGAGCTGCACATAGGGGCTGAACGGAACGGCATGGCTGAACAAGGCCAGCCTGGGACCAATCAGACCGCTGCGCAACTGGTTGCCATACGGCGTGCTTCCGCCGGAGGACTCGATGATGTAACGCCCATCCGCGCCCAGCCGCAGCGGCCCCAGCGGGAGCAAGGTGGTATAAAGCCCGAACGTACCGCCAAACTGAGAGTAGCTATCCTGCGTACCGCCCGGGGTGACCGACGAGCCCACAAAGCCGCCGCTGCCCAAAACGTAAATTCCTGTCTGCGCCCTCGCGCTCCCACACCCCAAACCCAACGCACAACCCAAAACCAGAATCGCGGCCCGAAGTCTCAGCAAGACAACACCTCAGCGATGAGCATAACGTGTACCAGCCACGGCGGAGAATAGCAAGAAAGGTTCCCCAGCGGGGATCGCAGCCAAACATCCGGGTACCCGGGTATCTGGGCATCCAGGTGTCTGGGCCGGCAACGGAGCGCGCAGGCAGATCTTGCCGGGGTCTGTCGCTTACAACACGCGGCTGTAGTGATAGCCGGCCTCGCCCAAGGCAAGCAGCAACTCCTCCACTTGCTCAGGGCCGCGTGTCTCCATGGTGATATCGATCGCTGTATCTCCCAGGTTCACTCCGTAGTAGGCGCGGTTGTAGAGCGTATCGACGATGTTGGCGCGATGTGCGGCGATCAGGGTGGTCAACTCTTTCAAGGCTCCGGGCTTATCCAGCAGATGAATGCGCAGGCGAATCAGGCGGCCATCCTGCACCAGGCCGCGCTCAATGATGCGGCTCAACAGGGTCACGTCGATATTGCCGCCGCCCACCAGCACCGCGGTTCTAGCACCGGCGGGCAAGGTGGTGCGGCGCTGCAGCAGCGCGGCTAGAGCGGCGGCGCCGGCGCCTTCGGCCAACGTCTTTTCGCGCTCCAGCAGAGTCAGGATGGCGCTGGCAATCTCATCCTCATCCACGGTGACGATCTCATCCACAAACTGTTCGACCAAGGGGAAGGTGATCTCGCCGGCGCGCCGCACAGCAATGCCATCGGCGATGGTGGTGGCCGGCTCCAGCGTCACTGGATGATGTTCCGTAACCGCCCGCTGCATGGAGGGCAGACGGGAGGTCTGGACGCCCACCACGCGCACCGGCGCCCGCCCGTCCCGCTCGCAAGCCTGCTTCACTGCGCAGCCTATGCCTGCGATCAAGCCTCCCCCTCCCACCGGGACCACCACGGCCTCCAGGCCTTCTACCTGCTCCAGAAGCTCGAGGCCGATGGTTCCCTGCCCGGCGATCACGAGCGGGTCATCGAAGGGATGGATGAAAGTCATTCCCTCGGCTGCGCAGAGTCGCGTGGCCTCTGCGCAGGCCTCATCGTAGTTTCCGCCGCACAGCAGCACTTCCGCTCCAAAGCCGCGGGTGGCGGTCACCTTCACCAGCGGCGTGGTCAAGGGCATCACGATCACAGCGCGGATGCCGCGCCGCGTGGCGTGGTAGGCGACACCCTGGGCGTGGTTGCCGGCGCTAGCCGCTACCACGCCGCGCCGGGCCTGCTCCGGGGTGAGGGTGGCGATCTTGTTCAGCGCCCCCCGCTCCTTGAAGCTGCCGGTCATCTGGAGGTTTTCCAGCTTGAGATGCAAGTTGAGCCCGGTGATGCGGGAGAGCATCTCTGAACGCGCGCAGGGCGTGCAGTAGACTGCGGCTGCCACTCTCTCTCGCGCAGCCAGAATGTCAGTGAAAGTGACGGAAGGGATTGTGCCGCTCATCCTGTCTATCGTAAGCCTTGTTTCTCGTCAGCCAAGGCGAAACGCGAGTATCGCAGGCCCTGGCGAATCTTTTGGAGCAGAGCGTTTCTGGCGGGATATGGCTTCGCGCTGTCATCTTTGCACCGCTTCTGTAGCTGGAACCACTCGGTGCAGTCCACTTGACTTAACAGAGAAGATGATCGCCCCGGCCCCGCGTTGCCGTCCACGCACTCCTGTGGGTATCCGTGGATCAAGCGCGGGGGGCCCTCAGAGCGAGAATCGGGTCTCGATTCTCTCCTTGTGGCGCTCCATAGCCAGTTCGATCAGGCGGTCGATCAACTCTGGATAGGAGAGTCCGCTGGCTAGCCAAAGCTTGGGATACATGCTGATGGAGGTAAAGCCGGGCAGCGTATTCACCTCATTGAGCAGGATCTCGGCCGGCTTGCCCTTGCCGGCCGGAGCCATCAGGAAGTCCACGCGCGCCAGCCCTGCGCAGTCGCAAGCCTTGAAGGCCGCCAAAGCCATGGCCTGGATCTTCCGGACCTGCGCTGCGGTAAGGCGGGCGGGGATGATGCAGGCGCTCTCGTCGGGTCCACTGAGCTCATATTTGGCCTGGTAGTCGTAGAACTCCTTGGCCGGCACGATCTCACCCACCACGCTGACCTGCGGATCGTCGTTGCCCAGAACGGCGAGCTCCAACTCGCGGGGTTTGATGCCAGGTCCGCCCACACCTTGTTCGATCACGATCTTGCGGTCAAAGCCTGCGGCCAGCTCCATTGCCGCGCAGAGCTCGGCACGCGTCTTCACCTTGCTGATCCCCACCGAACTGCCCAGGTTGGCGGGCTTGACAAACAGCGGGTAGCGCAGCGTTTTCTCGATGCTTCGCGTGGCTCGTCTGGGATCCGATCGCCACTGCTTGCGCAGGATGGTGACATGCGGCGTGATGGGCAGCCTGGCAGCGGCAAAGAGCCGCTTCATGGCATCCTTGTCCATGGCCGCGGCGGAGCCGAGGACACCGGAGCCAACGTAGGCTAGATTGGCGAGCTCAAAGAGTCCTTGCACGGCGCCATCCTCACCGAAGGTTCCATGCAGCACGGGAAACACGACATCCAGCCCGGCTCCTACCTGCGGCTCAGCCGCTGCGGCAGGGATGGAGATCTCCGTGGTTTGTTCCGTGGCTATGCCTGTGGTTTGGTCCTTCGTCGCGTCTGACGCCAGCATGGCGAGGGCCGCCCGGCCGGACAGCCAGCGTCCCTCCCGGGTAATTCCCAACTCGACCACTTCATACTTCCTGCGATCGATCGCTTGCAGGATGGAACGCGCGGAGCGCAACGAGACCTCATGTTCCCCGCTGCGACCGCCAAAGAGCACTCCTACGCGAAGCTTCTTGCTTGCCATATTCCTCTAGTCTCCCGCAGGTTTCCCCTGTGTATGGACGCAATCTACGCGGCTGAACCCGACTGAGAACCCTTGGCCACTGATTTCCGGAGCCAGCGCGAGCAGGCCACCGTCCAGCTTTGCTGGAGCGCCGGTGGCGGGTATACACTCAGAATCACAAGCGGCAGGGTTTCAGGGGTTCGACCGTGACCTTCTTCCTACGGATGCGCACCGATCCCAGTTCCAGGATCCGCAAGACCGCGAGCAGCTTTCTCCGGCTGCGCGTAGCTCTGATGCTATGCCTGATGGTTGGTGGAGGTGCGTTCCTCGACGGCTGCGGCAGCTCTCCGAGTCCACCACTCACTCCTCCATCTCCTTCCCAATCCATCCCTGGTAACTGGGAGTTCACCGCGAACATCACCAGCAGCGGCTGGGGCCAGGGAGAGGCTGTGCCCATGGGCGTCTATCTCACTCGAACCGCCAGCGCAGTGACGGGGATTGCCTGGGTGCAGATGGCCTTCTCGCAGATCTGCACGGCGGTGTGCTGCGGCGGTCCCTTCTATGAATTCAATGAGGTCTTATCCGGAACCCTGTCCAACGCCGACGTCCTCAGCCTCACCTCGGTCGTGCCGGATGATGGCCCACTGTTCAGCATGAGCGGTGCGATCAGCGGCGAATCCCTCACTGCCGGAACGTTCAACCTCACTGGAGGGTGCCCAGCCTCCGGCTCCATCACGGGTGTGGAGATCCCGCCGCTGAACGGGGTGTACTCCGGAACCCTGACATCCAAGACCACCGGGCAGAGCTACAAGTTCTCCACCACGCTGGAGCAGAGTTCCGCTCTGGACGCCCGCGGGCTGTTTTCCGTAAGCGGAACGGGAACCCTCGCGGCGTATCCATGTTTGACCTCGGTGAGCGTACCAGCGCCGATCACATCCTACTCCGGGATGCTGGGTAGCCACTTCGGGCTGACGATGACCGGCGCGGACGGAGGTCAGTTCGAGCTGAACGGCACGCTCGCCTCCGACGGAGAGACGATCACGGTCAGCTACGACGTGGCTGGCGGCTCCTGCGCCAATGACATCGGCAGCGGTACGCTGATGTTGCAGCCGCAGTAAGGACGAGTGACGGAGTTCGGTAGGAGGGACGCCCAAGATGAGCGGGTTCAAGGGCCGCTGGCGCAGCAGGAAAGCTGCGCCGGGGATCCTCCGGGAAGATTCGCTACACGTTGAACTTGAAGAACAGGATGTCGCCGTCCTTGACGACGTATTCCTTGCCCTCCGAGCGCAGCAGACCGGCCTCCTTGACGGCCTGTTCGCTGCCCAGCCGGAAGAGATCGTCGCAGGCGTAGCAGTCGGCCTTGATGAAGCCGCGTTCAAAGTCGGAGTGGATCACGCCGGCCGCGCCTGGGGCCTTGGTTCCGCTCCGGATGGTCCACGCCCGAACCTCCTGCACGCCGGCGGTAAAGTAGGTGATCAAACCCAGCAGGCGATAGGCGGCGTGGATCAGCCGGTTCAGGCCGGGCTCCTGCAACCCGGCCGCCTCCAGGAACTCGCTGCGTTCGGCCGGCTCCAGTTGCGCAATCTCGGCCTCCATGGCTCCGCAGATTCTTACCACCTCGCTACCCTCTTCGGCCGCGCGCTGCTCCACAAGCTGGGTAAGGCGATTGCCCTGGACGATGCCCGCCTCATCTACATTGGCAACGTAGAGCTGGGGTTTCATGGTGATGAGGAACAGGTCCCGCGCTGCCAGTCTTTCGTCGTCGGAGAGATCGGCGGTTCGTGCCGGCTTGCCTGCGCCTAAGGCCTCCTGCAGCTTGAGCACGGCGGTCAGTTCGCTCTTCTGGACGGCGCCGGCCGCTGGGCTCCTGGCGGCCTTTTCTGCCTTGGTGCGGCGCTTTTCCACCGTTTCCAGATCGGCCAGCAGCAATTCGGTGTGGATGATCTCAATATCGTGCAGTGGATCTACCGCTCCGGCGACGTGGACTACCTCGGGATCGTCAAAGCAGCGCACCACGTGCAGAATCGCGTCCGTCTGCCGGATGTGGGAGAGAAACTGGTTGCCTAATCCCTCCCCCTTGCTGGCTCCTTCCACGATGCCGGCTATGTCCACAAACTCCATAGTGGTGGGCACGATGGAGTTGGGCTTGACCAGACCCACAATGCGATCCAGGCGAGCATCCGGCACGGGCACGATGCCGACATTGGGATCGATGGTGCAGAACGGATAGTTGGCCGCCTGAGCCTTGGCGGCCGTCAGTGCGTTGAAGATGGTGGACTTGCCGACGTTCGGCAGCCCGACGATTCCACAGTTAAGGGGCATACGTTCGCAGAGTTCCTTTTCTCCTCTATTGGATCATGCCGCGGCAGGCGGCGCAGATGGCTGCTCACCCCGCGCATGGGCTCTCATTTTTGAGAGCGCCACAGGCCATTCCTTCGGGTAAAACTGTACAAATTTAGAACATACATTGCAAAAAATTGCACAGCATCACAGCAAAATCTCCTGCAAGTGACTCATTACAGGTCATAAATGATTGGTAAACCGAGTGCTTCTCATCCCCCGTCTGGAGGAAACGAAACCGATGAAATGGAAATCCACAGAAGTGACGATCTTTGTGTGTCGATTCGCTCCCCGGGTCGGCATGACCTTTGCTTTGCTGGCCGTTTTTGCAGGGTTGACGATGATCCCAGCGCTGGCCCAGGCATCCGCCGCCGCAACCTCTGGGGGGCAGGCGTGGCACGATACCCTTCCCGGTCAAACGATTTCAGCACGGGTGAGTGACGGAGTGCTGACGGTGGATGGCATGGTGGGGAAGATTGATCTGAACTATGACATGGATCACACCGGCTTCCTGTACTTTTACGAGCCGGGGGTGGGGACCGCGGTGGTTTCGTTGAGCCCGCTGGCGGGGGCGGTGAAAGTTCCCGATGGCATCGATGGGAACACGCTGGCGTTCACGGTGGAGGGACACAGCTTTGAACTGAGCAACGCCAAGCCACTGCTCTCACGGCGCAAGAACAAGGCGAAGGCGGATATCTATGTGCGGCTGGATGCTGCGACGGCTTCGATAGACCGTTACCCGAAGATGGGGTATGGGAACACGACGCAGCCTCCGTACGTCTGGCCTCTCTCCCTGCCGGAGCCCGCCTCCAACGTGCGGTATGTGGTGACACCGCCGCCGATGCCCAGCAACGTGCTGCCTCGAACGGTGGATACGGCTCTTGAGATCCCATCCGGCGGCCATTAGCGCATCTTGCGTCGGTCTGCGGGAGTCTTCCGCTTAGCCGCCTGCAAGAGCGCCTCGGTGGTGATTGCGAGCTGCGAGGCCCTTTGGCTATTGCCAACCGGATGCCGCCGGAGTCGGGCCGGGAAGGCAGCCGAGGGTGTGCTGCTCCCAACTCTCGTGCCTCTGCAAACGCCCTGACTCCTCTAAATGCCTTCGCCGTTGTTCACCAGATCGGCGCGGGCCAATAGTTCTGAGCGGTACTGGGCTCGCTCCTCCTGTTCCGCCATCAGGCCGCTGGCAGCCTGAAGATGCTCCGCAGGGTGAAGCTCGCCATCCATGCGGTCCAGGCGTGATTGCAGGGAGCGCACCTGGTCGGCGAGGGCAATGAGCACGTCGGAGAGCGGGTCATTGATCTCGCGCGGGTCCGTAATCAGGACGCGCTTGCCAGCCTGGTAGACGATGTGGGCGGGAACGCCGACCACTGTTGAGTCTGGAGGGACGTCGCGCAGGACCACGGAGCCAGCACCCACCCGGGAGTTCTCGCCAATCGTGATGTTGCCTAGGATATTGGCGTTGTTGCCCACAAAGACGTTGTTGCGCAGTGTGGGGTGGCGTTTGCCGCCGATCTTGCCGGTGCCGCCCAGGGTGACTCCCTGATAGAGGGTCACGTCGTCACCCACGGTGGCGGTTTCGCCGATGACCACGCCCATACCGTGGTCGATAAACAGGCGGCGGCCGATGGTTGCCCCGGGATGAATCTCAATGCCGGTCCAGAAGCGGGCGACCTGAGAGAGCAGGCGCGCCAGCAGCTTGAGGTTGCGGCGCCACAGCCAGTGGTTGATGCGGTGGACCCATACCGCCTGCAGACCGGGATAGCAGAGCAACACCATTAGCCGGGAGCTGGCCGCAGGGTCGCGCTCCAGAACGATTCGGGTGTCTTCGCGGATGGATTCGAAGAGGTTCATAGGCTGAGATTGATGATACCGGTGCCAACTGGCCGAAACGGGGCTCCAGCCCGCGTCCTGGAGTCGATTACGCCTGGGGGCCTGCTCTTGTTGGGTCTTGCGCAGGCAACGCTGCCAGAGCGCTGTTGGGGCGCGGAGGAGCAGTGCTCGCCGCGCCACGAGGACCAATGCATGACGGGGCCGCCAGTCACAGCCGAAGGACCCGAGGGGTCAGGAACTGCGGCGCCCTCCCTGAGTCTGGCCAGCTCTGTCACAGCGCCAGGGGCGTGGTCGGCGTGTTGAGGGCCTGCTGGCGGAGCTCGTCGAAGAGCGCGGTGGAGAGGTAGCGTTCGCCGGAGCTGGGGATGATGGCTACCACCAGCTTGCCGGCGTGGCGCGGTTCCCGGGCGATCTTCAGCGCTGCCCACACAGCCGCGCCAGAGGAGATGCCGACCAGCAGGCCTTCCTCTCGGGGCAGGCGGCGAGCCATGGCCATAGCGTCGTCATTGGTCACCTGGACGATCTCATCGATGAGATCGGTGCGCAGGATGCTGGGAACAAAGCCCGCGCCGATCCCCTGGATCTTGTGTGGACCGGGTTTGCCGCCGGAGAGCACCGGGCTGTCTGTGGGTTCCACGGCGACGGTGTAGAAGTGGGGATTTCTGGACTTCATATACTCGCTGACCCCGGTAAGCGTTCCCCCGGTGCCGACGCCAGAGACCAGGACATCGGCGGCGCCGTCGGTATCATTCCATATCTCCGGGCCGGTGGTATCAAAGTGAATCCTGGGGTTGGCCGGATTGTTGAACTGCTGCAGCATGTATCCGTCCGGGGTGGTGGCGAGCACCTCTTCCGCCTTCTGGATGGCTCCCTTCATGCCCGCCGGGCCAGGGGTGAGGATGATCTGGGCGCCGAAGGCCAGTAGCAGGATGCGGCGCTCCACGGACATGGTCTCCGGCATGACCAGGACGATCTTGTAGCCCTTGACGGCAGCGGCAAAGGCCAGGCCGATGCCCGTATTGCCGGAGGTAGGTTCGATCAGGGTGGTCACGCCGGGAGTGATCTTTCCCTCGCGTTCGGCGGCCTGGATCATGGCAAAGCCGATACGATCTTTGACGCTTGCGGCCGGATTATTGCTTTCCATCTTCAAGACCACGCGCGCACTACAGCCGGCGGTCACGCGATTCAGTTGGACCAGGGGCGTGCGGCCGATCAGTTCGGTTGCGTTGGTGGCGATGTTCATGGAGTCCTCTCGAATGAAGTTGGATTGGAACTAGGTAGCGCCCTGGGTTCAAGGACGATACCTCATCATCGGATGATGAGCCCGGAGTTGTCCATAGCAGGCTAGCCCAGCCAGCTTGGGTCCGGGCTCTGCTGGTCTCCGGATTCGTTGACCTGGAAGCTGGATTCTGGGAGTCAACGATCAAGGATAGATTCGGTTCAAGGTTCTGGCGAAGGGGATGGTCTCGCGCACATGTTCCAGTCCACAGATCCAGGCCACGCAGCGCTCGATCCCCATACCAAAGCCGGAGTGCGGTACGCTGCCGTAGCGGCGCAGGTCAAGATACCACTGGAAGGCCGCCATGGGCAGGTTATGGGCTCGGATGCGACGCTCGAGCAGGTCGTAGTCATCCACGCGCTGCGAACCTCCGATGATCTCGCCGTAGCCCTCCGGCGCCAGCACATCCACGCACAGAGCCTTGCTGGGGTCCAGTGGATCTGGCTGCATATAGAACGCCTTGACCTGGGCCGGGTAGCGGTGCACCATCACCGGCTTGGCGAACTGGGAGCTGATGTAGGTCTCATCGGGAGAGCCGAAGTCGTCGCCGTAGCGATGCACTGTCTCCAACAGGCCACGCTGGTGGGCGTCGATGAGCATAGCGTGGGCCTGATCATAACTGAGGCGCGGAAAGCCGCTGCCTGAGCCTTTGCACTCTCCGCTGTCTTCTGTGGCTGCACCTGCAATCACCGCCTCTAGCTTGGTGACGTCCTTCCCGATGGTCTTGAGATCCGGGGTGTGCAGCTCCAGAACGCGGCGGACGATGTGGGTGAGGAAGCACTCGGCAAGATTCATCAGGCCGTCGAGGTCCATGTAGGTGACCTCCGGCTCGATCATCCAGAACTCGGTCAGATGCCGGCGAGTCTTGGATCTTTCCGCGCGGAAGGTCGGACCAAAGGAGTAGACACGCCCCAGAGCCATAGCCGTCGCCTCCACATAGAGCTGGCCGGACTGGGTGAGGTAGGCCTTACCATCGTCGAAGTAATCCATCTCGAAGAGTTCGGAGGTTCCCTCACAGGCGTTGGGCGTCAGAATCGGTGGATCCGTGCGTGTAAAGCCGTGGGTGTCAAAGTACTCTGCCGCTGCGCGCATGATGGTGGCGCGGACGCGCAGAATCGCCGACTGGCGGGGCGTGCGGATCCAGAGATGGCGGTGCTCCATCAGAAAGTCCACACCCGCTTCCTTGAGCTGAATCGGGTACGGTGTCTCCTCGGAGACGCGCTGGATGACGGTGAGGTCTTCCACGTCGAGTTCAAAACCGGAGGGAGCACGGTGGTCTGCCCGCACCCGTCCGGTGACGGTAACCGAGGACTCCAGGGTGAGCGACTTCAGAGTCGCAAAGACGGGCTCGGGGACCTCCGCCTTGGGAACGATTCCTTGAATCGTACCCGTACCATCGCGAAAGATGGGAAACAGCAGTTTGCCGGAGGCGCGCAGGTTATAAAGCCAGCCGCGCAGCGTCACCCGCTGGTCCACGTGCTGCCCGATCTGAGCGATGGTGGTGATGGGGGCGGAAGAGGAAGAGGCGCCAGGCATGGGCGAGGAGCTGAGTGGGGTTCCGTTCATGTTAGGCATGCAGCACCAGTGTACGCGTGCTCAGGGAGTTGTTTTGCCCGCCGCAAAACAGTAGGTTCAAGGAGATAGGAGTTTTACGATGAACCGAAGGTCAGGGAGGCTTTGCAGATTGGGCGTGACGGCAGCAATGGCGGCAGCGATGGCGGCGGGGGCCGCAACCGCACAGCGTGGGCAGGAGGGTGGAACTCCGCAGGCGGTCGGCTTTGGACCGTCGAATCCGTTCTATGCACCCAGCACCCTGCCCTTCCAGGCACCACCCTTTGACAAGATCAAAGACGCGGACTATCAGCCGGCGATCGAGGCCGGCATTCAGAAACAACTGAGTGAGATTGCTGCCGTTGCCAATAATCCGGCCCCGCCGACCTTTGAAAACACGCTGGTGGCGATGGAGCGATCGGGACAACTGCTGAATCGGGTGACGCAGGTGTTCTTCGCGATCACGCAGGCTAACACCGATCCCACGCTGGAGAAGGTGCAGGACGCTGTTACCCCCAAGCTGGCGGCGCTGCAGGATTCGATCTACCTCAACGACCGGCTCTTTGCCCGGGTGCAGGCGATCTATGAGCAGCGCGCCACGCTGCATCTGGATCCTGAGTCTCTGCGGCTGGTGGAGGTGGACTACCGGCTGTTTTTGAAGGCCGGTGCCAAGCTGAACGATGCCGACAAGGCCAAGCTGAAGAAACTGAATGAAGAAGAGGCGGTGCTCTCCAACACCTTTACCAACAAGCTGCTGGCCGGCTCCAAAGCGGCCGCCTTCCACACCCAGGATCAGGCCATGCTGGCCGGGCTTAGCCCCGCACAGGTAGCGGCGGCGGCGCTCGCCGCCAAGGGCCGAGGAGAGAGCGGTTGGCTGATTCCGCTGCAGAACACCACCCAGCAGCCGGACCTGAGTTTGCTGAGCAACCGGAGCGCGCGGGAGCAGTTGTTTGAGGACTCCTGGACGCGCACCGAGCGCGGGGACGCCAATGACACCCGCGCCACCATCTCTCGTCTGGCTCAAGTGCGAGCTCAAAAGGCTGCGCTGCTGGGCTATCCGAACTACGCCACCTGGGCGCTGCAGGACCAGATGGCCAAGACCCCGGAGGCGGCTCTGAAGTTTATGAACGCGCTGGTGGGGCCGGCGACGGCCAAGGCGGAGAGCGAGCAGACGCAGATTCAGGCGCTGATCGACCAGCAAGCCGCAGGTCAGGGTGGAGGGATGCGGAACAGTGGTTTTCAGGTCCGCGCGTGGGATTGGAACTTCTACTCCGAGCAGGTGCGGAAGGCGCAGTACAACGTGGATGAGGCGGAGTTGAAGCCGTACTTTGAGCTGCACCGGGTGCTGCAGGATGGCGTCTTCTATGCGGCCAACCAGCTCTATGGGCTCACCTTCCAGCGCCGCACGGACATCCCTGTCTACCAGCCGGATGTGATGGTGTACGAGGTCTTCGACGCGGACAAAAAACCGCTGGCGCTGATCTACTTTGACTACTTCAAGCGCGACAACAAGGCTGGCGGCGCATGGATGGACAACTTCGTCGGCCAGTCCAAGCTGCTGGGTACGCTGCCGGTGATCTACAACGTGGCCAACTTCGCCAAGCCCGCGCCCGGCCAGCCGACACTGATCAGCTTCTCAGATGTCACCACCATGTTCCATGAGTTTGGCCATGGGTTGAATGGCATGTTCGCCGATACCGTGTACCCCAGCCTCTCCGGCACCAACACGCCGCGCGATTTTGTTGAGTTTCCCTCCCAGTTCAACGAGCACTGGGCCAGTGATCCGCAGGTCTTCCGGCACTACGCCATCAACTACAAGACCGGCGCTCCCATGCCGGAGGAGTTGGCGGCCAGGATGCGCAAGGCCGCCAAGTTCAACCAGGGATATCTGGTGACGGAGGCGCTGGCCGCAGCGGAGCTGGATATGCAGTGGCATCTGCTGCCGGCTACTGCGCCGCTGCAAGATGTGGATGAGTTTGAACGCCAGGCGCTCACCCGCACCCATCTGTATCTGCAGGCCGTGCCGCCACGTTACCGCTCCAGCTACTTTCTGCATATCTGGGCAAATGGATATGCGGCCGGCTACTACGCCTATGCCTGGACCCAGATGCTGGACGATGATGCCTTCCAGTGGTTTGAAGATCACGGCGGGCTCACGCGGGCCAACGGCGACCGGTTCCGCAGTATGGTGCTCTCCCGCGGCAACACGGAGGATCTGGAGACGATGTACACCCGCTGGCTGGGAGCGCAGCCCAGCGTGAAGCCGATGCTCAAAGACCTGGGACTGGTCCCGGAGGCGAAGTAGGCGGGACAGGTTCTGTCAGTAGCGGGCGTTCTGTCAGCGTTGGTTCAGTAGCCTGCAGCCTTGCCGAAGGTGTGGCGATGGTCGTGGCCACCTAGCAGTTCGCCGCTGGCGGGATCCACCGCGATCAGCTCGCTGTCACCCCAGACTCCGGCGGACTTCTCATCGAACTCCGCGGCGCGGCGGACGGTGTAGCCGCGGTCCTTCATCTGCTCTACGGTGACGACGGGGAAGGCTTTTTCAAACTGCAGGATGTCCGGAAGGTACTGATGATGGAATCGAGGCGCATCGGCTGCGGCCTGAATGTTCAGATGGTTATCCACCACGCTGATCAGGTCATTGGCCACGGTGGTCATGATGGTGGATCCGCCGGGAGAGCCCAGCACCAGGCGCAGCTTGCCGGGCGTGCATCCGGCCGGCGGGGGAGTGAAGTAGACGCTGCCCCGCGCGCTTGCGCCGCCGGGGTTACCGACGGTGCAGACTGGAGGGTCGCTGACGATGGTCGGCGTCATCGAGGAGAGCGGACGCTTGCCCGGCGCGATGGCGTTGGCTGCGCTCTGGATCAGGCCGAAGCCGTTGGGCACGCCCACCTTGGAGGTGAAGTCATCCATCTCATCGTTGAGCAGAAAGCCCAAGGGGTCCACCGTCACCCCGGAGCCAAAGCCGAAGTTCAGTGTGTAGGTGCTGGAGACGGCGTTCCCATCCGCATCCACAACGGAGAAGTGAGTGGTCTGGTTGGATTCGAGATGCGGATGGAGCGGGGTGGATGCGGCGGGTAGAAAGCCGGTCGGCCGAACCAGTTTGGCCGATGGGGTGGGATAGAAGGGATCAATGGTCTTGCGCCAGGCTGCGGCATAGGCCATGGAGGCCATCTGGTCCAGCGGCATGCGGTTGAAGTCCGGGTCGCCCAGGTAGGCGCCGTGGTCCATGAAGGCGCGGCGGAAGGCCTCCGTGATGATGTGAATCTGGTTGGCGGAGCGGTCCGGACCCAGGCTGGGAAGGTTGTAGCCGCTCAGGATGTTCAGGATCTCAATCAGCACGATGCCGCCGGAGCTGGGTGGGTGCGCGGTGAGCACATCCAGGCCGCGATAGTGGCCCAGCAGCGGCGTGCGCACCCTCACCCGGTAGCGGGCCAGGTCCTGGGCGGTGATCAGGCCGCCGTTGGCCGCCTCAAAGGCGGCGATCTGGGCGGCCATCCAGCCGTGATAGAAGCTGGCGGGATCCCTGGCGATCCGGGCCAGGGTCGCCGCCAGTTGAGGCTGGCGGAAGGTGTCTCCGGTTTGATAGAAGCGGCCATTACGCTGGAAGATGCGGCGCGAGGCGGGGAACTGGGTGAGGTTATCGGCGCGCAGGTAGCCCGCCTCCTGAGCAGAGAGGACGTAGCCGTCCCGCGCCAGTCGGATGGCCGGCTGCATCACCCTGGCCAGTCCCAGGCGGCCAAAGTGCTCTTCCGCATAGGTGAGTCCAGCCACTGTGCCGGGTACGCCGGAGGCGCGGAAGCCGGTGATCGAGCGCTGGGGAATCACGTTCCCGGCTGCGTCCAGGAACATGCTGGCGGTGGCCGCTCCGGGCGCCTCCTCGCGGTAGTCGAGGAAGACGGGCTTTCCGCCGTTGAGTCGGCTGCTGGAGGGCCGGATCAGCATGAAGCCGCCTCCACCGATGTTGCCCGCCTCCGGGTAGACCACGGCCAGAGCGAAGCCGACGGCTACGGCTGCATCCACTGCATTGCCGCCCTCACGCAGGATCTGGAGGCCTGCGTCGGTCGCGTCGTGGTGGATGGTGACCACCATGGCGTGGCGGGCGCGTACCGGCTGCTCCGCCAGGTAGTTTGCAGGGACCTGGGCGGGCGTAAGCGTGGCAAGGCAGATGAATAGCAGGGCGGCAGAGATGGCACGGAGCGCCGGGGCGGAAACCATAAACGTGCGCGAATCTCCAACCATGAGTGTAAGGATACCGTTCCCAGGCAGCCTCCGACTGGGAGCACGGGCCGGACGGCCAAGTTCGTCTGGTTTTCGGCCGGGGGAAAAGGAGCAAAACCACTGCTGCAAAATATGAGTGGACTTCCCGAGTCTGGCCGAAGCGCCATTGGCGAGGAAAAGGAGCAAAACCACTGCTGCAAAATATGAGTGACTTTTTATCATTTTTTATGCAACCAATTGACTACGATTGCGTCTATACTGGTATCGGGTTAGGAGATGGCAGTATGAGCTCCGCCCCTGAGAACTCTTCTAAGGAGAAATTGGCTATGACGTTGACAGGTTTGGCTCCATTTCGCAGTGGATTGAATGATATGGCCCTTCTTCAGAACCGTTTGAACTCCATCTTTCAGGACTTTGCCCGTCCCAGCGAAGGAGCCGAGGCGCTCCTGGCGGGTAACTTCATTCCTGCGGTGGATGTGTATGAGGACGAGCAGAAGCTGGTGTTGAAGCTCGAGGTTCCGGGCATCCCCAGGGAAGCTCTGGATATTCGGGTAGAGGGGCGGACGCTGACGGTGAAGGGCGAGCGCAAGTTCGAGAATGAGGAGAAGGAGGAGAACTTCCATCGCATTGAGCGCCGCTATGGCAGCTTTATGAGGGCATTCACTCTACCGGCCACAGTGGACACGGAGAAGGTGGACGCCACCAGCGCGGATGGAGTTCTGAGCATCTCGTTCGCCAAGAAGCCAGAGGCTCAGCCGAAGCAGATTCAGGTTCAGGTTGCTCCGTCCACGCAGAAGCATGTGGAAGCCAAGGCGTAAGGCCTGAGGCTGGCGGAGCTGAAGTTGGGCGGAACGCGGATCGGAGTCTATGCCGAGCGCCTTACCCGGCAGTCGGTAGAGAAACGAAGACCGCGATCCCGCCCCCTCGGACCCCCGGATGCATGCAGTCACGAGACCTCCGGGAGTTGCAGGAGTTGTAAAACTGGGGCGAGTCCAGAGACAACTTCCGGATCCGCCCCAGTTTTTTCTGTCTCTGTTTCTGCACCAGCGTTTTTGTCTCCCCTTTTCTGGTCCAGCTTTTCTCTCTACGAAGCGGGGGATAGCGTGGCCTTGGAGAGGGAGTGTCCCGGCCAGGGCAGGAGATCGCGAGATTTGCATGGATGTTGAGAGTGGAGACGTGGGTCGGTGCGGACGCCGGTCGGCGTAAGGAGGAGAGCGAGAATGGCCATCAAGTGGGACAAGTTCACCGTAAAGTCGCAGGAGGCGTTGCAGGCGGCTCAGAGCAGTGCGGCGGAGAATGGGAATCCAGAGGTGTTGCCGCTGCATTTGATGGCGGCGCTGCTGGAGGATAAGGAGGGCGTGGTACGCGCGGTCCTGGAGAAGGTGGGCGTGGCCGTACCGCAGTTGCAGACCACGCTGCTCGGTGCCATAGCGAAGCTTCCCAAGGTGCAGGGCGCAGCGCAGCAGCCGGGGATGAGCGCGGAGTTGACCAAGGTGCTGGAGGGAGCCTTTCAGGAAGCTGCGAACTTCAAGGATGACTACGTCTCCACGGAGCATCTGCTGCTCTCCCTGGCCAAGCAGAGGCAAGGGCCGGTACAACTGGCGCTGGCGGCTGAAGGAGCCGACCATGCGGCGATTCTGAAGGCGCTGCAGGCGGTGCGCGGATCGCAGCGCGTCACCGACCAGAACCCGGAGGGCAAGTTCCAGGCTCTGGAGAAGTATGCCAAGGATCTGACCGAGCTGGCGCGGCGCGGCAAGCTGGACCCGGTGATCGGCCGGGATGAGGAGATCCGGCGCGTGATCCAGGTGCTCAGCCGCCGGACCAAGAACAACCCGGTACTGATTGGGGAGCCTGGGGTGGGCAAGACGGCCATTGTGGAGGGTCTGGCCCGCAGGATCTTCCAAGGTGATGTGCCGGAGGTGCTGCGGGAGAAGCGCGTCATCTCCCTGGATCTGGGATCGATGCTGGCCGGGGCCAAGTTCCGTGGCGAGTTTGAGGATCGGCTGAAGGCGGTGCTCAAAGAGATCGAAGAGTCCAACGGCCAGATCATTCTGTTCATTGACGAGCTGCATACGCTGGTGGGCGCCGGAGCGGCGGAGGGGGCCATCGACGCGAGCAACATGTTGAAGCCAGCCCTGGCCCGCGGAGAGCTGCGCGCCATTGGAGCCACCACGCTCAATGAGTACAGAAAGTACATCGAGAAGGATGCGGCGCTGGAGCGGCGCTTCCAGATCGTCTTTGTGGGCGAGCCCAACGTAGAGGATACGATTGCAATTCTGCGCGGGCTTCGAGAGCGCTATGAGACGCACCATAAGGTGCGCATCAAGGACTCCGCGCTGGTGGCCGCAGCTGAACTCTCTCACCGCTATATCTCTGACCGCTTCCTTCCGGACAAGGCGATCGATCTGGTGGATGAGGCTGCGGCGGCGCTTGCCATCCAGATCGGCAGCGTACCGGTAGAGATCGATGATCTGGAACGGCGCTCGATCAGCCTGGAGATTGAGCGCAACGCGCTGAAGCGCGAGAAGGATGCCAACTCCCGCGAGCGCCTGGAAGACGTGGATCGCGAGCTGGCCGGTCTGCGCGAGCAGATCGCTGCTCTGCGCGCGCGCTGGCAGAAGGAGAAGGGCGCTATCGGTGCGGTAGCGGCGCTCAAGCAGCGGCTGGAGCAGATGCGCTTTCAGGCTGCCGAGGCCACCCGCAAGGGCGATCTTCAGCGCGCTGCCGAACTGCAGTACGGCGAGATTCCCAAGGCGGAAAAGGAGCTGGCGGCGCTCACCCAGAGCCAGGACGCCGGCGCGGCGGACGCGCGATCCGGCAACGCCACCCGTCTGCTCAAAGAGGAGGTGGATGAGGAGGACGTGGCCCGGATCGTCTCCAAGTGGACAGGAATTCCCGTGGCCCGGATGCTGGAGGGCGAGGTGCAGAAGCTCACCCAGATGGAAGATCGCCTGCGGCGGCGGGTGATTGGCCAGGACGAAGCGCTGATAGCCGTGGCCAACGCGATTCGGCGCTCGCGCGCGGGGCTGAGCGATCCGCGGCGTCCCATTGGCTCCTTCATCTTTCTGGGGCCTACCGGCGTGGGCAAGACGGAGACGGCCCGCGCGCTGGCGGAGTTCCTCTTCGATGACGAGCAGGCGATGGTGCGGATCGACATGAGCGAGTACATGGAGCGCCACGCCGTGGCACGTCTGATTGGCGCGCCTCCGGGCTATGTGGGCTACGATGAGGGCGGGCAACTCACTGAGGCAGTGCGGCGGCGGCCCTACTCGGTGGTGCTCTTTGATGAGATCGAAAAGGCCCATCCGGACGTCTTCCATGTGCTGTTGCAGGTGCTGGATGACGGGCGGCTGACGGACTCCAAGGGAAGAACCGTGGACTTCAAGAATACGGTGCTGATCATGACGTCCAACATCGGTGCCAACCATCTGGCGACTGTCTGGGCCAAGGGCGAGGAGGGTTTTGCAGACGCCACAGTGCGGGTGCTGGAGGAGCTGCGCCAGCACTTCCGTCCGGAGTTTCTCAATCGCGTGGATGAGATGGTGGTCTTCCATCCGCTGGCCGAATCGCAGCTTGCGCACATCGTGGACCTGCGGGTTGCGGACCTGGAGAAGCTGCTGGAGGACCGGCATATCAGCCTGGAGCTGACCGATGCGGCACGCAAGGCGATCTTCAAAGCCGGCTACGATCCAGCCTATGGCGCGCGGCCCATGAAGCGGGCGATTCAGCGCCTGGTGCAGGACAAGCTGGCGATCAGGATCCTGGACGGCACAGTGCTGCACGGCGACCACGTGGTGGTGGATGCAGGCGCGGAGGGGCTGGAGTTCAATGTCCAGCGCCCCGCGCCCGCGGCGTAAGAGCCTGCGGAGGGGCTGGGCGTCTGGGAGGGCAAGCGTTCCAACGCGCTTTCCTGCAAGGCTGACGGGGCTAACCCGGTTTGATCGCAGTTACGGAGTATTGGCCGCCCAAGGGGATGCCCGCCAGATAGGGCTCCAGCGCTCGCAGGCCTGAGAGCATGCGGGGAAAAAACAGATGATACCGAACCTTTGGATCGCTCCATCCGCTGTTGCGATAGCGCTCCACGAGCTGCCTTGACCGGATCAGATGAGCGTTCGCGTCGAACGGGCAGTGATGGACGGCGTTCACCGTGAGCGGATTCAGCGGGTTATGTTCGAAGATCCCGAGCATTCCCCCCGGTCGCGTTACACGCAACAACTCACGCAGCCAATGCACATGCTCGGCGTGGTCAATGTGGTGGAAGACGCACGCCGAAAAGGCCAGGTCAAACGAATCGTCAGCGGCCGGCAAGCGGTTGCCTTGAATCTGCAAACCAGCAGCAGCGCCGGGAAAGCGCTCTTGGGCAACCTCCAGGCTGCGTGCGGAGACATCGGCGCTGGTCAACTGGGCGGAGGGAAAGTAGCGGCGAAAGTAGGGAGTGGAATTACCCACGCCGGAGCCGAAGTCCAGGATCCTCTCTGGCTGAAGATGGCGCTTGCCGGCCATCTCGGAGAGCTCACGTACCTTGTACTCATGGAAGAACTCAGGCCCCTCTCCGGTGGCGGAGACGGCTTGACGGAGCAACTGGTCGTACTCGCTCGCGAAGCTATCGAATTCAGCAGAATCCATGAGGCCCTCGCCCATCAGGTCTCGATGATAGCAGGGAAAGAATCGACCACCACCGTGATATATCTTCGTTGGTATGGCTGGGCCGAGGCTGCCTCCATCTCAATTACCTCCTCCTAAGAGCGCCAAATCCAGGTGCTAGGAGAACCGAAAATGCCGCCTCTCAAAGAGCCGCTTAAGAGGAACGCTTTCCCGGATTCCCGCAAAGAACGGAGCTCAAAGAACCTTCAGCATGCAAAGCCCAATTTGAAGTGCTGGGACTTCCATCCAGGCAGGCGGCTCTATCGCGGAGCAGCCTCCCTCAAACTCTTCGGCTTTCCTAATACCACGGAGGGCATTGCGTCTTGACCGGCCCCGAAACGAAACAAGCATCTTCTCCATGGCTGCGGCTTCTCTTGCTCTTCGGAACATCGGTGGCTGTTGCCCTGCTGTTTGACTACGCGGTCAGTTGTCTTCTGTACGCCCGTCCGGGCTCGGACTCGGCCTGGCTTCTGTACGTGGCAGACCGCGTGTTGGCTGGAGCAAGGCTTTACAGCCCACGCATTACAGAGACAAATCCACCCCTGATCGTCTGGCTCTCTGTGATTCCCGATCTTCTGGCTCGCTGGCTTCCTTTTTCGCCGCTCCTGATTTTGAAGATCCTTGTGGCGGCGATGGTCTGCGCCGGCGCTGCGTGGTGTGCGCGAATTCTGTATGCTGCAGAGCTTGCCCGATCGCCGCTGCTGCTTGGCCTCAGCTTCTGCGCTGTGGCCGCTGTGGAGGTTTCACGCGATCTGCTCAGTTATGGCCAGTTTGCCCAGCGCGAGCAGCTTGTAGTCATCCTGGTGTTGCCCTACCTGCTCTACGCAGCGTGCGAATCCAAACTGAAACTTGGCCTGGCGGAACGTATTGCGCTTGGCGTGGCTGCCGGCTGCGGCATCTGTGTCAAACCCCAGCAGATACTCCTTCTTGCCGCCGCCGAGCTTCTCCTCCTGCTGTGGACCCGCGATCTTCGCCGCTTGAAGCGGGCTGAGCTTTTTGCAACCGCACTCACAGTCTGCGCCTATGTGCTCGCGGTCGCTCTTACTACAAGCTATTACAGCCAGATGGTCCCACTCCTGAAGGACACCTACTGGGCTTATGCGGATACCAGTAAGCTCGTACTCCTTCGCTCCGTATTGCTGGACTGGAGGCTTTCGCTGGCAGTGATTCTCTGGCTAGGCGTCAGGCGATACCTCAAGCATCCTGCCGCGCCTCTCGCTCTTCTGGCTGCGGGTCTTGGCGCCGGGCTCGCGTATTGCATCCAGGGCACGGCTTGGGCCTATCATTTGTTTCCGTCGGAGGCCCTTCTTTATTGTGCGCTTGGATGGATGGCGCTCGATCTGCTTTCAACCGTGGCGGAGCCCACTGCTTCCCGCACTCTGGTCTTTGCCGGCCTGGCGCTTGTTCTTGTGGCCGTATCGCTCCCTGCGTTTCTCGCCCGCGAGCGGCGTCAGCTTCTGCTGGCGGAGAAATATAGATCGCCGCTCTCATTCTTGCTGGCGCAATACCCGCCGCAGACCCCGGTCTACGTCTTTTCGACCAGCCTTGGTGAGTTCACCGATATCTTTCAGAACCGCCTTGTTTGGGGAAGCCGTTACGCCCACCTTTGGCTGCTTCCGGCAATCGTTGAGAACGAACGCGCTCTCTCCGGCGGTGCCCCGGCACGCAAGCCTCTGCCACCGACACGGGTGCGCGAGTTGGCCGCCATGCAGCGGTCTGATACCGCCGCGGACCTGCGCAGATGGAAGCCCGGATTTATCATCGTGGAGCACTGTAGCCGCGCTTTTCCTTGCCAGGCCCTTGGCACAATGAACTTTGACCTGCTGCATTGGTTTCTGGAGTCCCCGAGCTTCGCTGCGGAGTGGTCACACTACCAGTTGCAATCCAGCGGCAAACCGTTCGACGTCTACAAGCGAATCCCATAGACCGTCAGGCAGGGCGGAGCCGGTGCGCCTTCTCCGGATGTTGGCGGATTCTCCTGACGGATCGAGCTGCGAAGTTCCGCGTACCCACTGTTTCGCGTCCGGCACGCTCGCGGATTCAGGGCAGTAGCTGAGCGCGGATCCGGGTCACTCCTTCGCTGCCGGAACATAGCGGACCACGTAGAGCGTTCCGGGCGCGCGGTAGGGCCAGCGGGAGTAATGCACTGGCGCGAACGGAGCCAAGCCATAACAGGCGTTGGGGTCAAAGGAGACGCCGTAGACCGGGCGAATGTGAGGCGTGTAGTCGTGCCAGAACATATCGCAGGTACCGGCGGGCAGTGGAGGCGCGGGAACGTAGGCATCGGCAGGAGTCACAATCACGTCGACGTTCAGATGATTAGCGTGCCGCAGCTCGGTCCCAAAGTTGTACTCAAAGCCGTAGTCCACTGAGGTGTCGGGTAGTCCGCTGGCCCGCACCTCGCCGGCAAGCGCCAGACGCGCACGGTACAGCGAAAACATGTTGTGGGTGCATGCCACGCCGTAGACGGCCATGATTGCGATCAGCAGAACCATGGTGCGCGGGAGCCGTGGAGAGATGCTCTCCTGATAGTACCGGGTCGCAAGGATCAGAGCTGCCACCAGAAGCTCCAGCAGATATCGGTCAAACATGGTGAACGTTGCGGCGCGGGGAACAAGCAGCAGCGTATAAGCCAAAACGAATGGACCAAGAAGAACGCCGAGTTCACGCCAGGTCACTCCCGTTGGCGGTCCCGCGTCCGCCACCCTCCGCCGTGTCGAAGGGAGCAGGCAGACGGCTAGGCCGATCAGCCCGCCGAGCGAGGCAAAGGTCACCAGCCCCTGCATCCACGGATACAGGAAAACCGGCGGCCGTCCTTGGAGACGGACCCCCTCATGGATCCCGTGGATACCCACCCAGTCACCAAGGTTCCGATAGATGGGCTCCAGCAGTGCGGCCGTCGAATCAGCGGGGCGAGGAGGGATCAACAGCACCAGAAGCGCGTAGCCCACGGATACCACGACCGCAAGCGCCAGAGTGCGGCGCCCGGCCCCGCGAATCTGGGGAAGGAACAACGCGGCAACGGGGAGCAGCAGGAAGGGGATATCCAGAAAGAGCTCTGCGAGCTTCAGGAAAGTGCGAGCGACCGGAAAGGCGGGCGGGATCAGGTGTTCCGGCATGATGTACGGTTGGCGCTTGAACCACTGCATGCAGGCTAAGATGAAGAGCGCGCCGGCCAGCGTAGCCGCCCCGCCGGCCAACAGTACCCTCTGCCTTGCGCGCCAGGTCCCACGCCGCCCCAACAGATACAGCGCGGAGGGGACCATCACCAGAATGCCCAGCCACGCAATCTGACGCGCTGTGCCGAACACCCCGTTGCAGGCCACGGCGAAGCACAGCCATGCCACCGCAGCGCGGTCCGTTGAGGTTCGCAAGGCGCGCAGACAGCCATATAGGCAGGCCACCACCGCAAACAGGCCGAAGATGTCGGTCATATACGTCACAGCGAGCATCAGGTACAGCGGAGAGAGCACCAGGGCTAGCGTGCCCAGCGCGGCGTTGCGCTCGTTGACACCCGCCAGCGCCGCCGTCCGTTGCAACAGCCAAGCGACGGCGACGGCCACCAGCAGAGTGCTCATGCGCAGGCTGGTGAAGGAGAATCCGAACAGCTTGATAAAGGTCGCGCCCAGGTAAAGCTGCCAGCCCAGCAGCGGCGAGGCCCAGCCATTGTAGACGATATGGCCGGTGGCGGCAAGCTTCTGCGCGATCAGAACGTACGGGCCATCGTCGCTGACGCCCATTTCGGCATACGGGCGGCTGGCCAACTCACAGAGCAGGACGGCCAGGGCGCAGAGGAGAGCGGGGAGACGGAACCTGCGGATCAGTTGCAAAGAGCCTCCGGCGTGGGTCTTCGGTGGCGCTCGCGGAACTCTGCATGATTCGAGCGTGTTGCTTCAGGCAAGATTTGGACTCAGACTAGCAGAGCGCGGATCCGGGCCGCTACCCGGCTGACGACAGATAACGGACCGCCTACAAGGCACTGGGCCGGTGCGCCCTCTCTGCATGTTGGCGGCCGCCCAAGATTTGGCGGCTGATTGCAACGCGAGGGCGGACCCTTTTCACGCAGAGAGCTTCCTCAGCGATCGCGCACGCGCTGTTGCCGGCCGCTCCACGTGACCGACCGCACAAGGTAGGACGAGGGGTTGAACCCGGGATAGACCGCGGCCCAAAAGATCTGGAATTGGCGTTGGATCGCAGCCCGGAACGGGGAGTCCTTGCGGATGGCGATGCCATAGTTTCCGGCTCCGGCGTGGACATCGTACTGGGCAAGGAAGTCTGGGTCAGAGAAGAGCGCGCCGCGCTGATAGGTGTAACTCGTATTGGGCATCCAGATCAGGTCAGGCTTGCGCTTCAGGAAGCTTGCCACCTGGAAGCCGTGCAGGGCAATCTGCGGGTCGTTGAGGCCGGCCATGTCGATGATGTTGGCCTGGGAGGCGCGCTCGCCCAGATAGCCGACCTCCGTGGCGGCGACGGTGACGCCAGAGGGCAAAGGAGCGACCAGATCGTCGGTGATGGCCAGCATCATCGGTTGCCACTCATAGCTCGGGAGCGGAGCTGTGGCCGCGATGCGGAGTCGGGCAGGATCGTACTCCACGTGGTGGCCGTGTTCCAGCAGACGGTATCCGCGCTGCACCGCCTGGGAGTGGAACAGGAACAAGAGCACAAGCAGCGCCGCCGTCGCAGCGCCCCGGTTGCGCAGCGTGTGGCCCGGCCACGCATCGCGCTCCGCCTGGGGGAGGGCCAGCCACCGATCCAGGACCAGAACGGCGGGAATGATGAGCAGTGGTGCGTAGGGGACGTAGTAGCGGCTATCAAAGCCCATGATCTGGGTCACTGTTCCCAGATAGGCAAAGACCAGCGCAGCCGGTACCAGCCCGGAGAGAATCAGGCGCAGGTCGCGGCGCCGGACGAGCATCACCAGCGCGGCGACGAAGAGCTGCAGGGCGCCCAGGAAGGCAATCAGCATCAGGCTGGGATACCAGACGTCAGCGTAGCCGGGGTAGGCGCTGATGCCCTTCATGTGCACGCTGAGCGGGGCGGGCGTACCGAAGTAGAGCCGACAGAGGGCCAGTTGGGCGAGCACGCCGGCGCAGAAGACGCCGTACAGCACCAGCAGCGAGCGGAGCCCGGGCTGCGGTGGGTGGCCATTCTTCTGGTCGAAATTTTCCTTGTCGAGATTCCCCGCCCGGCGAATCTCCGCACGGGCACGCAAGCCTCCGGGAAGTCGGCTGATCAGCGCAGGAAGCAGCAAGGTGACGAGCCCGGACTCCGGGCGCGCCAGGAAGAGCAGAACTCCCACGCCGCCCACCAGGGCGGGACCCACGCGGCCGGCGCGCCACAGCAGGCAGAGCCCAAAGAACAAGGCGCAGAGGGCTGTCGCCGGCATGGTCTCCATGCCGTTGAACTGGTCGCCCTGGAAGAGCCGGGAGGCGAACAGAGGAGCAGCAATCAGCGCCAGCGTGGGCAGCATTCTGCGCAGCCAGATGCTCTGCGCGTTGGCCGTGACGGCCCAGGCCATGGCGATCACTGCCGCTAGGGAACATACCCAGGAGCCAAGGAGCAGTTGGGTTCGCGCATCCGTGGGCAGATAGCTGAGCAGCAGCACGCAGAAGCTCCACAACAGCGAGGTGGGTCCGTAGGTGTGTACGCCGTCCAGGTTCCAGGAGAAGCCCAAGCCGTGGCGGATGTTGTGGGCGTAGCGCAGGAACATGAAGGCGTCGTCGAAGCCGAGCTTGTCGCGGCGCTCCACCATCAGCCTCTCGATGGAGGTGGCGGCGGCTTGCGCGAGCAAGAGAGCCGCGGCCAGGTCAATAAGCCTGCGCCGTCCGTCAACTTGCATGGTCTGTTCTTGGCTACTGTTGTCCATGGCTTGCTCTGGGTCTTGCATGGGTGGGCTCGGATTGGCGGTACTTTTTGTTTCTGCTGCTGATCTGCTCTGCCACTCTTGCCTGCCGGCATACCTGTAACGGGCCCGTTATGGCGCGGAGCGCGGCGACTGGCCGGGCGGCAGGTAGCGGACCACGTAGATTGTTCCCGGCGTGCGATATGGCCAGCGGGAGAAGTGA
>JBMFGX010000017.1:0-74644 GCA_049977105.1 Acidobacteriaceae bacterium | reverse complement strand
GTGCGCTATGGTGTTCGCGAGCAGGACGTTCGACGGCTGCGGGAGATGCTGGATTCTCTTGCTGCGGAGGCCAAGCCAACTCCTGTTGCCTAGGATACAATCGGTTGCAACAGGATATGTCCTCCAAGACTGACAGACGCGCAAAAGATATTCTGCGCCTGCTGCTTAAGCAGGGCAAGACCTCCGTGGAGGACCTGACCGCGGCTTTGGCGACGTCGCCGGCCAGCATCCGGCGTGATCTGGTGCGTCTGGAAGAGAGCGGTCTGGTGCATCGCACCCACGGCGGTGCCATGCTTTCCGGCAGCGGAGCCGTATACGAACCCTTTCGTTTTGACGCATCGTTTGAAGTGCGCGAGGATCGCTTCTCGGCAGAGAAGCAGCGCATAGCGCATACGGCGGCGACACTGGTGGAAAAGAACGAGATGGTGGGGCTTGCCGCCGGGACCACTACAACCCTGGTGGCGCGGCAGTTGGCGCACCGGCGCGATATCCATATCATTACCAACGCCGTGAACATCGGTATGGAACTGAGTTCCAACTCCCAACTGCGCACTACCATGACCGGGGGCGCGATGCTTTGGGCCGGCGCCTTTTCCCTGGTGGGCCCCGCGGCCATGGAGACGCTACAGATGTTTGTAATGGATAAGCTGTTTTTGAGCGTCACAGGTATGGATCCCGAGCGTGGTGCCACCATGATCGAGCCGGAAGAGGCTGCCGTCTCTCGCGCCATGGAGCGGCAGGCGCGGCAGGTGATTGTGGTGGCAGACTCCAGCAAGATTGGCTCGGTGAGCCCAGCGGTGATCTGCAAGGCGGATGAGATCGACATGCTGATTACAGATGACGGTATCGCGGAGGAGGCCGTGGCCGCCTTCCAGGCTCGCGGAGTCAAGGTGCTCGCTGTATAAGCGACCTAGCCAATAGACCAGCCGAAACCAGCAATGGCTATCCCGAGGAATCGCAAGCTACAGAACTTTCAGAACTTGACTTGTGACTGACCGGTGCTGCCCGTTTTCCACCCTTTGGGTGCAGGAGCCACAGAGCCGGGACCTCCATTGCCTGGACTGTTGGGGAGAAAAATTTGCTTCTGCTGGACTTCGCTGCGCATTTGGATAGCATCTACTGATAGGGTGGGCCGAAAAGGCTGTTCTATCTGGCTCGAATCTCTATAGGGAAGAGGAATATTGAGTGGCTGAGACACATTCGGACGCATTGGTCTTTTTTGGAGCAACCGGCGATCTGGCTTATAAGAAGATCTTTCCCTCCTTGCAGGCGATGGTGAAGCGTGGCTCTCTGTCTGTGCCAGTGATTGGCGTAGCCAAAGCCGGGTGGAACCTTGACCAGCTCAAAGACCGGGCCAAAGACAGCCTGGAAAAGCACGGAGGTCTGGATGCATCCGCCTGGGAGAAGCTGAGTTCTCTGCTGCGCTACGTTGATGGTGATTATGCGGATCCGGCCACGTTTGCAGCGGTGCGAAAGGAACTAGGTCAGGCGCAGCACCCGGCGCACTATCTGGCGATTCCTCCATCGTTGTTTGAGGAGGTGGTGGAGCAACTGGTCCAATCCGGGGCAGCCAAAGGAGCGCGGATGATTGTGGAAAAGCCATTTGGCCATGATCTGGCTTCAGCCGAGGAACTCAACGGCATATTGCTGCGGGCTTTCCCGGAACCTTCGATCTTCCGAATCGATCACTATCTGGCGAAAGATCCTGTGCAAAGCATGGTGTCCTTCCGGTTTGCCAACTCCTTTCTGGAACCGCTCTGGAATCGGGATCATATCGACAGCGTGCAGATCACCATGGCAGAGAACTTCGGCGTGCAGGGCAGAGGAGCGTTTTACGACCAGACGGGCACGATGCGGGATGTGATCCAGAACCACCTGTTTCAGTTGATGTGTAATCTGGCGATGGAGTCGCCGGCGCGCAGGGACAGTGAGTCGATACGGGATGAGAAGGTGAAGGTTCTGAAGGCCATCTCTCCTATTGGGGCCGAGAATCTGGTGCGCGGGCAGTTTCATGGATATCAAGATGAACCGGGAGTAAGCAAAGGATCGAAGACGGAGACCTTTGCTGCGCTTCGGCTGGAGATTTCCTCCTGGAGGTGGGCTGGGGTTCCTTTCTACATCCGCGCAGGAAAGAATCTGCCGGCGACGTGTACTGAGGTGATGACGCGTTTCAAACAGCCCCCGCAGACCAAATTCACCGATGGAGAGATTCCGCAAAATTACATTCGATTCCGAATCAGTCCAGACTCAACGATTGCTATGGGAGTATCGGTAGCGGTGGCTGGAGATGATGCCAGGCGAAATCCGACGGAGCTGGTTGCCAGCAGCGAACCCTATCCGGATGATATGGAGCCTTACGAGCGTGTGTTGACTGATGCGTTGATCGGAGACTCGAGTATCTTTGCGCGCCAGGACTACGTCGAGGAGGCTTGGCGTATCGTGGATCCGGTGCTGAAGAACGCAACCCCGGTCTATCCGTATGAGATTCATAGCTGGGGCCCCAAAGAGGCGTTGAAGCTGGCTCCTCCGGGGGGATGGGATGACCCTGTACAAGATGCGCATATCCCAACCGGTTCTTAGAGCCAGTCAGAGTGATAGGCATTCGCAAAAGAATCTGAGAGAACAAATCTTTGTGTTTTCATTCGATACCAGCAGGGTGAGCCTGCCGGGGCCGTCGCACTGCAAAGGAAGAAGCGAACTGGTGGTCTTACGCTTCTGCTCAAGAAGCTTCAAAGGCTTCCAAGGGAGAAGTAGTCCCGTAGGGCGATGATGAACCAGAGGACAGGGGCGGCGACCAGGAGCGCATCGATGCGGTCCAGGACGCCACCATGGCCGGGGAGGATGGATCCGGAGTCCTTGACGCCAGCTCCGCGCTTGAGGGCGGACTCCAGCAGGTCGCCGAATTGAGCAGCTATGTTGAGCGTCACTGCGAGCAGCAGAAAGATCCACCAGCGCTCGGTGGTGTGAAGCCGGGTAAAGCTTGAGTTCTGCTGGGTGAACCAGTCACCGAGCAGAACCAGGGCCATGCCGAAGATGCAGGAAGCTACCAGCGATGCGATAGCTCCCTCCCAAGTTTTGTTGGGTGAGAGGCGTGGAGCGAATTTGTGGCGGCCAAACCGTTTCCCTACGTACAAGGCTGCGATATCTCCGGACCAGACGCACAGAAATAGAAAGAGCAGCAGCGCAGTCCCATTCTCCTGGTTGAGAATCTCAGGCAGAAGAGCCAACGGATAGGCGATATAGAGCACTAGTAGTAGGCCCGCGGATGTCTGCCAGAGAACGCGCTCCGTGGAGGTGCGGAATGCAGCTACGGCGAACAGAATCAGGGTAAGGAACGCTACGGTGGTCAACGTATCGATGGGACGGAAGAAGGCAGACAGGAAAAAGCAGGCTACGGCAGAGAGTGACCACCAGGCAGGGATGGGGCAGCCCCCCGATGCAGCAAATTTGCGGAACTCCATGGCGGCCAGACCGGCGACAAGACCAGCTAGCAGTGTGACCATCCAGGGTTTGGCGAAAAAGATCACCACCAGGATGCATGCAATAAGGACAAGAGCAGTGAGAACGCGCTTCATGGGGCCTCGTAGAGGATACATGGTTTCGCGCAGGGAATTCAGCGCAGGTAGGAGAGCGTCGGAAGATCGCTGCGTTGATGAAGGGAGCGGTTCGGTGTCGCTCCTGGAAGGTTTTGCTGCGCTATCCCTTGGTTCATCCCCTCCGATTCGTCCGCCTTACGGCTGGACAACCGGAGGGATGTTTATGGGGGCAATCGGAAACAGCCCTGCTTCCGGCCCCGCGTAATCCATCTAATGCATTGGAAAATAAGAAGTTATTGAGGTTATTGGGAGATGGTCTGGGTGCAGAAGCTCAAGAGGAAAGGATTGCGTTAGTACACCCCGATGGAGAGATTCGTGTCCGCGTTGGTCCACGCGGTTGAGCTGAAGGTGGCCACGGGAGCGATATTGCCGTCGCCCGTGGTGGAAAACTTAAGAACCGTAGGGTTTGCTGTGCTGCCACAGGTTGGCGTGGAGACTACGTAGAGATAACCTTCGTTGTCCAGAGCGATACCCCCGACACAGCCCAGTTCGGTATTGCCTCCGGTGATGTCACGTAGGGGAGGGGTATCGCCGGTGGCTCCCGGCTGGAAGATCAGGATGCTGGAGACCCCCGAAACGTAATTGGTGACGTAGAGATTGCCTGCCGAGTCCGTGGCCATGCCCTGCGGAGTTCCAAACGATAGGGTGGTGAGTGTGCCGTTGAGCGTGCGCAAGGGAGCCACGTCGCCCGTAGCTCCGGGAGCAAAGACTACGACGGGAGCCGTTGGACTGGGAGCGACTATGGCTGGAGACGCGGTGTTGGCGACATAAAGATTGCCGCTGGGGTCAAGCGCAGGAGCGTAAGGAAACACAAGCGTATCAAGATCTGCCGTCTGAGTGCCGAGGGGGAGAAAACTGGATGGGGCGACCGATCCGTTCGCGGAGGAACTGAAGCCGGCGACTCCGAAACCCGCGCCGGCGACGTAAATATCGCCAGCCTTGTCCACGGCAAGCCCGTTGATTCCGGTGATTCTGGTGGTGGAGTTGAAGGGGATGGAGCGGATGGGCTGCGCGTTGTTCGAGGAGTCGACGGGAAACTCCACGATGGAGCTTCCACTGGAGCCTTCGGTGGCGCTGGTATAGATGTCCCCGTCGCCATCGACGGCGAGGTAAGCGAGGGAGGTTACGTTCAGATTGGCGATGGTGGAGAGTGGGGCCGTGACGCCGGAGGAAGAAGTGGAGAACTGGAGGATCTGGCCGGAGGCGGCCGTGCCTGCGGAAGCTGCGTTGTTCTGAATGACGTAAACGCCGACTGGGGGGGCGCCTTGGGTATTACCGAAGGTTGTGCCGTCGCTGGAGCAGCCGGAGAGGGACAGAAGCAGGCCAGCGAGGAGCAGACAGGCGAGCCGTGGGAGAGGTTTGGAGGTTATGGCGAATCTGGATGCCACTCTCGATCGAACCCCCGGGGATGCGTTTACGGTGGTCCGCGCATCGATGGATACAGATCGCTTCATGCCGCCTCCACGGAGCCTCTCCAACCGGTTCCCAAACGGTCTTCCTATCGCTTTCCGAGGATTCTGGTCTGTCGGCAGCTAGAGGATGGATATGGCCGCAGAACAGAAGGCTAGGGAAGGGAGGCCGGAGGATTGACTCTCACTCGATTCTCATTGAAGCATACCTTGGGCGGGTGAGGATAAAGAATCTGGAGTAGGTGCGGATCGAGAGGGACGGATCAAGAGGGACAAGAGGGGATTCGCCGATCTCGTCTGCGATCGGGAGGCTGCGCATGACACTGTCAGGAAGGCCGGTTCAACGGGGGAGCAACTCGGCCGGGGTCTCCGATGCGGAGGGAAGTGTTTCGGACAGCGCCTCGTCGGAGGATTCGCCGAGGCCACCGAAGCGGCGTTCCCGCTGCTGATAGTCGGCGATGGCTTCCAGCAGATGGACACCTCGGAAGTCCGGCCAGAGGCGGTCGGTGACGAAGATCTCCGCATAGGCGATCTGCCAGAGGAGGAAGTTGGAGATACGCTGCTCGCCAGAGGTGCGAATGACCAGATCCGGGTCAGGCATCTGAGCGGTGTAGAGGTGGGCGCTGAGCTGAGGCTCGTCGATGCGGTTTTTGATCGCATCATCCACACCTTCGGCTGCGAGCATGTCTTCCACAGAGATGCCGCGCTGATGGGCCTCAGCCATCAGGTTATGCACCAGGGTGCGAGCGGCATCGACGATCTCCGAACGGGCGCCGTAATTCAGGGCCAGGGTGAGGGTAGTGCCGGTGTTCCGAGCTGTCTGCTCGGCGGCCCACTGCATGGTGTCCTGAACTTCCAGGGGAAGCTCGTGGGTGCGGCCGATATAGGCCACGCGAATGTTGTTGTCATTCATCCGCTTGACGTTGGAGACGAGGAACGTGCGCAGCAGTTTCATGAGGAAGTTAACCTCATTCCGGGGCCGACGCAGGTTGTTTTCCAGCGAGAAGGCGTAGAGGGTGAGCCAGGGAAGATCGATGCGGGAGGCGGTCTCTACAACATATTGGACGCACTCGGCGCCCTGCTGGTGGCCGAGAAAGCGCTTGAGGGATCGTTTGCCGGCCCAGCGACCATTGCCATCCATGATGATGGCGATATGGTGGGGCATGCGCGCTGGATCCAGCGCGTCATGGACGGCGCGCTCCTCGGGCGTGAGTTCGTGGGCCCGGTTGGAGCGTTGATAGACGCGGCTGGGGTAGGTTTCGCGCACGGGTCTCTCTATAGCTTATGACGATAGCTGAAAACGGGGAACTAGGAAACAGGCGATTGGAAGTCATCCGAAACGGGAAGGTTTGGGTGCAAGGGGCGATATTGGAACTTTGGGAGTCCTGGATGGACGTGGTTCCGTTCGGGAGGGGCGAAGGATTGGGGGCCCTTGAAAGCTCTCTTGCCTGCGGGGAAGGGAGAGACGCCGCAGCCTCTATCCCTTGGGCAGGGATGGGGGCTGCGGCGTTGGAGAGGTGCAGAGACGCCGGCGGTTCCAGCGCGATGAAGATGGTGGTCAGGCCATACGCCGGTTACGACTCTGGCAGAGTTCGCGAACGTGATTGAGGAAGATCGCCTTCTGAGTTGAGGTGAGGTGCGGAGCGTACTTGGCGATCTCAGCCAGGAAGGGATCGTTGAGGAGGACGGCGGTCTCATCGCGGTGGCGCGTTGGAGCATCGCGGAGCAGGGCGGAGATATCCACTTGCAGGGCGCGAGCCAGGCGATCGAGCGAAGAGAGCGTGGGCATGGCCTTGCCGTTCTCGATCTTGGAGATGTAGGTTCGCGGGACGCACATGCGAGCGGCGAGTTGGCGCTGGGAGAGATTGCGCACGTGACGCAGATCGCGTACGGCGGCGGCGACCTGTGGGCCTGCTTCGGAGATCTCGGACGGTGATTCGATCACCAGAGCGATGGAAGGCTGAACTTTGGGGGGGTCGGGCGCCAGAGACTTCTTGCACCGGCGACAGGTGTCTGAAGCGGTGCGGAACTGCACCAACTTGCAGGCTTCGCAGCGGACTACCTCCCGCGCGGCCGAAGGAACCTCTTGAGCGGACGCTACAATCCCCTGGTCTGCAACGGCCTGGGGTTGAGCCTCCTGAGCCTCCAATGCGCGCATTGCGCGTACGGGCGCCATAAGAGTTGCCATAAGATGTATGTTGCGGACGGCTGCCAGAGCGGGCTACCGACTGCTTGCGTCCGATAACGGAGACAAGCGATGTGCTTAGAGTGACATTGGGTACCGAAAGAGTCAAGGAGTATTCCCGAAGATTCCACCAGAAAGATCGCAGAAAGTGGCATCGGAACCAAAGTAGTACACGTTTTGTGGAAAAGTAGACGGAGTTCGTTTTACTGGAGCACAGGGGCAAGATCGCAAAAGGAGCCAGGAGATGCAGATGAGCGACGGATGCAGCGCCATCAACGCAGAGGCGTTGTTGAGAGAGTGGACTGAAAGCGTATCGCTGGTGAAGCACGGACTTGCGGTAGCGCGTTGCACGGAGAGCTATGGACTACGCGAGGCTGCGCGCCGTGGAATGAGCGCTGAAGAGGCGTCCCGGCTGGCAGAGCTCTATCGCTGTGCGGGGCTGTTGCATGACTTTGATTACGAGCGGCACCCTACCCCGGAGGAGCATCCGTTTGTGGGGGTGAAGTTTCTGCGCGAGCGGGGCTGGCCGGAGCAGATGCTGCACGCCATTCTGGCGCACGCAGAGTACTCCGGCGTGACCCCAGAGACGCATCTGGACAAAGCGCTGTTCGCCAGCGATGAGCTTGCAGGTTTTCTCACGGCATGCACCCTGGTGAAGCCGAGCCGCTCGATTGCCGATGTGGAGGTAGCCGGCGTGATGAAGAAGATGAAGGATAAGGCGTTTGCCCGTGCGGTGAAGCGGGAAGATATCCTCCGTGGCGCGGATTTACTGGAGATTTCTTTGCAGGAACATATCAGCAACTGTCTGCGCGCCATGCAGGAGCATGCGCAGGAGCTGGGGCTGTAGCTGTGATCCTATGGGCAGGCAAGGCATTGCCGCAGTCGGCCGCGCAGGATGGCGAATCAGGCTGAGCGTGGGCCAGCGAGAAGACGCCGACTAGAGAAAGATAGATCCAGGAAGGGGATCACCGGAGGTTGCTTGCCCGGAGGGTTGTAAGGTTTCATCTGGAGCGCAGCGCCGTGGAGGAGATGCGGAGGACGCCTGCAGTAGCAAAGGCGCCGTTGATGGCCTGGATGGAGCCGGGAAGATTTACGGCGCGCGTGAGGTCCTCCAGCACGATGGATTGGAACCCGAGTTGAGCGGCGGCAACAGCAGAGAAGCCTACGCAGAAGTCGTAGGCGAGTCCGGAGAAGAACAGGCGGGTCACTCTGCGTTCGCGCAAATAGCCAGCCAGGCCGGTAGGCGTTTGACGGTCATTCTCCATGAAGGCGGAGTAGCTGTCGATCTGCTTGCGAAAGCCCTTGCGCAGGATCAGTTCGGCGTGAGGGATGGAGAGCGCAGGATGGAGTTCGGCGCCGGTTGTGCCCTGGATGCAGTGATCTGGCCAGAGTTGCTGGATTCCGTAGGGCGTGTGAAGGATCGAACGTCCCTCAGGAGTGGATGCCGGAGTCCCCCAGGGGGAGAATTCGTCGGCGTGGGTGCTGGCGAAGGAGATGTGGCCGCGAGGGTGCCAGTCTTGCGTAAGAAGCACGTGTTCAAAGCGGGCAGCAGCGGCGTTGATGCCGGGTAGGATAGAGTCGCCTCCATCGACGGCCAGCGCGCCGCCCGGAAGGAAGTCCCTTTGCATATCGATGACCAGCAGGGCGTCTGTCGAGGTGGGGGACCAGGATGTCATGCTTTCCAGCGTACTATTTTGTGCAAGGGCGAGTGTAGGCTTGACCTACAGGCAGCAGAACTATGGCGACCGAGCCACGGATCAGAAATCCATCGATCGGGAGAGCGGGTAGAGGCCCATCGTTTCGGCCGAGAGAGAGGACGCTTGAATCCGTAAGAAAGAGGTGGAGTAGAAAGAAGATGTTACCTGTGAAGGGCAAGGTCCTGATTTGGTAAAGGTCATTGAATCTCCGCGAGACGCATGGCAGAATTTGCCGAAGGTGATAGAGCCTGAGGTGAAGTCGGAGTATCTTCGTGCGCTGATTGCGGCAGGGTTCGGAAATATCGATGCGGTAGGATTTGTCTCCCGGCAGGTTGTGCCGCAGATGGCCGACTCCGAACTGGTGTTGGAGTTCCTGGACGCCCCGCCGGAGGTGGAGATGATTGGGCTGGTAGCCAACGTGAGAGGTGCGGAGCGGGCGATGCAGAGCGGCCGGGTGACGACCTTGGCGTTTCCCTACTCGATTTCGCCACAGTTTCTGGAACGCAACCAGCGGCAGACGCCGGAGGATGCTCTGGACGAACTGGAGAAGATAGGAGAGTTGGCGTACAAACATGGGCAAGATCTGCTGGCCTATGTCGCGATGGCGTTTGGAAATCCATTTGGGGATGCGTGGGACGTCGACGAGGTGGTGAGCGCGGTGGATCTGTTGGTGGATCTGGGGGTGGCGCAAGTTTCGCTCTGCGATACGACGGGGATGGCCTCCGCAGAGATGGTACGGGATGTGGTGCGGCTGGTACTGGACGTGCATGAAGGGCTGGAGGTGGGTGTCCGTCTACGGGCGCAACCGGATCAAGCAGCGGCAAAGGTGCAAGCAGCCTATGAGGCGGGGTGCAGGCGGTTTGATGCCACGATGGGAGGCGTAGGGAGAAGCGTCTATGCTGAGGACGTGAGGGTGGCAAACCTAGCCACAGAGACTCTGCTGGCCGTGCTGCGGGAGTTAGGTGCGGAGCTTCCGGAGACAGAGCCTTTGGAGCCGATTGTCGGCCTGAGCGTGGAGTTGGAGCGGCGCTATGGATCTCCGCGGCGGTAGCTGCTGAGGAGCAGCGACGGAGGGCAGGCAAGCCTTTTCTTTTAGACTGATGGCATGAACAATTTTGGAAGTTCCACCTTCGAAGAGGTGGTTGCGAAGGGTTATGCCGACGCCCCAATACGGGTGCGATATGCGGAGACCGATCAGATGGGAGTGGTGTATCACGCCAACTACCTGGTTTGGTTTGAGGTAGGACGGGTGGAGTTCATTCGGCAGTTGGGAGTGAGTTACAAGGATATGGAGAGGGAAGATGGGGCGCTGATCGCCGTGGCGGAGGCAACGGCGCGCTACAAGGCCCCGGCCCGATATGACGATGAACTGATTGTGCGGACTTCGCTGGCCGGAGTCAGGGATTCGATTGTGCGGTTCCGGTATGTGGTTCTGCGGCCTGCCGATCAGACGATTCTGTGCGAGGGAGAGACGGTGCACTTTGTGGTGGGCAGGGACATGAAGCGGCGCTCGCTTCCAGCCAGGTATGCAGCGTGCTTCCGGGCAGTGATCCACCGGAACGGTCAAGAGGCTTGAGCAGAGTTTTCTCAGGAGCGAGGCTTGCGGGCAAGATCCCAGGCCTTGGCGTATTTCCAACTGGAGTAGCCGGCGTGATACAGGTGCTGAAGCAGCCCCTCGCGTCCATCCAGGATGCCCAGGCGGAAGACGTAGTTCCACTTGAAGGTGAGCGCGGGGATGAATAGGACATGGGCAAGAAAGGCGAAGATGCCAGTAGGGGCTCGCCCTTTCTCCACCAGCATCTGAGCGCCGAGCGAACTGTAGCGGTCCATGTGCTCAATGTAGGATTCAAGCGTTGGATAGGCATGGTGGATCAGGTCAAATTGGAGCGTGGCTGCGCTGCCTTGGGGGGGGATGGTCTCATGGACCAGGCGCTGCTCGAACTCCAGAGGGTGGGAGGCGCTGCGGCGGAAGAGGCGGAGCTTAGCGTCGGGATAGAAGCCACCACGCCGGATCCAGCGACCGAGGAAAAGGTTGCGTCGCTTCAGGTAGAAGGCGTCGACTGAGGGCTCAGAAGATAGTGTCTGGCGGATCTCCTGCTGGAGGTCTGGGGAGAGCTCTTCATCGGCATCGAGGCTGAGCACCCAGTCGCTGGTGCATTGCGCGATGGCGAAGTTTTTTTGCGCGGCAAAGCCGGGCCAAGGGCGCTGCAGCACGGTTGCGTTTGCTCGGCGAGCGATCTCGACGGTGCGGTCGGTCGAGCCGGAGTCCACCACAATGATCTGATCGGCCCAGGCGACGCTGGCCAGGGTGCGCGCCAGATTCTCTTCTTCGTTACGGGTGACGATAGCGACGGAGAGGGGTGGCATTGTGGCGAGGCCTTGACTGTGAGGAAGACGTTCCGCTCCGATCCGTCCTGTTTCCATCAGCCGTTTGCAAACGGAGCTATCTCCATGCAAGTGTACCGCAGTGCTTTGGACTTCCCTTGTTCCCCGCTCCAAGGTGAGGCCAACGCCACATGTGCTCTCCAGGTGCAGACTCCGCTGGAGGACTCTCTAGTTAAGTGTGAGGTCCGGATCCTGCAGTTGCTCGCGAAGCAGGCGCTGGGTGAGCCGGTGCAGATCTTCGCCAGTCTTGGGTAGCGTGAAGGCGTGCGCAGCCGGATTCCACTCCAGTTTGTAGGAGGTTGAGAGCGCGGAGATCCATATCTGACGTACTGGAGTGTTGGGGGTGAAGACAAATCTGGCCCCGTCCTCGAAGAGGACATTCAGGACGCCACTCTTTTCGTCAGTTTCAAAGCCGCCCTTCTCTTCGGCGCGGAAGAGGGCCTGCTTGATGGATTCCAGCGCCTTGTCCGACTCCTGGCGGAAGGTGTTCTCGTCGATCATGCTCTTCCTAGTGTAACGGCTGGCCGGATACGCTGTCGTCCGGGTTGAAGCAAGCGGTGGGGTTGGCCAGGGACTCAAAATGCAAGATTGTGCTGGAGAAGGCGAGGGTTTGGCATGTGAAGTTGCGACGGTGCAGGTCCGCGAAGATCCTGGAACGTGCGATCGGGGCGCCCGGATCGGTTTGTGGTTCGTAGCCGGTTGCAGTGACCAACGTGAAGCGGTGCCGAGGGTCTGCCGCATCAGCCTGGATCCAACGCTGGGTCACCTGGCAGGGATGCTGATGGGTTGGGTCGCAGGAGCGCTGGCTGGAGGTGAAGCCGGCAATGATGACCGCGTGACTGGCAAAGATCTGAAGGCGGACCTCGGTCTCTTTGAAGTCTCTGTTGGGGCCGTTGGCGGTGGTGTGGAAGACCGCAGTGTAGCGGAGCGGATTGAGCAGCGAGCGCTCCGCGAGGAGGAACTTCCCAGGTGTCGTGGCGGGGTTGTCAAAGTTGGTTGGATAAGTAAGGGTCGCAATGCGCCGCCACGGGGCCGGGCCTGGCGACTGGTCCTTATCCGTTGATTTTGTTGAAGATGGTATGGGGGGCTCGCCTGGTATCAGGACGGCGCTGATGATGTGATGGTCCAGTTCAACGGTAAGGATGGCATCCAGTTCCCTGGAGTCACCGAGCGGGAGCAGATCGAGGTGGATTGAGTGAGGAGTGGGGATGGTGCCTTGCTCCAGATACCAGGCCGGAGCTCCCACGGCGACCAGCGCGCCAGCGCGGGTAAGGTCGTCGGCGCTGCGCAACTGCGCCACTAATGCCTGCGGAGCAGAGACGGGAACATTGTCGGTCAGGAACGTAAGAGGACCCAGGTTCGGTGGAGCGGCCAGAACCGTGTGGGGAGTTTCAGGCTTGGAAGGGGGGGCGGTGGGCGGGGAGGATCCCATATCGTGGCGCTGCGCCGCGGCTGTGCCCGTGGCATGGAAGAGCACCCAGATCACACCCCAGCCAAGAGCGAGGAAGAATACGTTGGATGATCGAAACAAGCGCATGAAGAACGGACACCGCTCCGGAAAGGAAGATTACAGCAGGGCATGGAAGAGATAGTTGAGAGAGGCGAAGAAGGGCAAGGAACACCGGTCACAGTTCTTATCGTTCGCGACGGATCTCCCTGCTCGATCGTCGCACGGCGTTTTGAACCCCTCCAGGGCTAAGTTCGGGAGCGATAGCGGCGATGGAGAGCCGCTGCTGAGGTCAGAACGGTATGTCCTCATCCGTTATGCCCTGGTCAGGGTAATCGCCCGCCGCGACAGCAGCGCCAGCGGATGAAGAGCGGGTGCCGGAGTATGCGCTGCTTCCAGCCTCGCTTGCACTTCGCCCAGCACCGCCTCCCAGCAGGGAGAGTTCGTTGACCAGGATCTCCGTGCGGTACTTCTTTTGGCCGGATTCTTTGTCGTCCCAGGAGCGGGTCTGGATTTTGCCTTCGACGAAGATCTGGGTACCTTTTTTGACGTAGTCACGGACGATCTCCGCCGTGCGCTGGAAGGTGACCAGATTGTGCCATTCGGTTTTGTCTGTCCAGTTGCCCTGTGCGTCTTTCGCGCGCTCCGCAGTAGCCAAGGAGAAAGTTGCGACCGTCATGCCGTTGGCGGTGGTGCGGATCTCAGGATCTTTGCCGACATTACCCAGGAGAAAGACTTTGTTGACGCCCTTTGCCATGAAACTACTCCGTTTCGTTGATAGGGGGGAAGGTTATAGGACGAGTTTAATCGAATTGCTGCTTTTTGGCGCCCAGTGCTGCTGAAAGGCGGATGCCAGCCGAAAGAGAGCGCCGAAGGCGATCCGGAAACAGAGCGGAGTTATGCAATGACCGGACTAATACAAACGGAATCATACTATAAGCGCGCTATCTGGTTGGATTTATGGTCCATTGGCGCTGCAGCAACTTTTGGGGTCAAGTTTTTTGACCTTCATCAGGGGACGTGACTGGATCAAAATCTTTTCGTCGACGCAGTGCCCGCGCGATCGACGGGCTGCGGATCAGCAGGGCGCGGCATGAACGTGACGCACAAATTTCACAATCCCTCTGTATGCTCTCGGAAGGGGAAGCCGACACAAGGAGGAGATGCTGAGGCAGCTTCTTTTGACTCCGGGAGGGTTGCGGCCAAGGGGCAGGCAGTGAGGGCGTTTGCGTTCGCGAGGACCGGTGGCTAACGTATTCTGAAAGCAGCCGCGGAGAGGGTTTGTGGTACGGCATCGCACGGGCAAGACAGGAGAATAAGCGACATGTGGAGTTCGAAGTTCTTGCACCGTTCCATGGCGTGCATCGCGTGCATCGTTAGCTGTGGAATGGTGATGGCGTCTGCTCAGCAAGCGCCTTTGGGGAAGCAGGCGCTGGTCGCCACCAAGCTGGGTGGGGGAACTGCGGAAGCCATGCCCGGAAAGAAGATGGTGACGATTGCACCCGCCTCCAGCCCTTTGGTGCAGGCGCATGAGATTGACCCGGCTACGGAGCCAGAGCTCTCTGCGCAGGAGAAGATGCGGCTGATTCGCAGCCACATCAAGTACGTGTTTGTTTTGTTCCAGGAGAACCGCTCCTTCGATTTTTACTTTGGAACCTACCCCGGAGCCGACGGCTTGTTTGCGGGACCGGAGGGGCCGAAAAGCCCGACACAGGTTGCAGGATTTTCACAGACGATTGTGAACACCGATGGAACGTTGGGAACCGTGACGCCGTTCCGGATTCCGTCGACCGTGATGAATGACGAAGGGCGGAGTGTGCCGTTATATCCGGCCGACATTGCGTCGGTAAACCACTCCCATGTAGCGACTGCGCGGAAGATGGCGATGGATGCGAATGGCGTGGCGCAGAACTCGGCTTACGCTCTAACGGAGGAGGGCGTGACCATTATCGATGGCCGACCCTCGGCGGCTCCAACGCTTGAGCGCAAGCAGTTCGGCGAACTAGTGATGAGCCATGTGGACTGCGATACTGCGCCCTTTTTATGGCGGTATGCAGACCGGTTTACGCTTTTCGACCACTTTATGGATACGGTTGTGGGACCATCCACCCCAAATGCCATTGCGATGATCGCTGGGCAGGGTGGAGAGACGCAGTGGATGCTGCATCCGAATCAAGCAGCCGAGGGTGGAAAGGGACGCGGAGCTACGGTGCCGATGGTCTCTGACGCGCAGCCTTACTGGGGTTCGATGCTGGACACCCAGGACCGCTTGCACCAACCCCAGGCGACGCACCCCTTTGGAGGGATATCAAAGAATCTGACCTTTGCCAGTCTGCCGCTGTCGTTTATGGGCAAATCGATCAAGAAGACAACTGCGGCGGATGATGACCCGACCTTCGACCTGCCGGACGTGCAGGAGGATATCGCGAAGATTGCCGGGCATGGAGTGGCCGAGGTGAACTGGGGCTGGTATCAGCAGGGGTATGACCATGAGAGGAACGATCCCCAGGGAAGGGCCACCCACGATGGCTATGTGGCGCACCACGATGCGCCACAGTACTTCGGCTATGTGGCGAACAATCCTCTAGCGACGCAACATTTGCATGGATTGAGCGATTTTTTCAGTGACATTCAGAATGGGCGGCTGCCGGCCTCAGGAGTCTTCTATGTCCGTGGAGGGTATGGCAACATCGAGGGATGGCATCCGCAGGATCCAAATCCCAAGCTGGCCACCGTGTTCTTTGGCAACGACGATCATCCGGGATACTCGGATTCACAGATCAGCGAAGGCCTGTTGGCCCAGGAGATCAACGCCATCGCCGAAAGCCCATATTGGAGCCAGAGTGCGATCATCATTACCTACGACGAGTCAGACGGAGAGTATGACCATGTTCGGCCGCGGGTACGCTCCCATGATGCGGGTGGTTTGCCCCTGGAGCAGGGGCCGCGGATTCCGGCGATTCTGATCTCTCCCTATGCGGTGGCTCATGGGGTGTCGCACGTTCCCTCCGAACACAGTTCGGTGATTAAGTTTGTGAATGAACTGTTTGGTCTGATTCCGCTGGCGGATCTACCGGATGAGGTAAAGGGACGCGAACTGGGCAAGGAGAGGGTCGGCCAACTTTACCTTGGCCCCGCCGATGATCACGTTCCGGGCGTGGGAGATATGACTTCGGGCTTTGATGTGCTGCGGCTGGAAGGCAAACGCCCTCCCCTGAGTGCAGCTTATGCAGAGATTCCGCCGAGCGAGATCAATAGTTTTCCCCATGACCACGGAGAGGGCTGTCGTGTGTTGCAGATCAAGCCGACAGACAGCGGGCGTCCCAATCCGGTTCCGAAGGACTTCAATCCGCGCCCAGACTCTACCCCGGGCATACCTACGCTTGCCGGATGGACCCCGTAGTGCGGAGCGGGATAAAGTACGCAGTGTTGGCTGTTCTGGCGGTGACGGCTGCGTCGGCTTTGGGCCAGGAGGTTGTTGCTGGTGCTGCGTCGGTCGGCAGCGCGGCGCCAAGCTCTACGCTGGAGCGTGTGCGCGCCGCGGGAGCGCTGGTCTGCGGTATCGATCAGGAAGAACCGGAGTATTCCACCTCCGACGAGCACGGGAACCGCGCGGCCTTTGATGCGGATCTTTGCAGAGCCGTGGCGGTGGCAGTCTTGGGCGAGCGAGCACGGATTCAGCTGGTGAACTATCCTGACGACCGCACCAGTATGGCGGGATTGCAATCTGGCGCGGTGCAGATGATTCCAAGCCTTACGGATGACTTTACCCATGCGGTGGGGACGCATCTGCGGTTTACTGCGCCCGTGCTGTGGGATGGCGTGGGGTTCCTGGTCCATGCCAAGAGTCCGGTGACTGAGGCGCGGCAGTTGAGCGGGAAGAAGGTCTGCTTTATCGCGGAGACGAACACGGAGCAAAGCGTGCGCTGGTGGTTTGCTCAAGAGCATCTGGACTATGTGCCGTTTCCCTTCCAGGAGGAGGGGGAGATGGAAGCCGCCTTCGCTACCGGGAACTGTGCAGCTCTGGCAGGGGACAGGACGCACCTGGCTGCAACGCGGGAGTTGATGGACCGACACAATCGACCGGCACGGTTGCTGACCGCCGTGATCTCGAAGGATCCGTTGGCTGCCGCCGTTCGCAGTGGAGATCCACAGTGGGCGGAGATTGTGGACTGGGTGGTGGAGGCGCTGGTGCAGACTGAGGAGAGTGGCGTGACGCGGTCCAACGTCAATGCTGTGCGAGCGCGGGTCATCCAGGGTGAGAGTGCCGTGCGCGGACAGGGATCTGTGACTGGAACGGATCCGGCGCTATGGTTTTTGCTGGGGGGAGCGCGGCAGATGGGTGCCGTGTTGGGTCTGCGGAATGATTGGGTGGTTCAGATGATCGCCACGACGGGCAACTACGGAGAGATCTATGCGCGCGATTTGGGGAGTGGTTCGGTTTTGGATCTGCCGCGTGGAGAGAATCGTTTATATGGGAAAGGTGGGGTGATGGTGGCGCTGCCAGTGAAGTAGGCGACCCTGACGGAAGATCGCAAGCTATGGGTGAGGGATGGCATTCCTGCGCCTGCCAGTGAAGATTGTTGGCGAGGTTCGCCGAGCCGAGTCACAGGGTAAAGATGCTGGTGAGCAGTCGGGAGCCAGAATAAGATCAGGCAGAGCCGCCTGCGGTCGATGCGAGGTCTCTGCCGACGAACTCCCGCGGAACGGTCGATATCAGTAGGACAGCCGTGGTCGCGACGAGCAGGGTGGATGCGTCGGCATAAAAAAGCTTGCAGGCGTCTGACTCCGTGGGAGTGGAAAAGGACCGAGGAAGGATGAACGGCGAAGGGGCTGGTCGTCAGCGATAGGCAGCGAGCATCGCGTAGACCGCCACGCCACTCACGGAGACATAAAGCCAGATGGGGAAGGTCCATCGAGCCAGCTTGCGGTGCGCTGGAAAGCGACCGGTGAGGGAGAGGAAAAAAGTGATGAGGATCAGGGGAAGAGCGATGGTGGCCAAAAGGATGTGGGGGAGAAGCAGCGCCCAGAGATAGATGAGCCGCGCGAGAGGATGGGCCGTGGAGAAGAGCATGTCACCGTGCAGGACATGGTTGGCGATGTAAGCGGCCAGAAAAGCGCTGGATACGATGAAGGCGGCAAACATGCTATTGCGATGCGCCTCCACGCTATGGTTTCGGATGGAGCGGAAGCCGTTGATCAGAAAGATGGCGCAGAGTGCGTTGAGCAGGGCGTCCAGGGCAGGCAGAAAGGTCAGGTGGGTTCCTGAGGCATCGATGGGTGCATGGTAGTACACCAGCCATGCAAGGAAAAGGGATGCAAGAACGCTGATGCCGATGATGGCCGCGATGATCGAAGGGGGCGTGCGGTAGTTGGGGCTGGGTGCGGTGAGTTCAGGCGTCATTTTCCCTCTCAGTTTGGAAGAGCCCATTGGGCAGGAGCACTCAGAAGAGGAGCCGACCCTTGGCATCGAGGGTCATGGCCAACAGAAGCAGTGGGAGATAGATTACGGATACATGGAGCAATCTTCGGGCGATGGCATGGTTCCTGGGGTCGTCCGGGGAGCGCATGATCTTCATGAAACCGATGGCTGCGCCGAGATACCAGATGTCCAAAACGATGGCTGCTACAGCGTAGGGAGTACCAGTGACGTGGAGCCAGGCTGGCCACAGGCTCGCCGGAATTAAGATCAAGGCGTAGAAGACGGCTTGCAGCGCGGTGGAACGAGCGGCTTCACGGATCGGATGTTGGGTGGAGGAGAGGCGGACGCCTCCGTGTGCGTAATCTTCGCGGTAGATCCATCCGATGGCCATGAAGTGGGGGAACTGCCATAGGAAGAGGATGGAGAAGAGGGCTGCGGCCGGCCATTCTATGACGCCGCGGGCAGCGGTCCAGCCGATGAGCGGAGGCAGTGCCCCGGGAAAGGCCCCGATGAAGGTGTTCAGGGCGGTTATTCGTTTGAGCGGGGTGTAGATGGCGATGTAACCGACGGCTGTGAGCAGCGTTAGGAGCCCAGTGAGTGGGTTGGTGGCGAAGGTGAGATAGATGGATCCTCCGCAGACCAGCAGAAAGCCGAGCAGCAACCCGTGGGCCAGGCCGATTCGGTGCTGCGCCATGGGACGGTCCGCCGTGCGGCGCATGCGGCGGTCTGTGGTACGCTCTATCGCCTGGTTGAGGGTGCTGGAGCCCGTGGTGACCAGAGCAATGCCGAACAAGGCCCTCAAGAGACCGAACTGGAAAGGTGAAGTCCCAGCGGCCAACGAGCCGAGGTAGAAGCCGGACGCAGCCGTAATGATGACCATCAGCGAGACGCGCGGCTTGAAGAGCACGGCGTAGTCGGCTAGCAGGGTGTGGCTGCGGCGCCGGGATCGCGGTTGGGAGGACGCAACGGTAGATGTGACGGTGGTAGACACTTCGAACCCTTAGAATATCGCGATTTACGCTGTTGGTCGGGCTGGTGAACGAATCCAGCGAGAATTGGAATCAAGATTAGATGCAGAACTCTCGGTGCTTGAGTAGGCTGCGGTTGTTTTTGCCTGATTTTTGCCCGTATCCACTTGACGGCTAAGGAGATCCGTCTTCCTCTGCAGCGCCGGCACAAGTTTGCGTATCGATTTTGCACTGCTTCCTTGCGCCGCATCCATTCTCTTTTTCCCCTAATCCCGTGATGCTTCGGTATCTAGGTGGTGGCGTTCCGGAGGCATCGGGTGTTCATTGCAGTGCAATACGGGCGAGGTTATACTTCGGTCATTGGCAAAGCTGGTGTCCCTCTTGCTTTGCCCGAGTGAGGTTGGTCTTCAGCGCAAGCATGAGGAGTGTCCAACTCGGCCATGGTGGTCCACCCGGGGCGTACAAGGGTGAGTCGGGATGGCGCGCCGTAACTCGCGTACTTCGAAGTTCACCGTTTTTTCCAGGTATGCGACGGTTGCAAAGCTTTTCGGGCTGGCAGAGCTTTCGCTCTGCTGCAGGGTGGGTAGCGGCCGACTTTCTAAACACTTTGATGCCGTCCGATTGCCGGGTTTGCGGCGCTCCCATGGCGAAACTTAGCTGGGTCCGAGTCTGTGAAGCGTGTCTGGAGCGGGTGGGCGTGCCACTGGAAGCCGGGCATGGCGTTTATTGCAGACGCTGTGGAGACGCACTGGGGATGGAGTCCGCAAGGTTTGCTGCGGCGATGGGCGTCTGCGAGTGCACCATGTGTAGACTGGCTCCGCCTGCATTTGACCGAGCCGTTTCCTTTGCCAACTACGACGGTGAGATGCGCAGGGTTCTGCATCTCCTCAAGTTTGAGGGTATGCGCAGTATCGCCCAGCATGTGCTGGGCGACGCATTAGCGCGAGCTGCGCAGGGGTTGCGCAATGGTTCTGTGGGGCAGCCAATGTCTGCACCCTGGCGACGATCAAAGATGGCCGACAGGGAGTTCCGACTTTCGGAGCAGGGGGTCGCGTCGGCTGTGGGAGGATCAAGTGAGTTTGCCGCGGATCAGGTGCTGGTGGTCCCTGTTCCGCTGTTTGCCACACGGGAGAAGAAGCGTGGGTACAACCAGGCGAAGTTGCTTGCGGAAGCGGCTGTTGCGGCTCTGCGGCGGCGCGAGCCGGGGTGGGATCTTCAGCTTGATCCTGGTGTGCTGCAAAGGGTGAGGGATACGCCGACGCTGTACGCATTGGATCCGAGGCAGCGACGTAAGAGCCTGCGCGGGGCATTTGCTGTTGGCGATGCGGAGGCTGTGCGGGGACGTGAGGTGATGCTGATCGACGACATTATGACCACCGGAGCTACGGCGCGAGAGTGCGCGCGGGTGCTGAAGCAGGCCGGTACGACAAAGGTCTGGGTGGTTACAGTGGCGCGTGCGCTGCCGGATGAAGCGCGCGGAATCAGGCAGCCGGATCGTTTGCCCCAGGCACTGCAAAGTGTAGCGATTTGGGATAGTTTTTTGCCACCGACTTCAGAGATCGAAAGGCAGGCGAGTTCGTAACGGTTGTTGCTCGTGGACAACCATCAACCTAGAGCGCGGGAGGAGAGGTATGCAGTCTGGTAACTCTGGTGGGAAGTGCAAGAATCGGCTGGGTGAACGGCGCCACAAGACGAATCCAGTGGAAGGAACGGCACGAGCCGAGGCCATCGATATTCGGCTGGGCGTCTTTCGGCAACCTGCAATGCAGACACCGGTGCTGGTGCTGAATGCGAGCTATGAGCCGATCAATATCTGTGGCGCGCGGCGGGCGCTGGTGCTGGTGCTCAAAGGAGTGGCGCGCACGGAGGAGGAGCAGGGTACGGTTCTGCACTCGCACCGGACGAGCCTGCAGATGCCGAGCGTGATTCGATTGCTGGAGTACCGGAGGATTCCTCACCAGACCAGAGCGCTGAGCCGGAAGAATATCCTGCTGCGTGACAGGAATACGTGCCAGTATTGCCAGCGAGTGCTGACGGCGGCAGATCTGACCCTGGACCATGTCGTGCCGCGCTGTCGTGGAGGGCAGTCGACCTGGGAGAACCTGGTGGCGTGCTGCCGGGACTGCAACCGGCGCAAGGGAAGCCAGATGCTGCATGAGTTGACGGATATGCGACTGGTGCGCGAGCCGCGGCCGTTTACCCTGCACACCTCGCGGCACATCATGCGGATGATTGGCAGCGCGGACGCCAATTGGAGAAAGTATCTCTACTTTGAGTCCGAGCCTGCGGCTTAAAGAGGGAAACCATGCCGGGGGTTGGCTCGGCAAATTGTTCAGAGTTCACGCGTGACTGTGGTATTTGCTGAGCCGATGATGGGTTGGAGGTTAGCAGGTCCTGGTGCGGCGCGTCCGGTTGATTTTATTTACCGGAGAATGTCCTCGAGTGCAGCAGAGAGGTCGGTTTTTTCATCGCGATATTTGACGATGATGGGTGTGTAGATGGAGAGACCCATGTCCTTGCCGGGGCCCTTCTGGATCGCTCGTGCACCGGCTACCACCACGGCCCCGGAGGGGATGATGAGGGGCATGGAGGCTGTGGCTTTGTAGACGGTATTGTTGGGAATATCGTAGACCGGGGTGCCTCGGGTGAGGATGACGCCAGAGGCGAGAACAGTGCGTGAACGCACGATGGCGCCTTCGTAGACGCCGCAATTGCCGCCGACCAGCACATCGTCCTCAAGGATGACGGGAGAAGCATTCACAGGCTCGAGGACGCCTCCGATCTGAGCCGCGGCGGAAAGATGGACGCGCTTGCCGATCTGGGCACAGGAGCCTACCAGGGCATGCGAGTCGATCATCGTTCCTTCGTCGACGAAGGCTCCCACATTCACGTAGGCGGGAGGCATCATCACCACACCGGATGCGAGATGAGCTCCGGAGCGGACTGAGCTGCCGCCGGGCACGATACGAATGTTGTTCTCCGGGGTAAAGTGCCGCGCAGGGTAGGTTGACTTATCAATGAAGGTGAGGGGAAACCGGCCGTCGGATGTTTCGCTCATCTGGGTGAGGACGCCCAGGCGGAAGCCAAGCAGGATGCCGCGCTTTACCCACGCATTGACCCGGTAGCCGGTCGGGGATGATGGATCAGGTTGGGCGGAGCGGATCTGGCCGGCCTCCAGGGCGGCGCGGAATAAATGGAAGGCGGTGAGAGCGTCTTGGTTGCCAACCACGGTGTGGCCCAGAGCGAAGAACTGCTCAATGAGAGGCTCGAGAGAATGGATGTCTGATGTTGAGATCGTAGAGTTCATGGATAGTTGGATTGTAGCGAGGCGGGTGGTGGATGGGCTGGCGACGGTTTGCACCGGTGAGGTTTACAGGGACTTGGGGAGGAGGTCGAGATCCTGCAGAATTGCCTTCAGCTTGGCGCGGCTGGCCTCGGTTACGGGTACCATGGGCAAGCGTAGGGTCTCCGTGCAACAGCCCAGCATGGCCAGAACGGCTTTGATAGGCGCCGGGCTGGGTTCGCAGAAGTTTGCCTGCATCAGAGCAAAATATCGAGCGTTGATTTCGCGGGCCGCGCCCCAGTCGTTCCGCAGGGCAGCAGCGATCATCTGCGCGATGGGGCCGGGGATGGCGTTGGATGCCACTGAGACCACGCCTTTCCCACCCAGGGCAACCACCGGCAACGCCATGGCGTCGTCGCCGGCCAGCACAGAGAAGGTCGCAGGGGCGTGGGCAATGATCTCGGCGATCTGGCCTACCAGACCGCTAGACTCTTTTATGCCGATGATGTTGGGGTATTCGGTAAGACGGAGGACCGTCTCAGGTAATAGATTGGTAGCGGTGCGACCGGGAATGTTATACAGCAGGATCGGAAGGTCGACTGCTTCCGCGATCGCGCGGAAGTGCTGGAACTGACCCTCCTGGTTTGGACGGTTGTAATAGGGATTGGCGGAGAGCAAGCCGGTAAGGCCGGTGATCCGGGCGAGCCGCTGCGCATTCCGGACAGCCTGGGCGGTGGAGTTATGGGTACAGCCGGCGAAGACTGGGGCCCGGCCTGCTGCGGCTGTGATGGTCAACTGAATGACCCGCTCTATCTCCTGCTCGTTCAGCGTGGAGGCTTCGCCGGTGGTGCCGCAAGGGATGAGTATGGAGACGCCTTGCTCCATCTGAGTCTGGACGAGAGCCGTGAGAGCGGCATCGTCCAGCGAGCCATCAGCGTGAAAGGGAGTGATAAGGGCAGTGCCACAGCCTTGAAGGTTCATCGAAGATTCATCTCGAAGCGAGTTTACCGCCGATCGTTGTGGGAGTGCCTGCCGGGAATGGAGACGCGGCTCCGCGCGCAGATCTTACGGGGCGGAATCAGCCAACAGCAAGGCGACTACGGCGATCATACCCAAGGCGAGAGGGGGCCCAAGATTCGATTCGAACTTGGGCGCGAGAAAGGCGGCGGGGATCGCACCCAGATAGAGTGTGGTGGAGACCGCTAGTTTCAAAGGGCTTCCGGTTGTCGGTTGTCCAGTATGGCGGTAAATGGCCGTGGAGAGGACGAACCATGCGATGGCGGGTAGAGCGCAGATGAGAGCGTAGAAAGAGACCGAAAAGGACGAGATGCCGCGCGTGCCTACCCAGCGCGTGGCGAAGGGTATGAGCGAGAGAAAGAAGAGCAGGCCCAGGTTGGACCAGAGAATGCCGTGGGTAACGTCTTCCAGATCGTCGGTCAAGTATTGGTGATTGACCCAGTAGATGCCGGTCTGGACGAAGCTGAGCAGATAGACGGTGAGCAGGGGAAGCACCTGCCGCAAGCCTTCCAGGTCCGAGATCTCTCTGGATGGAACCCGGAGTTCGAGCACCATGATCGTGATGATCACGGCGATGACACCATCGGAGAAAGCTTCAAGGCGGTCAGGGGAGAGAGGCTGGGACATGCTTGGTCCTAAGCGGGCAACAGCAGGTTTGGCGCGCTGGATGGTTTGAGAAACTGCGCTGCGGAGAGGAGATGAAGAAAAGGATAGCCCGGAGGAGACTCATTTTTCTGCTTCTCATTCTGGAGAAGGGAAGGTAGGATCACTTGCTTCCTTCTCCAAAAGCATATCTCAGCGCCGCCAAGTGGGTGGCCTAGACGCTTTATGGTGAAGAAAGGATTCTGCTTCCCCATGACGCGGCAAAAGACTCAAGAATAGAGGCTCAACATTGATTTTGCAGCGGGTATTGACCTTTCGGGGGGATCTCATCGCGAGGTTCCGTGGTAGGCGGCTAAGACCATTCCAAGGGTGAGGATAGCGATGAAGACTTCGCCGAGGACACCGACGAGGATGGGACGCCAGCCCTGGCGAATGAGATCGCGAACTCTTGTTCGCAGGCCTACTCCTGCGAAGGCGGGGAGGAAGGCCCATTTGGAGAGGTTGGTGAGCGAGGTCAATTGCCCGGGAGTGAAGAAGCCGATGCTGGCCAGGACAGAAAGAAGAATAAAGCCAAGAATGAACTTCGGAAATTTTTGCCAAAGGAAGAGGGCCTTTTGCTCCACCCGGGCGGCTTGGCCCTGCGCGGCCCAGTAAACGGCATAGCCGAGGACGACAAAGCCGATGAAGGCCGAGCGAGCTGTTTTAGCGAGGATGGCAATACGCCCGGCCATTTCGCCATAGATAGCCCCGGTGACGGTGGCTTCTGCTGTGTTATCGACGGCCAATCCGGTCCATACGCCGAAGGTTTGCTGGCCCATGTGTAGCGCATGACCGATGGTGGGGAAAGTGAACAGGGCCAATGCACCCAGGGCCAGGATGGCAGCGATGGCGGTAGATGTGTCCTCTTCTGCGGGGTCAAACGCGGTTTGTGCAGCCATGATAGCGGTGACACCACAGATGGAGCTGCCGATAGCCAGCAAACTCGTGAGTTTGGGTGACAGCCGGAAGACGCGCCCAAGCAGAGTCATAACGCTGAGAGAGAGGGCCAGTTCTACGGCGACCAGCAAAAGCGAGAGGCCACCGATGCGGAGAACATCGGAGAGGATGAAGCGGGCTGCAACCAGAAGAATGCCCAGCTTCAGCCAAAGTTCATAAGTATCAATACCGGGAAGCAGGATGTGGGGCAGAGTGAACAGGTTGGAGAAGAGCAGACCAAGGATGATTGCCCAGAGGACGTACTCGAGCTGCGGCACAAAAGGATGGTGAGCTCGGAGATGCTGTCCAACGGACTCCAGGAACTTACCAGCGAGGCCAATCGCGAAGAGAAACAGGGTTCCGGGCAGAAGCGCCAGCAGCGCCGCGCGCGGAGGGTGTCGAGCGGTCTGGGGCGGACTGGTAGTTGTCGGCGGCGAGATCTTTCGGTAGGACATCAGATGGATTCTCAGGGCAGAGTTTTGGAAGACGGACGATATGGGCGCTTCCAGTACTTTCACGGCTATTGTCTTAAGCTGCGCTACCACCCGATGTGGTGAATGACGCCCAGGCGGATGAGGGTTGCGAAGGTGAAGGCGATGAGGATGGCCGCGGCGTCTGCGCTGAAGGCCAGCTTCCGGGATGAGGTTGGAATTTCCATGAAAGCTCCTGGAGGCGTAGGTTCAACAATTGAATGTTGGGAAAGTGAGCTTGAATCGAGGTTTCAAATCCGGCGCAGACAAGAGAAACCTTCGCTGTCGCGCGGCTGTGAATTGGATTTTGGATTGGGGGGTGGGGAACTCGCCTAGAGCAGACAGCCGCAGGCGCAACAGCATGGCATAAAACAACACATGCAACAGCGCGCGGCGATAGGGAGAGCCTGCTTCATTGGTAAGGATGAGACTACTTTAGCCCAAATGGAGAGTCAAGTATTCCGCAGTTTGCAGGGCTTTCGTATCTTTGGCGACGACAATCGGATCAGCGGTCATTCGCGAGCCGGTTGAAGCGCAACACTGCTCTTCCGCAGATTCCAAAGGGATAGAGAGTACACGAAGCACAGGGTTGAACACGCGGTTCAGTGCGATTGTGCCGCGTTGAGCGTTTTCAAAAGCCTGAATTTTGCAGTTTGTGCAGCACGGCGAGAATTTCGGCTTGACCTGGTTGGGAAAACCTGCAAGTCATTTTTTGGAGCTGATGGGGCTAACCTGGCAAGGAGATTTGAGGGTGATTCCGTTCCGCCGTTGATTAAGGAAGCGCAATGAGCATCGATGAAGGTACACGCCAGAGCGATCACATCTCCAAAGTACGAGATGGCTGAGAGGGCGCCTGGGTATCCGCAAAGGTGGTGGGATACCCAAGCTGCCAGAGGCTCGGTTACACCCAGCTACTTAGCCGATGAAGCAGGAGTGAGGGTGAAGTTCTTACGGACGTAGTTCATTCCAAACTTCGGCAAATCAGCCTCCATGAGATTGCCGCTGTCATCCAAGTAGACTTCACCATCTGCACCGGTGTGAAAACGCAGTTTAAAGCTCTTTAGCGTTATGGATTTACCATCGAGAGTTGCAGTGCGGTCAGAGTCGGGCTGGATGCCGACCATGTGGTAGTGGTTTATCTTGTTGATGACACTGAGCGGAACCAAAAGCAGATAGATGGGTGGCGTATGAGGATGAGCCAAGGCGGAGGTCATAAGGACCTGGATGCCGGATGGGTCGCCAATGGGCGCCATGAAGACCTCAGGCTTGGGCAAAACGGCGGACATAGGGGTAGCCAAATTGCCGGCCTGAATGGTAGTGAACTCGACCGAGGTGCGATTTTTGTTTGGTTGGAAGATATAGGTCTTTTGAGTGGACTGGTCCTCGACGGATGCGGATAAAAGGTTGCCGGTGTTGTCCAACTTGGAGGAGAAGGAGTACTGGCCCTGCTGCCCGGCTTGAAGGTTGTACTGGAAGTTGCCCCCTACTTTGTAGCCTTTACTGGATTTCTGGATGCTGTAAGCAGCCTTGCCGACAGTCTTACCACTTTGGCTATCAATCAGAATGAAGCCGTTGTTGTTCTTGGAGGAAGCGAGCGCCGGCAGTGACAGGGACGCCAGGACGAGGAAAGTAAGAGTATGGCGAAGTTTCATGCGAGTTTCCTTGGAATTGATTAGGTTGTTGCGACGCAGATGACATGCTGTTGATAAGGGTAAAGCGATGTTGATGCGCGGGAGAATTTGGATCTCATCAGGTGTTCGGAGTCCTCATGCGATAGCAGTTGCGACCAAATCTTTGGCCTCTTGTTGGATTTGGCTGAGGTGCGCCTCGCCGAGAAAGCTCTCAGCATAGATCTTATAGACATCCTCGGTGCCGCTGGGGCGGGCGGCGAACCAGCCGTCAGCGGTGGTGACCTTAAGTCCGCCGATGGGTGCATGGTTGCCGGGCGCCTCGGTGAGAATAGATGTTATGGGCTGTCCAGCCAACTGTTTCACCTTAACCTGTGAGGGAGAGAGTTTGGCTAGTTTGGCTTTCTGCTCCCTGGTAGCATCGGCATCGATGCGCTGATAGACGGGGTTACCGTAGTTGGCTGTCAATTCGTTGTACAGTTGGCCAGGGTCTTTACCGGTGAGGGCGGTCATTTCCGCAGCGAGCAGGCCGAGGATGAGGCCATCCTTGTCCGTGGTCCAGACGCTGCCATTGTGGCGAAGGAAGCTGGCTCCAGCGGACTCTTCGCCGACGAAGCCAAGTCTCCCTTCCAAGAGACCGGAGACGAACCACTTGAAGCCGACAGGCACCTCGACGAGAGAGCGGTTGAGTCCGCTGACGACGCGGTCAATGATGCTGGAAGAGACCAGAGTCTTGCCGATGCCGACCTTTGCGGACCACTCTGGACGATGGGTGAAGAGGTACTGAATGCAGACGGCCAGGTAGTGGTTGGGATTGAGCAAGCCGGAGCTGCGGGCAACGATGCCGTGGCGGTCATGGTCGGTGTCGCAGGCCCATGCGACGTCGTACTGGTCCTTGTTTGCAATCAGGCTGGCCATGGCGAAGGGGCTGGAGCAATCCATTCGGATGCGCGAGTCCCAGTCCAGGGTCATAAAGCGGAAGGTGGGATCGACGTAGGGGTTGAGGATCTCGAGCGGCAGGTGGTAGAGCTCTGCAATGCGGGGCCAGTAGGCGACACCGGCGCCGCCCAGCGGGTCCACTGCGAGCTTGAGGCCGGAGCTACGGATCGCGTCAATGTTGATGATGTTGACGAGATCGCGGACATAGGCGGTGATGTAATCGTGACGGTGGGTGGTGGGCGCAGCCATGGCTTTGAAGAAGCCCAGACGCTTCACGCCCTGGAGATTGTTGGCGATGAATTCGTTGGCGCGGTCCTCGATCCACTTGGTAGCGGTCGTGTCGGCAGGTCCGCCGTTGGGTGGGTTGTACTTGAAACCGCCGTCCTGGGGAGGGTTGTGACTAGGAGTGATGACAATGCCGTCGGCGGGCGCTTTGGTGTTGGAGGCGTTGTATTCCAGGATGGCGTGGGAGAGAACGGGGGTGGGCGTAAAGCCACCAGCTTGTGACCGGCTGTCGCGCTCGCTATCGATCATCACTTCGACCCCGTTGCCCGCCAGCACCTCCAGCGCAGTGGTGAAGGCGGGCTCTGACAAGGCATGCGTGTCTTGCGCCAGGAAAAGCGGACCAGTGGTCTTTTGCGTGGCGCGATACTCCACAATGGCTTGGGTGATCGCCAGGATATGCGCATAATTGAAGCTGGAAGTGAGTGAGGATCCGCGATGTCCACTGGTGCCAAAGCTGACTCTCTGGTCGGCAACCTCGGCATCGGGGTGGTTGGCGTAAAAGGCTGTCACCAGGCGCGGAAGATCAGCGAGGCGATCTGGGGTGGAGAGATGTCCCGGGGTGTTGGCGAGAGGGTCGATAGAGGCGTTTCTCATGGATGCAAGGATAACGCTAGCAGGGATGAGGGATGGGCGATCGAAGGGAGCGGGTTGCCTGCGTCGGGAAAATGGCCGATTTTCGGCGATAACTGGTCGCACCAGCGTATCTTTGGGGGCCGCTATGGGCTGGAGGAAGTAGAGCGGAGCGTGGTGTAACGGACAAGCCGGACAGGGACCATAGCCAAACCTGCGGCTACCGCCGAGACACTGTGCTGACTGCGCAGATATGCTGGTTATGTGACCAATCTTTGGCAGCGATGGATGGTGAACCCGGTGATGGGTCTGCTCCGGATGGGTATGGATCCGGATAAGCTGGCTTGGTCGCTGGCATTGGGAGTTGCCGTGGGGGTAAACCCTCTGCTGGGATCCACGACCTTGGTCGTGTTGGGCCTGGCGGCGCTATTGCGACTGAACATCGTGGCGTCGCAGGTGGGCAACCATGCGGTCTATCCGTTGGAACTGGTACTGTTTCCTGTATTTATCAAGGCTGGATCTCTGGTTTTTGGCACACCCAGGCTGCCTTTGGAGGGGCATGCGCTTTGGATGGCAGTCAGACATCACCCTTGGGAGACGACGCGGATGCTTTGGTATTGGGAGTGGCATGCACTGGTAGTTTGGGCGGTGTTTGCGGCTTTGGCAGTGCCGGTAATCGCGCTGAGTAGCGAGCCCATGTTGCGCCGGATGGCGGAACGGGCCCTGGAGGCAGCCAGCCGCGAGGGGAACTAGTCAGCGAACCGAGGTGATCAGCCTGACTAGTTAAGAGCAGTGTCCTGGGGTGGTGTTCGCAGGCATTGTCTTTGCGGAAGCGCCCAGGGAAGTCGGGCCTGGAGACGCTGCCCCCCTGGAGGTGGCTCTATTGGGGGCCGTGGTACTGCTGGACGGGATCGGCGGAGTGGACCCAGGCAGAGTTGATGAGGTCACGGAGTTCGATGGCCGCTGCGGCCAGGCGCTCTTCGGTAAAATTTTTGGCCTCAGGGGTTCCGGCGTTCATGAAGCCTCCTTGCTGGTCGAGCTGATAGACCTTTTCTACCAGGGAATGGGAGTGGAGCAGGTAGCGCCAGTACTGAGTCCATTCGTCGTTGATGACGGCGGGCGAGGCGGAGGCGACCAGCGGAGCGACGTCTGAGGCTTTGATGTTGGCTGAGACGAAGATTGACTCAAACTGTGCGTGGATATGATGTTCGGTGGTGTAGTGGTGGGGATTGGGCCCGGTCCAGCCGTTGTATTGGATGGTGTCGTGGAGTGGCTGGGATCCGTCGCCGACATAGTGGCCCAGCCAGCCGGCATCAAAGAGAATTGCGAGCTGGACGGGAGCCGTGTCCTGGTTGGCCGCGGTGAGTTGGCGATAGATGCGGAAGTCGGACTTGAGCCGCTGCCATACCTCTTCCACCTGCCAGGGCTGAAAGCCCACGGTTTCAAAGTTCTTGATCTCAGGGTGATGGGGAAGAGCGGCGGTCAGGTTGCGGATGAAGTCATAGCGGTTACGAGGGAAAGCATAACCATCGATGCAATCCGTCGTCCCTGCGGCGCACCTGGTAGCGCCGTAGATGGCCCACTCGTAGTCGAGAAAGTGGTCAGGGGACTGCGTGGCGGTCAGTTCGGGTTCGGCGTCTCGATGCTTCCAGCGGTCGGGCTCAGGGCCCATCCACTCCATCACGTCAAGCCCGTTCCCGTTGCGCAGGAAGTAGGGGACGCTCGTGGGGAGATACTGCGCGGCCAGCTTGTTGATGATCTTATGGCCATCGCGACCCCAGGCGAATGCTGCGGGAGCGAAGAGGGTGGGAAGCAAGGCGGCAGCAACGGCCAGACGAGTCAGGCGGGAGAATGGGTATTGAACGGCGAGCATGGGAGGAGTATAGCCTCCCCAGCTTGGATTGGGCTGAGTGCTTCGGCTAAACCAGGAGGGGTGTTTCCTTCTGGGCTGGACTGTTGAAGACGCGCCGGTAGCGGGCGATGAGGTCAGCGGGGCCGGTGGATTTGCTGGGATTGTCTGATAGTTTGACGGTAGGGATACCGTCAACGCTGGTGAGCTTACAGACCAGGCTGATGGGCTCAAAGCTGTCCTCATTGCGTGGGTGGCAGCCGCGAAAATCGTTGGTGAGTAGCGTACCCCAACCGGCGGAGAAGCGAATACGGCCATGGAAGTAGTTGTGGATCTGGACAATGGTGGAAGCATCCAGACCGTCCGAGGCGATCAGTCGCTTGCGAGTGGGGTTTACTCCATGGGAACGGAGCCAGGCAATGTATTCATCCCCGGCGGCAAAGGGATCTTTGGAGTCAATCCGTTCTCCAGTCCAGGTGGCTACCCACGCAGGCGCGCCGTTGAGGAACTGGGTGGTGCCGAAGGTATCCGGCAGAAGAATGAGGAGTTCGTTGTCGTAGGATCGTCGCCAAAGATCCAGGACGCGGTACTGGGAGTTGCGTAGATCATCGTCGGAGCCCTGGGAGGCCAGAGCAGCCATAGCCATGGGGAGTTCGTGGCCGTTGGTGCCGATGGCTTCCAGGTCATGCTTGAAGGCCAGCGCTGTGTTGGATGTGCCCACAAAGGCAGGTCCCAGAGCGGTGGTGAGAGCCTGGATGCAGTACTCCTGCCAGAGGAAGCTATGGCGCCGCCGGGTGCCGAAGTCGGAGAGTTGCAGGCCGTCCACGGTGCGAAGCATCTCGATCTTGTCCCACAGGCGGGTCTTGGCGCGGGCGTAGAGGACATCGAGTTCAAGTTCGTTGAGGGTGGCCATAGCGGCGCGGCTCTTCATCTCGCTGACGATCGCCAGAGAGTAGATCTCCCAAAGGGTGACTTCGCTCCAAAGACCGGAGAATCGGATACTCAGCTGGCCATCGACTTCTTCAATGGCGTAGTCAGAGAGGTGAAACTCATGTTCCAGCCAATGCAGGAAATCAGGACGGAAGATCTGCTTGGTCTCGTAGAAGGTATTCCCCGCCAGCCAAACGATCTCACTACGGCGAAAGCGGAGCGAGCGGACATGTTCCATCTGGTCACACAGGGCGGAGGCAGAGATCCGATCCGCCAAGCGGATAGATAGCGTCCGGTTATAGGTCTCGCTCGTGACGTGGGTCGTGGGGAAGTTCTTCCAGATGAACTGTAACATCAGCAGTTTGTAAAAATCAGTGTCGAGCAGGGAGCGGACGATGGGGTCCAGCTTCCAGTTGTGATTATGGGCGCGCTCGGCAAAGTTGACGTTCATCGTGATTAACAGGGTATCAATGAATAATCCGATGCGGAGACTGTTCACAAGGGTTCAGTGGTTCTGGTCGGAAATGGGGGCCGAAACGGATTCCGAACGCCCCGGTGCCTCTCCGGAGGCAGGCCCTTCGATGGAAGATTTGATCCTTATGGGAGGGTCAAATTCACAGATTCGGCGCCGGGTTATAGGGGGACACGATAAACTTATACCGATATGACTACGAAAAAAGATCTTCTCACAACTCCGATTCAGCACATCGACATCAAGCAGCACAACGTAGTAGCGCTGGTCGATGCCATGTCGTCCATGGCGTATAGCTCTCGCGATCTGGCACGAGCTGCCCATATCTACGAGAAGATGCTGCAAGACACGGAATGCGGAGTGATTCTGTGCCTGGCCGGCTCGCTGATCTCAGCGGGGTTGCAGAGGGTGATTGTGGACCTGGTGCGGAACCACATGGTGGATGCGATCGTCTCCACCGGAGCCAACATCGTAGACCAGGACTTCTTTGAGGCGCTGGGTTTTCGGCACTACGTGGCTGGGGATGAGTACAAGTACGGCGCCGGCGACGCCACGCTGCGCGAGTTGATGATCGACCGGATCTATGACACGTTCATCGACGAGGAGGAGTTGCGAATCTGCGATGAAACCACGGAGAAGATCGCCAATGGACTCCAGCCTCGACCTTACTCTTCCAGGGAATTTATCCAGGAGATGGGCAGGTATCTGAAGCAGCAAAAACGCACGCCTGCCGATGGGCAAAACGACTCAATTGTGCTGGCCTGTTATGAGATGGATGTTCCTATCTTTTGCCCTGCTTTTTCGGATTGTTCAGCCGGATTCGGACTGGTGGCTCACCAGCATGCTCGGCGTGGCAAGCCCGTGGTCTCGATCGATTCCGCAAAGGATTTTTATGAGTTGACCCAGTTGAAGATCGCCAACCCGACGACAGGCCTGTTGATGATTGGCGGGGGAGTTCCTAAGAACTTTGCGCAGGATATCGTGGTGGCTGCCGATGTGCTGGGCATCGATGCGTCCATGCACAAGTATGCGATTCAGATTACGGTGGCTGATGCACGCGATGGGGCACTGAGTGGGTCAACGCTGAAGGAGGCTTCGAGCTGGGGCAAGGTGGATTTGACCTATGAGCAGATGGTGTACGCCGAAGCTACCATCGCGTTTCCGCTGATTGCTGGATACGCCTTCCACAAGGGGGCGTACAGAGCGCGCACGGGTAAAAAGTTTGCCCAGGTCTTGCTGGAGCCGGTGAATGCGTAAAGACAGGGCGTAGACGGTAGACAGAATGAAAGAGAACAAAACGGCGAGGCGGTGATGCCTCGCCGTTTTGATTTCGAAGACGAACCTGCGTAGAGGGGATGCGGAGACCTTGGGAACGTCTTGCTTCTTGTGGGTGGAGTATCTCCGTGGTAGATGGCAGCAGCGGTTTGCTTGGCGAAAGAAGGCCAGAAAAGTTGCTACGCCGCGTTACACTTACTGAAAATGCTCCGGGAGTGGAATGGCTGAGTTGCTGACAAATCGCGCCACGGTGACCACCAGCGTGTCGTCGCTGCTGGGGCGGCGTGTGCATGGTCCTGAAGGGATAGTGCTGGGGCGTGTGACGGATCTGGCCGTGGATGTGTCCCTTGATCAGACCCATGTGGCGGAGGTGGTGCTGCTGACCGGGTCCGGGCGCGGGAAGCGGAAGATGCTGCTGCGGGTGGTGGACCTGATTTGGCCCGCAAATAACGAAGCCCAGCTCAGGGCGAGATCGAATCCCAGGGACTATCCGGAGCAGAATGGGTATCTGCTGATGGATTACGACCTGCTGGACCAGCAGATCATCGACGTCGACGGACACAAGGTGGTGCGGGTAAACGACGTAAACCTGGTATGGGAACCGGGACCGGGCGAAGAGGAGACTGGCGGGCTGCGCATTGAGGGTGTAGAGGTGGGGAACCAGGGCGCCATGCGACGGCTTTTCAAGGGGCTGCCGGTGGTGCTGCTAGACTCCTTTGTGGCACGTCTGGCGCCACGCCAGATTCCTTGGGCCTGCGTGGATCTGATTGAGCGCGACCCCGCGCGAATGGTGCGGCTGAAGATCGGGCAGGATCGGCTCTCCAAGCTGCATCCATCGGATATTGCGGACATTCTGGAAGATCTGGCTCCGGTGGAGCGGGAGGCGGTGTTCTCCAGCCTGCCTGAGGAGACGGCGGCCGAGACTCTGGAAGAGGTTGAGCCCAAACTGCAGAAGGCGCTGCTCCAAGGGCTGGACTCGGAACGCGCGGCAGATATTTTGGAGGAGATGGATCCGGGTGCAGCGGCTGATGTGCTGGCGGAGTTGAGTGACGAGGAGTCGGAGGCGATTCTGGTTGAAATGGAGCCGGAGGAACGCCAGGATGTTGAGGAACTGCTGGAGTTTTCCGCAGAGTCGGCTGCTGGCCGAATGACCACGGACTATGTGAGTGTGCCGAAGGATGTGACGGTTGCTGATGCAGTGCAAGCGCTGCGTGAGTTCGAAGGAGATCCCGATACGATTACAGAGGTTTACCTGCTGGGAGAAGAGGAGAAGCTGGCTGGAGTGGTGATGCTTCCAAGGCTGCTGCTCGCGACTCCAGAGACGCAACTTACAACCCTCTCTGATGGGCATAATGTGTGCTGCAATCTGGATGCGAAGAGCAAAGAGGTTGCTGAATTGTTTGACAAATACAATCTGCGGTCGCTGCCGGTGGTGGATCATCAGGGACGGTTGACTGGCGTGATCCATGCAGAGCAGGTGATTGCGCTGTTGCGCGAGGGATAGAGATTCTTCACCTTCGGTCTCATGAGACGCTTCAATGGGCCCGCGCGGCGCCCGGATTGAGCCAATGCATCGGAAGATGTCTTTCTGCCGACGCACTGGTTGGAATAAAGATGCCGCTCCGAGATAGTCGTCGACAGGAGGATTTCTCGAAGACTGAGGCAGAGAGCTTCCATCCAGTTTTCGATAGAAATCCTGTTGTTTCGAGAAGTTTGCAGACGAGATCAGGAGCGGCTCGCACGGGGCGAATGGGTTGAGGTCATCGTCGGCGGAGGTTGGTCTTACGTTGCAAGGGAGTGACAGGTGAAGATTCTGTATGCTGCGCAGCTCTCCCCGAATGATTCGGCGCAGTACCGGGCCTGGGCTCTGGAACGGCTGGGGCATAAAGTCTTGCCGCTAAATTGCTTTCACTATCAGCCGCAGGCAGAGCTTCTGCGCAAGGTGCTGCATCGGGCGCAGATGGGGCCGTGGGTGGTGCGGCTGAATCGGGATTTGCTGGCACAGGCTGAGCGGGAGCATCCGGATATCTTCTGGGCGGATAAGCTACTGGGGTTGTGGCCCAGAACGCTGGATCGTCTTCGGTCGATGGGCATCCGCACGGTAAGCTACATGATTGACAATGCGTTCGGGCCACGGCGCGACCCGGGCTGGCGGCTGTATTTGAAGTGCATTCCGCACTTTGACTTGCACGTGGTGCAACGGGACAAGAACGTCGCAGATTACCTGCAACGTGGGGCGCGCGATGTGCTCAAGATTCAGACGGCATATGAGCCGACAATTCACTTCCCCGTGGATCGGAGTAGGGGCAGAATCTGGACTGACGCCGATCGGGATCGGGGTGTTTCCTTCATTGGAACCTCCTACGATGACCGGCCGGAGTTTCTAACCAGGCTATGGAGGGAGTGTGGATTTCCGGTGGTGATCTCCGGCGATCGGATGTGGAAGGCGAGGTTGGACGCAGAGGCGGCGCAGCGACTGTATACGGGATCTGAGCTCTATGGAACGGAGTATCGTGAGGCGATTTGGAGGTCGAAGATCAATCTTAGTTTCCTCACCCATTCCAACCAGGATGAGTTTGTGCATAAGAGCTTTGAGATTGCGGCCTGCGGCGGTTTTCTGCTGGCGGAGCGGTCTGAGGGGCATAGGGCGCGGTTCGTGGAGGGCGAAGAGGCGGTATTCTTCAGTGGATTTGAAGAGTGCGCGCAAAAGATCAGGCGCTATCTGCCGGACGCGGAGGCCCGAGAACGAATTGCACAGGCCGGTCAGGAGCGGGCGGTACGAAGTGGGTACTCCAATGATGCGCAGGTGGCAAAGATTCTTGCTCGACTGGAGGCGCTGCGGTAGCAGAGGGTTAGAGGCCGCATCACTTGCCTGGAGCGGGCTTTAGGGGATGGATTCGCGCGGTGGCTTTATTTTGCCTTGGCAGGTAAGCATGCCTCGAACCCCTTATTCTGAAAGAGACCCATCCATGCCGAGGTTCGGGGTGTTGCGGACCTAAAGGGGAGGAAAGCCCAAAAGGTCTGTGGACGGGTTAGTCTAGTGTGGGTGCCGGAGAGGCTGGATGCGGAGATGACCTTATCAGTATGCGGCGCTTTGGCCTGCGCCCTGGAAGGTGGGACCTGCTGTGGTGAAGCGGTCTGCTTAGCTTTGTGTGGAGCGGCTGCGTGCCGCAAACCTTCTCTTTTGGCGGTGCTAGTGTGAGCTTCTGGAAGCGTTACCGGACCAGCATCCTGCTTTTTTTTGCGGTGCTGGGGCCGGGATTTATCACAGCGAACGTGGACAACGATGCGGGTGGAATCCTCACCTACTCCCAGGCGGGAGCCCAGTATGGATACCACCTGCTGTGGACCATGCTGCCGATCACCTTAGCCCTCATCGTGGTGCAGGAGATGTGCGCGCGCATGGGAGTGGTCACGGGAAAAGGACTCAGTGACCTGATTCGTGAAGAGTTTGGCCTGCGCATGACGTTTGTGATGATGGTGCTGCTGGTCGTGGTGAACTTCGGCAACGTGATTGCGGAGTTCTCTGGCATCGCTGGGTCCTTGCAACTTTTCCACGTGAGCAAATACGTCAGCGTACCGATCTGTGCGGCGGCTGTCTGGGCGCTGGTGGTCAAGGGGGACTACAAGAGCGTCGAGAAGATCTTTCTGGTCGCCAGCGTATTTTATATCTGCTACATCGCTGCGGGTGTACTGGCGCAGCCGGACTGGCATGCGGCTTTGGTTGAGACCATCAAAGTGCCGGGAAGGAGGGTGTGGCAGGACCACAACTACGTGTACATGGTGGTGGGGGTGGTTGGAACTACGATTGCGCCCTGGATGCAGTTCTATTTGCAGTCGTCGGTGGTAGAGAAGGGAGTGTCCGTCAAAGAGTACGGCGCGTCCCGGCTGGATGTAATTGTAGGGTGCTTCTTCACAGATATCGTCGCGTGGTTCATCATTGTGGCCTGTGCGGCAACCCTCTGGGTGCATGGGATGCAGAATATCAATGTGCCGTCAGATGCTGCGCAGGCCATGCGGCCGCTGGCCGGTGACTTCGCATACATTCTGTTTGCTGCCGGACTATTCAACGCGTCGTTCTTTGCAGCCAGCGTCTTGCCGATTTCGACTGCGTACAGCGTGTGCGAAGGGTTGGGATTTGAGAGTGGCGTGGACAAGAAGTTTCGCCAGGCTCCGTTTTTCTACTGGTTGTATACCCTGCTGATTGCTGCGGGTGCGGCTGTGGTGCTGATTCCAAAATTCCCACTGGTGATGATGACGATTTTGAGTCAGGTGCTGAACGGCGTGCTACTGCCGTTTGTGCTCTACTTCATGCTGAAGCTGGTGAATAACAAGAGGTTGATGGGAAATCACACCAACCCTGCATGGTTCAACTGGACGGCGTGGGCAACGACGGTGATCATGGTGGGCCTGACGATCATGATGTTGTGGCAGCAGGTGGCGCAGTTGGCTGGGGTGAAGTCTTAGGCAATTTTCTGAGGATGGATCTGTGGCAGGGAGCGGATGGCAGCATGCTCATGGAACCTCGAGCAGCCGGGCCTGATGGGTATCCGGAGATACCGTCCCATCGATGCCGCTCCGCAGATTGGCGGACTTCCTTTCGCTACCCAGTCTTGGTCGTCGATAGCCGGGTAGATCGCATGCCCAGATTGTCTGCCCAGGCCGCGTGGAATGCGAACCGGAATAGGGCTGTCAACGGAAGTGGATTCCAGCCCTCGTTTCTCGACAGATATCCCTTCTGAAGTCGGGCGCCTCAATGAAGATCGAATCTGGGTTTGCAACCCCCCGAAGTTAGAGAAGCTTACCGGAGGCGATGTCGCGGATGAGGGTCAGGTCGGCGGCGAGGAAGTCGTAGTTGGGCAGGCTTGCGATGGGAGCCCAGCGCATCTGCTGGAAGACATGGTTCACAAACGCACCTTGGAAATCGTGGACAAGGAAGAACTCAATCTCAATGGCGCCACCGTTGCGGTAGCTGTGATGTACGGTGGTGATACGGTCACTGATGGTCGCGGTAATGCCAAGTTCTTCGGTGAGCTCGCGGATCAGGGCTTGCTCGGAGGTTTCGCCAGGTTCAATCTTTCCCCCAGGGAACTCCCATTTCAGGCCCATGGGCTGCCCGGCCCGGCGCTGACAGATGAAGATCTCGCGATCCGGACCCTCACCGCGCAAGATAAGGGCTGCGACCACACGGCGCAATGGTTTGGAGCGGGATGGTCTGGCGACCCGCCTGGCTTGATCTTCGGCCAACTTGGAAATCTGGTCCATCCGGTCACGGTCCAGTGTAGTCTCTGTCTAGTGTAGTCTCTGTCCAGCGCAGATGCTGAGAGCCTGATGAGAGTCTCTTCTGCCGCAGGCTTCAGGGCTGAACAGGTGCGGGATAGTAAACAGGCCAGCCTTTGTCGGTTGCAACATCCATCAGACCCAGCGAGGGATTGACCGGGAAGGCTCCGCAGAGCCCAGCCGGTTCCCCCTCCACCCGTTTCGTTCCGAAGCAACGAGCAACGGAGAGCATCGCGGCATCATGGATGGAGTTGCCGAAGACGACATTGGGAGGATTTTCCTCGTTGGTGATGCCGACGCGGCGAAGAGCCTCGACTTTGTCTTCGTCGGTAGGAACGTGGACTAGACGATCTGTAACCATGCCATGGTCAACTTCAACACGGGCTGCCAGAACGTGGCTGGCCGGGATGTTGAAGCGGCTTACCCCTTCTTCGACCACCCAGTTGTTCGTGGAACTGACGGCCCAGATGTCGCAGTGGCGGTGCTGCAGTTCATCGATGAGAGCTGCCATCTCTGGGAAGATGTAGGGCTCGATGTAATCGCGGAAGAAGCTTGCGGCGGCTTCTCGGAGAGTTTTTTCCGGCAGGCCGCGATAGACCCGGACCATCTCGCCGCAGATGTCGTACTCGGAGACTGCACCACGCTTGTAGCCCTCATAGCGTTCGCCGAGCCACGCAATCTGCTCTGCGGAGAGGAGTTTGGTGTCGATGGTCCAATGCATAAAGGCCGAACCAGCATCCGGCGACCATAGCGTGCCATCACAATCAAAGACGGCAATGGCGGGATTCAGGGCGTGTACGCGGGCGCGAAACTCTGGGGTGGAGAGGCGGCGGGGTGTAATACGGTCGGACAAGGAAGAACTCCGTGGTGGGTATCCTGCAGAATCAAAAACCGAACAGGCCGCCCAGCCCAAACCGTGGCATCTGAGCGGGCGGTTCCAGCCCCCTTTGACTTTATCAGGAATGGATGTTGACTATGGCGGTATCCTAACAACACTGGAGTAGAAAGGTCAGACCACAGAGGGGAAAACGACGTCAAGGTCAAGGTGAGGGTGATGAGTTTGTTTTATGCGGCAGGGTCGGCGGAGACAGAGATGAGCTTGGCTGAGATTCGCGCGGGATTGCACGAAGGGCTGGGCAAACTGGGTGAGCGGAAGAGAGTGGTGGCCGTTCCGCCGGACTTTACTCGCTTTCATTCCAGGTCCGGAGAACTGACGGAGATGGCATGGGAGTTCTACGGCGATGCGATGACGGATGTGTTGCCGGCGCTTGGAACCCATACGGCGATGACCGATGCCCAGATTTCCAGGATGTTTGGAAAGACGCCGCGCAGTCTGTTTCGTGTGCATGACTGGCGCAACGACATTGTGACTCTGGGTGAAGTTCCTGGAGAGTTTATGCGCCAGGTGAGCGAGGGAAAGCTGGATTATTCGTGGCCTGCGCAGGTAAACAAGCTCCTGGTGGGGGCGGAGGGCGAGCATGACCTGATCCTGTCGATTGGCCAGGTGGTACCGCATGAGGTGGTAGGGATGGCGAACGGAAACAAAAATATCTTCGTGGGTACCGGGGGGGTGATCGGGATCCATCGTTCGCACTTTCTGGGGGCGGTTTATGGGATGGAGCGCATGATGGGGCGCGCGGACACTCCGGTCCGGCGGCTGCTCAACTATGCCAGCGAGCACTTTGCATCGAAGATGCCTCAGATTGTCTACGTGCAGACCGTGGTGAATAAGAACGAGGCTGGCGAACTGGTGATGCGCGGGCTGTTCATCGGCGATGATGCGGAGTGTTTTGAGCGGGCAGCCGCCCTGAGCTTGCAGTGCAACTTTCTGATGATGGAGCGGGAGATCCAGAAGGCTGTGGTGTTTCTGGATCCACACGAGTACCACACCACGTGGCTAGGTAACAAGAGCGTTTACCGGACGCGAATGGCGCTGGCCGATGATGCGGAGTTGATTGTTCTGGCCCCTGGAGTGCGCGACTTTGGTGAGGACAAGACGATCGATGGGTTGATTCGACGCTATGGCTACTGTGGCACGCCCAAGACGCTGGAGGCGGTTGAGGAAGATCCGGAGCTGGCAGCCAACCTGAGTGCTGCCGCACACCTGATCCATGGTTCAAACGAGGGGCGGTTTCTGATCCGCTACTGCCCGGGACACCTCACGCGGTCTGAGATCGAGAGCGTGCACTTTGCCTATGGAGATCTGGGAACGTACACCAAGAAGTATGATCCTGCACGGCTGACCGACGGTTGGAATGTGGTGGATGGGGAAGAGATCTTCTATATCTCAAACCCCAGCCTCGGGTTGTGGGCCTATGAGGGACGATTCAGGGACTGAAGGCAGCTAGTGGACGCCGGAGGGACCTCTGCCCGGTCTGACCCGGCGGAAGAACCAGACCACGATGATGCAGGCAAAGCTGAGCAGCGATGTCCAGCGGAGGACATCGATGAAGGCCCAATAGGTAGCCTGCTGGTTGAGTTGCTGATAGAGCGTGAGACGAGCGGCGGCGGCGGCGTTGGCAGGGCCGAAGTACTGGCTGAGGAAGTGTGTGGTGGCCTGTAGAGACTGTTCGAAGGCCGTGCCGGACTGTGGAATGTAGTTGGTCAGTTCGTTCTGATGAACATCCGTGCGGCGGGTAAGCAGTGTGGTTGCAATGGAGATGCCGATGGAGCCGCCCACGTTTCGCATCAGGTTGAACAGACCGCTGGCGTTGCCGATCTGCTCGTTGGCGAGTGTCCCGTAGGCAGCGGTATTGATAGGTACGAACACAAAGCTGAGACCGAATCCGGTGATCAGAATGGGTAGAAACAGCGTCCATGGGGAGATGCCCAGGGTGATAGAACCGAAGTACAGCGTGGTCAACCCAAAGGTGACAAAGCCGAAGGTGAGGAGTCGACGCGGATCAACCTTGTTGGAGAGAAAGCCAATCACAGGCATGGCCAGGATGGCGCCGACACCGCGAGGGGCCACCACCATGCCGGCCGTGAACGCGGTGTAGCCGATCAGTTCCTGATAGAAGAGGGGAAGAACCACGACGGTGGAGTAGATAGCGATTCCGAAGAGGAAGATAAGGGAAAACCCTACCAGGAAGTTGCGATCTTTCAGAACGCGCAGGTTGACCAGAGGTTGTTTGCCCCAAAATGACTGGTAGATGAAGACCGCCAGAGCAACGAGCATGATGGCGAACGCCCAGCGGACCCAGAGGGCGCCGAACCAATCAGACTCCTGACCTTTGTCCAGAATCACCTGCAGGCATCCGACCCAAATCACCAAAGATCCGAAGCCCAGGTTGTCGAATCGAGAGACCTTGGCGTTCCGAATGTAGGACGGGTCATGGATGTACTTGTTGATCATGTACAGGGCCAGGATGCCGACGGGGATGTTGATGTAAAAGGCGTAACGCCAGGAGTAGGTATCAGTCAGCCAGCCGCCCAGCGTAGGGCCCAGTACGGGGGCGACCACAACGCCCAGAGCAAAGACGGCCATGGCCGCTCCACGCTTGACGGGCGGGAAGCTCTCCAGCAGAACTGCCTGCGAGATGGGCTGCAACGCGCCTCCGCCGGCACCCTGGATGACGCGGAAGACGAGTAGCATGGCTAGCGAAGGGGCTGCTCCACAGGCGAAGCTGGCAAACGTAAAGATGGCGACGCAGGCCATCAGGAAGTTCTTTCGCCCGAATCGGAGGGAAAACCAGTTGGAGGCCGGCAGGACGATGGCATTGGAGACCAGATAGCTGGTGAGAACCCATGTGGCTTCGTCCGTAGAAGCAGAGAGCGAGCCCGCAATGTACGGCAGAGCGACCGATGCGATCGATGTGTCCAGCACCTCCATGAAGGTGGCCAGCATCACGGCGGCCGCTATCCACCAAGGACTAAAGCCATGGGTTACCTCTCTTTGGATGTCAGGACTGGCGGCGGTGGCAGTGGCCATGCGGGGAGGATTCTCGACTCTCTGGCGGTAAATCTTGGATAGCGTTTTGGTCTATCCCGCGAGCTGAAGGCAGGTGCTAAAACTCCACGCTGAACTTTGTGCTCATGATTTTGATGTTCAAGCTGAGCGAAAGTCGTCTTTTTTTGCAGGGACGGTCCCGGCATGGATGATTCGGGAGTGATGGTGGCGCGAGTGGTGAGTCTCTGGCAAAGGTTCTCCCCACGGAAGGGATGGGTAGAGAGGAAAGTAGCGTTTGAGAGAAAGAATGGGTTTCTCGAAGAAGGTGAAGGAGGCCCAGGAAACGATACACGTAATCAGAAAAGCGAAGAGAGCCCGGACGATGTGGTAGTCGTTGCCCATGGTGTGGTGGCTGTAACGGGCACCCAGATAGTCAAAGAGAGGCTGGAGCAGGATGTGATAGATGTAAAAACCGTAGCTGATGCGGCCCATCCAGCCCAGCAGAGGATGCGAAAAGAGGGTGCGAGGGAGCCCAGAGCGAAGCACCAGGGGGATGGCGGCTGCGGCAGCGATGCTGACGGCTGGCAGTCCCAGCCAGAACTGGATCGGGTCAGAAAGAGCGAGGGATCGTGATAAGTAGCTTGTAAACAAGTAGATAGATAACCCGATGCAGAATGCGTGCAAGGCATATTTCCGCACCAGGCGGTGCGTCCCGGGTTTACGGCCAGTGGGACTGAAGCGGCTGCCCATGGCAAGAGAGGTTGCGCAGCCCAAGGCGATGGCACCACCTTGGGTCAGCAGAAAGTAATCGTAGAGGTGATGGGCCCTTGCTCCGGCGAAGGCCGGCAGACCGTAGATGCAGAGTAAGAAGATCAGCGTGGCGGCGAAGAACCAGAGGCTTAGGCGAAGGGCGTGCCGTCGGCTGTGGGCCAGGAGCAGAATGAGAGGCCAGATCAGATAGAACTGCTCTTCAACGGCGAGCGTCCAGAAGTGATAGAGGGGAAGCGGTGAGGGGTTTTGAATGGCGTCGGCGGCCAGGTGAGGGAAGTTCTGAAGAAAGAAGGCAAAGATAGCAAATGGCTTGAGCTGGGAGAGAGAGGCACCCCGTATCAGATCTGCGGATACGGCGGCCAGCAGAGCGACGCTGTAGATGGGAAGGATGCGCAAGGCGCGTCTCGCATAGAAGTTACGCAGGCGATGGCCCTGAGCGACGGTCTCCCATAGGCTGCCCGTGATCAGAAAGCCAGACAGCGCGAAGAACAGGACCACTCCCAGCCAACCGGCCTGCGTGATCAGGCCGATTAGGTGAACAGCAGGTTTTGAGGATTCAAGGCCACCACCGTAGTGAAAGAGAAAGACCATCAGGACGGCGAGACCGCGGAGACCGTCCAGGGCCACATCACGCTGGGTCTTTGGAAGCGAAGGGATGGAGGGGGCGGCTGGGGACCCAGCCCGCAGTCCGGCGATTAAATCAGCCGGTCTGGCATCAGGGGTGGAATCGTGGATCGTCTTATCTGAAGCCATGGAGCACAGCCTAGTAAGTTCAAGGTCTTGCGTCAATGATAGGGGAAAGATGGTAACTTCTGAGAGATGCAGGAGTTCGAATTAACAGAAGGTGCTGACGCGCCGGGTGCGCAGGATAAGGCTGGTGTGTCTGCGCCAGACAAGAATCGAGTGTCCGAGCGGCCATGGGTGTTCGGGCTGTTGGCGGCGCCGGTAGCGGTGGTGGCCAACGGAGTGATTCAAGGTGGAGTCCTGGCGTTTTTGATGAGCCGTCAAGGGATCCCAGAGCTACGAGCCTCGCAGATCATCTCGCTACTGGCCTTGCCCACCACCATCTACTTTCTTTGGAGTCCGCTTACCGATTTTCTGGTGCGGCGGCGAACCTGGCTTCTGATGGCTTCCGTGGCGGCGGCGTTCTTGATGGTGCTGGCTCTTGAACAGCGGCGACTCGACACTGACAGTGCTGTGGTTCTGATGTTTCTGAGCGCATGCGCGGCACAACTGGTGGTCTCCAGTTGCGGTGGAATGCTGGGAGCCCTGCAACAGGAGCGGTCCAAGCGTATTGCGGGTGGTTTTTATCAGAGCGGATCGCTGGGGTTTGGCGCCGCATCCGTGCTGGTTCTGGTGATGCTGCATGAGCGCGGAGAGGTGAGCAGAATACCCTTGGTGGCAGGAGTGCTTATCGCTGCGCCGGCGCTGTTTGCCTTGGCGGCTCCGCGACAGGAGTTCGTGGTGGAGCAAGGCTTAGGGCGCACCTTGAGCAGGATCTGGAGCGAGTTTCAATCGACTTTTCTAAACTGGAGAGCCGTGCCGTACATAGTTTTGATGCTTTCCCCTCTGGCGTCTGGGGCGGCAATTGGTCTGCTGACCGGTGTAGCGCGGGATTATGGCGTGGGTGGGCAACAGGTTGCGTGGATGAATGGGCTTGGGGGGGCGTTGCTGATGGCTGCCGGGGCGCTGGCAGCTACGCTGATTCCGGCGCGGGTCAGAGCCTCTGTGGCTTACTTGCTGGTGGCTCTGTTGAATGCTGCGACGCTGGCCGTGCTCTCCCTTGGTCCTTTGCGGCAAAGTACTTATTATGTTGGAGTTGCACTGTACCTGTTGACAGTGGGCATGGCCTACGCGATGTTCACCGCCGTGGTGCTGGAGTTTCTTGGCAGTTCAGGTAAGAGCGGGAGCAGTCGCTATTCCATCATCAACTCGATGGGGAACGTGCCGGTCGTCTATATGATCGCGCTCGATGGGTGGGGAGGGAGCCGGTTTGGAGTGCGAGGTTTGCCGGGAACCGAGGCGGTCATGGGTGGGGCTGCGGCGCTCCTTCTGCTGGGGTACTTCTTGACCAAGGGACGCCAGTTGGCTCGCACTTGAGGAACACCGGCCGGATATTTGAAAAGTCGACGAGCGCGACGGCCTTTACGAATACCTCCGGTGAGGTCCTCTGGAGGTCTTTGTGGTCTCCTGGCGGTTTTGTGCGCCTATGGGCGAAGAGGAGTAAGTCGGGGGCTCGGTGCTGGATCTTCTGCCGGGATCGTTGTTCCGGGAGCGGTTCTTGTTGACTCCGGCTGCCGAATCCGGTCTACGCAACAAATCTGGCTGCCATCAAACTTTAAGCATCCTTGTAGAGAAATGCTCAATCATATAAGTTGACAATAAGTCACTCACATGGGAAGCTAGGGTGAGTGAGTTTAGATTTGGGCGGACCGCCTTTAAGGATGGATAGGGAAATGGGAAAGATAATTGGCATTGATCTGGGAACCACGAATAGCTGTGTGGCGGTGATGGAGGGCGGGGAGCCCAAGGTGATCGCCAATGAGGAGGGTGGGCGGACGACGCCATCCATCGTTGCCTTTACCAAGAGTGGAGAGCGGCTGGTGGGGATGGTTGCCAAGCGCCAGGCGATCACCAATCCAGAGAACACGATTTATTCCATAAAGCGCTTCATGGGCCGTCGGTTGAACGAGGTTAGCGACGAGATGAAGATGGTGCCCTACAAGGTAGTGGCCAAGGGAGATAACGTCGCGGTCGTCGCGCAGGGCAAGGAGTACTCGGCGCCGGAGGTTTCGGCGATGATTCTGCAAAAGTTGAAGAAGGCGGCCGAAGACTACCTTGGTCAATCCGTGACGGAGGCCGTGATCACGGTTCCGGCTTACTTCAATGACGCGCAGCGACAGGCGACCAAAGATGCCGGTAAGATCGCCGGGCTGGATGTGAAGCGTATCGTCAATGAACCCACCGCGGCTGCTCTGGCCTACGGCTTGGACAAGAAGAAGGACGAGACGATTGCTGTTTACGACTTTGGTGGAGGTACCTTCGACATCTCGATCCTGGAGGTGGGCGACGGAGTCATCGAGGTGAAGTCAACCAACGGAGACACTCACCTGGGTGGCGACAATCTGGATCAGCGGATTGTGGATTGGCTGATTGCGGAGTTCAAGGCTGAGTCCGGTTTGGATCTGACCGCCAAGGGCAACGAGATGGCTTTGCAGCGCCTGAAGGATGCTGCGGAGAGAGCTAAAATCGAGCTTTCGACGGCGCAGGAGACGGAGATCAATCTCCCCTTTGTGACTGCTGACGCCAGCGGACCCAAGCACCTGGTGCGTACCCTGAGCCGCTCCAAACTGGAGCAACTTGTCGCCGATCTTCTGGAGAAGTCGGTGGGACCTTGCAAACAGGCGATGAAGGATGCGGGTGTGGATGCCAGCAAGATCCAGGAGGTGGTTCTGGTGGGTGGCCAGACACGCATGCCTGCGATCCAGGAACTGGTGAAGAAGCTGTTCGGTAAGGAGCCCCATAAGGGCGTCAATCCGGATGAGGTCGTCGCGATTGGAGCTGCAGTGCAGGCCGGCGTTCTGGCTGGTGATGTTAAGGATCTGCTGCTGCTGGATGTCACTCCATTGACCCTGTCGATTGAGACTCTCGGTGGAGTGGCTACCAGCATGATTCCCCGTAACACCACGATTCCCACCAAGAAGACGGAGACCTTCTCCACCGCAGCCGACAACCAGACTGAGGTTGAGGTGCACGTGATGCAGGGCGAGCGGCCGATGGCGGCACAGAACCGGACCCTGGGCAAGTTCAAACTGGGCGGCATTATGCCGGCTCCGCGCGGCGTGCCGCAGATTGAGGTGACCTTTGACATCGACGCCAACGGCATTCTGAACGTGCATGCCAAGGATAATGCCACCGGTAAAGACGCCAAGATCACCATTACCAGCTCTTCGGGTTTGAGCAAGGAAGAGGTGGAACGGATGGCCAAGGAGGCTGAGGCGCACGCAGCCGAAGACCGCGAACTTAAGGAGAAGATCGAGGCCAGAAACCAGCTCGACTCCTTGGTTTACAACATCGAGAAGATGCTGAAGGAGAGCGGAGAGAAGGTTGCGGCTGCCGATAAGGGAGACGTGGAGTCTGCTCTGGCTGAAGCCAAGACTGTACTGGGCGGTGATCCGGGTGCTGCTGAATTGAATGCCGCCAAGGAGAAGTTGACCGCGGCGAGCCACAAGCTGGCCGAGGCAGTCTATAAGGCGAATGCCGGTACTCCTGGCGATGGAGCAGCAGCGCCAGCGGAGAAGGCGGAAGAGCCCAAGAAGGATGAAGGCGTGATCGACGCGGAGTATGTCGATACAGAGAAGTAGCGTCCTTCTTAACTGATGTTCGCATGGGTGCGATGAGGAGGAGTGATCAAGGCTCCTCCTCCCTCTTCAGGGGGCTCGTTTCGCAGCTTTGCAGGATGGAACGTGCAAAGGGCTCTGATCCGGTGATGGCGAAGTACTCCGCTTCTCACAATGGAGGTAGAGAGATGATCGAAGACAGAAATCAGGGTAGTGAAGAGGCCCAGGCATGGCCTGTCCAGGTGCGCTGGGATCTGGGGGGGCCGAGCGTCTGGGCGCAGGAGAGGCTGTGGCGTTGTGATGCACTGCGAGCGGGGCGGCTGTACCAGCGGAGCGTGTTTGCGTCCCGCGAGGAGGCGGAGGCATTTGCGGCGAAAATGCAACAGATGGAGCCGGATCAGATGTTCAACGTCGAAGCGATTCAAGCCAGTGCAGTCTGGAACTGAGCAGGCAGTGAACTTGGATCTTAGGTGCTTGGGGGTTATCCAAATCGCGTGGCTGTTGCTTTCATTGAACGAAGAAGTAGCAAAAGAATGGAGCACATCGTTGGTGGTTTGAACCCCACACCGGATCCAATGCCTGTTTGCAAGACCTTGGCGTAGCATGATGATCGTGGAAGCGTAGAAGGGACACGCAAGAGATGGCACCGAGCAAGACCAAGGACTACTACAGCACGCTTGGAGTAAAAAAAACGGCTTCTTCCGATGAGATCCGCAAAGCGTTCCGCAAACTGGCGCGGAAGTATCATCCGGATGTAAACCCCGGGGACAAGAAGGCTGAAGAGCGATTTAAGGAGATCTCTGAAGCCAATGATGTACTCAGCGACGAGAAGAAGCGGAAGATCTACGACCAAGTGGGTTTCTACTCCGACAACATTGATCCGGCGACGGCGGAGGCTTATGCGCGTGGCAGCGCTGGTCCGGGCGGGGTTGAGGGGTTCGGTGGCGGCAGAGGGCGCGCTCAGGGAGTTCCGTTCGACTTCGAAGGGTTTGACTTCTCCGGGTTCCAGGGTGGGGGCAAATCTTCTCCGTATGCGGAGGGGTTCGGATCAAGCTTTCGCGATGTGTTCTCCGGGATGTTTGGGGGGCGGGGACGGCAGGCTCGCGGACCGCAACCCGGAACGGATATCGAGTATCAGGTGGAGATCGACTTCTGGACGGCGATCCGCGGCGGCGTAACCCGGCTGGAGATCCACCGTCAGGAGCCGTGTCCCACCTGCAAGGGCAAAGCCGTCACGGGCGGGAGTATGGAGTGCCCGGAGTGCCACGGGACTGGGCAGGTGACGCAGATGGGTGGGCGGATGAAGTTCAGCGTCCAGTGCCCGCGCTGTGGTGGCAGCGGCAAGGTTCAGAATACGTGCTCGACTTGCGCCGGAGCCGGCGTTTTGACGCGGCGTGAACCGCTGCAGTTCAACATCAAGCCGGGCACGCGGGATGGTCAGAGGATCCGACTGGCCGGCAAGGGCAACGCCGGTACGGAGGGAGCTCCCAATGGAGACCTTTATTTGATCATTAAGGTGGGTGCACACAAGCTCTTCAGGCGCGTGGGGGATGACATCCATCTCACCGTGCCGGTGACGGCGATGGAGGCGGCGCTGGGCTCGAAGATTGAGGTGCCTACAGTGGATGGCGCAGGGACTGAGACTGGAAGAGCCACGCTGAAGATTCCGCCCGGAACACAGACCGGGCAGAAGCTGCGGATGCGGGAAAAGGGTGTGGTAAGCGCAACCCACGAAGGCCATCGCGGAGATCAAATTGTTGAGGTAAAAATTGTTGTGCCGCAGGTGCACGATGAGCGTTCCAAGGAGATTCTGCGCGAGTTACAGCGGTTGAATCCGGAGGATCCAAGAGCAGAGATGCTGGCCCAGATCTGACCTTGCGGCTTTGAGCTTGCAGCCGAGAAACCATTGCGTCGCTTCGGAGTAGCACGCTACGCTTATGGGTTCTTGGGAAGTACGTATTGGTTGGCCAGGGCGTTGCTGTACTGGAGAAGTGCAGGGCAGAGAGCGCCGAAGCGGGCAGCGAGCCAGGCTTGGGGACTGATGGTTATCTCTGAGCGGCCCGTGGCCACCGCATGGTAGATGCGGTTGGCTGCATGGTGTGTTGTCACTGCAATCCCAGGGGTACAGGCGGCGAAGTTGAACCAGCGGCGTTCGGCGTCAACGTTGCCTCGGAAGTTGGCGTGGGCCTCACCGCCGGTGCGCATCAGGCCGGGACATACGGTGGTGACACGAATGCCTTTGTGACGAAGTTCAGCGTGCAGGCCCTCAGAGAAGCCGACCAGGGCGAACTTGGCGGCTGAATAAGGAAGCATGTGAGGAACTGCAATCTTACCACCCACACTGGCGACGTTGACAATAGAGGCGCGGCGGCTGCGCGCTCGATTGCCAACCAGTGCCGGCTGGCTACGCATATGAGGCAGGGCTGCCCAGGTGACATAGAGAGCGGCGAAGAAGTTCACCCGCATGGTTTGTTCAAAGGTCTCCAGCGTATGGGATTCGACGGGGCCGACATGGATGATGCCGGCGTTGTTCACCAAGACATCGATGCGACCGAAGCGGGTGATGGTCTCAGCTACCAGCCGTTCGCACTCCTCCGGTCTGGCCAGATCTGCGGCCACCAGATGAAAGTCTTCTGGGCGGAGATGAGCAAACTGGGAGAGGAGATGGGCCCGGGCCTGCTGCAACTCTTCCAGGTTGCGCGAGGCCAGCACCAGACGGATGGGATCCTGAGCGAAACGGGTAGCGATGGCCAGTCCCAGGCCTCGCGACCCTCCGGTGACCACCACCACGGGGCGGATGCTGCTTTGGTTCGCCCTCGCAGGCCAGATCCTGCGTGCGCGCAAGGAGCGCACCACCATCACGGCGGCTCCGGTGGCGGCGATAGCGGTGGCTGCGGCGGCGATGGCAATTCGGCTGACAGGGACGGTGGTAGCGGCGGCGAGGGTGGAGAGGCTAAGGTTGCTCATATGTGGCTTATTTGATGCCGAATAGGGTGTCGATGTCCAACAGTTGCCCATAGATGGGAGAAAGGGGATATTCTTCAGGCGATGGCTACGAAACGGAAGTCGAAGGGCGCGTATATGATCTCGGCGGTCGCTGAGATGTATGGGATCCATCCGCAGACGCTGAGGCTTTATGAGCGGGAGGGGTTGCTGCGACCATCACGATCAGATGGGAACACTCGCCTCTATACGGATGAGGACCTGGAGCGTCTTGAATTTATCCTGAGCCTGGCTAGAGATATGGGCGTGAACATGGCCGGTATTGCTTTGGTGCTGCAGATGCGCGAGCGGATGGAAGAGATGACCCGGCAGATGCAGGGGTTTGTGGAGTATGTGCGAACGGAGATGCTCACCCGAATACAGCAGGAGCCGGCGCAGCCAGGGCTGGTGCCGTTGCGCAAGAAGCCGGGCGGCAGAGTGTAGGTTGTGAGACGTAGATAGCGATCTGTCGCGTAGACTAATCTTTGGAGTCGGCTGCGGGTGGGTCGTCGGCGACTTTGGCGACTTTTATCTGGCATGGTGCGATGAGGCTTTTTGTGCAGCTCTGGTTCTGGGTGGCGGCGGTGGGATCAGTCACCTCTTCCATTTACTGTGGGATGGTCGTGGTGGCGGCGGCTCGGTTCTGGCTGCGCAAGCGCCGTGAGCAGAACACTACGGCCGATTTTCTGCCTGCGGTCAGTATGCTGAAACCGTTGCATGGAACCGAAGACGGCTTGGAGCAGAACCTTGCCTCCTTCTTTGAGCAGGAGTATCCGGGGGAGTGGGAGCTGCTCTTCTGCGCCCGGCAGGAGAGCGATGCAGGATTGCAACTGGCGCGTGCAGTAGGGATGCGGTACCCAGGTGTGGCTGCGCGATATGTTACCTGCGGCGAGCCGACACCCCAGTTTCACAATGCCAAGGTGTTTTCGCTGGCCAAAATGGATTCGGTGGCGAAGAATGACCTGTATGTGACCAGCGACGCCGATGTTCGAGTGGGCAAGGACTACCTGCTGCGCATGGTGCAGACTCTGAAGGATCCGAAGATGGATTTGGCGAGTTGTGTCTACCTTGGCACCGCTCATCCGGGGGCAGGGTTCGCCTCGCAACTGGATGCGGTCGGTAAGAGCGTGGAGATGAGCTCCGGAGTGCTGGTGGCGGATATGCTGGAGGGAACAAAGTTTGCTTTGGGTGCTACCATGGCGGTTCGCAAGAACAGCTTTCAGGACATAGGCGGATTCGCGGATCTGGGACAGTTCTATGCCGATGATTTTGTGATTGGGAATCGGTTGGCGGCGCAGGGCAAGGGCGTGCGCATGGCCACCTATGTCATCCGGCTGATGGTGCAGGATTCGCCTTTTTGGCTGAGCTTCCGGAATCAACTGCGATGGATGCAAAGTACGCGGCGCTCCCGGCCCTGGGGGCATCTGGGCAGCGGCCTCACTTTTGCCATGCCCTTCGGTCTGCTCGGCCTGGCGTGGGGCCTGGTGACGGGGCATGCCTTGCTCGGGTTCTTTTGGCTGGCGACCATGGTGGCCAACCGTTGGCTGCAGGCGGGGGCAATTCTGGGAGCGCTAGGGGATCCGAGTCTGCTCTACAACTCCCTGATCTATCCGCTACGGGATCTGCTGGGGAGTGTGCTCTGGTTACGGAGTTACGGTGGCGAGAGTTTTTACTATCGGGGGAAGATCTACAAGTTGAAGCATGGTGGCCGGGTGGAAGACAGGGCTTAGAGAGGGCTTGCCGAGAGGCCGAATCTTCCGCATCTGTAAAGTTGTTAGACTTGAATCGTTGGTGTAGGCATGGCTGGTGGTGCTTCCAGGGAGTCGACAGATGCATCGCCTGAGTCCTGAATAGGGTGGAATCGATCAAGATGAATTTTGGGCGCGCCTGGCTTGCGCCGGCTGTGGTGGGTGGATTGCTTTCAACCTGCGTCGTGCCGACCAGGGCTGGAGCACAGGTGGCAGATGCGACGCTGAGTACTCGAATGCAGCTTGGATCGCGGGTGGTCGCCTCGGCAGAGCCGCCTGTCTCTAGGCCATCCACTAAGCCATGTGCCGTTACACTGGTGCGAAATCAGGTTTTTGCGGATCATGGCAATGGCTCCTCCATGGTGGCCCACGCCCACCGCTTCCACTTTGTGCCTCCGAGCAGATGTTCCAGCGGCTGGTCGAAGGTTGTGCTGACAGTGGATTTCTCCGTTCCGGCCGGACGCCAGTTTGACCGCACGGCTGGGATCTGGCTTGGCGGGGTAAATATCTACCTCGGCACCACCATGGAACCTGAGCCCGATCTGGCTCAGCACTGGCATGTGGAGCGTGACCTCACCGGCTACTCAGCTATCTTCCGTGGGGCGCAAACCGGGCAGATCCTTCTGAATAACTGGATCAGTCCGACTACCAATCAGCCGATCTATGTGACGGCTACCTTGCTCTTCTATCCGGTTGAGCCAGGTCAATCCGCTCCACGGGTGGCCGATCAGGTCTTATCCCTTAGCAGCAACCCGGCAGGGGAACAAGCGTCCTTACAGGGTCCAGATGATATCCTCTCGCGCCGATTCACCCTTCCGCGCAACGTGGAACGGGCATCTCTGGATGTGATAGCCCAGAGTCAGTCCCACGATGAACGCTGGTACACGTGCGTTGACAAGCGCTATCTGGAACAGACCCGTGACTACTCCCTGGAGGCGTTTGAGGCTTGCGACGGCGGCAGCTTTCGTGGCGTCGAAGTGCTGGTGGATGGACGCCCGGCGGGGCTGGCCCCGGTCTATCCGTGGATCTTTGCTGGAGGGATCGGTCCCCATCTTTGGCTGCCCACACCGGGCATTCAGACGACCAGCTTTCTGCCCTTTCGTGTGGATCTCACCCCATTTGCGGGAGTGTTGGATGATGGCCAGCCGCATTCGGTGGGGGTGCGCGTGCTGGGTGCGGACCACTTCTTCAATGTGGCAGCTACACTCCTGATCTATCAGGAGTTCGGTGGCAAACAACTCAGTGGAGAACTGCTGGAGGATACATTGAGCCCGATGCAGCCTGCCGGTATCTCCTTGCAAAGTACGCTCCATGCAGATGCCAAGGGAGCGACCGTCGGCACGCTTCAGACCCATCGAACGCAGACTTATCGGATACGTGGCGTGCTGCGAACGCCGCGCGGAAACCTGGTAACCACGGTCAGCTACCAGGAGCAGTTCCTGAACGACCAGACCTTTTTGCGGCCTGGGGCGAAGCAATACGACCAGATGATCCGGCAGAATGCCGTCACTTCCATGAATGTCGATCGCGAACTCAACGGCAAGCGCATGGAGGAATTTGTACTCCATGAGTGGGATCCCTTGAGCCTGGTGGTGCGCAAAACCATGGTGACCAAGGGCCAGGACTTCACTGCGCAAGTGTCGGTATGGCAAGGGCATCGGATCACGTTGGATCACGTCGCCGCTTCAGGAACCGTCTACCACGCCGATCTTGATGAAAACCTGCGGTCAAGCGATCGGGAGTATGGCGAGACGATTCCACCTCCGTTAGATCGCAGCAACTTTGACTACAGCCAGTCCGGGGAGGAGATCGTGCAGTTTCGAGACTCTCTCGGAAGTTGCTATGCCACCGGACTGATATCCAGAGACGAGCAACTCACTGGAATCCGCGAAGGAGTGAACTGCCCGAATGGGATCAATCATCTCAACAGCAACTCGCGTCCTGACAATCCGTGGCTGATGCCGCTGGTTCCGTAAGGTTGTTGGGGCTCCAGAAAGTTATGTCTACCTCTGGTTGGTGCGTCGACAGGCGCGCTGATTTCCGCTGCCAAACCACCTTGGCGAGAGTTACTGCGAGTTGGCGCCGGGTCTTGGATCGCCCATGTGCAGTGCCGGAAACCAGGTCAGGCTGAAGGAGATCACGTTGTCGTAGTGTGGGCTGTTGCCTGGGTTTGGCAGGTAGATAGGAGCCTTCCAACGTTCGCTTTGAAGCCATGCATGAAGCTCTACATCCTTGTGGAACCGCTTGATCACGTTGACGGTGTACTGATTCTGCGATGTTCCGCCGGGAATGAAGTCAGTTGGGGTTCGTTTTTTCAGGTACTCAAGCTGAATCCACTCATTGCCGGACAGATGGTAGGTGAGCCACGCCTGACCACCCATAGCCTCGCGACCGATCCAGTCGCCCATGATCATTCCCTTGTTGGTGTAGCCCTGCCTCTGGATCACCTCCCAGTAGTTCATGGACCCGTTCACGCAGGCGTTGGTGGAACAGTCCGTACTCACGCCCTCCACTCTCAGGTCCAGCCGGGGCAGCCCGGGAACTTGAGAGAGATAGATGCCCGGCCGGTAGGCGGCGCGGCGGGGAGCGCTGATCGGGGAGACGTCATCATGCGAGATGGAGTCGGTATAGAGCGTGACATGGCGGCGCATGAAGGGCACACGCCAGGAGAAGCTGAAGTCGCTGAACCGGGCTCCAGGATCGTTCACCGAGTACTTCAGCGCCGCGTTGGTGTCCGTGATGGAGAACATGCTGTTGAGGAAGGTGTGCAGGTCAATGGGCTGATCGCAGGGATAGATGCTTCCATTGGGCTCAAGGCATCCGTGGCCATGGCCGCCCCAGATGACGGTGCGCTGAAAGGCGAACTGAAAGTTGGACGTGGGTGCAAAGCTGAACATCTCTGAGTGGACCCAGGGTTCGTTCGGTGCGGTGTGCTCTTTGAGCGAGCCGACCATAAAGTCATACCGCATCGGTCCCAGGACGCGCGACAACAAGGGAATGTAGAGGGGTTCCACGCGGTTGATGCGGAACGAATAAATGTCCTCGGCGTTGTTACTCCAATTCATGGCGCTGCCATAGGCGGGGCCGTCCCAGTAGTCGGATTTGCCAATCGATATCTCATGATTGAGAGCGTGGAAGGAGAGATTGGCTTCCTGCAGGCGGAAGTAGTTCTGGGTGGGGATGAACCCTGCAGGGATCGTGGCTTGATGGAGGTTGAAGCCGGAGTAGGGGATCTCGTCGATGTTGGAGAGCGTCTCGGCCAGGCCATTCGGGGCCAGCGGATTACCCGAAGGAGTGGTGGAGTAGCCCTCTCCGGAGGGGGAATACTCGTACTCTCCGCGCACATAGAGCGAGAATCTCCAATACTCATTCAGGGTGGAAAAGCCCGTGATGTTGTTGAATCCCGGCTCATAGGGCCTGCCATAGTCGTTGGCGATGGTCTGGCCCAGGTGGAAGCTGTCCCGCAGCGTCTGCCCGCTGATGCCCATCATGCGGGTGTAAATCGACTGCACACCGTAGACCATCCCTCGGCTCAGGTGCACACGCCCGGTCAGATCCCCAGCGCCCTCAGACTGGATGTAGTCATCCAGCCGCGAGAGCAGGTCGATGGCCTGGTCGTTGCCGCTGGCGACAATGGCCGGGGCGGACTGCTCCAGCATGTGCAGAAGACTGCGCCGCGTCCACGGCCGCATGTTGATGAAGGCGGTGTCCAGGAAGCCCATGGAGTAGAGCCGCAGCGCCATGGGGTACACCATGCTGTCCACCGGAATGTAGGCCGAGCCCAGCGTGTCATCGGGCAGCCGGGGAGCCTTGGGAGCATACGGCGGAATCGCCGGCAGGGAGGAGCCAGGAACGGAGATTGCCGCCGGTATAGCGGGGTAAGATACCTTCTGGTTCTGCGTCGAAGCAGCCGCCGGTACTGCGGGCTGATGCGAGTTCTGCGTGGGGACGGGGGGTGGAAGCTGCTGCTGCGCCATCGCATTTGGGCCGGCCAACAGAAAAAGCCAGATGGTTGCGCCCGAGCAGAGTGAGGTGGCGATACGCTCACGGATTCCGGGGAAGGGCATTCCTTGAGTGTAATGGGAAACTTCCCTTTTTGGGCTTGTTCATCCCAGAATGGAACCATGTCTCGATACACTGAGGCTGCGACAAGCAGAGGTGTTTCCGGGTGTGCCTTGGCGAGTGAAGGAATCTCAAGCCTTGCGAGCGATTTTGCGAGCAGCCATATACCGACGCAACCGTGCCAAGGGTTGGGCAGAGATAGGCATAGGGGATAGCGCTGCGGGGGGCGTGAGCACTGCCCAGATCACTGCGGGTCCGTCGCCCATGCGGGCTCGATGCACGCACTCCTGCATCACGCGATACATGGCCACGGCATCTTCCCCGTCTACGGTCAACACGGGTAACCTCCATCTTCGGGCCATGGTGATCATGGAGGTATAGGTGAGTGGTGATTGCTTCTGCGGACTGCGACGGAAGGGCGCGCCTCCGGTTGCATCGATGCAGGTGGTTAACAGCGGTAGCTTGGCGCTGCAGGCCCACTCCAGCGCCTGTTTCCATTCTGGATCGAAGGCACCGGCACGGCAGAGGGAGACCACAATGCCGGGGCTGCCTGCAGTCTGTATTCCCCGCGCAGCGGCTGCGCTTAGCAGCAGGCGCGCGGAGGCAGCGGCGGCGAGAGTTGGGGTGACAAGGCTGGCGTACGCCTGTCCCGTACCCGTGTGGCTTTTGCTCTCTGCCGTCAAGTTGCTGAGGGTACGGTCTTCGGGCGCCGCACTTACCAGGTCGCCGGACTGAAGATGAATTGCGGTTGCAGCGAGCAACGCTTCACGCAGCGGGCCCCTCTGTTTTCGCGCACGTTCCAGCATGCGGCAGTGCAGCATCAGGGCGTGCAGTTCACGGAGCTTGCTATCAGGTAAAAGCGGATTTTCAGACAAGCCGGAGGGCCTTTCAAAGAGAGCTGTAGAGAGATCTTCCGGTGGATGGGCATTGCAAAGCGGAGGGGCAGGTAGCTCTTTCTTGGGGAAAGGCCTACCTCAACTTCCAAGCTCGGCAAGTTCAATCTTCTCGGCTTCCGAGCCCCGCAACACCACCCGGCAGAGAACTCCAGCGATGATGATATCGAACCTGGAGCAGGCCGCGCAGTCGCTCGCACGGAACTGGGCGCCATGTTTCCGATGCGTTGCGTTTGGCTGCGGCAGGGATGAAGGCGCCCAGAGCCGTCACCCGTCTGGTTGCGGCTAAGATCGGAATGGCCCGGGTCCATCCGTAGCCACGCCCAGCTCGGCGAAGGCTTTCTCCGCCACGGCTGGCTTCACTGCGCCGGAGCGCACCAACCGGGAGAGTGTGGCGGCGACGATCGACTCCGCATCCACCTCGAAGTGGCGGCGCAGTCGCTGGCGATTGTCGGCGCGTCCAAAGCCATCCGTGCCCAGCGAGACCAGCCTTCCGGGCAGCCAGGGCGAGAGTCCATCCGGCAGCGCCATCATGTAATCGCTGGCAGCCACAATCGGGCCCTGCGTGCCTGCGAGTGCCTGGACCAGGAAGGGAGTACGCTCCGGCTCGGCTGGGTGAAGCCGATTCCAGCGCTCTGCTTCCAGGCAGTCGCGACGTAGCTCTGTGTAGCTGGTGACGCTCCAGACGTCGGCGGCCAGATGATAGCGCTCGGCGAGGATCTGCTGCGCGCGCAGCACCTCATTCAAGATCGGTCCGCTACCCAGGAGCTGCACTTTTGCAGGTCCCTTTGGAGCCGATTGGAACCGGTAGATGCCGCGCAGAATCCCCTCGCGGACACCCTCGCCCTCAGGCATCGCGGGCATGGGGTAATCTTCGTTGTACATGGTGATGTAATAGAAGGCGTCTTCACCCTTCTCGTACATGCGGTGCAAGCCGTCCTGCAGGATGACCGCCATTTCGTAAACGAAGGCCGCGTCATAGGTGATGCACGTGGGAATGGTTGCAGCCATCACGGGCGAGTGTCCGTCCTGGTGCTGAAGGCCCTCACCCAGCATGGTGGTGCGTCCCGCAGTGCCTCCCATCAGGAATCCCTTGCCGCGCGAGTCCGCAAACGCCCAAGCCATATCGCCCACGCGCTGGAAGCCAAACATGGAGTAGTACATATAAAAAGGCACCATGGGCAGGCGGTAGTTGGCATAGGCTGTTCCCGCCGCGGTAAAGCTGGCCATGGCGCCAGCCTCGGTGATGCCTTCCTCAAGAATCTGCCCGCCCTTTTCCTCCCGGTAGCTCAGCAGCATGTCGGAGTCATGGGGGGTGTACTTCTGTCCTTCATGGGCGTAGATACCAACCTGTTTGATCGCCGACTCCAGTCCGAAGGTGCGCGCCTCGTCGGGCACGATGGGCACGATGAGCTTTCCGATGACCGGATCTTTGAGCAGACCGCGCAGCATGCTGACAAAACCCATGGTGGTGGAGACGGCGCGACCACGCGAGCCATCCAGCCACTCCTTGAAGAACTCCAGGCGCGGTGTCACCAACGTCGGTTTGGGGGTTTCACGCACGGGAAGATAACCGCCCAGATCCTGCCGCCTGGCCTGCATGTACTGAATTGCAGGATCTATGGTGTCGGGCCGGTAGAAGGTAGCATCCTTCACAGCTTGATCGGGCAGGGGGATGTCAAAGGTATGAACGAATTGCACCAGAGCCTCATCGCTGAGCTTTTTCTCTGAGTGCGTGGCGTTGCGCGCCTGCGCTGATCCCAGGCCGTAGCCCTTGACGGTCATGGCCAGAATGGCGGTAGGAGCTCCGGTGTGCTCCAGGGCGCGCTTGTAGGCGTTGTAGATCTTGGCGGGATCGTGCCCGCCACGGTGCAGACGGATGATCTGGTCATCGGTCTTGTCCTTCACCAACTCCAGCAACTCCGGATACTTGCCAAAGAAGTGCTCGCGCAGATAGGCTCCGCCCTTAGCCTTATAGGCTTGGAAGTCTCCATCCACGCACTCTTCCATGCGCTTGAGCAGAAGTCCCTTATGGTCGCGTGCGAACAGCTCATCCCAGTCCGCACCCCAGATCACCTTGATCACGTTCCATCCCGCGCCGAGGAAGGTGCTCTCCAGCTCGTCGATGATGCGCTTGTTGCCGCGCACCGGACCGTCCAGCCGTTGCAGATTGCAGTTGACCACAAAGATCAGATTGTCCAGATGCTCGCGTGAGCCCAGCGAGAGCGCGCCCAGCGTCTCCACCTCGTCGGTCTCTCCATCCCCCACGAATGCCCAGATCTTGCGTTGAGTCTTTTCAATCAGCCCGCGGTTCTCCAGGTAGCGCATAAAGCGCGCCTGGTAGACGGCGTTGAGCGGGCCAAGTCCCATAGAGACGGTGGGGAACTGCCAGAAGTCCTTCATCAGCCAAGGGTGAGGATAACTGGAGAGCCCCGGATGCTCGCGCAGCTCATGGCGGTAGTTCTTCAGGTGCTCCTCATCGAATCGGCCCTCCAGAAACGCTCGCGCATAGATGCCCGGCGACGCGTGGCCCTGGAAGTAGATAAAGTCGCCTGGCTGGTCGCCCTTCGCGCTGGGATACCGAGCGCGGAAGAAGTGATTAAATCCGACCTCCAACAAGGTAGCCAGCGAGGAGTAGGTAGAGATATGTCCGCCGATGCCGGCGTCTTTTTTGTTTTGCCGGTGCACCATGGCCATAGCGTTCCAGCGGATCAAGGACTCTACCCTGCGCTCCAGCTTCCGGTCGCCAGGGTAGGGGACCTCATCGTACGTGGGGATAGTGTTGCAGAAGGGCGTGGTGATGGTTCCAGTGGCTGGCACGCCAGCCTCGCGCGCACGTGTTCGCAGCGCGGAGAGCAGCGCAGCGCCCTGTTCCCAGTCATGCGCGATCACCTGGTCGAAGGCCTCAATCCACTCCTCTACCTCAGCAGAGTAATCCTGCTTCACCGCCTCTTCCAACTGCATCGCCATTCCTTAGTCTCCCTGTCCCGACCCACTGCTAAAGCAAAAGGTCGCCTGTCTACAATCTTATCTAGAGCTGTGCAGCCATGTCAGAGCTGCTTTGTGGTTGGTGAAGTGGAATTTTATCCCCCAGCCCCGCAACGAAAGGCTATGGTTGGGGGCCTGTTCATCTGATGGATGACGGCGCAAAACGTTTCACCCAGATTTGACCGGTAGGATCTGGGTAACCGCATGGAGTTTCTCCTTGCGGCGCGGAGGATTGGAGTTCAGGACTTTTGCATCGGCAATAAGGAACGGCCGCGCTCGGTCGACAAATAGATGTCTTCCTTTGCCTCTACCCAGCCGGCTTCGCTCATCTCACGGAGGCCGCTGCGGACACGAAAGAGTGGTAAATTCGTGCGCTCCGCAACGGCCTCTGCTGTGGCGGGTTGATCCAGTGCCGCCAGAATCTTTCCTGCCGACTCCGTCAACTCACCTTGCGCATTGATGCAAGCCATCTACTATTCTCCTTCATACTGTTTTCTTGCAGAAGTACCAGTCGGTACATTCGAAGCCGGCCTTCACGCGCGCCTCTGCCTCTTCTACGGTGCTGGGAGGAGGCACAATCACCTTGTCCCCCGGCTTCCAGTTTGCCGGCGTGGCAACTCCGTATTTATCGGTGGTCTGCAGGGCATCGATCACGCGAATGATCTCATCTGTGTTGCGACCAGTGGTTAGCGGGTAGTAGATCATCGCACGTATGATCCCCGCGGGATCGATGACAAAAACGCAGCGGCTGGTTTCGGTCTTGCTCTCGCCCGGCATTAACATGCCGTAGAGCATGGCAACTTCTTTATTGGAATCGGCAATGATCGGAAACGGGATGTCGATGCCGAATTTGTCCTTGATATTGCGCACCCACGCAATGTGAGAGGTTGGACTGTCAATGCTCAGGCCAAGTAGTTCGACATTGCGCTTGCGCAACTCAGGCGCTATTGCGGCGAAGGCAAGGAACTCCGTAGTACAGACCGGAGTGAAATCGGCCGGGTGAGAGAAGAGAACAAGCCATCCGCCTCGGAAATCTTCAAGACGTATCTTCCCAAACGTTGTGACGGCCTCAAAGGAAGGAGCTGGAGAGCCGAGCCGCGGTAAAGCTGGAGAGGGTCCAGCCCCGGCTGAAATATGAGCAGATTCTGTAGGAGAGCTTCCAATTTGTTCTGACATTTGATCCACATTCCTTTCTTCCACTGATCGCTGAATGAGGCTGCGCAGCGGAAGAAGCGCAGCCCTACGCCCCGCCGCGGAATGCGTCGGGAGGGAAACGGTGTTATGGTCGTTGCCGCCATGACTGAACTCGAGTTGCCTGCGAAGCTCTTCTTCCGTGCGTTGCTCGTGAGGAGGGGAATCTACCTCTCTGTCGCGCGAAGATCGCCTTCGCGATTAGCTGTCCATCGACCAAGCTGGAATCGTCGTTGCAGGCTCCGATCCTACTGCGAGTTTATCCTAACCGTGGCCGCGGACGGGCTCCAGTAGAGCTTGTGAGCATCTGAATATCGTTGGTTTTGGGTATCCCGCGGGCCACTCTGCCGTTCAGCAGCGTATTTCGTATTTCGGAGTAGGCGGTTCTGGGTGACTGTTTCGCAACTCCTCGAACGTGGTGAATAGTCGTTCGGATATGAGCGATTCACAGCACTGGCAGGGCGAGGTGATTGGGTGCTCCAAGCCGCAGGTCCGTGACAGATTGCTACAGCATATTCTTAAGTAATGTGCTTATCGATTACCACTGGTGGTCAAGGGCAGAGATCATACGGAAAGCCATCGTTCTCTGGGCGACTATCGATCCGTTAGTGTCCTTTCTGGAGACATCGTTCCATTTTCCAGGCACAGAAGCCTGGCGACGGTTACTTCCGGCTTGTCGCGCTTTATAACTCCAATACAATCTATGGATTATATGACTCATTCTCTGTAAAGAAACGGCAGAACGGCGTCTTGCTGTCTGCCATAGTCGTTGGCTTCTTGTGCATCCTCATTCTGAGTATTCCAGCCCAATCTGAACAGTATCTTGGAACGATCCACCCTGTTGATCGTAAAGAGCCGATAGGATTGATTCATATAAATATCTGATAATAAGATTCTTATTTTTTAAATTTGAGTTTAGGGTCGACCTGCCTTGATTACCGGTGATCCCTGTTATTGATCATTTAGTTAATTTTCAGGCAGAGACCCTTCGACGAGTTCTGGACAATACTTTCGTGTCGCCATGGTACAGTCGGAAGTAATCCGATTTGCAGTTACTATAGTTTCGATTCGTAACTTCCGATAAAGGGATAGCCGATCGGATAGGCGGACAAGATTGGGCAAGGTCCAGAGGTGTCTCATGAGAACGGTCAAGGCTATTGGAATCGGTGCGGGGATCCTAGCGATTGTGTCGCTTCTGGGCTGCGGCAGCGCAGTGGTGGAATCCATTCTTACCCCCACGATCAAAGCAGTTCTTCCGCAGTCGATCACGGCAGGTACACGGGTGGCGACGGTGGAGGTGTCTGGAACCAACTTCACCCCGAGTGCGGTGATCTTATGGAACGGCGCGCAGCTATCGACATCGCAGGTGAACTCCGGGACGCTCTCTGCCTCGGTTGAGGGGAGCAGCATCGCGGTTCCGGGGACAGCTCAAGTGCAGGTGCGTGACGTGACAACAGGCAGATCGTCGCAGATGGTCCCTGTGTCGATTGTTTCGGCCACGACCAACGCGACGTTGCCTCTGGCGATCTCCAGCACCTCTTTGTCGGCGGGGGTGGAAGGAAGCTCATACAACGCCGCGCTTGCGGCGACTGGAGGAACGTCGCCGTATACCTGGTCTGTGATTGCCGGAAGCCTGCCGGCGGGTCTCCACCTTGCTGCAGGGAGCGGGGTGATCTCTGGTGTTCCGACGGTGAGCGGAAACTTTGCGTTTACTGTCAGCGTGAGTGATAGCAGCAGCCCAATACAAACGCAGACGGCGGCGGTCTCCATCGCCGTGACGGTAGCGCCGCTGTCGGTTCCTCCGCTTGCGATTACAACCACCACGCTGGCCGCGGGCGCCAGTGGGACGGCGTATACGCAGACGCTGATGGCAAGCGGTGGAACGAGTCCTTACGTCTGGACTGTAAGTTCGGGCAGCTTGCCTGCGGGGTTGACGCTATCCTCTGGGGGAGTGATCTCTGGGACGCCAACGGCCAGCGGAACCTCCAGCTTTACGATCAGCGTGCATGACAGCAGCAGCCCGGAGCAGACCAGGACAGCGACGCTCTCGATCACGGTTGCGCCCCCAGCGCTCACAATCACCTCGACGACCCTGGTGACCGGAACCACCAATACCTCTTACACGGCGACGCTGAAAGCCAGTGGAGGAACCGCTCCTTACACCTGGAAGGTGAGTTCGGGGAGTCTGCCGGCCGGTCTGGCGCTGTCTGCCTCCAGCGGAGTGGTCTCCGGCACGCCGACCGGAGATGGAGCCTCCAGTTTTACCGTCACGGTAACCGATAGCAGCAGTCCGGCGCAGACCAAGTCAGCCACCATCTCAATCACCATCGATCCGACACCTCCGCCGGGGACCACTTGGTTTATTCGTCCCGATGGTGGAACGCGGTACAGTTCCAACGTGCCTACCGGCCAGTGCAACGGAATGTACGACCAGCCCTATCCGGGTAACGGCGTCAACCAGAACTGTGCGTTCAACGACGTTCGCTATTTGTGGAGTGATAACGCGGGCGACCCAAACGCATGGGTGATCAGCGGCGGAGACACAGTAGTGATTCGTGGCTGCACCGCGCTCAGCAGCCAGATGAACCCCGACAACCCGAACTGCCGGTTGGGTTATGACAACAACAACAACGGCAACCCTCCGAATTCCTGGTGCGGTTACGGGAATCCTAATATTAGTTGCTTCAATCCGCCCATCCCCGCAGGCACCGCCGAGCGGCCTACCAGAATCCTGGGCCAGTGCGCCTATGGAACCTACACCTGCACACCGATCAACAATGATTACCCGTACGGCAAGACGAACGAGACACAACTCTATGGCGGCTTTGGGCTCATCCAGACGTTCAATCTGACATCGACCAGCTACGTCGAGATAGAAGGCATCGAACTAACTACCCATAACGGCAAATGCACTATAGGGGTAGGCACCCCGGCCTATCCTGCACCGTGTTCGAACAATGTGCCTTACAGTGACTACGCACAGAACGGATTTTTGACGGACAACACCACGTCTAACATTACCTTTCAGGATGTGTATATCCATGGCTTTGACTCGGCTGCCTTTTTTGGCCCCATAGGGGGGCCTATAACTATGACCCGAGTGTTTGCGGGTTTCAATGCTCTTGCCGGATGGATGTTTGACGATGGCAACGCCACTCCGGATGCCCCCGGATCCAGCATCACGGCCAACTATGTGACGATGATCTTCAACGGCTGCTATGAGCAGTATCCGATTACGGCGAAGTATCCAGCTCAGGTGTGTTACGACTCCAACTCCATGGGCTTTGGCGATAGCTGGAGCGGACAAGGGTCCGGCAGTGGGGGGCAGTCCAGCGAACTTTCTTCTTTCTACTGCAACCACTGCGTGGACGATTACAACACCAAGGACGGATTCATTGGACCGCACATCTCTATACCGCAATTGACCATTATCAACTCAGTCGCCATAGGGAATATGGGCTCAAACTGGAAGTGGGGAGGAACCGACGGAATCGTCAATACTACGACGTTCCAAAACAACCTGACAGTGAATAATTGCAGTCGCATGAGCCAGCCCATGGATGGTGTACCGTCCACCTACAATATGTATCTCTCCAACTTCTGCCGGGCAGGCGGCAGCGGCATGGCCAGCGTCATTCCGATCGGTTCGACATGGAACCTGCAGAACAATACATTCATCAGCGCCGACACCATTGCGCTGTATGTGGCGTGCTCAGGAGCGGACACCAACTGTCCGGCGACGATCAACTCCACCAACAATGTGTTTTTGGGATACCAGGACCCATGGGGCAGCTCCGATTCACGGACTCCGTCCGTCTACTATTTCTCCGCTGGCGGCAACGGCGACGAACCCGAGACGGGGATCACGTTGAACGTCTCGCACAACATCGAGTATGGTATGACGTCAGGAAGTTGCACCGGCGAGTCCTATCCAGGGACCAGCACCGGCGTTCTCTGCGAAGACCCACTGCTGGTGAATGAACCTGCTCAGCCGTGGCCGGGGGGGGAGGCGGATCTGGATGTATTCAATCCGTTCGCGGCAAACAACTCCTTCTATCCTCTGCCGAACAGTCAAATCATCGGCGCCGGGGTAGCGATCAGCGGCCTTACCGACGACTACTATGGCGTGCCCTACACCAACCCACCGAATATGGGCGGCGTGGCCTCCTCCGAAGGGGAGGCGGTCGAGCCATAGGAAGGACATGGATCAGCTTGCGCTACAGATGTTCTGCAGCGCAAATCTGCATCTCGTCTTTCCCAGGCTCATCTGGCGGAGCACCATATCGTGGTTGTAGCGTGGTAGCATCGCTGGGATCGAGGCGATCCAGTTGTTTCCGTTCGATCGCACATTCCCAGGCAGTTCGAACAGATTCGGCCCTTGCTGGAGGGCGTGCGCAAGCGCACCAAGCCGCGCACGGTGGATTTACATGAAACTTCAACGCCGTGCTCGATCTGCGCAAAAGAAGTGCCGCCGACTTTGGAAGAACTGTGAACGGAAGCTCGATACCAGCTTGCGGCTCGTCCACCTTGCCTTCCTCGTCCTGCTACTCAGAAGATCGTAAACAGCTTTTTAAGCAAGTGCCTGAACCTAACTCCATTCAGGCAAAGGCATACCAGTTGCTCGCAGATTTCCCAGTAACCGGAAACTGAGTTTCGGCCTATCTTCCCAGGAATCAGAAGAATACTGCCCAAAGGGCTTGGGAATTTTGGTTTAACAGACCGGGAGGCCGGTACAAGCCCGCGCCGCCCGAGAAGCGCGTCCCGTAAAATCAGATCAGCTTGACGAGCCGGGTAGGGCAGTTCGAGGTTCGTGCGCAAGGATGATCTGGTCGCTCTCTGCCGGAACCGGCGGAACTACAAGGTCAGGGAGCCGCTGTAGAACCGCTGGATGGATCTGGCTACCGAACGATTCAGACTCTGCCTGGCCAAGAAGCGTTCCTGACAGAACGGAGGAGTTGCCGCTGTTCAGTTCCCAGGACCTCAACCCTTTGACTTTCTCTGCCGATAAGTAAGATAGCTAAGGAACCTGGTGTGCATCGCCGAACACTTCCCTCTCGCTCTGTTCTTCATCCTTGTGTACTGATCCACGAGTCTACGAAAGCCATCACAAACGGGTACTATGGGCACAGCCATCGCAAACAACCAGGCCTCTTCTCTTGAACAAAATGCCCTGGCGAGCATCTCTGAAGGCGTTGTGCTTACCAATAAGGATCAGTTGATCCTGTATGCCAATGTCGCCTTTACCCAATTGACGGGATACAGTCAGGAAGAGATCGTTGGTCGGAATTGCAATCTTTTGCAAGGGCCGGGAACCGACCACAAGACCCGCAGCGCCATCGCCCGAGCCTTGACGGCCGGGGAGACATTTCGTGGCGAGATCCTGAACTACCGCAAGGATGGCCGCCCCTTCTGGAACGATCTCAGCATTACGCCCATACGCAATGAACAGGGCCAGATTACCCACTACGTCGGCGTTCAGCGGGATGTGACCGTCCTCAAAGAACAGGAAAGAGAGCTGCGCATCGCGGCTGAAGCCTTTGAAGTGGATGAAGGGATCCTGGTCATCGACCCCGAACAGCGCATCATCCGGGTCAACCGAGCCTTCTGCCGTTTATCTGGCTATGCGGCAGAGGAACTTTTGGGCCACACCCCGGCCATCTTCCAATCCGACCGCTATGACCAGGATTTTTACGCCAGGATGTGGGCGGCGATTCTGGAGCGGGGTTTCTGGCACGGAGAGATCTGGAGCCGACGCAAGACGGGGCAGATCCAAGCCGAGTGGCTCAGCCTTCTGAGCATCAGGACCGTCTGGGATTCGGCCGGAGATGTGCAGAACTACGTCGCCCATTTTCGGGATATCAGCGAGAACAGAAGAATCGCTCTGTACAACCGCCTGCTCAGCGAGATCAATCTGGCTCTGTCCCGTATCGAAGACCAGGAGGGGCTTCTCGAGACGCTCTGTAGCCTGGCGGTAAAGCACACCGACATTCGTCTGGCCTGGATCGGGCGCCCCAAGGAAACGGGATGGTTCCAGTTATTGGCCTCGGCCGGCGACGTGAGTTACCTGAATGGTATTCACATCTCGGTGCGGGAGGAGATCCCCGAAGGGCAGGGGCCAGCGGGATGCTGCTGGCGCGAGCAACGCTCTTTTTACGACAACATTTTTGGGCAAGATCCGCAGATGCAGCCGTGGCGGGATCGGGGTGCGCAACAGGGGTTTTCCGCCGTCACGACGATTCCCATCTTCCGCCAGGGGCAGCTCTGGGCAGTGGCGGCCTTCTATATCGGTCAGGAAGCAGAATTCACGCCCGAGTTGCGGAAGTTGCTGGAGGAGATGTGCAGGAACCTGGGGACGGGTCTGGATCGGTTGGACGATTGGATCCGTGAAAAGAAGCTGCAAGACTTCAACGCGATTCTGCTGGAAAGCCTTACTTCCGGCATCAATATCATGCGCTATCCGGAGCGGGTGGTCGAGCGGGTCAACCAGCGGATGCTGGCAATCTATGGGGCCAGATCCGCGGATGAGGTGGTGGGCCATACGGCCCGGGAGTTCTACTCCGATGAGAAGACCTTTCAGCAGGTGAGCGACTTTGCCCAGTCCGTTCTGGAACGGGGATCCGGCGTCTTGCGGGACGTTCCCTACCGGCGGCTGGATGGGGGGGGTGTTTACGTTGATATCTCCGGACAAAGGCTCCCGGACCGGCCCGGCGAGCCGATGCGCATCGTCTGGACCCATGTCGATGTGACGGAGCGGCATCAGGCGGAGCAAAGAGTGCAGGAGCTTTTGCAGGCTCAGGACGCCCTGCTGGACAATGCGGTCGCCGGCATCGACATGGTCCAATATCCGGAACGGATTTTCACCCAGGTAAATCAGGGCTTCCTCGATATTCTGGGATATAGCAGTGCAAAGGAAGTGGTAGGCCACAGCACTCAGGAGATCTATCCATCGTCGGAAAGTTCTGACCGGATGGCGCAACTCTCGCAAAGGATCCTTCAGCAAGGATCGGGTGGATTGAAGGATCTGCAGATCGTGCGCCCGGACGGCAACATCGCCTATGCAGATGTTTTCGGAAAGCGCATCGATAACGGGGCCGAGCGCCCGGTGATTGTCTGGACATCGGTTGAGGTGACGGAGCGCCACCGGCTGATGGCGGAGTTGATGCGCCAATCCATCACCGACGTCTTAACAGGCCTTCCCAATCGCCGCGCTCTGGATCAGGAACTTGATGACGCTATCCCTCGGGCGGAACGCCTACAGAAGCAGTTTGCGCTGTGCATGCTGGATCTGGATGGATTCAAACCCATCAACGATACCTACGGCCACATGGCCGGCGATGAGGTTCTGGCAGCCGTCGGCAAGCGGCTTCCCAATGCCTTGCGTCCCACCGATTTTGTCGCTCGTTTCGGTGGAGACGAGTTTGTGGTGCTGCTGGAGTACCTGGATCGATTGGATGAACTCGACCCGTTGCTCGCCAAGATTGATGCGGCGGTTCGGCCCTCCATAAGGCTGAGTAGCGGGGAGACGGTTTCGGTGCGTGTCAGCATCGGGGTTGCTGCGTACACTCCCGGCGCCGACCATACGGAGGGGACGGAGGCTCTGCTGCGCCTGGCGGATCAGGCGCTCTATGAGGCCAAGGCTCGCAAAGGAGATTGGGCCAGATCCTGGGTGCTCTACGGAGAAAAAACAGCGTTGCAACGCGGTCCCTTTCAGAAATTGCTCCACAATGGAGGGCTGGAGGTTTGGTATCAGCCCATATTGGAGAATCAAAGCCGCCGGATCGTGGGAATCGAGGCTCTGGCCCGTTTGCGTGACGGAGACGGAAGGGTGCGGACGCCGGGAGAATTTCTGCCTCACCTGGATCGGGATGACCTGTTTGCGTTGAACCAAAAAGTACTCCGGCAAGTCATCGCGGACCTTGCCGCGCTGGATGAAATGGGATTTTCCCTTTGGGCTTCCATTAACACCGATCCGCGATCGATCTCCGAGGGCTGTGTCCAGTGCGTACAGAGCCAGATTCTTAGCAAGGGGATTGATCCCGCCCGCATTACATTAGAGATTCTGGAGGGAAGCGACTTTCCCCGGCAAGAGATCGCCGCGGAGCATCTTCAGCAACTGAAAGAGATCGGGGTACGCCTGTCGTTGGACGACGTCGGGAGCGCTTATTCCTCCCTGTTGCGGATCAAGGATCTTCCGATCGACAAGATCAAGCTGGACCAGGACTTTGTTCGGACCTTGGAGGTGGATCCGAAGGGAATCATCTTTACGCGTTCGGTACAAGAGATGGCCATCGGCCTTGGGGTGGAGATGGTCGTGGAAGGGGTGGAGACCGATGACATCCTCGATGTGATGACAGTGTTGGGGGTAAAACTGCTGCAGGGCTATGCGATCGGCAAGCCGATGGCGATCCAGGCGCTACAGGATTTTCTGGAGCATCCGCCGAATTGGAACCGGGAGCAGCCATTCAGCCTGTTGGGGTTGTATGCCGAACATGTCGTTCATCATGATTATCGGGCCAGGGCACTGGCCGACAACCCAAGGCTAATGGATTATGTCCGGCTGGCCGATGCCAGCGTGTGCGTCATCCATCAGCACCTGCAGAGGCTGGTCCCCCAGGACAATCACCAATTAATCGCACTGCATGATGAGTGCCATCGTCAATTGGTTGTCGCCGGCGCCAATGCGCTTTCCACCTTGAAGCCGCTGGATCGGAGAGGCGCCGATCAGGCATCCGAAGCATTTTGTCAGGCGATCCTGAACCTTTATCAAGAGCGGAAAACGAAGTCTCTCCGCACGCTGGAGGATGGTCAGGTAGCTCAGCCAGTCGGCTCTTACGCTCACAGATCCGCATAAGTGTCTCTTCTCCAACGGCTCTGGAGTCCAAACCAGCGGACCGTCGGACGTAGCATGCAATGGTGGAGCGTAGATCCATCGACGCATGCATCCTCTCCCACCACCCCTACCCCCAACGGAAACAACTGCTTTGACATTCTCTGGCGGTTGCCCTGGATTGTCGGGAGATGAGCAGCCGCAGCACCTGTCTTGACGAGCCATGCGACTCCTCACTGCCTTGCGAAGCATACGGCGCGAGCACACGGCATGCAGGCACCCAGGTCGTGAAGCTCAAGTCCGGCCTGGTGCTCAGAGGCGCCAGAGCAAGGTCAGCAGCATCGCCAGGACGGAGGTCATCACGCCGGCGGCAGCCATCGCCAGCGAAGAGACCGAGCCCTGGATCTCTGAACTGCGCAGCAGGGTAGCCGTTCCAATGGCATGGGACGAGGTTCCCATAGCACAGCCCACAGCATGATCATGCTGAATCCGAGACAGCCGTAACACTCCGGGGCCAATCACGGCGCCCAACAGTCCGGTGACGAGCACCATGGCGGCTGTGATCGCCGGATTGCCATGAAGCTCTGACGACACCTGGATCGCAATCGGTGTGGTTACTGACTTTGGAATGGCTGACATCACGACCTGTCGAGAGGCTCCTAGCAACCACGCCACACCGCCCGCCGTGATCATGCCCACCACGGATCCGGCCAATACCACCGTCAGAATCAGCTTGAGCGATCCCTTCAACTTCGCTCCCTGGTGATACATGGGAACACCCAGCGCCACGGTCGCCGGACCTAGAAGATACAGGAAGAGATCTCCCCCTGCACGATAGTGAGCATACGGGATATGCAGCAGATGGAGAGCGAATACCAGCGCAATCGAGGCCAGGAGCAGGGAGTTCATCCGCGGATAGCGCCTTTCTACGCGCAGCGAGGCCCAGTAGAGAGCCAGCGTAAGCGGAATCGTAAAGGCCGGACCAGAGAAGATCGTGCTCAAAGCGCTCATTCGCCGCGCGCCTCCTCGCAGGTGGCGATTACCTTGTGGCGCGCGGCTTGGCTGCGAGCGTCGATCGCTGGATCAGCCGCTCGATCGGTCGCCAAATCAGTGGCTGGATCGATCACAGCATCGTGCGCGCTACGACGCAGGAGAAGATGGGTGAGTCCGCCAGTGGTGAAAAGAACTGCCAGCAGGCTAACGACCACACTGGCTACCAAGGCCACGCCATCGTGACGCAGCTCTGCGGATGCCGCGGGAAGGCTGGCCATCAAGGGAAGAAACAGCAGCGTCATATGCCGCGTGAGAAGGTTGGCCGTGCGTTCAACCCACTTCAACTTCACCCATCCGACGGCCAGAGCGAAGGTAAACAGCACCAACCCCAGAACGCTGCCAGGCAGGGGCGCGCCCAGCCTATGCAGACCTGCGCCAGCCATCTGAAACCCCACCAGAATCACGAATCCAAGCATTTCCTCACCTCTCCATCTGCCTGTCCGTTGAAGCGATATCGTGTCCACCTGTCGAAGCTCCGGCGAGGGGATTCGCCCCAAAGAGCCAACTCGCATCTCTCCCACGCGCCAGAAAGTTGTCAGCCTTGCTACCAAGCCTTGCCTCGCGAGCCTTGAGACGGTCAGTCTTGAGCTCGTGATTGCTTGAGCAGGACGAAAGACTTTGAGCGTTGCCAACTCTTCTGGTTCCGAATCGTGACCGGCAACGATCACTCTCTCCATGCAAAGCGAGGCGACACGCAGGGAACGTTCGCATGGTGTCAAGTCCTGCTCGGCGTATTCCAGCCCTCTACAACCGGCGTAATTGCGGAGAGATCCAGATCGCCGTTGGCCTTGATAGCGGCGGCAAAGATCTGCTGCGCTGCGCTGATTACCGACGACTCCGTGCCGGTGGAGCTGGCCGCAGCCAGAGCCAGGTTCAGATCCTTGCTCATCAGTCGGAGCGGGAACTCCGGGGAGTAATCACTGTTCCTGATCTTTGCGAACTTCCCCAGAAAGGCGGGAGGCGCTACCGCAGTTTTGGGCAGGACATCCAGAAGCACCTCTCTATCGATTCCCAGGTGCTGACCAAGCGAGATGGACTCCGCAATAGCCAGCATCTCAACGCCCAGAAGCAGGTTGACCACCAGCTTCATGCGAATGCCCGAGCCTGCCGGGCCGATCAGAAACCATTGTTTGGCGATGGACTCAAACAGCGGCGTGCATTGGTTAAAAGTGTCGCGGTCGCCACCCACCAGAAGCGTGATGGTTCCGGCTTCCACCGCTGGGGTTGAGCCGGCGATGGGCGCATCCAGCATAGAAACTCCCCGCTCGGCGGCCTGGCGATGGATCTGCAGAGAGAGCTCCGGGGAGATGGTGCTCATCTCCAGAAGAATGGTTCCCGGCTGTGCCGCCTGCAGAATGCTCTCGTCGCCCAGATATACGGAGCGAACCGCTGCATCGTCAGCCAGACAGGAGAGCAACACGTCGGAGTTGGCCGCCAGTCCTGGGGCTGACTCCGCGATGGCAATGCCTTCCTGGCTCGCCTTTTGTCTCGGCTCAGCGCTGCGGTTCCATGCCTGCACGCTCCATCCCGACCCGTGCAGGCGCTGTGCAAGGCGGCTGCCCATCAGCCCCAGACCGATGAATCCAACTCGGACGGTTTCTTTTCTCAATACGGCGGCCTGCATAGGTTTCCTCATTCCTGAGGTCGCTCGGCGGGTAGATCGACGCGGCAGCGCGGCTTTCCATCCTGAAGCGCCTCTGGAGGAAAGGTACCACAGCTGGCCTTACCAGTAAACTTGATTGAAAAGTATATTCAGTGTTACCTTCCCTCTATGGTTGAATCCGCACTCTCGCCCTTTGTCCAGGTGCGCTCCACCCGAGCCCATGAGTGCATCGTGAAACAGTTACAAGATCTGATCCTGAGCGGAAAGCTGGCCGCAGGGACGCGTCTGCCCTCTGAGCGGGAGATGATGACGGAGTTTCAGGTCAGTCGCCCTACGGTGCGGGAGGCGCTGCGCGTGGCTGAGAGCATGGGATTGATCTCCGTGCGCGCCGGTGATCCGGCAGGCCCCAAGGTGCTGGGCGCTCCCGCCGTGGGCATCACGCGTGTTCTCAACAGCCTGCTGGACGCCGGCTGCGCCTCTGCGCTGGAGTTGCTGGAGCTACGCATGGTGCTGGATGCAGCCTCCGCAGCCCGCGCCAGCATGCAGCCCAGGCGCCATCACGCCAAGCTAGGCGAGATCCTCAACCAGATGCGCGAGACGACCGATCCTGGCCGCTTCGCAGAATTGGACGTGAGCTTTCACGAGGCGGTGATTGCAGCGGGCGGCAACCGGCTGTTCCTTCTGGTGTGCAAAGCTCTGGATCAGCCCATCCGCACGCTGATTGAGAGCACCCTGAAGGCGTCTCTGCCGCAACGCAGGGAAGAGACGCTGAAGCACCATGGCGCCATCGTGGACGCCATCAAGCGGGGCGATGCCAAGGGCGCTGCACGTGCCGCGCGCAGCCATCTTCTGGACTTCTACTATCCGGGGATGTCTCACGAGGAAAGGTCACGCATTCAGGTGTTCGTACACGCCATGGAGAAGATGGGCTAAGAGTCTGTTCCCAATGTTCTGAGTAGCAGGACCGGGAAGGCGAACCGGACGAGTTGGATGCTGGTACCGAGCTTCCGTTCATAGTTCTTCCAAAATCGGCGGCTCTTCTTTTGTGCAGATAGAGTAGGGAGTTGAAGATTTCGTGCAAATTCAGCGTACCCGCTTTGGTGTGCCTGCGGACGCCTTCCAGCAAGGGCTGAAATCTGCTCGAACGGCTCCAGTGCGACCTCGCTCGGATGCGATTTTCATGCGCAATCATTTGCGCAACTCTTCTTGGTTATCACCCCGATGGTCTGGCTGCATAGAACTGCCTGGTGTCTCGCGCCATCCAGCATAAAGATCGTGAACAGGCCCTTCAGAAGCTGGTTTTAATCTTCAGTGTGACATGTGTCTCCATGCTCGGATCGCTTCGTCGCTCGGCACCGGCGACCGAACTGTATTCAGCAAGCTCAAACGATAATCCACGCGCATGGTGCGTGATCCGGATGGTGATTTTGCTGCTGAACAGATCTAAAGGCCCAGGGGTGCGGACGGGGATTCTGAGCTCATAAATGCGCAGTTTGCATATAATTTTGCCGGAATTACGTATTTTTATTGACAAAGCAGTCATTTGAGATCTAGAGTGATTTCGTTAAAGAGTTTCGCTGTGCAAGGCCTGCGACGCTGGTGATCCACTCCG